>CAYLRA010000005.1:0-100926 GCA_964386045.1 uncultured Verrucomicrobiaceae bacterium | reverse complement strand
GCTTGCCGTCTCAACTTAAACCAACTGGCCTCCACGAATCCCGGGGCGATTCATGTTGAGCTCATGGCCTTCCTCTAACGTAGAAGTGAGGGGCGGCCGGAGCGAAGCGTAGGGAACCACAAGCGCAGCTTGTGGCCGTCCCTCTCGACTGCCATGTTAGGACGATGGATCACTTGATGCCGTATTTCTGTTTGAGACTAGACACAATGATTTCCGCGTTGTACGAAAACCCTTCTGGTTTCTCAGCAAAGCAAACAATCGTGTTTGAAGAGCGGGGCTTTGAAATCGTATATGTTTGGCCACCACTGTACGTTGTTGTCGCAGTGCCGTAGGTATTGCCAGAATAGTTTACGTAATTTCCATTTCGGTTCGCCGTTCCGTACGTAGTGGAATTGATATTCGTTGTGGCGGTTGTTGGTGTCGTGTGGGTGCTCTGTTGTATTGAATTTTGCGAGTCGACAACTGCGAAGTAACGAAACCCATGCTGTAGCGCGATTTCCGCGCCTCTAAGCAAAGCAAGCTCTGCTGCGCGATCTTCGCGCGTGTAGCCGTTACCCCGAAATGAAACGCGGAACACATTTGTATCTAACTGAGTGTCGCTGTAGCCGCCACCAAACCCCTCCGGCTTATACGGAGAAGCGCAAGCACTGAGGAAGAGAGCTAGCGTGAATACATATAGGTTCCGCATGGTAAAGAGTCCTAACTAATTAATAAGCAGACACATCTGCATGATAAGAATTGATGCAGGCCCGTCGGTTTATTTCGGGAATCAAGGTGTTAATGCGGAAGCGTCGGCTTATGTCACCCACCCCTTCATGCCCTGAAGCACACGCTAACGTCGCGTTAATCCTGAATTTTATCGATAACCCTGTAATGGTTACAGAAATTAACCCGAAGCCCATCCAAAAAGCCAGAGTGCCCGGACAAATGGCTTTGTCGGTGCCGATCGGGGCGGTAGTGACGTCATGTCAAATGAGACAGACAGTTGTCCTTCATCGAAGCTGCGGGTAGCATTCCGGTTCCAATTTGGTTCCAGAGAATGCCGCCATGGGCACCACCATCACCCTGAAGAACATACCCGACGAGATCTACGACAGCCTCAAGGAGGCTGCCGTAGCTCACCACCGCAGCATCAACAGCGAAGCGATTGCCTGTCTGGAGCGGGTATTGCTGCCCACCCGAGCCAGCAACGAGATGCAGATAGCTCGCGCCCGCCAGATCCGGGAGAGCCTCAAAGGCAAGAAGTTCAAGGCTGCGGATATTCAGAAAGCCATCGACGCAGGCCGCCCGTGATCGTCGTCGATAGCAACATCATCGCCTACCTGTACCTGCCCTCCGAGCTCAGCACCCAAGCTGAGCAACTGCTGGCACAGGAGCCGCACTGGGTCACCCCGACACTGTGGCGCAGCGAGCTACGCAACGTGCTGGCGCTTTACATCCGAAAGGATCAGCTCACCTTCGAGCAGGCCTTCTCGATACAGACCGAAGCCGAAACACTGCTGGCAGACTCGGAATATCAAGTTCCGTCGCTCGATGTTCTGAGACTGGTCGAATCAAGCGATTGTTCGGCCTATGACTGCGAGTTTGTTGCACTGGCAAAACGGCTGAACGTGAAACTCGTAACGGCGGACAAGAAAATTCTCAAAGAATTTCCTGAAGTCTCAATGACGATGCATCAAGCCCTTACGCGTGGATGACCGGTGAGGAGATCTCCTCACCCCTCCCTCACCACCTCATACCGCGACAAATACCGCTCGAACCCATCCTGCAGTTTGTCGATGCCGAGGCCGTACTGCTCCAGGTTGTACTCGTGCTTGCCGAACTTGCTCTGTGGGTTGTCGTTGAGCCACTGCTGCATTGCGCCTTCGGCCTCGGCGGTGAATTCGTCGCCAAGGTCGCGGTAGAGCTTGCGCATGGTGCCGATCGGGTCTGTGGTCATGTCGGCGTAGTGAACGTCGATGATCCGCTCCTCGCCCAGCCTGTCGCGCGCATCCATGATGCGGTTGGCGTGTTCGAAGGCCTGATAGCTGCAGTTCTCGGCGATCCATTCCTTGTCGACGGTACCGGTGAAGCCCATGTGGCTCAGCGAGATGATGCTGCAGAACGAACCCAGCGCGGTGAACGGGTCGCGGTGGGTCCAGACCAGGCGTGCATCGGGGTAGACCTTCAGCAGCGTTTCAAGCCACAGCGCGTGCGACGGCATCTTCAGGTTCCAGACGCCGGGGGCGTCGGCCTGCAGCAGTTGCAGGAAGCGCTTGTGGTACTGGTAGGCCGAGGTCATGTCGGTGGAGAGCAGCCAGTCGCGGTAGTTCGGCAGTTTGCCGCGCGATTCCAGCATCAGCGTCTTGAAGTCATGCGCCATGAAGAAGACGCACTCGTTCGGGTAGATCGCCGAGTTGCGGTAGTACTTGCCCATCGCCGGATTGGCGGCCAGCATCGCCTTCTCCTGCTCGAGCCGGGCGATGGCGCGCGGGTCGGTGCGCAGCGTGGCGGTGGTGGCCGGCGGCACCGGGTCGTCGATCTCCCAGGTCAGCGGCGAGCGGCGCGCCGGGTCGCAGGCGAACAGGTTGCTGAGCAGCGTGGTGCCAGTGCGCGGAATGCCGAAGACGAATACCGGTTTCTCGATCGGCCGCTGCAGCAGTTCAGGCCGTTTGGCCAGGTAGTCGGTGGTTTTCAGCCGGGCGGCCAGGTAGCCGACGAGGCTGCCCTGATTGCGCGCCACACCCGACTCCGAATAGGCGACGTTGTTCATGTCGGCGACCAGCACTTCCAGGCCTTCGCGATAACTGTCGCTATCGAATTTTTCCAGACCGGTCTGCTTGCGTGCCGCTTCGATCAGTTGATCCACGACGAGCTTGGCCATGGCGATCCTCTCCCTTTTGAATGGGTGCGGGAAAACGGTGCCGCCATTCTGGCATCGTTTGCGAAAGGGGCTGTGGCGTAGTGACCGGGTGAATAAAAAATGGCCGTCTCTCGACAGCAGTTTTGTCAAAGCAAAACGCGGAGCACAGGGCTCCGCGTTTTGTGTTGCCGGACTACCGAATCAGGCAGCGTTCGACTCGGCAATGGTATCCGCGTGCTTCTGGAACATCGCCATCAGGTCGCCCGAGGTGATCGGACGCTCGGTGCCCGGATCGACCGGACGTGCGCCACCGCTGGAGATCGGCGTGGTGTCGACGCCTTTCGCCTTGGCCTGGGCACGCAGTGCTGCGACGGTCAGCTCCTCGCGCTTGTGGTGTTTGAACGGATCGAACTTGAAGAAACGCATGGCGTTGGCGTGCGTCACTTTATTGATCTGCGTATCGGTCAGGTGCTTGACCTGCTCCCACAGATACTCCGGTACCTCCGGCCACACCGCGTCGGAGTGCGGGTAGTCGGTTTCGTAGGCGACGATATCTTCGCCGATATCTTCCAGATGTTTCAGGCCAAACGGATCGTCGATGAAGCAGCAGAGGAAGTGCTGGTTGAACACTTCACTCGGCTTGCGCTTCTGGAAGATCGAGTGGGTCCACGCCTTGTGGCGCCAGTTGGAAAAGTCGGCGCGCTCGCGGAAGTAGGGAATCCAGCCGATGCTGCTCTCGGACAACGCGATGCGCAGGTTGTCGTACTGGTGCAGCGCCTTCAGCTGCAGCCAGTCGGCGGCACCGACCGCGATCGACAGCGGCATCGTCGTGATCCACGCCTCGATCGGCGTCTCCATCGACGCGTGCGGCTGCGGGTTGCCGCTGCCGATGTGCAGCGAGATCGTCATGTCGTGCTCGGCGATCGCCTTGTAGAAGGGGTCCCAGTATTCGTTGTGAATGCTCGGCAGCCCCTGCTTGGTCGGGTTCTCGCTGACACTGACGACGTTGCAGCCCTTGGCGTGAACGCGCTTGATCTCCTCGATCATCGCTTTCATGTCCCAGGTCGGCAGGATCGCCTGCGGAATGAAGCGGCCGGGATAGGCGCCACACCACTCGTCGATGTGCCAGTCGTTCCAGGCGCGCAAGTGATGCAGCGCCAGATTCTTGTCCGGTGCCTGGTGGAAGGTGCGGTTGTCGAAGCCGATCGAGTTGCCGAAGTTCATCTGTGCGGCGATGCCGTTGACATCCATATCGTCGATGCGACCGTGGACGTTGTAACAGCCCTTGCGCAGCTGCTCGATGGCGTTCGGCTCCATGCCGTACTCTTCCAGCGGGCGACCGACCACGGCGTTGAGGCCGATGCCGGGCTGCTGTTTGCCCTGGTAGGACCAGTAGTTCTTGCCGTTCTTGTCGGTCAGCAGCTTCGGCGCGCTTTTCAGCAGGTCGCCCGTCAGATGCAGGTCGAACAGATCCGGCGGCTCGCAGATGTGGTCGTCGGTGCTGATGATCACCATGTCGTTCATGTTCATAACATCGCCCTCGGGTGTTTACGGTCTCTATTGGTTATTGACAGTCCAGCCATGACAACGTGCTATCCGCCCGGCCACCGATATCTGGTTCGATGATAGATAACTGGCGAACAGCTGCTTTGATGCGAATCAGTCTTTGCTCAATAACAGCGCCGCCGCCATCGGCCCGCCGCCGGAAGTCGCCACCGCCACTTTCGGATCGCCCGGAATCTGGCGGTCGCCGCCCTCGCCGCGCAGCTGCACCACCGACTCGTAGGCATAGCCGAAGCCATGCAGGCGGCCCCAGCCGAGCTGGCCGCCGCCGGTGTTCATCGGCAGTTCGCCATCGCGGGCAATGCGTGTACCTCCCTCGATGAAGCGACCGCCCTCGCCCACTTCGCAGAAGCCGAGCCCTTCGAGCCAGGTGATCGGCTGGAACGCAAAGCCGTCGTAGAACTGCACGGTGTCGACATCGGCGGGCGTGTAGTCGGTCTGCTCCCACAACGCCTTGCCGGTGGGATAGGCGGCGGCCCACTCGGCCTGGTCCCAGCTGTAGCGCTCGACCGAACCGGCGGACGCGGCGATACGGATCGGCGTGGTTTTCACGTCGCCGAGTGCGTCATCGGCCGAGACGATCAGCACGGTCGAGGCGTCGGTGAAACGGTCGCAGTCGTAGAGGCAGAACGGCGTGGTGATCATCCGCGCCGACATGTATTCGTCCATCGTCAGCGACTTTTTGACGATGGCGCGCGGGTTGACCGAGGCGTTGGCATGGTCATTGATCGCCACCTGCGCCAGCTGTTCGCGGGTCAGGCCGTAGCGCTTCATGTGGCGCATCGCGAACTGCGCGGTCCAGCAGGCGGCCGAATAGGCGTAGAACGGCACCACCCACTGGCCGGCGCCGTCGACGGTCTTGCGATTGAGCGGCGCGTATTCATCCGGTCGCGACAATGCCGCCGCTTCGTAGACGGTGCGGAAACAGAGCACATGGCGCGCCTGCCCGCTCTTGACCGCCATCGCGGCCGCCGTGATCGCACCCAGCTGCGCGGTCATTTCACCGCCGCCGAGATGCCAGCGCGTTTTCAAACCAAGTGCCTCGATCAGTTCGTCGCTGCCGATCGGCGAGAACCCCATGAACGACGACATGCGCCCCGGATAGGTGGCAACGCCGTCGATCTGGTCGAATGTCAGGCCCGCGTCGGCGACTGCCTCGCGCACGGCGTCGAGTGTCAGCCCCATCGGCGAGCGGGTCAGCCGCACGCCGACTTCCGAGATGCCGATGCCGGTGATGTAAGCCTCACGATTTTTTGTCGTCATGCTCAGCTCACCTTCTCGTCAGCGATCTTCTCGAAAAGCGGATACCAGATCCCCTCCTGCTCCTCGAAGACGACACGCACCCTGTCGTCAAAGTCGACTTCATCGACCGGGCAGCCGACGATATTGGTGGTCAGGTAGACGCCGGGCACGCCATCGAGCCGCACGCGCGCGATGACAAACGGCACATCGAGCGCAGGCGTCCACTTCTGGTGGTTGATCGTGTAGGTATCGACGACACCGGTACCGGCCACCGCGTCGGCGAACATGTTTTCCGAACGGCAATGGCGGCAGATCTGCCGCGGTGGATGGGTGTATTCGCCGCAGTCGCGGCATTTCATGATGTTGAGCTTGCCGTCGGCGCCGCCCAACCAGAACGGCCGGTTGTCGTCGTCGAGGCGTGGTCTTGCGCGGGGAGCACTCATGATGACTCCTTTACCTTCCATCACTTGCGACATGTTCTTGCCTCCCGCCTGAACAATGCGGAGGACTGGCTGGACGGGCATGGGACAGACCCGGGCAGCCACACCGATAAATAGTGCGCACTATCTTACTGCTGTTGCGCGCAGATGCAACAGCGCAGGGGGGCTTTACGGCGCAAGGCGGGTAGCGGCCATTGAATACGGCGCCGCGCCGGCGCAGAGTGCAGGCCCTGTGTAATCCCGGAAGGTATATCGATGCAGACGACGCCACTGGCACTGGTTCTGGCAGCCGGCTTCTCCAGCCGCTTCGGCAGCGACAAACGCCTCGCCCGGCTGGCGGACGGTCGCACGCTGCTCGAAGCCGTGGTCGATGCCATTGGCGCGGCGGGGCTGGCGTGCGTGGTGGCGCAGAACAGTGCGCGTTGCATCGAGGTGCCTGACGGTGTCGCGACGCTGATCATTCCCGCGACCGTGGCGGAACGGGGCATGGGCGCCTCGCTGGCGGCGGCGGTGGCGCAGTTGCCGGCTGAGCGCGGCCTGCTGGTCTGCCTGGCCGACATGCCGTTCGTGCTGCCGTCGACCTATGCCGCGATTGCCGCGGCACTGCGCCCTGGACGCATCGTTGCACCGCGCCTTCGCGGCGAACACGGCGAGCGCGGCAATCCGATGGCGTTTTCACCGGAGTATCGCGAGGTGCTGCTGCAGCTGGATGGCGATCGCGGTGCGCGCGATCTGCTACTGGCGCGAAGAGAGATGATCGATTTCGTCGAGGTCGACGATCCCGGCATTCACCAGGACGTCGACTGGCCGGAAGCACTCAAACGCTGATCAACCGGCGTCGGCTCGCGCGCTGCGCAGCCGGGTCAGCTCGGCCAGGATGGCCACGGCGATTTCGGGCGGACGTTTACTGCCGATCGGCAACCCCACCGGCGCGTGCAACCGCGCCAGCTGCCGTTCCGTCACGTCGAGCTGCAGCAGCCGCTGCCGGCGTGCCGCCGAGGTGCGCTCCGAGCCAAGCGCGCCGACATAGAACAGCTCGTGCTGCAACGCCTCCATCAATGCCATGTCGTCGATGCGCGGATCGTGCGCCAGCGTGATGACGATGCTGCGGCTGTCATCGCTGCAGCGTTCGCGCACGGCATCATCGGGCATGCAGCGCAGTCGCTCGACGCCGTCGACATCGAAGCGCGCGACCATCTCGGGGCGCGGATCGCAGACCAGCACGCGGTAATCGAACATCAGCGCCATGGTGGCGAGACAGCGCGCCACTTCGCCGGCGCCGATCAGCAGCATCTGGTAACGCGGCCCGTAACACTGCCGCACCATTTCCGTCGACAACTGCAGTGCGGTGAAGGTGTTCACTTCGGCAATCTGCCAATCACCACTGCGCATATCGAGCAGACGTTCGACGATGCGCCGACGCTGCAGCAGCGACTGCAGCTGGCGCAGCGTATCGAGCAGCTCGGGTGACGAGGTCCAGCGCTCCACCAATATCTGCAGGCGACCGCCACACGGCAGCCCGAGACGCTCGTTCTGCTCCGGCGTCACGCCATATTCGAGCACCTGCGGCTGGTCGATGCGCAACTCGCCGCTGCGCAGCTTCTCCAGCAGGTCATCCTCGACGCAGCCGCCGGAGAGTGAGCCGGCGAAGCTGTCGCGCGTGCAGGCCAGCAGCGAGCCGACCGGGCGCGGCGCGGCGCCGAAGGTGGCCACCACCGTGCAGAGCCAGCAGCTTTCGCCCACTTCCAGCCACCGCGCGACCTGATCGAAAACCTGCTGGTCGAGACTGTCCATTCGGTTGTTATCTCTGTATCTATTTATTTATTCAGCTTCTATTTATTCGGAACGCTCGTCTTATTCGGAGCGTTCGTCGAGCGAATCGCCGGCGGCTCCCGGCGGCAACTCCTCACCCGGTTGCGGCGCCGCGCCCGGATTCAGTTCGGCATCCTCGTCGTCGAACTCGTCGATCGCTGTGTCCAGCGTCGGGTCTGGCTC
Source organism: uncultured Verrucomicrobiaceae bacterium (assembly GCA_964386045.1). GTDB lineage: Bacteria > Pseudomonadota > Gammaproteobacteria > Pseudomonadales > CAMLJR01 > CAMLJR01. Next base: position 92,844 of record CAYLRA010000005.1, on the reverse strand, counting down.
TGCCACCTCTTCGACGGTGGACTGGATGCCGATGTGGTAGGCGGCAAAGCCCGGCATCATCACCTGGTTCAGCGCCATGCCGATGACACGCCCGCCATGCGGGGAGAGGATGTCGTGTTGTGCGTTGGTGATCGGGTCGGTCACGATACCGAGCACGTCGCCGGCCTTGACCCGCTGGCCAAGCTGCACCCGGCTGAACAATACACCGCCCTCGTTGGCGCGCACCCAGGCCGATTTGTAGAAGATCGGCTGCTCGCGTTTGCTCCAGCGACCGCGCATCTTCAACATGCCCAGGTTGTCGAGCAACCGCTCGATGCTGCGCACGCCCTGCTCCACCGGCGGCTCGTCGAGGCGCATCGGTTCACCCGCCTCCACCGTCACCGACGGGATACCGGCCTCGACGGCAGCGCGCCGCAGCGATCCGCGCGCGCCGCGACTCTGCAGCACGGCCATGCCACCGAACCCTTTCGACAGCGCCGCGACATCGGGGTTGTTCAGGTCGCCGCGCACCTGCGGCAGGTTGGTGCGATGGAACGAACCGGTGTGCAGATCGACCAGCGCATCGCAGCGCAACACGATCTCGTTGAAAAACGAATAGGCAATACGCGACGCCGAGCTGCCGTAGGTATTGCCGGGAAAGTAGCGGTTGAGGTCGCGACGATCCGGCAGGTAGCGCGAGCTGCGGCGGAACCCCGGCAGGTTGACGATCGGCACGCCGATCAGCGCGCCGTTGAGCTGCTGTGCATCGACGCTGTAAAGCACGCGCCGCACCACTTCGATGCCGACCAGCTCATCGCCGTGGATCGCCGCGGTCAGGCAGAGCACCGGCCCCGGATTGGCGCCGTTGATCACCAGTACCGGCGTCGGCGCGGCAATGCCGGCGAACGACTCACTCGGCGACCAGGCCAGCCGTGCCGCGGTGCCGGGCGGCACCTCGCTGCCGAGCAACACCAGCGGCGGCGTTCCTTCGAGCGGCGACAGCGCCGGCGGTCGGCGCGGCGGCGTCGCCGGCAACAGCGACTCCTCCGGCATGATCGGCGTCGTCACCACGTCGCGCAGGTCGACGTTCTCGGTCCGTTGCGGTGGCGGCGGGTCGATGATCGGTGCAGGTTCGACGGCAGGAGCGGATTCGGAGGGCGCCTCTACCGGTTGCGTCGCCTCGACCACCGTCGAGGAGCTGCTCTCTGCGACCGGGGCGCCAGCGGGGGCATCGGATACGGGCGTGGAGACCGCCGGTTCGACGGCAATCGCCACCATCGGCAGCGCCGTCACTATCCAGAGCAGCATTCGGAACGGGAACTTCACCATCGTTGTCGCAACCGGCATCCAGCGAATCAGGCGACCGATTCTATCAGCCGAGTCGGCCGCCGTCGGGATTCCAGCCTGCAACCGTGCAGCACCTGCAACGACGCCACGCACCGGCAACCCGCGCGATGGTTTGAACTGGCCACCACCACCCGGCTAGGCTAGCCTGCCCCGCACACCGGCCGCCGAGAGATCCACGCATGCACTACACGCTCCGGCAGATCGAAGTCTTCCTCGCGGTTGCCCGCACCGAGAACATCAGCCGCGCCGCCGAACATCTGTCGCTGTCGCAATCGGCCGTCAGCGGCGCACTCAGCGATCTCGAACACCATTTCAACGTCAAGCTGTTCGATCGCATCGGCAAACGGCTGCAGCTCAATGAACTGGGGCGCCTGCTGTGGCCGCGCGCCGAAGCGCTGCTGGAACAGGCCATGGAGCTGGAGCAGTCACTGGCACGGCACGCCGATGTCGGTCGCCTCGAAATCGGCGCGACGCTGACCATCGGCAACTACCTCGCGGTGCCACTGATGGCGCGTTTCATGCGCGAGCAGCCGGGCGCCCGCGTCCATCTCGAAGTGGCCAACACCGCCGAGGTGGTGCGCAAGGTGCTCAATTTCGAGCTCGACCTGGCGCTGATCGAGGGCGAGTACAACCATCCCGACCTCGATATCTCGCCATGGCGCGATGACCGGCTGGTGGTATTCGCCGCCGCCGACCATCCGCTGGCGAAGAAGAAGGCCTTGAGTGAAGCGGAGCTCTGCGAGGCTGCGTGGATCCTGCGCGAACCGGGCTCCGGCACGCGCCAGGCGTTCGACCGCGCCATGCACGGGCTGCTACCGAAGCTGAACGTGCTGCTCGAACTGCAGCACACCGAGGCGATCAAACGCGCCGTCGAGGCACAGCTCGGCATCGGCTGTATCTCGGAAGTGGCGCTGCGCGATGCCTTCAAACGCGGCACGCTGGTGCCGCTGCAGGTGCCGGCGCGCGATTTCAGCCGCGCCTTCTACTTCGTCATCCACCGCCACAAGTACCGCAGCGCCGGGATGCAGCGCTGGATCGAGCTGTGCCGCGCGGCGGGAGCGACACAATAAGCAGCGCGAACTGATAGCCGTTTCTAGGTTTCTCGGCTAAATTTCTGTCGTTGTTGATAATTCGAGGCGCTCCCGCCTACCATGGCGGGCATTTATCCCGCAGGTTCGACGCTGCCGCAATGAGTCAGCAAATCGCCATGATGGCCTCCCGGCTCCGGTCGCGCTGCGCGCCGGCCAACGCCCTGCTGGCTCTCCTCCTGACACTGGTGACGACACCGGTGCTGTTCGCGCAGCCCTCCACGCAGCCACTCCCGCTGAATGCCGTCGACAGCAGCGAGGATCTGGTCACGATCAACATGCGCGATGCCGATATCCGCGCCATCGTGCAGTGGATCGCCGAGCTGACCCACAAGCAGGTGGTCATCGACCCGCGCGTGCAGGGTCGCGTCACCGTACTCGCCGACCGGCCGATGACCGTCGAGCAGGCCTATCGCGTCTTCCTCGCGCTGCTCGACACCAATGGTTATGCCGCCTCCGAGACCGGCGGCGTGCTGCGCATCTACCCCAGCCCGCTGGCCAAGAGTTCGCCGCGCGAACTGGTGGAGAGTTTCACCGGCCATGAAACGGGCGGGCAGGTGCTGCACGTGGTGCAGCTGCAGCAGGTGCCGGCCATCAATCTCGCCGAGCTGCTGCGCCCGCTGCTCGGCACCGGCGGCCATGTCGCCGCGCTGGCGGAGACCAACAGCCTGCTGCTGGCCGACAGCGCCGAGAACGCGAAGCGGCTGGCGGCGCTGGCACAGCGCATGGATACCGGCGGCAACCTCGACATCGACGTGGTGAAACTGCGCCACGCCGGTGCGCGCGAGGCGGCGCAGGTACTGACCAGCCTGACCGGGGCGGCCGGCCAGAGCGGCGGCGCTGGCCAGTCGACACCACTGATCGCCGCCGCCGACGAACGTTCCAACGCCGTGCTGCTGACCGGCGACCCGGTCAACCGCCGCCGTGCCCGCGACCTGCTGGCGCAGCTCGACCAGCCGATCACCACGCGCGGCAACACGCGCGTCATCTATCTGCACTATGTCGATGCCGACGAGATGGTGCCGATCCTCAAGGGGATGATCTCGACAGTGCAGGAAGAGGCGACCGAAGAGCAGTCGCGCAGCGCCAGCATCAGTATCGAGGCGAGCAAGAGCAACAACGCGCTGGTGCTGAGCGGCCCCTCGACGCTGCTCGACAACATGGAGCAGGTGATCGAGCGGCTCGACATTCGCCGCGCGCAGGTGCTGGTCGAAGCGTTGATCGTCGAGGTGAGCGCCTCGCTCGGCGAACGTCTCGGCGTCGAGTGGAACACCAGCCTGAACGGCAGCGGACTCGAAGGGGCCACCCGCTTCGACGTCGGCGCCCCCTCCGCCACCGACCAGCTGCTCGACCTCGCCACCTCCGGGCTGACACTCGGCTACTACCGCAACGGTTCGCTGCGCGCGCTGATCAATGCACTCGCCACCAGCAGCGAAGCCAACATCCTGTCGACACCGTCGATCCTGACCCTCGACAACCAGGAGGCGCAGATCCTGGTCGGCTCCAATGTACCGATGATCACCGGCCAGGCCACCAGTGCCGGCGCCGGCGTCGAAAACCCGTTCACCACCATCGAACGCCAGGACATCGGCGTCACGCTGAAGATCAAGCCGCACATCAACGCCGGCAACGCGGTGACGCTCGACCTGCTGCAGGAAGTGGAGACACTGGCCGACGCCGCCAACGTACCCGGCCTCGGCGATGTGCGCGACATCGTCACCAACAAGCGCAGCCTGTCGACCAAGGTGCTGGTCCAGGACGACAGCGTGCTGGTGCTCGGTGGACTGATTCGCGACGAAAAGCAGAAGACGGTGCGCAAGGTACCGCTGCTCGGCGACATGCCATTGGTCGGCGGGCTGTTTCGCCGCACTGACGAGACCGTAACCAAGAGCAACCTGATGATCTTCATTCGCCCGCTGATCATCGACTCCGACGCGGTGGCGGAGAGTGCCACCCGCCGCGCTTACGACGGCATGCGCTCACAGCAGCTGAAATACAGCGAAGGCAGGTTCACCAACACCACCTCCATCGACAACGGGGAGCCGGTGCTGCTGCCGGAGTTCGATACCATCGCGCCGCGCAAGCCGGCGGCTGCGCCCACCACCGAGCAGGTTGAGCGCTGACTGTCTCTGCGTCATGCAACTGACATCGGCCGTGCTGTCAATTTTCCCTTGATAGACAGTCTGTACAAGACCAATAATCCAGAAATAAAAAACCAAGCAGATGCCGGCAAGGGAACTGGGGCCAACTCAGAATAATTACCAATGTATATATTGCCAGTCGCCTCGAAAATTCCACCCACCAATGGTTTTGTACTGAAAAGAACCCAATCTCCAACACGCTCAAGAAGGGTTGAACCACCAGAAACGAAGGTTTCATATGCTACGGGAAAGTAAGGAGTATCGTTAAAGGCATAGATCATCAGGTTTTGAGCGATTACTGAAAAATGACCGTCCATTCTCAAATCTTCATTACTTGAAAAAATCGAATAATCAAGAAACAGGTCGCCATCAATAATCACGCTGCTCAGTACCTGCAAATTCCCTCCAGTCGCAGGTGGCGCAGAACCTCCACCTCCAGTTTCAGCACGGACTCCACCAATAATTGCAATATGACCTCCACCACCAATTGGAGCGCTGCAACTTGACACACAAACCGTAGCCGCATTCACACCCCCACTCAGGAGTGCAGATATCGCAAGCAGTAATACCTTGTAAACGCGCATGACCGATCCATCCATAGTTGCAAGTAATTTGTAACCATCGGATGTTATGGACGATGTGCGACAACCAGGTTACAGGAGGGGATTCAAAACTCGCTGTCTGCCAACCAGCGTAATGGCCCAGTGAATTTCTTCTCAGGCATTATCCACAGCCACCGTCACGATTCTGTCGCAACTTCGCCAGACAAAAGTATTCGAATTCAACAGCGCTCGGCTTAATCGATTTTTCTCGGGAGAAGGCCCCGCCGGCCTTCTGCAAAACCTCACGATCACACTGAATGCCAATGCAATCACGGCGATCAACAGCGTTCTCGGCCTCGATAACATGCTGTTTGCCATCGGCGGCTTCTCCGATACGCTCACCGGCAACCAGGTGTTGTTCCAGACCTCGGGTACCGCTCCAAACGCGCTCCTCGATGTCCACCCGGTGCCGGTGCCTGCGGCGGTGTGGTTATTCGGCAGCGCACTGATGGGCCTGGGCGCACTCCGGCGCAAACAGGTGGCCTGAGTCCCGCCGGGCGCGGTGCGGAGTACGGCAGGTGCCGGCTCTGCACCGCACCTCTCGTGTAGCAATCAAGAATCAGCCGACAACCGTGGTGAACCCGGACTCGGGTTGCTGGCGACGGCGGCGGAGCGACAACCACCACACCAGCGCTCGCAGCGGCTTTTACCGCTTGCGGCGTGGAGAGGCCAGCAATTCGGATCGCCCTATCGTTGTGCGCGACTTTTCAGGGGGTTCCGGGTCGGAAAAGCCGGCGGTAGCGATGGCGTCATCCAGCCCTCTGAACTGGATGGCCCGTTTGGGGTCGCGTAGTGAAGAGATGCCTTCGTTCCATGCGTGGGCCATTTGCTTGGCAATGTGACGCCAGCGCGGCTCGTTCCTGGCGGCCGCGATCAATTCCGCTCCCACGGTCACGGCCGACTCGCACAGACGCTCGACCATCTCGGCATATCGCCTTGGTGCGATTCCCAGCCGCGCATTGAAGAATCTCTCCAGCGTCTTGCCGACCACCCAGGTCTGGCGCCCTTCGATGGACAGACCTGGTGGATTGTTTGCGTAGCGTGGGTAAGCCTGCGTCGTCACGATGTCATAGACCGGTGTGTAGCCCACATCGGCGAGCGAGGTGTAGTGCAGCGCGATGTTCTTCGCATGGCAGTCGGCGTTGCGTACCACGTAGTTGACCAACAAGTGCCAGCCGAACTGCTCCAGTTGTGCACGCATCTGCGCGGGAGGCAGATAAGCGCGCGTGGCGTTCAGTATCTTCTCGGTGGTTGTCGCGTACTTCTCATGTGGTGGTAAACCCAGCAGACCGCAGGCGTCTTCGAGACCGTGTGCAGGTACGCCGAGTTCATCGACATCGAAGCGCTCTACCACCAGCACCCGGCCATCGTCGGACATATGCGTCCTGGCGACCGGCACGACGTTCAGTCGCTCCAGCACGCGCATACTGTAAAACTCGTTGAAGCCGAGATAGGGCGTGTTGTCGTCCGACCCTTTGATGATGTGGCGGCTGGTGTGCAACGTGGGCTTGCCGAGGGGAATCGCCACGTCGGACGGGGCATCCGGTGCAATGAATTTGGGGACCATGCCCGAAATCGACGCACGCGCGTAGCGACGAACCAGGGCGGCAAAGTGTTCCGTCGTGTTGTCTGCTTTCAGCAGGCGCTCGACCTGCAACGGTTCCAAATCAGCCCTCGGGGCCACGCCTTCGGGGGTAACCGTGACACGACCAACTCCCATTCCCCCGACCACGGCCAGCAAGGACAGATCTGTACCATCAAGCAGTGGAGCGAACTCCTCGCGGATGACACCGAGCAGATAGCCTTCAGGCAGGTTTTGGCGGAAGAAAGGGTGCAGGTCGCGCGGCCAGCGCCATGGCTCTTCGCGTACAGGCATGGTCAGGCTAACGAAGTCGGCCCGCTCGGCGTCAGGAAGGTACTTCAAGACGTATTCGTCGCGCTCGCGATAGAGCTGGGCCACGGTTTTGCCGCAAACCTGAACATCGAGCTTCATTGAGCGTCATCCCGACGCTGTTCGGCCAGGATGTCCTCGACCGTGCGCACATGACCGGGCTTCACAATTTTCAGGTCACAGCCAGCGGCTTCGAGGAGGCGAACCAGTGCCGATACGCTCATGTCACCCTTGGCCAGAGTCTCCATTCGCGCGACGGTCGCTCGGGCAACGCCGGCTCGCCGGGCAAGCTCGCTCTGGCTCAAGCCCGCTTCCTGGCGGGCATTCTTGAGCATAACGGCAACATCAAAAAGAGTGGTCATGTAACCTCTGGGCATCTAAAAATCGACTTATGCCGAAAAATGTAGCCCTGGGGATACAAAAAAGCAATCGATTGCCGCCGTCTTCAGCACGCGATGAATATCCGGGACCGCGTCGGCCAACCACATCCCGGTCACCTCTCCTCACCACTCGCCCAGTACCGGAATCTGCACCCGATAACCACCAGTGGCGAGGATGACGCCATCCGGCGTGATCTCCTCCAGCAACACGCCGTCCGACACCTGCTGGCCTTCGCGCAGCGTGCGGTTGTTGATGATGATGGTGCGCCGCTGCGGGTCGCTGGCGTAGACGTGGAACGAGTAGGTCATCGGCGGCAGGCCGCGGCGCACGCCCTCGGGCAACTCCCACAACTGCTGCAGCGGTGCTGTCACTGTCACCGAGCGTTGCATCGGCGACACTGCGGTGAACTCTGGCTCCGGCAACGGTTGCTGCAGCGTTTGCGGCGGAAGCTGGGGAACAGCCGCCTGCGGTTGCGGCTCCTGTGCTGGTGCTGGCGGCACGGCGGAACTCTCGACTGTCGCGGTATCGAGTGTGGATTCCGAAGTTGCCGCTGGCGTGGTCAACACAACCGTCGCCTGCTGGCCGTCGTCGCGCATCAACCACCAGGTCAGCGCCGCGCCATTGAGCAGCAGCAGTGCCACCAGCAGAGGCATCCAGACACCGCGTCGCGTCGATGGCACGGGGGCGAGCGGCGCGCGATGGATGCTCTGCAGATCGGGGCCGCGCTCGCGGCGCCGTTCCTGTTCCGATTTTTTCAGCGCGTCGAGAATCAGCGACATCGTTCAGTCTCTCAACCGCCGCGCTGCACGACATCGGCGCGCAATTGCGGCAGGCCATGGTCGGTCAGGCGACTCAGTACCAGCGTGGTATCCAGGTCGACCGCGCCTGCGTTGCGCAGCCCCTGCTCCTGCTGGAAACGCTGCATGCGCTGCTGCAGTGTCGCATCGAAGCGGGTCTGCTGCGGACGCGGCTGCAGCGCGAGGAAATGGCGCACCAGCCACGCCTGTTTGTCGACCGCACCGTCAGCTGCGTTGCCGCCAAACGCCAGCGGTTGGCGCTGCCAGCGCGGCGCTTCGGTGCCATCGATGCGTGCCAGCCGCTCGGCCAGCCACGGCACCAGTTCGCTGTCGCCATCCGGTTGCAGTGGCAGTGCATCGAGCGGCGCCGGTGTCAGCAGCAGCGCCTCACCCTGCCACAGCGATTGCAGCTCGCTGGTTGCAACCTGCACGGCGCTACTGCCAAACAGCAGCGTCGCCACCTCCGCGTCGAGCGCACTCAGCACCACCGCGCGCTCATCGTCGCCCTCCCCCAGCAGCAACACGACCGGGCGGTTGTAACGTTGCAGCTGTTCGAAGCTGCTCTGCGTCAGCGGCAGGCAACTAACGTCACCCTGCAGGCGCGACGGACACTGTGCGACGGATTCAATCCCCCACAACTGTGCCAGCTGTGTCAGCGCTGCCCGACGATCGCCAGCCGCCGCCAGCTGCTGGCGCCAGTCGGCTGCCGCCTGTATCGCCGCCGGCGCTTGGCCGGGCTGTTCACGCAACAACTGCAGCAAGGCGAAACCGAGTGCCAGCAACAACACCACCGCGGCCACCATCGGCCAGCGCGCCTGACGCTGCCACTGGCGCATCGGCAGCACTTCGCGCGCCGCACAGCGCACCATCGCCCGGTCGACCAGCTGACCGCTGCCGGCGTAGACACCGAGCAGCGCGCGGTCGCACAACAGGTTGATGACACGGGGGATGCCGCGGCTGAGCTGCGCGATTTCGCGCACCGCGCCGGCGTCGAACAACTGGCCGCGCTGGCCGGCGATGGCGAGGCGGTGGTTGATGTAACCCGTCACCTCGGTCGACGACAGCGGCTGCAGGTGGTAGCGCGCCGTGACGCGCTGCTCCAGCTGGCGCAGGTCGGGGCGCGCCAGCAGCGTGTTCAGCTCGGGCTGGCCGAGCAGGATCAGCTGCAGCAGTTTGCGTTCGTTGGTTTCGAGATTGGTCAGCAACCGCAGCTGTTCCAGCACCTCTGCCGACAGGTTCTGCGCCTCGTCGACGATCAGGATGGTGTTGCGACCGCGACCGTGTGTCTTGAGCAGCTGCGCGTTGAGCGCATCGATCAGCAATTTGTCGCTGGGCTTCTCATCGGCGAACAACGCAACCCCGAGCTCCTCGCAAATGGTCTGCAACAGCTCGTGCGCCGACAGCTTGGGATTGACCACGACGGCGACATCGACATGATCGGGCAGCTGCTGCAGCAGGCAGCGACAGACGGTGGTCTTGCCGGTGCCGACTTCGCCGGTCAGTACGACGAAGCCGCCCTGGTCACCGATGCCGTAGAGCAGATGGGCCAGCGCCTCGCGGTGCTGGTCGCTCAGGTAGAGGTAACGCGGGTCCGGCGCTATGGAGAACGGCGCCTCGACGAAACCGAAATAGTGGTTGTACATCAGCGCCTCTTCACACGGCGGCGACTGGCGCGGCGCTCAATCACACACACGATTGATCACTCCTCGATGACGATGCGTGCGTCGATCAGGCCAGGCTCGCTGCGCTGGCGCACCGACAATTCGCCGGTGATGACGCCGCTGCGCTCCAGTTCGCCGAGCCACTGCATCAGCGAGTTGAAGCCGATCCCCTCCAGCGTCACGCTCAACCCGTTGGTGCCAACCGGCTCGTAACGGCGAAAGCTGATGCCGTGACGCGCGGCAGTGCGGTTGGCCAATGTCAGCAACGCTTCGCCAGGAACACGTTCACCGCGACCCGCGCTGTTGCCGACGCGATGGCGATTAGCCTCCATCCATGCCAGCGTCTCGCGCTGCGACAGATACTCGGCGCGGGCGTTGCTGCTGGCGCTGTGCAGCGGTGCGATCACCAGCAGCAAGACCAGCAGCAGTGCCAGTGCGATGCCGCCGACGGTCATCGCCATCTGCTCGCGCGGCGCCGCCGCTTCGTAATAGGCCCAGACGCGCTGCACGCCGCGACTGGAGACGATGCCGTCGCGCAACTTCTCGAACAGTGGAAAGCGGCTCATCTCCCTCCCCCTCCAATGGTGATGCGACCGATCGTGGCGCCGCCCTGCTCGGCGGCGGAGTCGATCGCCACGCTGAGACCGGTGCCGGCCAGCCGCTGCTTGATCTGATCGAGCGCCGCCAGGTCCGGCGTCTGCAACTGCACCTGCAGACGGTTGCTGTCGCGTCGATATCGCAGCTCCTGCAGTTGCACCGTCGCCAGCGGCTCGGCGGCCTGCGCCAGCAACGGCAACAGCGATCCGCCGCCACCGCCACTCAACTGCGCGGTCATCTGCCGGCGCGGGCTGACCACCCGTCGCTCGCCCGGAAACAGCTCGCGATAGAGGGCGAAACTACGCTGCTCGAACTGATTGGCCTGCCACGAGAACCAGGCGGCACTGCCACCGGCCACGGCCGCATAGAGCAACAGGCCGATACCGGCGACAGCGGCGACGCGACGCCAGTCTCGACTCTCTTCCTGATCGCGGCGAATGCGGTAGCCACCCTGCAACAGGTTGATCATCTCGTCGGCCTGGCGCACCGCGGCGGCGGCCAGTACCTCACCGCTGCTTTCGGTATAACTGCGCGTCTCGACTTCGGCGCCAAACGCCTGCTCCACGGCGGTGGCCAGTGCCGGCAGCGCATCGGCCAGCTCGCTGCCGGCACTGACGCTGATCGTCGCCGGCGCCGTACCGGCAGCCAGCAGCGGCAACAGATCGGACAGCTGATGGCGCGACAACACCAGCCCGCTGCTGAGGCCGTCGCGATAGAGCAGCCGCCCGGCCGCGGCATCGCCGGTGAAGAAAAATGCCCGCCCCTGGCTGCGCCACGGCAGCGCCAGCACATCGGGGCAGAGCCGGTCGGGCTGGATGCCGAACTGATAGAGCTGATCGAGCCAGTTGATCAGCAGTTCATGGCGCACCACGGCGACCGGTATCGCCTCGCCGAGCTGCGCGCCCGCCAGCGGCGGCATGGCGAGGTGCACCTCTTCGATGTTGTCGGCGATCAGCTCTTCGACCATGTAGGGCAGCGCCTGCTTGATCTGCCGCAGCTGCCGCGCCGGGATCCGCACCGCCGTCAGCAGCACCAGTTCGCCCGGCACCAGCACCAGCGTTTCACCGCCGATATCTGGTGGCAGCTGCGCGCGCAGCGCCGAAAGCGCCGCGCGACCGCTCTGCTGCAGCGCGCCGCCCGCGAACAGATACCAGGCGACCTCCGTCTCTGCATCGAGCCCGGCGCCCGGCAGCTGCAATACCAGCCCTGTTTTCATCGCCCGTCCGTTTCCCTTCCGTCGTTGATCGTTCGCCCACCGCCTGCGTTCCAGGTGGCGTCAGCGCTCTTGTTCATCCGCGCGCGGTATCAGTCGCTGGCGGCTGATCACGCTCAGCGCGCCGGTGTCGCTGCGGTGCAACACGCTGCGCAATCGCTGCCAGCGGCCGGCATGTTGCACCACCACGCGCACCTCGAAATAGTTCGACGCCAGCGCGATCAGCGCATCCGGCACCGCCTCGCTGCTGACGCCGGCCTGCTGCCGGAACTGCTCCAGCGAGTCGAAACCGCCGCTCTGCTGGCGCGCCACCAGCTGGCCGGCGCGCGCCGCCGAAATGGCCGGCGACAGGCTGCGCAGCGCCTCGGCGCTCGCCGTGTTGACGTTGAGCGGCGTGGTGGCCGGCAGTGTTGCCACCAGCGGCTCCAGCCGCGTGTAATCCTCGGCCCGCATCGAACGCAGCAGCAGCAGTGCACTGGCATCCGCCTCGAAACCTCCGGCGGTGCGATAACTGCTGTAGTCGCTGTCCTCGGCGCCGTCGGGCGAGCGCTGCTGGTCGGCGTCGAGCCAGTCGAGCCACTCGGCGGCATAGCGACCGTTGAGCCCCAGCGCCTGCAGCAGGTTGCGCCACTGCACCAACCCCTCGCCACGCGGCCGGCCTTCGTCATCGATAACGTTGTTGAGATTGAAGCGCCCCTGCAGGTCGAGAATCTCGATCTTCATGGCGCCGCCATCGATCGCGAACGGCGCGGCATCCTCGGTCTGTGCCCAGCCATCGTCCAGGGTGTCGCGACCATCGTCGAGCTGATGGTCGCGCGCCAGCAGCTGGCGTGCGAACGCTTCGCCGCCGAGCGCGTAGTGCCAGGACTGCCGCGCCAACAGCTGTCCGGAGAAACTGGTGCGCAGGTAGTTGCCGCGCCGCAGCATCTCGGCGGCGATCACCGCGACCAGCGCCATCACCAGCATCACCGTGATCAACGCGACGCCTCGCTGGCGCAAGATTCGCCGGGACCGGGCTCGCCGCTGCCGGTTTCGCAGGTTCACAGCAGTCGGTACCAGCGTTCGAGCGGGCCGAGCCGCTCGTGCTGCAGCTTCAACTGCAGCGCCACCGCGCGGTCATCCAGCGCCGCCGGGTCCGGCCAGGCTGGCCGCAGGCCGGAACGCTGACCGCGCACCGCAAGCTCCATTCCTTCCACCGCCGGCAGCACCACCTGCACCTGCGCGTTCTCCCCGGCGCCCGCGCCATCCAGCATCGGCCAGACATGGCGCAGCAGATAGCGCGTGCCGTCGCCGTAATGGTCGCTGTCCGGATTCTCGTGTTCCGGGTGCGGACCGACACTCCAGGCGACGCGCTGCATCGCGCTACGCGGCAGTTGCAGTGGGTTCGCACGTCCACCGCGCGTCAGCTGCAGCGGCAGATCGAGCGACGGGTCCAGCTGCAGCGCCGGACGCCGCTGACCACCGGCGTCGCGCACCGGGCGCGGCATCAGTTGTTCCAGATCCTGGCCGAGCAACCACAGCGCGCGATTGATCGCCACCAGCTGCTCGCCGCTGCGCGCCAGTCGCTCATCGCTGCCGGCCACCGCGCTGAGCATCCGGTAACTGGCGACGCCGATCAGCGCAAAGATGGTGATCGCAACCATCACCTCCATCAGCGTGAAACCCGCCGCGCGATGTCTGCCTGACCGGAAACCGTCGATTCGCATCTCAGTAGCGCCCGATGAAGCTGGTCAGCGACACCAGCGCGCCGTCGCCGAGGCCACCGCTGTCGGCCAGCCGCACCGCCACCGTGACCCGACGCAGTTCGGCACTGCTGGTGCCCTCGATACGTGTCTCCACTTCCCAGTCGCGCACCGCGTGGGTGACGCGACGGCTCTGCTGTCCCAGCGGCAACCACTGACCGCTGCTGCCGATCAGCGCCAGCTCGCTGTCGGCGAGCAGCAGCGCCGCCGATTTCAGTTCGAGTTGTTGCTGCTGCCGCACGCTCTGGCTGGTCTGCGTCAGGATCGCTGCCGCCGACAGCGCCAGCACCGCCAGCGCCACCAGCACTTCCAGCAGCGTGAAGCCACGCCGTCCGAGAACCCGGGTGCGTATCACTCTGCCTCCCCCACGCTGACCGGATTGAGTCCATCGCTGCGCAACGCGATGCCCCTGTCGACACCGTCGCGATGCAGCGTCAGCCGGAACGGCGTCACCTCGCCGCTCGACAGCAGCAACAGCAGCGGCGCCGATTGATCGCCACCGCGACGTGCCAGCTGCTGCAACCGCTCGCGCAGCACCGGATCGAGCCGCTCACCGTCCAGTTCAAGCTCGACCCGGTAACCGCGCTCGAACTCGCGCCGCTGCAGCGGTCGCTGTTCGATCTCCTGCCAGGAGCCACTCTCCTGATCGAGCATCAGGAAACGGTAGCCGTCGTCGTCGATGAAGAGTCCCAGTTCATCCCCCTGCATCACCGCTTCATCAGCAGCCAGATTGAACAGCGTCGCCAGCCCCTGCGCCTCGCGCTGCAGCTTGCGCGCGGCGCTGTCGCCACCGCCGATCACCAGCAGCCCGGCCATCGCGGCGACGATCACCAGCACCACCATCAGCTCGATCAGCGTGAAGCCATGCTGTGGCTGGAATCGACGCTCGCTCATCACTCGCTCCGGCTACGTTCGCCCCAGCTACCTGGCCAACGGCCAGTTGCCAACGTCGGTGTCGTAGCCGGTACCGCCCTCGCGCCCATCGGCGCCGAGCGAATAGAGATCGTAGGGACGGCCCTCGCCACCCGGTACCACGTACTGGTAATCGTTGCCCCACGGATCCTTCGGCAGGCCCCGCTTCAGGTAACCCTCGGGGTTCCAGTTCCTCGGTTCGGGCGTACCGCCCGGCTTCACCACCAGTGCCTCCAGCCCCTGGTCGGTGGTCGGGTAGACGTGGTTGTCGAGCCGGTACATCTCCAGGGCCTGCTCCAGCGTGGCGATGTCGGTGGTCGCCGCCGTCACCCGCGCCTTGTCGACGCGGCCGAGGATATTCGGTGCCACCAGGCCGACCAGGATGCCGATGATCACCACTACCACCATGATCTCGATCAGCGTGAAGCCGCGCTGGGCGCGGTGCATGTTGCGGTTCATCGAATTCCCCTTGTCATGTCCGGCAGCGCCACAGGCGCCGTGTCAGATCAATGTATTCAGCGTGAAGATCGGCTGCAGGATCGCGATGACGATCAGCAGCACGGCGCCACCCATCACCAGCAGCGTCACCGGCTCGACGATGCCGAGCAGCGTGGCGACAATGCCATCGAACTCGCGCTGCTGGCTCTGCGCCACCCGCTCCAGCATCGCACCCAGCTCGCCGCTCAGTTCACCACTGGCGATCATCTGGATCATCATCGGCGGAAAGTGGCCGCACTGCTCCAGCGCGCGGTGCAGGCTGCTGCCCTCGCGCACCTGCTGCATCGCCGTCATCACCCCGCGCTGCAGGTAGGTATTCGACAGCACCGCCGCACCGATGCGCAGCGCCTCGACCAGCGGCACGCCACTGTTGACCAGAATACTCAGCGTGCTGGCGAAACGCGCCGCGTTGCTGCCGCGACTCAGGCGCCGCAGCAGCGGCAGCCGCAGCAACTGGTAGTGCCAGCGCAGGCGCGTCTCGTCATTGCGCAGCGCCAGCCGTATCGCCACCACCGCCGCCACGATGGCGATCAGCAACAGCCAGCCCCAGCTGCCGATGAAATCGCTGAGCCCGATCAGCGCGCGGGTCAGCGTCGGCAACTGTTGCCCCTGGTCGGCGATGACACCGACCACCTCCGGCACCACGAACAGCATCAGCCCGGTGACGATAAGGATGGCGACGAACAGCAGCAGCGACGGATAGAGCAGCGCCAGCATCACCTTCTGCTGCGACGCGTGGCTGCTCTCGGCGTAGTCGGCCAGTCGCGCCAGCACCAGGTCGAGATGACCGGAGTGTTCACCCGCGGCGACGGTGGCGCGATAGAGCGACGGAAACGCCGCCGGGAATTCGGCCATCGCGTCGGCCAGCGTGTGCCCCTCCATCACCCGCGAGCGCACCGACAGCATCACCTGCGCCACCTTTGGCCGCTCGGCCTGACGGCTGACGGCATGCAACGCCTCCTCCAGCGGCAGCCCGGCCTGCAGCAGCGTCGCCAGTTGTCGCGTCACCAGCGCCAGCAGCGCCGCCGACAGCCGCTGCCCGCTGCCGCGTACCGGCGCCGTACCCGATTTATCCGTCCGCGTTTTGTTGGCCGGCTCGATGCGCAGCGGTGCCAATCCCCGATCGCGCAGCAGCTGGCGCACCTGGCGCGAGCTGTCGGCCTCGAGCACACCGCGCTGCTCCTTGCCTCCCGCATCCAGCGCGGCATAGGTAAAAGCGGCCACGTCACTCCTCCTGCGTCACGCGCAGCACCTCTTCAAGCGTGGTGATGCCGGCGCGCACCCGCTCAACGCCATCGTCGCGAATACTGCGACAGCTGCCGCGTACCGCCTGCACGATCGCCTCTTCACTCGCTTCGGCGTGGATCAGTTGCCGCACCTGTTCACTCACCACCAGCAGCTCGTAGATGCCGGTGCGACCGCGATAACCACTGTTGTTGCACTGCGGACAGCCGGCCGCCGCATAGATCGTCTCTCGAATGCCCAGCACCTTCTCCATCTCGCTCGGTGCATGCGGCTTTTTGCAGTGCGGACAGAGCACACGCACCAGCCGCTGCGCCATCACGCCGAGCAGGCTCGACGCCAGCAGGAACGGTTCGATGCCCATGTCGCGCAATCGCGTGAGGGTGCCGACCGCGGTGTTGGTGTGCAGCGTGGAGAGCACGAGGTGACCGGTCAGGCTCGCCTGCACCGCGATCTCCGCCGTCTCGCGGTCGCGGATCTCGCCCACCATCACCACATCGGGATCCTGGCGCAGGATGGCGCGCAGACCGCGCGCGAAGGTCATGTCGGCCTTGACGTTGACCTGGGTCTGACCGATGCCCTCGATGTAGTACTCGATCGGATCTTCGACGGTAAGGATGTTGCGGGTCTGGTCGTTGACCTCGGAGAGACCGGCGTAGAGCGTCGTGGTCTTGCCTGAGCCGGTGGGACCGGTCACCAGCAGGATGCCGTGCGGGCGCAGCAGCAGGTCGCGCCACTGTTTGTGCAGCGCCGCGGGCATACCCAGCGAATCGAGCCGGAGGCGACCGGCATCCTTGTCGAGCAGACGCAGCACGACGCGCTCGCCGGCGCTGGAGGGGAGCGTCGAGACGCGGATATCGACCTCGCGCCCGCCGAGCCGCAGCGAGATGCGGCCATCCTGCGGCACCCGCTTCTCGGCGATATCCAGCTTCGCCATGACCTTGATCCGCGACACCAGCAGCGGCGCCAGCTCGCGCTTCGGCTGCACGATCTCGCGCAACACACCGTCGATGCGAAAGCGAACCACCAGACGGCGCTCGAAGGTCTCCAGGTGAATATCCGAAGCGTTGAGCTTGATCGCCTCGCTCAGCAGCGCGTTGATCAGACGAATGATCGGTGCGTCGTTCTCCTTCTCCAGCAAGTCCTCCGATTCGGGCACCGAGTTGGCGATGCTGGCCAGATCGACCTCGCCACCGAGATCTTCCACCATCTGCATCGTCGAACTGGTATCGCGCTGGTAGGCCTGCACCAGCGCGCGCTCGAACTCCGCCTCCGGCATCGCGCGACAGGCGAACGGACGCTGCAGCACCCGCCCCACCTCCGCGAGCACCTGCGGCGTCACCGCCGGGCGGTGGCAGAGCAGCAGCGAATCGGCCTGCGGGTCGAGAAAGACGCCGAAGCGGCGGGCAAAACCATAAGGCAGGGTCCGCGGCGGCGGTTCACGGTTCGGCTGGTTCAACGCTCATCCCTCGTTCATTTGATGGCGGTGTCGATCTGCATCGACACACGCCGGCGGCACCCGGCTGTGACAGCTGCCGCAGATAGCGTGCGAGTCTATTGTAGGCGCTGGCTGAATAGCTGGAATCAGTTATAACTATGTCCGATAACTGCTTGTCAGTTCAGCCATAATGGCGTTTACTTCCAAGTCATTCAAGAATCGGAGCGGCCTGCGGTCCGGAGCATGGAGATGCAGCCTTGAGCGTGGATAAGCAGCCTTGAGCGTGGATAAGCAGCCTTGAGCGTGGACGAACAGCCGTGAGCGCGGACAACTCATTGCGAGCGCTGCTCGAACAACCCCGGCAGCTGCTGACGGTCGCCTTCGCCCTCGTCGCCGCGCTGCTGATTGGTTTCGAGCTGAAAGCGCTGGTCGATACCGGGCTCACCGCCGAACAACCCGCCTCCCCACGCACCCCCTCTGCCAGCAGCGATCCGGTTGCCACAGTGACCGGCGCCGGCCTGTTCGGCACGCCCGCCCTGACATCTCCCGGTGACGACGCCCTGCTGCCGCAGACCAGCATGCAGCTGATCCTGCGCGGCGTGTTCACCGGCAACTCGCCGGAACAGGGCAGCGCCATCTTCGAACTGCCCGATGGCAACACCCGCATGGCCCGCGCCGGCGGCAGCCTCGGCGACGACGTGGTGCTGGAGCGCATCTACCCGGGGCGCGTCGTGCTCAATCGCAACGGTCTGCAGGAGTACCTGACCTTTCCCTCTACGGAGGAGTACGCCGAAGCCGCTGCAGCGATCGCCACCCCGGCGGACACCGCCACGGCACCGGCTACCGAAACACTGGACGAAGATGAAAAGCGCGCCAACATTCTGCGCCGCCTCGAAGAGCTGCGCGCGCGCAGCCTCGAACGCACCCAAGGATAAATAGATGAGCCACTCCTTTCGCTCCGCACTGGCGCTGACACTGCTGATCGGTTTGCTGACCGGTGCAACGTTTGGCCCGACCAGCGCCAGCGCGCAACCGGCAGACGACGATCTGATCACAATGAACATGCGCGATGCCGAGGTGCGCTCGCTGATCCAGTGGGTGGCGGATCAGACCGGCCGGAACATGGTGGTGCATCGCGACGTCAAGGGTAAGGTCACGGTGTTGTCGGCGCGGCCGATGAACCGCGCGGAGATCTGGAACACCTTCCTGGCGGTACTGCAGATGCACGGTTTCGCCGCCATCGAAGCGGAGGGCGTGGTCAAGATCGTGCCGGCCAACATCGCCTCGCAGAGCGGCGTGCCGGTGGGTGACGGCGCCGGACGCGGCATGGTGGTGCAGGTGTTCCGCGCCAACAATGTCTCGGCCCCGGAGCTGGCCCAGCTGCTGCGTCCGCTGGTCGGCAAGGATGCCGTGATCAACGCCGAGCCCTCGTCGAACATGCTGCTGGTCGCCGATGCCGGCGAGAACGTGGAGCAGGTCCGGCAACTGGTGCAACGACTCGATCGCGCCGGCGGCAGCGGCATCGAACTGGTGCGACTGAAACATGCCAACGCCGCCGAGGTGCTGACCAGCCTGACCACGCTCTACCCGAACCAGGGCGCGACCGGCACCACCGGCGGCGCCGGCACCGCGCTGCCACTGGCGCTATCGGCCGACGAGCGCTCCAATGCCATCCTGATGAGCGGCGACCCGAGCAAACGCAATCAGGTACGCCAGCTGATCCGGCAGATGGACGTGCCACTCAGCGGTGAAGGCAACACCCAGGTGATCTATCTGCAGTACGTCGATGCGAAAGAGGTGGCGCCGATCCTGAAGAGCATCGCGCAGAGCGTGCTCTCCGATCAGAAGGAAGAGAAAACCACCAGCTTTTCGATCGAATCAAGCGACAGCGCCAATGCCCTGGTGATCAACGCGCCGCCCGGCCTGCTCGGCACGCTGCAGGATGTCGCGCGCAAGCTCGATGTGCGCCGCTCGCAGGTGTTGGTGGAGGCGCTGATCGTCGAGGTCAGCAGCGACATCGCCGACGACCTCGGCGTCTCCTGGATCACCACCGACATCAGCGACCTCGGCGGCAGCGGCGGTTTCGGCGGCGTCAACACCCTCGGCAACCTGTCGCTGCTCAATACCACCGTCGACAGCGGCGGCAACATCATCGGCGTGCAGCCCGGCAAGGGCATCACCTTCGGCTACTACGAAAGCGGCGATATCCGCGCCGCCATTCGCGCGCTCAGCGCCAACACCCGCGCCAACATCCTGTCGACGCCGACCGTGGTCGCCATCGACAACGAACCCGCCTCGCTGCTGGTGGGGCAGAACGTTCCGTTCATCACCGGCAGCGCCACCTCGGCCGCCTCCGGTGTCGAGAATCCGTTCCAGACCATCGAACGCAAGGACATCGGCATCACGCTGGAAGTGACACCGCGCATCAACCGCGGCGACTCGATCACGCTGGAGATCAAGCAGACGGTCGAGAACATCGCGCCGTCGGTGGCCAACGCCTCCGACCTGATCACCAACAAGCGCGAGATCATCACCAAGGCACTGATCAAGGACGACAACGTACTGGTGCTGGGCGGACTGATCAGCGAGGACCAGAGCGAGGCGCAGGAGAAGGTGCCGATACTGGGCGACCTGCCACTGATCGGCAGGCTGTTCAGCAGCACCAGCAAGAACCGGACGAAGCGCAACCTGATGGTGTTCATCCATCCGGTGATCCTGCGCGATGAAGCACACGTCGCCGAAGTGAGCCGGCGCCACTACGACTACATGCGCGAGCGCCAGATCGACGCCGAGCGCAACCCGGCACGCACTACCGACAAGGAACAGCCGGTGTCGAAACTGCAGGAGTTTGAAGTGTTCTCGCCAGTGCGTGCGGAAAGGTGAATACCGTTACCAGAGAAAGATAAATACCGTTACCAGAAACGACGGTTGCCGAGCCGCTCCCACCAACGCAGCATGACGCGGTCGAGGCTGCCCTCGGCCGCCAGTCCAAGCCGCTCCTGCCAGGGGCGCTTCTCGACATAGTGCACCTGGAACAGCTCCCACTCGTCGCGCTGCGACATCAGGAACTCGTCACTGGTCTGCACGGTATCGATCAACTGTCTCTGCAGTGCCTGCGAGCCGTACCAGATCTCGCCGGTGGCAATGTTGTCGATGTCGACCTGCGGACGGTTGGCAGCAACGAACTGCTTGAACAGCTGGTGTGTCTCCTCCAGCTCCTCAAGGAACTTGCGCCGCCCCTTTTCGGTGTTCTCGCCAAAAACCGTCAGCGTGCGCTTGAATTCACCGGCGGTGTGCAGCTCGACGTCAATGTCATGTTTCTTCAGCAGCCGGTGGAAGTTGGGCAGCTGCGCCATGACGCCGATCGAGCCGATGATGGCAAACGGCGCGGCGATGATGGTCGAGGCGACGCAGGCCATCATGTAGCCGCCACTCGCCGCGACCGCATCGACCGCGACCGTCAGCGGCAGACCGGCGTTGCGAATGCGCTGCAACTGACTCGTTGCCAGGCCGTAGCTGTGCACCATGCCGCCACTGCTTTCGAGCCGCACCAGCACCTGGTCGTCAGCGGTAGCCAGTGTCAGTACCGCGCTGATCTCCTCGCGCAGGTTCTCGACCGCCGAGGCCTGCACGTCGCCATCGAAATCGAGCACGAAGATGCGCCGTTGCGCGCCCTCCTCCTCACCCGCCTTGTGCAGTCGCTGACGCTCCTTGCGCTCGCTCTTTTCACGCTTGCGCTCAGCCTTGTGCCAGGCTTTCAGATCGTCCTCGTCCATCACCGCGTTGCGCAGATCCTCCTCGAAGTGCTTGAAGCGCTCGCCGAGGTCGGTGACTTCGATGGTTCCTTCGGGAGGCTGCTGCCGGCGATGGCGCAGAGACAGGATCGCGGCGATGACGAAGATGATGGCGACGACGATGGTGACGGCCTTGGCGAGAAACAGGCCGTATTCGATCAGAGCTTGCAAATGGACTCTCCGGAGACGGGGGCGTCGCCCGGCGCGACGCGGCCCGAATGGTGGGTGGTCGCCAAGGCCGAGTCAAGGCACCCGGCCGGGAGGAAAGGTCACTGCCAGCGTTCGACCGCGACGCGTGCGCGCTCGTTGAGGGGGCGCGCCACCGGACCGGTGGGGCCCATGCTGACAGCGAAGAGCGCACCGTCCGCCATCGGCTGGTAGGTGGCGCCACCGTATTGCACATCGACGATCGGCAGCCAGCGCTGCATCCTGCGCAGCCACTGCCAGGCGTCCACCGGACCCTCGCGCTGGCTCAGATCGATCACCGAACGCTGCTGATTGCGCTCATCCTCGATCGACAGGTAGCGCCCACCGAGGCGGTCGAGCTGGTAGCCGGGTCGCATCCCCACGCGGGTCAGCGCATCACTCCATTTAAGGATGCGCATGTCGAGCTGCCACAACTCGCCGTGCAGTTCGGCGCGACGGTTATTGCCATCGGCATCGACCAGCTCCACCGCGAAATGGCGTTCACCGAGGCGGCTGAAGGCGAGGGTCGCCACTGGCCGCTCGGCCAGCACCTGGCGGAAATTGTGCAGGTCCCACGCCATCAGCAGTCCGAATACGGCGGCCGCGACCAGTGCCAGGCCGACGGTGCCGCGCAGCCAGGCACCGATCCAGTGGCGACGCAACAGCATTTTCAGTCCGAACAGCGCCAGCACGGCGGCGATGATGCCGACCGCCACGGCAACGAACATATAGACCATTGCGACTTCTCTCCAGGAGCGTCAGCGCACGTTATAACCGATGGCGGCGAGACTCTCCTCGGCGACATCGAGAATCTTGCCGTCGGGCGCGCGCTCGGCGGCCAGCTCGGTCAGGAAGTATTCGAGGCTGATCAGCGCGTCCGCCAGTGTCTCCAGCACCTGCTGGCGCTGCGCGGCGGTCTGCTGCTTGTCCTTCAGGTGATCCTCGATGAAGGCGACGCAACCGGCGAGCACCGCCGCCGCACGCGCGTGGTTCAGCAGCTGCAGGGCGCCGCGTACCGCGTTCAGCGTCGTGGCGACGTTGGCGACATGCACGGCGTCGAAACCCGACTCGACATACGCCGTGATCGCGCGCTTGGCCAGCGCGATACCGGCATGCGACTCACCGATGACAATCGCCGATGCCTCGGAGAGCTGACTGTCGGCGATGATCTGCTTGCGCACCGCGTCCGACACCTGTTCCAGCTCGCCGCCGCCAAGATCGTTGCGATAGAGCGCCGCCAGGCTGCTTTCAATGAACAGCAGCGCATCGGCGACGCTGAGGAACTGATCGGGGGCGACGCCATTCTTCTGCCCCACCCATCCCTCCACCAGCTGCAGCTGCTCGCGCAGGATGTTGCTGGCGGCGCGCAGGTTGAGCAGGCGCAGCGTATCGGCGACGCGGTTGAGCGTGTCGCGCAGCGGCGCAATTTCGTCGGCCGAGATCGACTGGCTCTGCGAGGCGATCTCCAGTACATCCTTGGCGTTGCGCAGCTCCTCCTTCAATACCTTGACCACCGACTCGATCGCTTCGAGCCCGGGGCCACGCATCGCTTCGCGCGCACGCGTCAGCTCGGCGTCATCCGGTGTCAGCAGCGGAATGCCGAACAGATCGATCACCTCACCAACCAGCCCGTCGCGCTGCGACGAGATCGCCAGCAGGTAGACCAGCTCGCGGCGCACCGCTTCATCGACTCCGACCAGCGCCTTGTCACCGCCCTTGATGAAACGCCCCATCAGGCGCTCCAGCGTGCCGAGCGTGCGCCGCCGGTTCAGGTTCAGCTTCAGCCCGCCGCCAGCCAGCGCCGAGGTCACCGCCGCTGCCAGATACCAGAGTCCGCTGGCCGCCTCTGGCGGCAGTTGTGCGGCAAAGCGGGCGGCGGCGCGCGCGATCAGCTGCAGGTTCAGCGCTTCATTCTTCTGTTTGAGAATCGCCAGCAGCCCGACCTGGTACATCTGCCAGAGCCGCGGCAGCGCCGCCGCGCCACCGAGTGCCGGCACGCTGGCCAGTGACTTGCCTGGCAACAGCGGCAGTTCGCCGTCGAGGAAGCGGTACTCGGGCACCAGCGGCTGCCGGCGCGCCACACGCAGCTCGTTGGCGAACGGGATCATCAGCACCGGATCGGCCAGCCCCTTGCCGGCGACATATTCGACGTAGCGCGGCAGGATGAAAAAGGCGTGGCTCAACGTACCGGCGAGCGCCTCGGCGGCAGCACCCTCGGTCGGCGTGCAGATGGCGGCGATGGCGGCAACCATCTCGTCGGCCACCAGCGCCGCGCCGCCGAACTGGATCAGCCGCAGCGTGCCGGCTACCTGGGCCATGTCGGAGCGGCAACTCTCCAGGGCAGTGCGATTGTTGTGGTCGATCAGATAAGCCTCGAACTCCGAGGCGGCGCGCTGGAAGCTGGCATCGAGCTCCTCGCGGACCAGCGCGAGCGAGTTGAGGTTGACTGCGGGGAGTTGAGGCACTCTCTATCCTTCCTGTCGTTTCATCCTGATTCGCCATAGCCGCCGCTTCGTCTATTCTTCGGACGGGTTTGCGGGCTATGCCGAGGTTCGGATTTCGAGTAAATTCCGCTGCATATATAGCATAAAGTTCCAGAAGGGGCTTTTTGCCGGCGGCGACGCCACAGCGGCTGTGACCCTGTTCGCCCTCACCGCCAACCCCACCACACCATCCACTCCCCATCCGGATCAGATTCAGGAGTCGACCGCCATGGCGCAGTCGGTAAAAGCGGCGTGTTTCGCCAACTTCCTCGGCAATGCCCCGCACTGGTACAAGCTGACCATCATCGCCTTCCTGATCATCACTCCGCTGATCTACTGGCTGGTGAGTCCCTTCATCGCCGGCTGGGTGCTGATCGTCCAGTTCATCTTCACGCTGGCAATGGCGCTGAAGTGTTACCCGCTGCTGCCCGGCGGGCTGCTGGCGCTGGAGGCGGTGGTGATCGGCATGACCTCCACCGAAACGGTCTATCAGGAGACATTGAACAACTTCCCGGTACTGCTGCTGCTGATCTTCATGGTCGCCGGCATCTACTTCATGAAAGACCTGTTGCTGTTCGTCTTCACCCGACTGCTGCTCGGTATCCAGTCGAAAAGTCTGCTGTCACTGCTGTTCTGCGGCACCGCGGCCTTCCTCTCCGCCTTTCTCGACGCACTGACGGTGGTCGCCGTGCTGATCAGCGTCTGCACCGGTTTCTATGCGGTCTACCACCGCGTCGCTTCAGACCAGCCATCCAACCCCAGTCATGACCACAACGACGACTCCGGCGTCGGCGAGCTGCACCGCAGTGACCTCGATCAGTTCCGCGCCTTCCTGCGCAGCCTGGTGATGCACGGCGCGGTCGGCACCGCGCTGGGTGGTGTCTGCACCAAGGTCGGTGAGCCGCAGAACCTGCTGATCGCCGAGAAGATGGGGTGGGATTTCGGCGAGTTCTTCCTGATGATGGCGCCGGTGACGATGCCGGTACTGGCCGCCGGCCTGCTCTGCTGCGTCCTGCTGGAGCTGAGCGGGCGCTTCGGCTACGGCGCGCGGCTACCGGCCAACGTGCGCGCGGTGCTGGTGGCATTCGCCGCCGAACAGGAGCGCAAACGCGACCTGCGCAGCTGGGTGGCACTGGGCGTCCAGGCCGTCGCCGCGCTGTTCCTGATCGCCGCGCTGGCACTGCATCTGGCGGAGGTGGGGCTGATCGGCCTGACCATCATCGTGCTGCAGACCGCGTTCAATGGCGTCACCGACGAGCACCAGATCGGCCGCGCCTTTACCGAGGCGCTGCCTTTTACTTCGCTGCTGGTGGTTTTCTTCAGCATCGTCGCCGTCATCCACGACCAGCACCTGTTCACGCCGCTGATCGATACCGTGCTGTCGCTGGAGGGGCACTTCCGCACGGCGATGCTGTTTGTCGCCAACGGCCTGCTGTCGGCCATCAGCGACAACGTCTTCGTGGCGACGGTCTACATCAACGAGGTGCGCGCCGCGCTCGACAGCGGCATCGTCAGCGCCAGCGAGATCGACCACCTCGCTGTCGCCGTCAACACCGGTACCAACATTCCGTCGGTGGCGACACCCAACGGTCAGGCCGCCTTCCTGTTCCTGCTCACCTCGGCGCTGGCACCACTGATCCGCCTCTCCTACATGCGCATGGTGTGGATGGCGCTGCCCTACACCGTGGTGATGACCAGCGTCGCGCTGGCGGCGGTCGTCTACCTGCTGTAACGATCACCCGTCACTCGTTCAGCGGCGCCAGACCGTCTGGTCGCCGCTTGCCTTGTCAATCTCCTGCAACCTCAGCTCGTGCGCCTCCAGCTCAATCGCGGTTGCCATCACCACGCGCAGCGGCGCTCGATCCGGGCCGAGGCGACGAATGGTGACGTCGACCGCCTTGCCATCGCCGCCATCGCCGGCGGCCAGCGCCAGCGCGGTCTGGCCGCCGGTCATCATCAGGTAGAGGTCGGCCAGAATCTCGGCATCGAGCAGTGCGCCGTGCAGGTCGCGCTGCGAGTTGTCGACGCCGTAGCGCTGGCACAACGCATCGAGGTTGTTCTTCTGCCCGGGGTGGCGCTGGCGCGCCATCACCAGCGTGTCGGTGATCGAACAGAGTCGATCGATCGGCGTCAGCCCGCGCTCCAGTCGCAGCAGCTCGGCATTGATGAAGCCGACATCGAACGGCGCGTTGTGGATG
Source organism: uncultured Verrucomicrobiaceae bacterium (assembly GCA_964386045.1). GTDB lineage: Bacteria > Pseudomonadota > Gammaproteobacteria > Pseudomonadales > CAMLJR01 > CAMLJR01. The sequence continues at coordinate 66,654 of CAYLRA010000005.1, read as the reverse complement.
ACCAGCTCGGCCCCGCTGACGAACTCGATGAACTCGTCGACGACCAGATCGAAGGTCGGCTTGTCGACCAGGAACTCGTTGGTGATGCCGTGCACCTCGATGGCGCCGGCATCCACCTCGCGCTGCGGGTTGATGTATTGGTGATAGTGGCGCCCGGTCAGCTTTCGGTTGACCAGCTCGACGCAGCCGACCTCGATCAGCCGGTGACCCTGCGCGTGTTCAAGGCCGGTGGTTTCAGTATCCAGAACGATCTGGCGCATAAACTGCTTCCGTTTCGATGATCAGATGACCGCGCTGCGCCCCAGCTCGGCGATGCCACGGTTGGCGAGCTGGTCGGCCAGCTCATTTTCACGATGACCGCTGTGCCCCTTGACCCAGCGCCAGTGAATCGTGTGCCGCTGCACTGCCTCGTCGAGGCGCTGCCACAGGTCGACATTCTTCACCGGCGCCTTCGCCGCCGTGCGCCAGCCGCGTTTCTTCCAGCTGTCGATCCACTCGGTGATTCCCTTGCGCAGATACTCCGAGTCAGTGGTCAGTGTCACCTCGCACGGCTCGCGCAGCGCGCAGAGTGCCTCGATCGCCGCCAGCAGTTCCATCCGGTTGTTGGTGGTGTGCGGCTCGCCGCCGTGCAGCATTTTCTCGCGCCCCTGGAAACGCAGCACGGCGCCCCAGCCGCCCGGCCCCGGATTTCCCTTGCAGGCGCCATCGGTAAAAATCTCGACCTGTTTCATCGTCAACCCTGTGACTTGCGCCGCCGCGACTGCACGCTGGCGGTCGGCTTCGGCACCGGCAGCGGTGCCAGCGCCGCCGGCAGCCGTCGCGGCTGGCGCAAGGGAATGAAGGTGACCACCTCCTTGACGGCGGTGATCTGGTAAATGCCGCCCATCGGCCAGTAGCGCGACCAGGCATTGTCGCCATCGGCCAGGCTCCAGGCGGCGCCGCGATTGAACGGCAGGCGGTGAAAGCCGTAATCGGTGCGCTCGCTCTCGAAGCCGAGCAGCTGCAACCAGTCGGTCACCCGGGCCGGCGCCAGCAGGTGGTTGTGCCACAACGGCTGTCGCCCGAAGCGACTGGCCAACATACGCATGCCGAACAGGGACCAGGGGTTGAAACCGACGATCAGGATGCGCCCGTGCGGCACCACCACCCGGTAGAGCTCGCGCAGCACCGCGTGCGGATTGTTGGCGAACTCGAGCACATGGTGCACCACGACCACATCGAGGCTGTCGCTCTCGAATGGCAGCGCCTCGAAGTCGCAGCGGACGACGGGCACTTCGCGGTTCTTTTCTTCCGATCGGGCTTCATCCAGCCCGGCCGCTTCTGACCAGCTCCCCGCCAACCCGTTTGCCGCCACACCGGCCACCACCGGCCCGGCCTTGAAGCAGCGCTGCACCCGGCACCCCTCGAACAGCGTCAGTTCGAGGTCGATGCCCAGCTGCAGCAGGTGGTAGCCGAACGCATTGCCGAGCTGGCGGGCGAGCAGGCGCCGCTCCACCGCGAGTATCGCCTGCCCCAGCGGCGTGGCGTACCAGTCGCGCAGCGCAGGCGCCACGGCCGTCAGTTCCGGTTGTCGTTTCCAGAGTTGCATCCGCTTCCGTGTCCTGTGACCGTCGCCGACTGCGGCGCCGCCGAAGCGACACCGGTTCGGTCGGGGCCGATATAGTAACGGCTCAAACCCCCGTGGCGACGCCGGTTAATGAAACACGCCAGTTGATGGCACACGCCAGTTGATGAATGGAGGACCCCGCCGTGCAGATCGCACCGATAGCTGCCTTCTCGGACAACTACATCTGGGCGCTCCACGACGACCAGCGCGCCTGGGTGGTGGACCCCGGCGACGCAGCGCCGGTACTGGCCTGGCTGCAGTGCCACGGATTGACCCTGGCCGGCATTCTGGTCACCCACCACCATCCCGATCACATCGGCGGCCTCGCTGCGCTGCGCGCCCATGCGCCCGCCGCGGTCGTCATCGGCCCCGACAACCCGCGCATTGCCAGCCTGACGCGCACGGTCGACGATGGCGACGAGGTCGAGCTGCTCGGCCATCGCTTCCGCGTCATCGCCGTACCGGGCCACACCCTCGATCACCTCGCCTTCCACGCCATCGACCACCAGCCGCCACTGCTGTTCTGCGGCGACACGCTGTTCGCCGCCGGCTGTGGCCGCCTGTTCGAAGGCACACCGCGGCAGATGTGGCAGAGCCTGCAGCGGCTGGCACTCCTGCCGGGCGAAACCTGCGTCTACTGTGCCCACGAATACACGCTGTCCAACCTGCGCTTCGCGCTGGCGGTGGAGCCCGACAACCGCGACCTGCAGCAGCGCACCCGCGACGCCGAGGCGCTGCGGGCAGCCGACCAGCCCACCCTGCCGAGCACGATCTCGCTGGAAAGGGCCACCAACCCGTTCCTGCGCGCCACCGAGCCGGTCGTGCAGCTGAGCGCCCGCCGCCACGACCCCGCCGTGTGTGACGACGAGACCGCGTTCGCAGCGCTACGGCGGTGGAAAGACCATTTCTGACCCGTGGTTTTTGACCGACACCGGTGCGCCACTTAAACTTCGCGCAACCCCGTGCCAGGCGCGGCGGACGACAGAGACCCAGAGGACCCCACTCCATGCCGCCACGAAAGCGTCGCGCCAGCCTGACGCCACTGCCCCTGATCGCGCTGCTGGCACTCCTGGCTGGCTGCACCGGCAACCCCCACGGCGGTGACACCGCCGCCAAGCCTCCCCAGCAGACAGCACACGGCACCCGTAACAACGAACCCCGCCGCGTCACAGGTCGCACCACTGGCCGCAACGACATTGCCGGCCTGTTCGACAGTGTCGAAGAGCCCAACAGCGGCGGCGTCGCCCCCTACGCCGTCGATTACAACAACCTGTGGAGCCGCGTCGGTCGCGGCCACAGCCTCGACCCGGGCCTGGACAACGCCGCCATTCGCGCCGAACTGGAGTGGTACCGGCAGCACCCCGCGTTCCTCTACCGCGCCACCGAGAACGCAACCCCCTATCTGCACCACGTCATCACCGCCATCGAGAAGCGCGGCCTGCCGACGGAGCTGGCCCTGCTGCCGATCGTCGAGAGCACCTACAACCCCTTTGCCTACTCGCGCAGCGGCGCGGCCGGGATGTGGCAGTTCATCCCGAATACCGGGCGTCACTTCGGCCTGCGCAACAACCAGTGGTACGACGGTCGCCGCGACGTGGTGGCCTCGACCGAAGCGGCACTCGACTACCTGACCCAGCTGCACAATCGCTTCGACAACGACTGGCTGCTGGCGGTGGCCGCCTACAACTTCGGCCAGGGCAACCTGCAGAAGGCGATCGACGCCAACCGCCGGCGCGGCCTGCCCACCGACTTCTGGAGCCTGGACCTGCGGCAGGAGACCCGCACCTACGTGCCCAAGCTGCTGGCGCTGGGACGGCTGGCCAAGGCGCCGCAACAGTACGGCGTCAACCTGCACGCCATCCCCGACCGCCCCTACTTCGAAGCAGTCACCATCGACCGGCCGCTCGAATTCAATCGCGCGGCGTCGCTGGCCGGCGTCGAGCTGCGCGAGATCCAGCGGCTCAACCCCGGCTACCACCACGGCATCACCGAACCAGCCGGGCAGCAGAAACTGCTGCTGCCGATCGGCACTGGCGAGCGCTTCCGACGCCAGCTGGCATCGCTACCGGCCGAGAAACTCCTGCCGGCGCAGCGCTACACCGTGGCACGCGGCGACACCCTCTCCGCCATCGCGCGCAAGTTCGGCGTGTCGGTGGCCGCCCTGCAGAGTGTCAACCGACTCAGCGGCAGCGCCATCCACCCCGGCCAGACACTCGCCATCCCCGGCGCGCAGGGCGGCAGCGCCATCGCCGCCACGCCGACTGGCCGGCACCAGCTCTACACCGTTCAATCCGGTGATACCCAGCACCGCATCGCCAGCCGCCATGGTGTCAGCGTGCAGGAGCTGCAGCACTGGAACGGCCTGCAGCCGCAGGACCCGGTCAGGCTCGGCCAGCGTCTCAGTCTCTGGAACCGCGCCGGTGCAACGGTCGCCGCGGCGCCATCCGGCAACCAGAAGGTGGACTATCGGGTGAGGCGCGGCGACTCGCTGTACGGCATCGCCAGCCGCTACAAGGTTGCGGTCAATGACATCATGCGCTGGAACCAGATGAACACCCACAGCCTGCAGGCCGGCCAGCTGCTGACGCTATACGTGCCTTAAACCACCTGTGCGCTGCGCAAAACGATGAAGGGGGCCGATTGGCCCCTTCATCGTTTCAGGGAGCATCTGAACAAGCCTCTCTGCCCTTTGAGGCTCGTCATTCCGCGACTGCGCGCGGACGGCCAGCGCCCGCTCTTCCCGCCACGCAGTGAACTTGCTACCGTACCGACGCCCTGCCCGGCGCTGTCGACTCGGCTGTCGGCTCGGCTGTCGGCTCGACAACGGCTGGCGCAATTTCGCTCCCTCTCCTTCGGAATCCCATGACCGGCTATTTCATCCGACGCCTGCTGCTGATCGTGCCGACCTTCATCGGCATCACGCTGCTGGTGTTCGCGGTGACGCGCGTGGTACCGGGCGGCCCGATCGAACGAATGATGACGCAGGCGGCGATGAGCGGCGGCCCCGCCTCCCACACCGGCGCGCAGACGCGCACCGGCAACACCCTCTCCGAAGCGCAACTGAAACAGCTCGAGGCCTACTACGGTTTCGACAAGCCGCTGCTGTCGAGCTATACGCAGTGGCTCGGCCGCGTGCTCAGTTTCGATCTCGGCAACTCCACGCGTTACCACGATCCGGTCTGGACGCTGATCAGCGAACGTTTTCCCATCTCGATCTTCTTCGGCGTGGCGACGCTGGTGATCACCTACGGCGTCTGCATTCCGCTCGGCATGGCCAAGGCGATACACCACGGCAGCCGCTTCGACCACCTGAGCTCGGTCGTCGTCTTCCTCGGTTATGCGCTGCCGAGTTATGTCGTCGGCATCGCGGTGCTGACGCTGTTCGCGTCGTACTTCGACTGGTTCCCGCTCGGCGGTTTCGTCAGCGACGATTTCGACGAGCGCTCGCCGTGGGGAAAATTGCTCGACCTGCTGCACCACGCCACGCTGCCGCTGATCGCCTACCTGGCCGGCAGCTTCGCCGTCACCACGCTTCTGATGAAGAACGCGCTGCTCGACAACCTCGCCGCCGACTACCTGCGCACCGCGCTGGCCAAGGGCAACAGCTTCCGCGGCGCGGTGCGCCGGCACGCGCTGCGCAACAGCCTGATTCCGATCGCGACCTCGTTCGGCAACAACATCTCGCTGGTGCTCGGCGGCTCGTTCCTGATCGAGATCATCTTCAACATCGACGGCATCGGCCTGCTCGGCTACGAATCGCTGCTGGAGCGCGACTACCCGGTGGTGCTCGGCATCCTGGTGCTCGCCTCGCTGCTCTACCTGATCGGCAACATCCTCTCCGACCTCTGCGTCGCCTGGGTCGATCCGCGCATCCGTTTCGGCGAGGCGCGCTGAGTGATGCGACTGTTTCACCTGAATCCCGTCACCCGTCGTCGCTGGCAACGTTTCCGGCAGATTCGCCGCGGCTACTGGTCGGGTATCGCGCTGATCACACTGGTCGGGCTGACACTGGTCGCCGAACTGCTGGTCAACAGCCGCGCCCTGATCGTCAGTTACGACGGCGAATGGCACTTCCCGACCTACGGCGCCATTCGACCCGGCAGCGACTTCGGTCTCGATTACAACTACGAAACCGACTACCGCGAATTGAAAAAACAGTTCGCCGGCGACAACGACCCGAGCACCTGGGTGCTGATGCCGCCGGTGCCGTTCAACCCGTTCGAGACCGACCTGATCGCCAACGACTTCCCGCCGTTCGCGCCGTCATTCAGCTCCGGCCACCTGCTCGGCACCGACATCACCGGCCGCGACGTACTGGCGCGACTGTTCTACGGCTTCCGTATCGCCATCGCCTTCGCACTGATGCTGCTGGTCTGCGAATACCTGATCGGCGTCAGCGTCGGCTGCCTGATGGGTTTTCGCGGCGGCGCGTTTGATCTGTTCTTTCAGCGGCTGATCGAGATCTGGTCGAACATCCCGTTCCTCTACGTGATCATGATCGTCGCCTCGGTGGTGACACCCGGCTTCTGGACGCTGCTGCTGATCACCGTCGCCTTCACCTGGACCGGCATGACCTGGTACATGCGCACCGCCACCTACAAGGAGAACGCGCGCGACTACGTGCTGGCGGCGCGCGCGATCGGCGCCGGCAGCGGCCGCATCATCTTCCGCCACATCCTGCCGAACACGGTGTCGACCATCGTCACCTTCATCCCGTTCACGCTGACCGCCGGCATCACCGCGCTGACCGCGCTCGACTACCTCGGCTTCGGCCTGCCGCCGCCGACGCCGAGCTGGGGCGAACTGCTGAAACAGGGCACAGACAACCTCGAATCGCTGTGGATCGTCGGCAGTGTCGTCACCGCGATCACCGTCGTGCTGATGCTCGCCACCTTCGTTGGCGAGGCGATTCGCGAAGCATTCGATCCGAGGGACTTCAGATTCTATGAATAAACCTGTCGCGATCATGCTGGGCCTGCTGCTGACGCTGCTTGTCAGCTGTCCGCTGCATGCCGCACCCAAAGCGCTTCCCGCTGATCTCGACTGGCAGAGCAACGACAACGACCCGATCTTCGCCGATCCCGGTGCCCAACGCGGTGGCCGTTTCCGCACCTTCACCACCGGCTTCCCGTTGACGCTGCGATTGAACGGCCCCGACTCCAATGGCACCTTCGCCAGTTACCTGCGCGACAACGCGCTCGGACTCGTCAACATCCATCCCGACACGCTGAACCCGATTCCGGAACTGGCCACGCATTGGGCCTTCGACGCCGACGGCAGAACTGTCTACTTCCGGCTCGACCCCGATGCGCGCTGGTCCGACGGCGTGCCGGTCACCGCCGACGACTACCTGTTCACGCTCGAATTCATGCGCTCGCCGCACATCCTCGATCCGTGGTCGAACAACTACTACAGCGAAGTGATCACCGACGTCGTCAAATACGACGACCACACCATCGCCATCACCGCCGCCGATGCGAAACCGAACTACGAACAGCTGTTCCAGGTGGCGATCGGCCCCCGGCCGCGCCATTTCCACACACTCGATGAAAAGTGGGTGCACGACTACAACTGGCGCATCGAGCCCAACACCGGCCCGTACCAGATCAGCAGCGTGCGCAAGGGCAAGTACGTCGAGTTTGCGCGCGTCGACAACTGGTGGGGTGATGACAAACGCTTCTTCCGCCATCGTTTCAACGTCGACCACGTCCGCATCAAGATCATTCGCGACATCAACGCCGCCTACAACTATTTCGCCAAGGGCGAACTCGACAGCTTCGGCCTGCTGATGCCGCGGCTGTGGCACAAGAAGGCGCAGGGACGCCCCTACGAACTCGGCTACATCGGTCGCATCAGGTTCTACAACGACACGCCGCAGTCGCCGCAGGGCTTCTTCCTCAACGAGTCCGACCCAATTCTCGCCGAGCGCGAAACCCGGCTCGGTCTCGCCCATGCCATCAATGTCGACAAGGTGATTCGCTCCGTCCTGCGCAACGATTACGAGCGACTGCAGACGATGAACGAGGGTTACGGCGACTACAGCAACCGTGACATCCGCGCGCGCGCCTTCGACCTGCGGCAGGCCAACCGCCATCTCGATGCCGCCGGCTGGCTGCAGCGCGGTCAGGATGGCGTGCGCAGGCGCGACGGCGAACGGCTATCGCTGCGCGTCACCTACTACAACCAGGAGCACACGCCGCGCCTCGTCGTCTTCAAGCAGGAGGCACTGAAGGCCGGCATCGAACTGACACTGCAGTACCTCGATCCGTCGGCTGCCTACAAACAGATCATGGAGAAAAAGCATCAGGTCGCACTGATGGCGTGGAGCGGCGGCGGCATCGCGCCGCGCTACTGGGAGTTTTTCCACTCGGTCAACGCCAACAAACCGGCGACCAACAACATCACCAACACCGCCGATCCCGTACTCGACGAGCGCATCGATACCTATCAGAAGGCGACGACGCGCGAGGCGCGCATCGCACTGGCACACGAACTGGAGCAAATGGTTCACGAGCGCGCCGTGTTCATCCCCACCTTCAAGATTCCCTACACGCGCGAGGCGTTCTGGCGCTGGATCCAGCTGCCGGCCGGTTACGCGACACGCACCTCCGGCGCGGTGGTCGAACCGTTCGGCAACAACGGCGGCCTGTTCTGGATCGACGAGCAGATCAAGGCCGAGGTACAGGCAGCGCGTCCGTTGAACCGTCCGTTCGACCCGATCGAGATCGTCGACGAAACCTGGCGCGCGAAACCGGCAGATGCAACGACCGCAGCGGAGACAACACCGTGAGCCTGCTGCAGATCGACAACCTCGTCGTCACCGTCGCGGCCAATGGCAAACGCTGGCCAGTCATCGACGACCTGTCACTGTCGATCGACGCCGGCGAAACACTCGGACTGGTCGGTGAATCCGGTTGCGGCAAAAGCCTGACGGCGCTGTCGATCCTGCGCCTGCTGCCGCAGCCGGTGCTGCGCATCGAATCGGGCTCGATCCGTTTCGACGGCCGCGACCTGCTGACGCTGACACCGCGCGAGATGCAGGCACTGCGCGGCGACCGCATCGCGATGATCTTTCAGGACCCGATGACGGCGCTCAATCCGGTGCAGACCATCGGCCGCCAGATCGAGGAGACACTGCTGCTGCACCGCCCGCAGATGAGACCCGCGCAACGCCGCGAACGCTGCATCGAGCTGCTGCAACGTGTCGGCATGCCGGCGCCGGCCGAGCGTCTCGCCGCCTTCCCGCACCAGCTCTCCGGCGGCATGCGTCAGCGCGTGACGATTGCGATGGCGCTGGCCTGCGAACCGACACTGCTGATCGCCGACGAGCCGACCACCGCGCTCGATGTCACCGTGCAGGCGCAGGTGCTTTCGCTGATCAAATCGCTGCAGCGCGAATTTGGCATGGCTGTGCTGTTCATCACCCACGATCTCGGCGTCATCGCCGAGACCTGCGAGCACGTCGCCATCATGTATGCCGGCCGTATCGCCGAACAGGCCAGCGTGGCCGATCTGTTTGCGCAGCCGAGCCACCCCTACACGCGCGCGCTGCTCGCCTCGCTGCCGGCGCTGGCCCGCGCGCCGCAGACCGCACTGCCAGCCATCGCCGGACAGGTACCCGCCGTCGACCAGCGCCCGCTCGGCTGCCCATTCGCCAATCGCTGTGACTGGCGCATCGACGACTGCGACCGGCGACCGCCGCTGGTGGAGATCGGCGACAGCCACGCCAGCGCCTGTATTCGCTGGCAGGACGTGCGTGCAGGAGCCATGGCGTGAGCGAACATAAACACAACGATGCACTGCTGACGGTGCGCAACCTGCGCAAATATTTCGTGCAGCGCAGCGGCGTGTTCAAACAGCACAAGCAACACCTGCACGCCGTCGACGATGTCAGCTTCGAACTGAAACGCGGCGAGACACTCGGCCTGGTCGGCGAATCGGGCTGCGGCAAGTCGACGCTCGGTCGCACGCTGCTGCGCCTGTACGAACCCGATGCCGGTGCGATCGAGTTCGATGGCATCGACATCCGCACGTTGTCACGCCGCGACATGCGTGCGATGCGCCGCCGCATGCAGATGATCTTCCAGGACCCGTACGACTCGCTGAATCCGCGCCACACCGTCGGCGACATCATCGAAGAGCCGCTGCTGGTGCACGGCGTCGGCGATGCCACCGCGCGCAAACAGAAAGTCGCCGCGCTGCTGCAGCAGGTCGGGCTGGCACCCGACAGTGGCGAGCGCTATCCGCACGAACTCTCCGGCGGTCAGCGCCAGCGCGTCGGCATTGCGCGCGCCATCGCGCTCAATCCCGAGTTCGTGGTCTGCGACGAGGCGATCTCGGCGCTCGATGTGTCGATCCAGGCGCAGATCATCAACCTGCTGCTGGAGCTGCGCCGCTCGCTCGATCTGTCGCTGCTGTTCATCTCGCACGACCTCTCGGTGGTGCGCCATATCAGCGACCGTGTCGCGGTGATGTATCTCGGCGAGATCGTCGAGATCGCGCCAGCCGCCACCATTTACAGCAACGCCCGCCACCCCTACACGCGCTACCTGATCGCGTCGATTCCACAGCCGCGACCCGGCTTCGAGCGCCCCGCCCCGCTCGATGGCGAACTGCCGAGCCCGCTCAATCCGCCGAGTGGCTGTCGTTTCCACACCCGTTGCCCGCAGGTGCAACCCATCTGCCTCGAACAGGCACCGCTGATGCAGATCATTGCCAGCGACCATCAGGAAGATCAGGATCATCGCGCGGCCTGCCACTTCGCCTGACCGCAACCAGCAACATCGGATATCTTTCTTTTTCAGAGGTTCCTGGGCGTTTGTGTCATAGCCAATTCTTTGTCTTTCACTATTGCGGTTATCAGGAAAGAAAATTTGGCCTATCGGGTGACCCGAACCAGAATGAGCCTCGTACACTTTTCGGCGCAGAATCTGATCGACACGGAGCGACCAGCAGCGTTTCGTCGCACCAGTCGCAGGACCGTGACACCACAAGGGCCGCTGGCCCGATAAGGAGAGCACCATGAGCAACGACAACAGCCAGTCAAAGTGCCCGTTCCACGGCGCTGCCGGCGGCGGCACGAGCAACGCCCACTGGTGGCCCAACCAGCTGCGGCTCGACCTGCTGAACCAGCATTCGAACAAATCCAATCCGCTCGGCGAGAAATTCGACTACGCCGCGGAGTTCAGGAAACTCGACTACGCCGCGCTGAAAACTGACCTGAAGGCGATGATGACCGACTCGCAACCGTGGTGGCCGGCCGACTTCGGCAGCTACGCCGGCCTGATGATCCGCATGGCCTGGCACAGCGCCGGCACCTACCGCCAGGGCGATGGCCGCGGCGGCGCCGGTCGCGGCCAGCAGCGGTTCGCGCCGCTGAATTCCTGGCCCGACAACGTCAGCCTCGACAAGGCGCGCCGCCTGCTGTGGCCAATCAAGCAGAAATATGGCCAGAAGATCTCCTGGGGCGACCTGATGATCCTGGCCGGCAACGTGGCGCTGGAGTCGACCGGCTTTCGCACCTTCGGCTTTGCCGCCGGCCGCGAGGATGTGTGGGAGCCGGACCAGGATGTCTACTGGGGCAAGGAGACCATCTGGCTCGCCGGCAGCAGCACACCCAACAGCCGCTATGCCGACAGCAAGCCGGGCGAGCGCAATCTGGAAAACCCGCTGGCCGCCGTGCAGATGGGGCTGATCTATGTGAACCCGGAGGGTCCGGACGGCAACGGCGATCCGCTCTCCGCCGCCAGGGATATCCGCGAGACCTTCGCGCGCATGGCGATGGATGACGAGGAGACCGTCGCGCTGATCGCCGGCGGTCACACCATCGGCAAGACCCACGGCGCCGGCCCGACCGACCATGTCGGCGTCGATCCGGAAACGGCCGCGCTCGAACTGCAGGGGCTGGGCTGGGCCAGCACATTCGGCAGCGGCTCCGGCAAAGACGCGATCACCAGTGGCCTCGAAGTGACCTGGACCACCACACCGGTGCGCTGGAGCAACGACTTCTTCGAGATCCTGTTCAAGTACGACTGGGAGAAGAGCAAATCGCCAGCCGGTGCGATCCAGTGGGTGGCCAAAGGCGCGGATGCCATCATCCCCGGCCCGACGCCCGATTCGTCCAAACGCAAGCCGACCATGCTCACCACCGACCTGTCGCTGCGCTTCGATCCGGCCTACGAGAAGATCTCGCGCCGCTTCCTCAACGACCCGCAGGCCTTCGCCGAAGCCTATGCCCGCGCCTGGTTCAAACTGACCCACCGCGACATGGGACCGAAGGCGCGCTACCTCGGTCCGGAAGTGCCGAAAGAGGATCTGATCTGGCAAGACCCGCTGCCGGCCACGATTCACAAGCCGACCGCAACCGACATCGCCGACGTCAAGGCGAAGATCGCCGCTTCGGGCATCCCGGTCTCCGAACTGGTGACCACCGCCTGGGCCTCGGCCTCCACCTTCCGCGGTGGTGACAAACGCGGCGGCGCCAACGGTGCGCGCATTCGTTTCGCGCCGCAGAAGGATTGGGTCGTCAACCAGATCGCCGCCAAGGCGCTGCCGAAACTGGAAGCGATCCAGAAAGCCTCGGGCAAGCTGTCGCTGGCCGATGTGATCGTACTGGCCGGCGGTGTCGGCATCGAGATGGCGGCCAAGGCGGCCGGCATGACGATCGACGTGCCGTTTGCACCGGGCCGTGTCGATGCCACGCTCGAACAGACCGACGTGGAGTCGTTCAGCCACCTGGAACCGCTCGCCGACGGTTTCCGCAACTACCTGAAGATCCAGTCGGACGTTCCGGCGGAGCACCTGCTGGTCGACAAGGCGCAGTTGCTGACCCTGACCGCACCGGAGATGACCGTGCTGGTCGGCGGCCTGCGCGTGCTCGGCGCCAACTACGACGGCGGCCAGCAGGGTGTCCTCACCCGCCACCCGGGCAAGCTGACCAACGAGTTCTTCGTCAACCTGCTGTCGATGGCCACCGAGTGGAAGCCGGTATCGTCCGATCTGTTCGAGGGGCGCGATCGCGTCACCGGCGAAGTGAAGTGGACCGGCACCCGCGTTGATCTGGTGTTCGGTTCCAACTCGGTGTTGCGTGCACTGGCGGAGGTCTACGCCTGCGCCGATGCGCAGCAGAAGTTCGTGCAGGACTTCGTCGCCGCCTGGACCAAGGTGATGAACCTCGATCGCTTCGACCTCGTCTGACGAAAGCGGAGCTGGAGCAAAAGCCGGGCTGCAAAGCCCGGCTTTTTTTATCCACTGCCGAAAACTTCTTCACCGGCTGGATTTCTCGACACTGGCGCATGGCCACATTTCGATACGCGAGACAGCGAGCGGCACTGGAGGGGTATCGGTGATGTTGATAGGCTCTGCCGATAATTTTCATAACATCGCCAGCGGAGGAACCCGTGCCATGACCAGCCACCCTGTGTTCAAAAGATTACGCGTCGTGCAATGGGCCACCGGCAATGTCGGCCTGCGCTCGCTGCGCAACGTCATCGAACACCCCAACCTCGAACTGGTCGGCCTCTACGTCTACGCGGATACCAAGCGCGGGCGCGATGCCGGCGAGCTGTGCGAGCTGCCGGCGACCGGCGTCAAGGCGACCACCAGTCTCGACGAGATCCTCGCGCTGAAGGCCGATTGCGTGCTCTACATGCCGCAGTACATCAATCCGGACGAGTTGTGCCGCATTCTCGAATCGGGAATGAACGTCGTTACCACGCGCACCGAGTTTCACCATCCGGCCTCGATGGATGCGGCGCTGCGCGAACGTGTCGAAGCCGCCTGTCAGCGCGGCGGCAGCGCCATCCACAGCACCGGCAGCAGCCCCGGTTTTGTCACCGAAGCCCTCCCCTTCGCGCTGCTGTCGCTGGAGCGCCGGCTGGATAAATTCCAGATCAACGAATTCGCCAACATGTCGAGCCGCAACTCGCCGCAGATGTTGTTCGAAGTGATGGGGTTTGGCGCAGCGCCGGAGCAACTGAACAGCGCCGGTCGCGTGCACCATCTGCGCGAGGCGTTTGGCGGATCATTGCGTGTCGTCGCCGACGCCATCGGCCTGCCGCTCGATCGTGTCGAGGCCGCGGGTGAACTGGCAACGGTGAAACGCGATACCGAAATTGCAGCCGGCATCGTCAAGGCGGGAACCGTGGGCGCGATGCGCACGACGGTGACCGGCTTCCACGGTGACAGAGCGATACTCGGCTTCACCGCCACCTGGTACTGCGCACGGGATCTCGACGTCGATTGGGACCTGCGTCCGGACGGCTGGCATGTCACCGTCGATGGCGATGTGCCGCTCGACGTCTCGATTCACTTCCCGGTATCGGCGGAGCGCTGGCCCCTGGTATCACCCGGACTGACCGCACACCGCGCCGTCAACGCCGTGCCGCAGCTGTGCGCTGCCGCCCCCGGCATCCGCACCTCCGCCGAGCTGCCGCAGATCATTGCGCAACTCGGCGTCGTCTCTGCCTGATCGGACGAGTCAGCCGCCGGTGAATCTGGCGCTGTGGCGGATGTTGCGCAGGCTGTAGAGGCTCATGACACCGGCGATCATGGCCAGCCCCGCCGCCACCAATGCCGGCCACGGGCCATCGCCCAAACCGAAGGCGAGCAGCGCGGCGACCAGCGTCGCCCCCATCGCCTGCCCCAGCATCCGTGTCGTCGTGAACAGGCTGCCCGCCGAGGCCGCACGCGCCATCGGCGCCGCGGCGACGATCAGCCGCGCGTTCGGCGAGAAGAACATGCCGAAACCGGCGCCAGCCACCCAGATGCGCCAGGCAACGCCAAACGGCGTCGGCGCCTCCGGCAGGAAGGCGACCAACAGCAACCCGATCGTCGCCAGCACCATGCCGATGGTGCCGAGCAGCGCCACCGGAATGCGATCCGACAGATAACCGGCCACCGGCGCCACCATCAGGCTCGCCAGCGCATAGGCGGCGATCATGCCGCCGATCTCGCCCGGCGAAAAACCAAAGCCGTGCTGCAACCGGAAGGGCATCACCACCAGCAGGATGATCGAGCCGAGTACGGCGGTGAAGCAGGCCACCACCGAAAGCCCCACCACCGGCTGCGCCAGCAGGTCCACCGGCAGCACCGGCGTGGTCTGCCGCAGTTCGTAACGCACGAAGTAGATGCCGATCGCCGCACCGATCGCGACGAGTGCCAGCGACAGCGGCAGATGGTTGCCGTGGATGACACTCTCCAGCCCGCCGACCAGCAGACCAAAGGTGAGCGCACAAAGCAGCGCACCCAGTTTGTCGAACGGGTGCGCGGCGCGCGGCTGGGGTTCGGGCAGCGCGCGGTGCAGCAGCAGCGTAATCAGCGACAACGGCACCACCGCAACGAAGACCCAGCGCCAGCTCGCCACCGAAAGAATCAACCCGCCGAGCACCGGCGCCAGCGAGGTGCCGGTCGCGTTGGCCACGGTGTTGAGCGCCAGCCCCGCGCCGAGCCGTTTCAGCGGATAGATCTGGCGCAGCATGGCAACCGCCACACTCATCGCCGCCGCCGTGCCGAGTGACTGCAACACCCGCACGCCAATCAGCAGTGGCAACGTTTCTACAAATGCATAAAAACCGGCTGCGATCAGGTGCAGCGAGAGGCCGGCGCAGTAGAGTCGGCGATGGCCGATACGATCGCCGAGTGCCGCCAGCGGCAGTACCGTCATCGCCAGCACCAGCTGGTAGGCGGTGACCAGCAGCACTGTCGACGACGGCTCGACACCGAGCTCCTTGGCGATGGTCGGCAGCGCGACACCGGCAATCAGTGCATCGATCTGTTGCGCCATGGCGCCGGCGGAGATGGCGGCAATGGCAATGACGCGCCGCCGCATCGGCAGCCCCTGGTGGGTATCACTCATACAACTTCAAAACCATGGGTAGATGGATGGCACCAGGCCATCGCAAAACGGCACCCGCTTCATGCAGCGTCGGCAATCAGTGCGTCGCCACTCGCTGCACGGCGGCAAGCCAGCCAGCATAAAGCTTTTCGCGCTGCGCATTCGCCATCTGCGGTTCGAAATGACGCTCGCGATGCCACAGCTGCGCGATCTCATCGAGCGAGTGATAGATACCGGCCTGCAACCCGGCAAGGCAGGCGGCGCCCAGCGCGGTGGTCTCGGTAAGAGCCGGCCGCTCGACGACAACGCCGAGCAGATCGCTGAGGAACTGCATCATCCAGTTGTTGACCACCATGCCGCCATCGACGCGCAGCGCCGCCGGCAATGTCGCGCCATCAGCGCTCATCGCCCGTACCAGGTCGCGCGTCTGGTAGGCCACCGACTGCAGGCCGGCGCTGATGATCTCGCGAATGCCGGTATCGCGGGTCAGGCCGAACAGCGCGCCGCGCGCGTGCGGGTCCCAATACGGCGCACCGAGACCGGTGAAAGCCGGCACCAGATAAACACCGTGATCGACCGGCACGCTGCTGGCCAGCAATTCGCTGTCGCGCGCGTCGCGAATCAGCGCGATGCCGTCGCGCAGCCACTGGATCGCGGCGCCGGCGATAAAGATGCTTCCCTCCAGCCCGTAGGTCACCTGGCCGTTCAAACGATAGGCGACGGTCGACAGCAGCCGGTTGCGCGACACCACCGCCGTGCTGCCGGTATTGAGGATCATGAAACAACCGGTGCCGTAGGTACTCTTGATCATGCCGGGCGCGAAACAGGCCTGCCCGATCAGCGCCGCCTGCTGGTCACCGGCGACACCGCCGATCGGAATCGCCGCGCCGAACAACGCCGGATCGGTCGCGCCGAAATCGGCGACGCAATCCTCCACCTGTGGCAGCAGCGCACGCGGCACGCCGAACAGCGTCAGTAACTCGTCGTCCCACTGCTGCCGATGGATGTCGAACAGCAGCGTGCGCGAGGCATTGGTGGCATCGGTCTTGTGGCTGCGACCGCCCGTCAGCCGCCACAACAGGAAGGTGTCGACGGTGCCGAAAGCCAGGTCGCCACGCTCCGCCCGTTCGCGTGCCCCGGGCACATGGTCGAGCAACCAGGCGATCTTGGTCGCGGAGAAGTAGGGATCGAGCAGCAGCCCGGTGCGCCGCTGCAGATCCTGCTCGTCGATCAGCGTTTTCAGCCGCGCGCAGTGATCGGCGGTACGCCGATCCTGCCAGACGATGGCGCGGGCAATCGGTTCGCCACTGACACGATCCCAGATCACGCTGGTCTCGCGCTGGTTGGTGATCCCGATCGCGGCGACCTCGGCCGCGGCAATGCCGGCGCGCTGCAGCACCTCGCGACAGACCGACAGCGTCGCCTGCCAGATCTCCCCGGCATCGTGCTCGACCCAGCCATCGGCCGGAAAATGTTGCGTCAGTGGACGCTGCGCCAGCGCGACAACCTGACCATCGCGTGCGAACAGCAACGCGCGGGTACTTGTAGTCCCCTGATCTATCGCCAGCAGATAACGTTGCATCGACGGCCTCCATCACCGGAATGCGTCGAGTCTACACCGCCCTCCCACCACCAGCCCGCGACGTATACTGCGCGACAATCAAATGGAAACAACGGGAGATGATCATCGGCATGAGCGGCACGCTGCACACCCCATTCGGCGCATTGACCCTGCAGCGCCGCCCCCACAACCCGGCCCTGCAGGCCTGGGATGCCGCCGACGAATACCTGCTGCAGAGTGCTGCCGAGCTCTGCGAGCCACGACAGGCGCTGGTGATCAACGACAGCTTCGGCGCGCTGGCCTGCGCACTGCACCGCGCCAACCCGGTGAGCTGGGGTGACTCCTTCGTCGCCCATCTCGCCCTGCGGCGCAACTGGCAACACAACCACCTCGATGGCGAGTGCACGCCGCTCCCCTCGACCGAACGGCCACAGCCGCCGATCGACCTGGTGCTGTGGCGCGTGCCGAAAACCCAGGCGCTTTTCGAACAACAGATCTCGCGGCTGCAGCCGCTGCTGCTGCGGAACGATGTCGTTGTGCTGGCCGGCGGCATGGACAAACACCTGCTGCCGGCAACCAGGCAACTGCTGGAACGGCTCGGTCGTGTCGACACCCTGCCGGGCCGAAAAAAATCACACCTGTTTCGCCTCCACCCCAACCCCGCGTTGCCGCCGGCACGTGAACCCGCGCTGCCGATCACGCGCCTTGACGATCTCGATCTCACGCTGCAGGGCGATGCCAATGTCTTCGCTCGCGATCAGCTCGACATCGGCGCGCGTTTCTTCATCGAGCAGTTCGCGCAACTGCCGCAAGCGCAACGCATCGCCGACCTCGGCTGCGGCAACGGTGCACTGATGCTGGCGCTGGCACGACTACAACCACACGCACAGATCCACGGCTTCGACGAGTCCTATCAGGCGGTGGCCAGCGCAGCCGTCAATTGGCAGCACAACATCGGCACCGACACCGCAGGACTTCTCCACATCAGCGATGGCCTGAATCGCCGCGACGGCATCGACAGCGGCCGCTTCGAGCTGATCCTCTGCAACCCGCCCTTCCACCAGCAACATGCGGTGGGCGACCATCTGGCCCGCACCCTCTTCGCCGACTGCCAGCGTCACCTGACGCCGGGCGGCGAGCTGTGGGTGGTCGGCAATCGCCATCTCGGCTACCGCGAGCTGCTGCGCGAGCGCTTTGGCAACTGCGCGCAGGTGGCAGCCAACACCAAGTTCGTGGTGCTGCGCGCAACGCTCGACCCCGGGTGAGCAGCCTGGCAAGGGTGGCGCTACACTGAATACTCAGTGCCACATGACACAGCGATCATGACAATAACGACGCGCACACTGGCCACCCTGCTCTCACTCGCTGCATTCGGCGCACTGGCCGAACCGCCAGTCCAGAATGAAGAGGGCGATCTCTCGCCCGCATGGCACAACCGGATCGCCCCGGTCCATCGCACCGTGACCCGCTGGGTCGACAACACCGCGCGCGGCATCGACAACTTCTTCGGCACCGCCGACAGCTACCGCACCGACAACGATAGCTACCTGCGCCTGCGCACCGACGTGCGCTGGACCGAGCTGGAATCGTGGAGTGGCAGCGAGCTCGACCACAAGTTCCGGCTTGATCTGCCAACGGCAAAGGAGCGCCTGCGCCTGGTGTTCGAGAGCGATCCGACGCGCGAGGAGAGTGGCATCGCCGACACCCTGCCCAGCCAGGCACAGAGTGGTGAATCGGGCAGCCTGTTCGGCATTGGCAGCAGCAGCCGGCGCAAGGACCCACACGAAGGATGGGTGGCACGCCTGCAGGGCGGAGTCAGACTGCGCACACCGATCGATCCATACGCACGCATCACGTTCGGGCGAGCCTGGTGGATGGGTGACTGGGAGGGCGAGCTGCGCCATCGCGCCGACTGGTTCAAAAACTCCGGTTACTCGCTCGACAACCGACTCGACATCGCCCAGTCCCTGAACGACACCTGGCTGTTGCGCTTCACCACCGATGCCAACTGGGAAGAGGAGATCGACAAGCTGTGGCTGGTACAGAGCGCCAACCTCAGCAAAATCCTGACGCCGCGCAGTGTCATCACCTACTCGACCGGCATCATTGCCGAAAGCCTCTCCTCGACCCGCACCAACAATTACTTCGTGGTTGCCAACTATCGCCGCGACCTGCATCGCCAACTGCTCTATCTCGAAATCATCCCCGAGCTGACCTTCCCCCGGGAAGCCGATTTCGACGCAACGTGGGGCATCACCGCACGCCTGGAGCTCTACTTCCTCGGAGAGTTTTAGCCGCGCTTTCCGGCATAAAACTGCTGGAAGGTCTCGATGAAATGATCAAGCTGATCGGCCGGCAGATCGTTGATGCCCGCTGCCGCTGCACGACCACCGCCGGTGGGGAACTGCTTGCACAGATCAGCGGCACCGACCTTGTTGGTGAGCGGTGCACGCACGCTGACCAGATAAGTGCCGCTGAGCTTTTCGGTCAGCACGGCATGGGCGCGATCAGGGAACAGATTGACCAGATCGTTGCTGTAGACGCCGCTGACCCGGCGCGCCCACGGCTGATCGGGGAAGGTGAACACAGCGGCTTTCGGCGTTTCGAGCAGCGGCTTGATCGCCTGCGCCGCCGCCATATCGTCGTTGTAACCCGCTTCCAGCTTCTGGAAATGGTCGCGCCCTTCGCCGCGAATGAATTCGAGTGGATCCGCAAAACGACTGACCAGTTTGAACAGCTCGGCCGGCGCGAAGTGCAGGTCTTCGAGTTTTTCGCCGTAGCCGTTGTAGTTGATGTAGATGCCGAGGTTTTCCAGCTGCTGCAGGTCGCTCTCCGATACGGTGAGCCCTTTCGCTGCGGTCAGTGCACTCTTCTTCAGGTTGTCGCCGAAAGCGCCAACCACCGCCCACGCCAGAAACTTGCCGCGCAAGTGGCCGTTGATCAACAGCGCGGTGCAGACATCCGGTGCCTCGCTGATGATCGACTTCAGTTTCGGCGATTGCGGAATTTCGCCGGCGACATGGTGATCGCAATAGAACACCTCCGCCCCGGCATCCAGCGCGCCCTGCAGCGCGCCGGTGTTTTTTTCCATCGACACATCGAGCACGGTGATGCGATCGCCGGCCTGCGCCCTCACCTGCCGCAGCAATTCGATGTCGCGTTTGACGCCGGTGATCAGCGTCGCGTTGCGCGGCTCGGCCAGTCGCAGCTGGGTCAGCGCACAGATGCCGTCGGCATCGCCATTGAAGACGTCGTAATCAGCCATGAAAGGAGAACCTCGGTATTCGTGAAAGTCCTCCCCTGCGAAGTAGGGGAGGTGCCGAGCGCAGCGAGGCGGAGGGGTCCGGTCTCAGCAACAACCCGGACCCCCTCCCCCCTTCGGGCCTGCTTGTTCCACAAGAAGAGGCCCCTACTTCATAGGGGGAGACTGGAGGCGGCATCAGCCGTCGATCGACTGCCCGACGGCTTTAGCCGTCAATGGACTGGTAGTACTCCATCAGGATCTTCGCCACTTCCGGACGCGAGAACTCCGGCGGGGGCGCCATGCCCTGACCCAGCATCTGGCGAACCTTGGTGCCCGACAGATTGATGAAGTCTTCCGGGGTGTGATCCGGCGCTTCGCGCATCATCACCACGCGACCGAGCTTCTTCGAGAAGGCGGTGTTATCGGCAAGGAACAGTTCGATCTGCAACGAACCTTGCGGCACTTTCTCGGCAAAGATCGTCTGCGCGTCGAACGGACCGTAGTAGTCGCCGACACCGGCGTGGTCACGGCCGACGATGAAGTGGGTCGCGCCCATGTTCTGGCGGAACACCGCGTGCAGGATCGCTTCGCGCGGGCCGGCATAGAGCATGTCGAAGCCGTAGCCGGTGATCATCACGGTGTTCGGCGGGAAGTAGAGCTCGGCCATCTTGCGGATGCAGGCGTCGCGCACCGGTGCCGGGATATCACCCTCTTTCAGCTTGCCGAGCAGCATGTGGATGACGATGCCGTCGGTGCCGAGACGCTCCTGCGCCATGCGGCACAGCTCTTCATGCGCGCGGTGCATCGGGTTGCGGGTCTGGAACGCGACGATCTTCTTCCAGCCACGCTCGGCGATCTCGTTGCGGATCTCGACGGCGGTGCGGAAGGTATCGGGGAAGTCGGTCTGGAAGTAGCTGAAGCTCAGCACCTGGATCGGGCCGGAGAGCAGCGTGTTGCCGAGCTTGGTGAAAACGGCGACACCCGGGTGTTTCTCGTCCAGCGTGCCGAAGATCTCTTTCGCCATCAGCTGGATCTGGGCGTCGGAAACGGTTTCGACCGCCTTGACGTCCATGATCGCCAGCACCGGGTTGCCCTCGACGTTGGGATCGCGCAGCGCGATGCGCTGGCCGGCCTTGATGCCGGACTCCCTGGTCAGGTTGATGATCGGCACAGGCCAGAACAGGCCATCGGTGGTATGCAGCTTCTCGGCGACGCTCAGCGCGTCTGCCAGATTCATGTAGCCATCCAGCGGGGTGAAGTAACCGGCGCCGAGCATGACGGCATTGGCAGCAGCGGCGGAGTTCAGCAGCAGCGATGGCAGCGACTCGGCTTCTTTCTGCAGCGCGTGGTGTTTCTCAGTGTCATAGACGAACAGCGGTTTCAGCGCATCGGCGCCATGGGGCTTGATCATGGTTGGTCTCCGTTCAATCAGGGTCGCGACTCAATTCATCGCGTGCAATTGGTTACTCGCTGCTGATTACTCGCCGCGCAGGATGCCGCGTTTTTCGAGCAGGTCGATGACCGCTGCGACTTCGGCTTCGAGCGACATCTCGTGGCTCTTCAAAACCAGCTCCGCGTTGGTCGGCGCCTCGTAGGGATCGTCGATGCCGGTGAAATTCTTCAGCTCGCCAGCGCGCGCCTTCTTGTACAGCCCTTTCGGATCGCGCTTCTCGGCCTCGGCCAGCGGCACATCGACAAACACCTCGATGAAGGCCATGTCGGACTTGTCGTGCAGCGCGCGCACCAGGTCGCGGTCGGCACGGTAGGGGCTGACGAAGCTGGAGAGGACGATGACGCCGGTGTCGACGAACAGCTTGGCGATCTCGCCGATGCGACGGATGTTCTCGGCGCGATCCTCGGCGGAGAAGCCGAGATTCTTGTTGATGCCAAGGCGGACGTTGTCACCGTCGAGGCGGTAGGAGAGCTTGCCGCGCTCGGTCAGCACCTTCTCGAGAGCCACGGCGACGGTGCTCTTGCCGGAACCGGAGAGGCCAGTGAACCAGATGGTTGCCCCTTTCTGACCCAGCAGGCGCTGGCGATCGGCACGGGTCACTTCGCCCTCGTGCCAGTGAACATTGGTTGCTTTCTGCTCTGCCATATCAGTTCTCGCTCGATGGGTTCATGGCGCTGGAAGGATGTCGGGGTCTCCGTTGTCGGCCACGGGCAAAGCCACCACCAACAACGGGGACATGGTGGGCAAGGTTAGGCTTCGGCTTTCGATAACGCCAACACTTATTTCTTACCAACTTGATTCCAAATGGTTACCATTGTTGCCATACCAACACCCTTCCGGAACCGATCGATTTCACGGAACCCTTTCAGGAAACCCCATGGACACCCGCCGCCTGCGCTACTTCGTCGCCGCCGCCGAGGAGGAGAACTTCCACCGTGCCGCCGCTCGCCTGCATATCGCCCAGCCGGCACTCTCCAAACAGATTGCATTGCTGGAGCAGGAGCTGGGCTGTGCCCTGTTCATCCGCAGCAAACGGCGGGTGCAGCTGTCGCCGCTCGGCCGCCTGTTCCTCGACGATGCACAGCGCATCCTGCGCGACATCGAGCGCGCCGGCGAACGACTGCGCGAAGCGAACCTTGGCCGCACCGGCACCCTGCGCGTCGGTTTCCGCGAGACCGCCGGTCGCGAGCGCGCGGTCTCGCATTCGCTGAGCCATTTCCGCAACCGCTACCCCGAGGTGGAACTGAACCTGCAGCAGCTGCACTCGCCGGCACAGTGCGATGCGCTCCGGGCCGGCGAACTCGATGCCGGCTTCATCTATCTGTCACCGGCGCACGACCACGATCTCGATCGTTTCGTGATCGCCAGCGACCGCTTCTACCTGGCACTGCACGCCGGCCATCCACTGACCGAGTACAAGCGGATTCGACTCGGCGATCTGGTGCATGAACCATTCATCTGGCTGGCCCGTTCGAAGCTCGCCTACTATGCCGAAGCGCTGATGCGCACCTGCGTCGAGGGCGGGCTGGTGCCGCGCGTGATCCAGGAAGCGGACAGCGAAGCCACCATCCTCAACCTCGTTTCGGTGGGCATGGGCGTCAGCTTCGTGGTCTCGGCCAACGGCGAGTCGCCGCAACCCGGCGTGGTATTGAAACCGGTCGCCGAACTGAAGCAGCAATTGCAGCTGGCGCTGGCCTGGAACGCGGCGCAGCTGAATCCGTTGACGGCCAACTTCATCACCGTCGTGCGCGAAATCGTCGAAGCACGCGCAGAAGCAGGCATAACCTGATCCGATGGCAACCATCACTTCCGCAACACTGAGCCGACAATTGCGCCGCGCCGAACGCGCGCTGGCCGACGACCCGCTGCTGGCGCCGCTGCTCAGCCGCTTCGGCCGTTGCGAGTTGCGCTGCGAACTGGAGCGCGGGCCCTATGCCGCACTGGTCGAATCGGTGGTCTATCAGCAGCTGAACGGTCGCGCCGCGCTGACCATCTTCAACCGGCTGCTGGCGCTCTATCCGCGCAGTGAATTCCCGTCACCACGACAACTACTGCGCACGCCCGAAGAGAAACTGCGCGCAGCCGGTTTGTCGCGACAGAAGATCGCCGCACTGCTCGACATCGCCGCGCGCACCAATGCCGGCGAGCTGCCGCGCGAGCGCGAAGAGATTCATGACTGGGAGGATGAACGGATCATCGCAGCGCTGACTGCTGCGCGCGGCGTCGGCCGCTGGACCGCGGAGATGGTGCTGATCTTCACGCTCGGCCGGCTCGATGTCTGGCCGGTCGACGACTACGGCGTCAGGGTCGGTTATGCACGCGCCGCCGGCCTGGATGAGTTGCCCAGCGTCAGGACACTGCGCGAACTGGGCGCGCCATGGAGCCCGTGGCGCAGCATCGCCGCGTGGTACTGCTGGCAACTGGCCAACGCTGAGCCGTGGGGGCGGAGAAGTTAGTGGGGGTTACTCGCCCGAGCAGTTGTGTTCGCATCGGCTGCACGCCAGCTCACCAAGACGATGCGTTTGATGAGACCACCTATTTGGCAATCGACAGCGACGAGAGCGCGCTCAGCATGGCCTGCCCTTGCTTGCTCTGCAGGTCGTTGCCCAGCAGCGTGACATTGATCAGATAGCCCTGTTCGAGCAGAACCGCCTCCAGCAGCTGGCGGAACTCCCCCGGCTTGGGTGCCTTGTCAGTCAGCGTGAAGTAGTAACCGTTACGCTTTCCAAGTGGCCGGATTACAGGATCGGGCTCGATGGCCGTATGGCGAATGCGGTCGAGCAGCGCCTGAGCCAATGATCTGATATCGGCGCTTTTTTCCTGCTGCTGGGCATCGAGCTTCATCGTGGTCAGATGCAGAAGGTATTGCGTGTTGCCGTCGTCATCGCGCAACCGACCGTGCAGCACCAGCAGGTTGTCGCCCCGTGCCGATTCGCGAAACTCCCAGCCCGGTGGCCAATCAACGTGCAGGCTGCCAGCCACCGCGATGTTCGTCATCAGCAGCAGCAAGAGCAGTATTCCGTATCGCTCAATCGGTCGTTTCATCACTGCCTTCCCTGTCGTTTAGCTCCAATGTCCAGCCCTCTTTCTCGGCGATGATTTTCAGTGCTTCAAGCACATCTACTCGGTGCTTGAACAATGTCTCGAAAGGTTCTGGTTGGCGAGTAAAGTGCGTGCCAGGCCTATAGTGCTGCGAGAGTAAGGCTGCCTTGGGTTTTAGCTCCTCCTCGGCATGATCAAGCACGGCTGGCAATTGCGCTTCGATCGGGCGAGTGCAGTCGAAGGGGCTGAAAGGTTCATTTTCGGGAATGGGCTGGATGCCCTCCTTGGAAAAAATATACTGCTTCGCCAATTGCTGGCTACGACTGTAGTCAGCCTCGAACACAGCCCAAGCCACTTTCAGTGCAGGCCTTGCACCCTCGAAATACCGCCCGAAGGCAACACCCAGATTATCAAGATAAAAATCCCTGGCCGTCAGCTTCAACCCCCGCCGACTTCCATATTCCGGATCAAACTCTGCGCCATCGTTGTAGACCATCGCCTGACTTTCCGGCCACAGTTTCAGAACCAGCTCCTTTTGAACAGCACCAACTTTTGACCGCTCCTCTTGAAGCACAAGTGTCTTCCGATCCTCAAAAATCGTGTAGTAGCTGTAGGGTGTCCGATGACTGGTCGGCGATCGATAGCACGGGTGATACCACGAAACATTAGCTCTTCGGTCCCGAAGGATATTGAAGCGTTTGGGCGATTTGTAATGAAAACGACCATCGGCATCTGTTTTGACCATGCTGCCACCAAAGCTTACATACCCCCATCTGCTCGGCCTGTCGGGAACCCATTTCAGCGGGTGTTCTCCCCCTTGCGATATCGTCACATAGACGTCGGGAATCGGTTTTCCCGTCGTGATGTCGATGGCCTGACCCGACAACTCGACTTGAGATGGTGTCGAAATACATCCCGCCAGCACGATCGATAGCAGGGCAGTCGCCATCAGCAGTAAACGACGTGGCATCACCGTATTCATCATGTTCCTCGCGGCAGAATGATGTGGCTGAAGGTGTCCGCATCGGACGGCAGCCAGCCCAGCGTCTCGCGCCGGATATCCTGACCTTGCGGTTCCCCATACAGGCCATAAGACTCAGAGTCATCTCGTCTAATCTGAATTTCCGGTTTCCATCCCCACGGATCGACCTGGATCTGCCGTAGCCGTGCATTGCCGTTCTCATCCAGCTCGTGGACATCGATGGTGAGATTGCGCGTGGCGGCTTCGGCGAAGTCATTATT
Source organism: uncultured Verrucomicrobiaceae bacterium (assembly GCA_964386045.1). Classification (GTDB taxonomy): domain Bacteria; phylum Pseudomonadota; class Gammaproteobacteria; order Pseudomonadales; family CAMLJR01; genus CAMLJR01. The sequence continues at coordinate 40,672 of CAYLRA010000005.1, read as the reverse complement.
GCGCAGCCAGTTTCTCAGCTCAGAGAGCTTGTCAGATATTCCCCTAGCCTCATCGTTGGGACGCAGCATCTCCTCATTCAAACTGTTAAAAAGCTGCAATACGCTGTCCGGATCGCCCAACGATGCATCCGCGCCAGTACGCGCCGGCGCCGTGCCGGCCAGTTGCTCCCACGTCGCCCGGTTGCCACCATGAGCGGCAATCTCCGCCGCGAAGTCCGACTGCAATCGAGTGAACACTTCGTACTCCATCTGCAATGTCCGCATTTCGTTGTATTGCCAGTTCTGTTCGGATAACAGCGTTCCGCCGCGCTGATTGCATTCATCAGCGGTCAGACCATCTATATGGCTCGCCGCTCGTCCCGTCCCAATCCGACAACGACTGTAGAACTGATTGAAGGTACGGTCTGGCCGCTCCCCAGCGAGTCCATGACCAATGCCGCCCGCAGGGGTATTGGCAGAGCCACTCATCGTCGCATAGGCCATGTTATTGGTATCGCGATGCGCAAAGGTATCTTCGAAGGCGTGCAGGTACTCGCCATAGAGCTGGTAGCGGGTGTCGTCAAGCGCTGCCCGTGGCGGCAACCGGCAGTAGCTGCCGTCCGTCATGTGTCCGTACCGGCTGTTCCAGGCATCGCCCAATAGCGTCGGATTCGTTATTGATTACTCGGTATTTTCATCGCCGCCATCCCTGTCATCGATTTCCAGTTTCCACCCCTCTTTCTCGGCGACGGTTTTCAGTGCCTCCAAGACGTCCGCCTTGCGCCTGTAAACCTCCCAGAAACGATTCATCACAACTGGCAGCTGAGCTTCAATCGAGCGGGAGCAATCGAAGGGACTGAAAGGTTCTCCTTCGGGAATCGGAACAGGTTTTTCGATATACAGATACCGATTCGCCAACTCCTCGCTTCGCCGGTAGTCACTCCAGAACACAGCCCAAGCGACTTTCAACTCCGCTGGCGCATCTGGCCAAGCATACCCATATCGAGATTCATAGAATGACCCCAGATTGTGCTTCAAGGAGGTATGCCTGAACGTCATATGCAATCCCTGTCTTTCTCCATACCCTGGATCAAACTCTGCGTCATGGTTGTAGACTGTCGCCTTACTCTCCGGCCATAGATATAAAACTAAGTCTTTCTGCTTATTACCAAATTTCCTTCGCTTTTCATTTATACCCATCCATTCCTGATTCCTCATAAAAGAAGCAGAATAATTCCGGTCTTCAAAAATCAAGTAATAACCATCCTGTGGTAGCTGACCAGTCGGGGACCGATAGCACGGGTGATACCAAGAGACGTCAGTTCGTCGCTTTTCCAGAGAATTCCATCGCATTGGCGACTTGTAGTAAAAACGCCCCTCAGAATCTGTTTTAACCATACTCTTGCCAATGCGGGCGATAGAACCGCCGACACGTTGTAGACCTTGAGGCCCAAACATCTCTCGTTCTGGCTCATGACCGAGATGTGATATCGTCACATACACATTAGGTATTGGTTTCCCGGTGGTAATGTCGATCGTCTGACCTGATAATTCGACTTGAAACGGAGTTGGAATACATCCCGTTAAAAAGATAAATAGCGGTGCGATAACTATCAGCAGCACACGATGCGGCATTCTCACGCCCCTCTCGGCAGAATGATGTGATTGAAGCCACCCTCGTCGGATGGCAGCCAGTGCAGAGTGTTACTCCGGATATCCCTGCCCTGGCTCTTACCATAGCTTCCATGAGATTCGGAGTTTTCTCGTTCAACCATAATGGCTGGCTCCCACGCCCATGGATCGACTGATATCTCCTGTGTCTCCAAATCGCCTGTCTCCACATTGACGCGATTAACTTCAATCGTCAGATTCCGAGTAGCGGCCTCAGTGAAGTCGTTGGCCAGCAACCAATTCCTCAACTCGGAGAGCTTGTCGGAAATCCCCCCGGGCTTGTCGTTGGAGCGCAGCATCTCTTCATTCAAACTGTTAAAAAGCTGCAATACGCTGTCCGGATCGCCCAACGATGCATCCGCGCCAGTACGCGCCGGCGCCGTGCCGGCCAGTTGCTCCCACGTCGCCCGGTTGCCACCATGAGCGGCAATCTCCGCCGCGAAGTCCGACTGCAATCGAGTGAACACTTCGTACTCCATCTGCAATGTCCGCATTTCGTTGTATTGCCAGTCCTCCACATGCTCGTGCCACCGACCTGTCGACAACGCTTCGCATTGTGCCCGAGACACACCGGCTCGCCGCGTTCTCGGCGGGCGCCCACCAGGATTGGCCACGGTGCAATAGCTGGTGTCGTAGTGCTGATTGAACGTGCGATCCGGCCGATGCCCGGCCAGCCCGTGGCCAACCCCACCCGCCGGCGTATTCTGGAATCCGCTGAACGTCCTGTACGCGACGTTGTTGGCATCCCGGTGCGCAAACGTGTCCTCGAAGGCGTGCAGGTACTCGCCATAGAGCTGGTAGCGGGTGTCGTCAAGCGCTGCCCGTGGCGGCAACCGGCAGTAGCTGCCGTCCGTCATGTGTCCGTACCGGCTGTTCCAGGCATCGCCCAATAGCGTCGGATTCGTTGTTGCGTAGAGCCTGTCCAGCTGCGCCGATGACGGATTCATGAATCGTGTCAGTGGATCGTCCGAACGATCACCGTGATGGACATTGTCGTAGTCCAGTGTGAAGTGATAGGTGCCCCACGCCCCGTTGGCAATCCCCGACGGTGACAGCGGCGATGTCGGCGGGTTGTCATCGATGTACTGGGTCGCCTGAGCGATCTTGTAGGCCACCTGGGGCGGTAGCCCCGCCGCCACGCCCAGCGTGTAGGTCATGTAGTAGTGCACCAGCGTGTCGTACAGACCAAGCGGGTCGATGCCATCCAACGGGTTGTTGTGCACGTAAGCGAAACTGTTGACGCCATCGGCCAGCCCCAACAGGTCGCTCTGCGTGTAGCGCCCCTTGTGCGGGTCGTAGTAGCGATGCAGGTTGTAGTACCAGCCGGTTTCGGCATCGGCGTACTGCCCGGGGAAACGCAGGTCGATGCGGGTCGGGTGGCCGTCACCGTCGGGATCTTCATTGGGTGCCTGGCTGCCGAAGGCGTCGCTGTCCCAGCGCCAGACCACCTGCCCTTGCGGGTTGCTGGCCAGGCGCGGTGTGGTCAGGTGATCGCTGTGCAGGTAGATCGGTTCGGCACCTGCATCTATCTGGGCGATTGGCTGCATACCCAGCCAGATATAGCGCCGCGCCGGCAGGGCCTGTGCATCGACTCGCGAGTGTTCAAAGAGCAGTTGCCCGGTCGGCAGATAGCCAAAACGGGTTTCCCGCACACCGCCATCCGCCTGCAGGACCTGCTTGCGGTAGCGCCAGCCGCGGGCGTCGTAGTCGTAGCCGGCCAGTCGCTGCTGTTCCGTTTGTACCGCGCGCAGATGACCGCGGGTGTCATGCAGCAGATAGCGCACACCACCCGGGTTCTTTTCGATCAGCGTATGCCCCTGCTCGACCCAGAGTTCGCTGTCGGGTGCACGCTGAATCCGGTTGCCCGGCCCATACTCGTAACCCGCCGCAGTGTCATCACGCACTTCCCGGAGGCGGTTGCCCACCGGGTCGTAGGCATAGGCCATGCGCTGTGCTTCGGCACTCTCGGCTTCGGCGATCTCTCCAGTCAGCCGGGCCACGGCGTCGTAGCGGTAGCGCCGGTTGTCGCTGTGCAGCGTGTCGTCATCGGCGCGCTGTCGGCGTTCGATCTGTTTGATGCTGCGATAGAGGTCGTAGTGGTAGTGCTGGTGCCAGATCAGGTCAGTGTCGGCGCTGTCGCGGGTGAACACGAAGCGGTTGCGCGCCTTGTGCAGCGCAATGCCGGTGACGCGCCCCTGCAGGTCCAGTTCGGTGGTGCGGCGCAGGCCGTTGCCGTAGGTCCAGGCGATCGGGCCGCCGAATGGCGCGTAGTCGATCGCCTTGACGAGGGTGTGCGTCCTGTTCGTGGCGGCTTCATGCCAGCTCACCGAGGCGATGCGTTCGTTGTTGTAGCGGTAGTGCACGGTGCTGCCGTCGGGATAACCGATGGCAGCAAGGCGACCGCCAGTGTCGTAGCGGTAGGTCAGCGTGGTGGTGTGTGTGGTCTTGCCTTCGGTGTCCTTGTCCTGCGTGGTTTCGGCAATCTTGCGGCCGAGGGCGTCGTAGCGGTAGTCGATGACCTGCTGCGCCGTTTCGATGCGTGTCAGCCGGCCAATGCCATTGCCATGCTCCGAATCGCTCTGGTCGTAGCTGTAGGCGATGTCATCGGCTTCGCCGGGGTAGTCGACATTGATCAGCCGGTTGAGCGCGTCGTAGCGGAAGCGCATGCCATCGAACGGTTCGGTATCACTGGCGTCGAGTACCGCGGCGCTGGCGCCCTTGGCGATCAGGTTGCCATTGCCGTCGTGGCGCCGCCATTCGTCGCCGGTGGCGGGGCTGTGCTGATGCACGACTTCGCCGAAGCCGTTGCGCCGGTAGCGGGTGGTGTTGCCGTTGGCGTCGGTGATGGCGGCGATGTGGCCGCTGGCGCTGTAGCCGTAGTGCGTTGTGTGACCGGTCGCGTCGAGCCATTCGAGCAGGCGGTGCTGCGTGTCGTAGCGCCCCCGGGTGATTCGCGCCAGTGCGGCCTGGGCGGGGTTTTCATGCCCTTCCTGCCGCTCGATCAGGTTGCCGCGTGCGTCGTAGTGGTAGCGGGTTTCGGCACCGTCGTCGTGGCTGACGCTACTGAGCTGGCCCAGGGCGTTGAAGTGGCGCCACTGCCGCAGCACCGGGTCGCCGTCCGCGTCGTAACGCCACTGTGTTTCCCAGTGGCCGTGCAGGCGGTTCGGGGTGAGTTCGATGCGTTCGCCCCAGCCGTTGCGTCGTTCGACGAGCTGGCCGGCGGCGTTGTAGCGGTAGTGGTCGCGGCTGCCATCGGGGCGTTCGACGGTGACGGGGCGGCCTTCGGCGTCGTAGGAGATTCGGGTCGTTTCGCTCAGCGCGCCGCCTGCTCGCGTCAGTCGGGTCGGCAGGCCGTGGGGGTTGTAGGTCAGACGCAGTTGCTGGCCGTCGGGCAGCGCGATGTGCCGGGGCGAACCGCTGCGGGTGAAATCGTCAAAGCGGATGCGCTGCCCGAGCGCGTTGACGATGGCCTGCAGGCGTTCGTCTCGATCGTAGTGGTAGGTCGTGACATGGCCGAGCGGATCGGTCACTTCCAGCGTTTGCAGGCTCGGTGCGGTTCGCTCTCCGTTTGCTGCGTCGCGATCGATGTAACGGTATTGGGTGGTGCGGGCGACACCGACCTCCGTCGATGGACTCAGATCGGTGATCACTTCGCTGACGAGACGGCCGCGCGGATCGCGTTGCCAGTCGTATCGAATGACCGGTTGCCAACCCGCATCACCGCCTTGCCCGGTCATCCAGCCGTAGCGGGTGACGCTGTGCGGTTGCGGCGTCTGCCCCTGCCAGCGGTAATCGATACGAGTGGCGCCCGGCGCGGGTCGGCCTTGCCCGCGTGCATCGAAGCGCAATCCCTCTTGTGCTTCGACAATACGACCCCTGCCATCCCGGCGGTATTCGCTGCCGATGCCGTCAACGTCATAGCGACGCACCAGGAAGCCGCGATCATCGTAGTGGTGGCGCTGTGCGACTGCCGCGCAGTTCAACAGCGGTCGACCGTCGATGGCCTTGAGCCGGTAGCGGCCAGCACGCGCCGGCTCCAGCGTGTAGATGGCGCGATGGCCGAGGGCGTTGGTCACCGTGACGCGGCGCTCCCGTGAGGTGGCGTCGGGCGGGCGGCGGTAGTCGAGCATGATCTTCTCGGCGCCGTCGCCGTGCTCGCTGCTGACCGCGCGGCCGAGCTCGTCGTAAGTCCAGCTGGCGAAACGCTGGCCGGTAGCGTCGTCCAGCCCGGTCAGCGCGTGCGGGTGGCGTTCGTCGTCGTAGTGGTAGCGGCGCTCCGGCGTGCGCAGGCCGGCGAACAGGCTGCGCAGACCTTCGCTGCGACGGATCACCTCGACCAGATTCAGGCGCCCGTCGTAGTCGTAGGCGAGACGGTCGCCGTCGGGCGTCGTGACGCGATGCAGGTGGGTACCGCGCCACTGCAGTGATATCGAGTCGCCACGACTGTCGGCGATCTGCAGCAGGCGGCCGTCGCTGCCGTAGTGCAATTGCTGAACAGAACCCAAGGGATGGTCGATACGAAGGAGGAGACCCGTGGCGTCGTAGTGCTCCACCTGGCCGTCGGCGGTGGTGTAGGCCCAGCCAACCCGAGTGCCGCGCTCATCGTCGACCGGCACCAGTTGTTCGACGACACCGAGTGGCGGCTGCCAGTGACCATCGCGTTGCATGAAGCGGTACTGATTGCCGTCGTCGCGCCAGACCGTCACCACATCCGGCGCATCGGTCGGGATGATCGCGCGCTGATAGCTGTGACGCCAGCCGCGACCGAGGCCGGTATCTGCAGCACCGAGTACGCTGTTGTAGTAACGGACGAAGTGAAGACCGGCCGGACGCCCGCTGCGGTAGTCGTGCTCGGTCTGCAGCTTGTTGCCGGTGCCGAGGTCGATCGGGTTGCCGACCTGGGTGTAGGTGGCAGTGTTGCCGACGGGCGACATCGCGGGGGAATCGTTACCGCTAACCCCACACTGCAGCGGCGCGTCGCCGCCGGCACCGCCGGGGTCGGGCGCGAAGGGGTTGCCGATGTCGCTGCCGGGGTTTGGTGCGAAGGGGTTGCCGCTGCCAGGCAATCCACCACTTGAACCACCGCCAGCACTACGGTCTTCGCCCGTCGAAGGACCGCCCTCCGCGCCACTGCCGGGCCGCGCCGGTGACCCGTCGGCCGCCTGCTCTTCGACCGGCCAGAACCAGCCGTGGTAGTAGTTCTCGGCCAGCTTGGTGGCGGCGTTGGCCAGTTGCTGGCGCACGGCGTCGCCATACATCGCCCAGGCCGGGATCGCGATCAGCAGTGCGAACAGCAGTGGCAGCAGGTACTCCACCAGCGCCGCGCCGCGGTGATGTCGATTGATCGAGCAGGTGGCGTGTATGTGTCGGCGCGTCCCTGTGCGCAGTGCCTCCATGGCAATCCTTCCCTGTGACAAATGACGCAGCCGGGCATCTCCTGATACCCGTCCAGCGCGGCGATGATTATCGAAATAGCGGCGTCACGGGATGACGCCTTTCTCAATATCGGAAAAATCCTCTTCCCGAAAGCGATCGCACGAGAACCGAGAATCGGCGGCAAGTGAAGAGGCTGGAAAAGCAGAGGCTCCCTAAGTGACACGACCGAGAAGGAAGCGTCGACCAGCGCTGAAAATTACCCAGTCGTCACCATCAGCCTCGCCCCACTCCACCAGCCGATAGTAGGCAGCGCGCTGCAGTCGCGCGGTCAGGCTGTGATCGAGCTGCAGATAGGGGCGTGGCTCGTCGGTATCGGAGTGACCAACCGTCAGCGGGTGTGCCGCATCAAGTCGTACACGCACGCCGGTGTTGAGCAGGCAGTCGATCACCGGGGCGCCATCGTGCTCCATACGATCGACATCGACCACCAGCAACGCGGCATCCTCGACCTGAATGCACCACTTCTCGACCGGCGTCACCAGATAGTAATGGCCGTCGGCCTCGCGCCGCAGGATCGAGGCAAACAGTCGCACCAGCCCCTCGCGCTCGATGCGACCACCCTCGTGCCACCAGACGCCCTCGCGATCGATACGAATGTCGATGTCGCCCGACAGCGGCGGCTGCCACTGCGCCAACCCGGGCCGCGAAGTGGCCGCTGTGGCGCTGTCGGCGAGACGATCGGACGGCCTGTCCATGACCAGACTCAGGGGCGGCTATCGAGCAGATGCACGCTGACGACGCCTTCCACCGCACGCATCTGCTGCAGCAGTGTTTCGTCCGGACGCTGCTCGATATCGATCAGGTTGTAGGCGATTTCGTCGCGACTCTTGTTCAGCATGTCGCCGACATTGATGCGCGCCTCGGCCAGTATCGACAGCAATTGACCGAGCATCCCCGGCACGTTGCGGTTGGCAATCGCCAGCCGCAGGGCGGTGGTGCGGTCGAGCTGCAGCGTCGGGAAATTCACCGAGTTGCGTACATTGCCGTTCTCCAGGAAGTCACGCAGCTGGTCGGCCGCCATCACCGCACAGTTCTCCTCCGCCTCATCGGTACTGGCACCGATGTGTGGCATCAACACCACGTCCGCGCGACCGATCAGCGCCGGTGTGGGGAAGTCGCTGATGTAACGGCCGATGCAACCGCTGTCGAGCGCCTCGATCAGCGCCGCTTCATCGACCAGCTCCTCGCGCGCGAAATTGAGCAGCCGTGTGCCAGGCCGACAGTTCGACAGCAACTCGCGATTGACCAGCGCACGCGTCGAGTCGATCACCGGCAGATGCAGCGAAATGTAATCGGCACGGGCGAACAGCGCGGCGAGGCTGTCGATCTTGCCGACCTCGCGCGGCAGCCGCCAGGCCGCCTCCACCGACAGCGCCGGATCGTGACCGATCACCTGCATGCCGAGCGCCAGCGCGGCGTCCGCCACCTGGGAACCAATCGCGCCGAGGCCGACGACGCCGAGCGTCTTGCCCGCGAGCTCGCCACCCTTGAAGCGCATCTTCTCCTTTTCCAGCAGCGCACTGAGCGCGGCTGCATCGCGCATCTCACCCAGTGTTCCAACGTGACGAATACCGTCGAGGACACCGCGAGAACCGAGCACCAGCCCGGCGATGACCAGCTCCTTCACCGCGTTGGCATTGGCCCCCGGCGTGTTGAAAACAGGAATGCCATGCTCGGTGCACCAGGTTACCGGGATGTTGTTGACGCCGGCTCCGGCGCGCGCGATGGCACGCACGGTCGACGCGATCGACACCGGCTGCAACTTGTGGCTGCGCAGCAGGATGGCATCGGGCGCGGTGAATTCGCTGGCGATTTCGTAGTGCTGGCGCGGCAGGCGTTCGAGCCCCCGCACCGCGATCTGGTTCAGCGTCAGAATCTTGAACATGGCGACTCCCGTGTCGTTGTTATTAGCGCGCAGCCGGAACACTGTTATCAGCGTGCCGCCGAACAAGGAACCACGTTAATCCAACTGCGCCAGGTGGCGCCAGTCAGGCGGCGACGCCCCTTTTCGGATCGGGTTCGAAGGGATGCCAGCTGTGCAGATCGGCAGTGAAGAGGCGCAACCGCGGCTCGACCGGCTCGGTGCAGCGCAGCGCAACGGCAGCCGAATAATCGGTCGCAGGTTGCAGCGAGAAGAAGCGCCAGTCAGCCGGCGTCGGCTCTCGACTGCTCTCGAAACCGATCGACGCGCCACGCAGCAGGAAGGAGAAGCTATCCAGCGGCAGCGACAACCCCTCTCCCCGCGCCTTGATATAGGACTCTTTCAGCGTCCAGTAGCGGAAGAAGGCGGCGCGGCGCTGCGCCTCCGGCAGCGACAGCAGGTCGTCGACCTCGCGCGGCGAGAAGTAATGATCAGCGATCTCCAGCAGCGCCTGGTTCTCGGTGTGGTATTCAACGTCGGCGCCTACATCACCGCAGCGGGTGATCGCGCAGACCGCCAGCCCGTGCGTGTGCGACATGTTGAAACGCAGATCGGCCGACGCGCCAGCACCGATCAACTCGGGTTTGCCGAAGGCATTCTGCTGGAAGCGGATGTCGAGCGGCGGTATGTCGGCGTAGCGGGCCAGCGTCGCGCGCAACAACGCATGGCTGACCAGATACTCGCGCCGGTGCTCGGGAAAACGCAGCTGGTTGTAGCGCTCCAGCTCGTCGTCGGCGAGCAGCGCTTCGAACTGATTCAGGGCCGCACTGCGACAGGCGCGCTCGGGAAACCAGAACCAGAGATGTATCGCATCGCGTTCCAGCTCAACCGTCACCGGCTACCTCCGCTGCCCCGCCACGTGCTGCATCACCAGCACGTGCCAAACACTCTGAATCAAAGACGCTCGATCTTTGCCGCGCTGCGCACGGCTTCGAGATAGGCGGCGAATGCCGCTTCGCCGTTACCGCGACGCAACTGAGCGACGATCATCCGCTGCATCAGCGGATCCATATCGACCAGCTTGCCTTCGACCACCTCTTGCAACTGAATCAGCGCCACGTCACCGCTGGCCGTTTCCGTCACTGCCAGCTGCAGATCACCGCCGACCGGCCGCGACAGCTGGAAAGCCGCCGCGACGATCTCGGCATCGGTCTCCGCGGCATTGCGCTGTGACTGCTTGACCTGCTGGAATTCGAAGCCGGCATCGGCAGCCAGCTTCGCCAAGCCGGCGCTCTCGTCACCCAGCGCCTGCCGCAGTGCCTCGGCGCGTTGACGCGCCTCGCCGACCGCTTGCTCGCGCTTCAGCAATGTTTCGATCTCCGCTCTGACCTCAGCCAGTGGCTGCGGTGCGGCGGGTGCGTGTTCAGCGACGCGCAGGACGACAAAATGGCCTGGCGAGACCTCGATCGCATCGCTGTTGTTGCGCTCCTTCAACACCTCGTCGGCGAACGCTGCAGCCATCAGGCGCGGATTGCCCAGCAGCGGATGGGTGTTGCCGCGCTGCAGCCAGTCGCTGCGCTGTACCTTCAGCCCCAGGTCGCGCGCAGGGTGCTGCAGGCCGTCCGCATTGAAGACCAGGTCACGCAAGCGCTCGACGGCCTTGACCAGTTCGGGTTGCGCCGCCTGCGTGGAGAGCCGCTGCGTGATCTCGGCACGCCGCTCCTCCAGCGACGGATAGGTCTCGACTCGCTGATCGAGCAGTTTGATCAGGTGAATGCCGGCCTCTGTTCGCACCGGTGCCGAGACCTCGCCCGGCTGCAGCGCCGCCAGCGCCTTTTCGAAGGGCTCCGGGAACGTCTCCCCGCGGCTCACACCGAGGTCGCCACCGACATCGCGAGAACCGAAGTCGTCGGAATATTTCTCCACCAGCGCGGCGAACTCCGCACCCGCCGCCAGTTCGGCGGCAACCTTTTCGGCCAGCGCCTGCGCCTGCTGCGCATCGCGCTCGCCACCGATCTCGATCAGCAGATGCGCCGCGTGTCGCTCGACACCGGCACCAAACAGGGATTTCTCCCGCTCGTACTCTGCGACCACCGCCGCGTCATCGACCGGCTGAACGAAATCGGCACTCTTCAGCTCGACGTATTCAAGCTGCACCTGTTCGGGCTGCATGAAGGCATCGGCATTGGCCTGGTAGTAGGTTTCGATATCGACATCGGCAACCGAGAGCCCGGAGAAATCCCTGGCGACCGGAATCACCACATAGTCAAAACTGCGCTGCTGCTGGCTCAGCGCGACGACACGCTCCAGCTCGGCCGAGGTGATGAACTCCGACAGGGCGAGACCGCTGTAGAGCTGGTCGATCATCAGGTCGGTTCGCGCGCGTTGCTTGAATTCGGCTGGCGAGAAGCCACTCTCGCGCAATACCGCCACATAACGCTCGGTAGAAAACTGCCCCTCATCCTGAAACTGGGGCAAAGAGGTCAGCACCCGGTCGACCGTCGGTTCGGCGAAACCGAAGCCGAGCGATTCGGCACGTTGCACCAGCAGCTCACGCGTGATCAGGCTCTCCAGCGCCGGCTGCCGCAGGCGGCTTTCATCCAGCAGCGCCGGATCGATCTCCTCCCCCATATTCGCCAGCAGACGCTGTTGCTGCTGGCGGATCATGCGGGTCAGTTCAGCCTGGCTGATTTCTTCGCCGTTGATCTTCGCTGCCGGCACGTCACCACCGCCACCCACCAGTGATTCGATACCGAAGATGGCGAACGGCACGATGATGATGGCAACGATGACCTTGGCCATCGTGCCCTGCACGTTGCTTCTTATGTATTGCATCATAGGTTCGGCGAACTCCCGGAATAAAAAAGGCACACCCGTGGATGCGCCTCTTCAATACGAACTGTCTGGTCTGGGAGTGCGAGCCTGCTGGCATGAACGGCCTGCCGACCACGCCCCTGTGCTCTCATCCCCTTGCCCTGCCCGCTCCTCGCTGCCCGCCACTGACGGCGGCGGGCAGCGAGAGCGTGATCAGGAATTGACCGCGTCTTTCAGCGCCTTGCCAGCCTTGAAGCCCGGAATCTTGGCGGCAGCGATTTCGATGGCTGCACCCGTTTGCGGGTTACGGCCGGTACGCGCAGCGCGATCCTTCACGGCGAAGGTACCGAAACCGACCAGCACCACCTGATCATCTTTTTTCAGAGCGCCGATGATGGCCTCGACCATGGCATCGAGCGCGCGGCCCGCGACAGCTTTCGGCAGATCGGCAGAGGCGGCAATCGCTTCGATCAGTTCGGTCTTGTTCACACGAATCCCCTTAGAAAAATAATTACTTTCGCCAGCGCTTCAGATGCGAAATCCGAAGACGCAAATGGTGGTAAGGCTTAGAAGAGCCGGGATTCTACACCAGATGAAGGCGACAGGGTCAAGGCGCGCACCCCGTGAAGTGCAGCGGTCAGGCGTAAGCGCCAAAGTCAATGGCGCTTACGCTCAAATGATGATCAATGCGCGTTGATTCGCGATGATTCGCCCTTGTCGGCACCGGCATCGACGGCAGCCGCAGAGGGCTCCTTGCCGAGGTAAAGCTCATCGGAAATCGGCTGTGGCATCCGCTCCAGCGCGATCTCGAGCACCTCGTCGATCCACTTCACCGGCTTGATCAGCAGATCGGCCTTGATGTTCTCCGGAATCTCCTTCAGGTCGCGCTCGTTCTCCTCCGGAATGATGACGGTCTTGATACCACCACGATGCGCCGCCAGCAGCTTCTCCTTCAACCCGCCGATGCGCAGCACCTGTCCGCGCAGCGTGATTTCACCGGTCATCGCCACGTCGGCGCGCACCGGGATACCGGTGATCACCGACACCAGCGCCGTGCACATGCCGACGCCGGCGCTGGGCCCATCCTTCGGCACCGCCCCCTCCGGCATGTGAATGTGCAGGTCGTGTTTGTCGTGATACGCGGCGGGAATACCCAATATTTGCGAGCGGCTGCGCACCACGGTCAATGCCGCCTGAATCGACTCCTGCATCACGTCACCGAGCGAGCCGGTCTTGATGATGCGCCCCTTGCCCGCCAGCGCCGCTGTCTCGATGGTCAGCAGTTCGCCGCCAACCTGCGTCCAGGCCAGCCCGGTGACCTGACCGACCTGGTTCTTCTCCTCCGCGACACCGAACGAATAGCGGCGCACGCCGCAGTAATGCTCCAGCTCGGCGGTCGTGACGACGACCGGCGCCGTCTTCTTGCCAAGCGAAAACTCCTTGACCACCTTGCGGCAGATCTTGGCGATCTCGCGCTCCAGGCTGCGCACCCCCGCCTCCCGCGTGTAGTAGCGGATCAGATCGCGAATCGCCGCCTCTTCGATCACCAGCTCGCCGGCTTCGAGGCCGTTGTTCTTCATCTGCTTCGGCTTCAGGTAGCGCTCGGCGATGTTGACCTTTTCATCCTCGGTGTAGCCGGGAATGCGGATCACCTCCATCCGGTCGAGCAGCGGCGCCGGTATGTTCAGCGAGTTGGAGGTGCAGATGAACATCACTTCGGAGAGATCGAAATCGACTTCGAGATAGTGATCGTTGAAGGTGTTGTTCTGCTCCGGATCCAGCACTTCGAGCAGCGCCGACGCCGGATCGCCGCGATGATCCATTCCCATCTTGTCGATCTCGTCGAGCAGGAACAGCGGATTGCGCACGCCGACCTTCGACATCTTCTGCACGATCTTGCCCGGCAGCGAACCGATGTAGGTGCGGCGATGACCGCGGATCTCCGCTTCGTCGCGCACGCCGCCGAGTGCCATCCGCACGAATTTGCGGTTGGTGGAGCGGGCAATCGATTCACCGAGCGAGGTCTTGCCAACGCCGGGTGGACCAACCAGGCAGAGCACCGGACCCTTCAGTTTGCGCACGCGCTTCTGCACAGCCAGATATTCGAGAATGCGCTCCTTCACCTCTTCAAGCCCGTAGTGATCGCGCTCCAGCACTCCCTCGGCGAAGGAGAGATCATGCTTGACCTTGGAACGTTTTTTCCAAGGCACATTGACCATCCAGTCGATGTAGCTGCGCACCACCGATGCCTCGGCCGACATGGGTGACATCTGCTTCAGCTTGTTGAGTTCGCCACGCGCCTTGTCTTCGGCCTCTTTCGGCATGCCGGCCTGCTTGATACGGCGCTCCAGATCCTCGGTTTCGTTCGGCGCCTCGTCGAGTTCGCCGAGCTCCTTCTGGATCGCCTTCATCTGTTCGTTGAGGTAATACTCGCGCTGGCTCTTCTCCATCTGTTTCTTGACGCGACCGCGAATGCGCTTCTCGACCTGCAGCAGATCGATCTCACCCTCCATCGCCGACAGCAGATGCTCGACGCGCTCGCGCACGTCGGCAATTTCAAGAATCTGCTGCTTCTGTTCGACCGACAGCGACATGTGCGCGGCGAAGGTATCCGCCAGCCGCCCCGGCTCGTCGATGCCGGAGAGCGAGGTCAGCACCTCGGAGGGAATCTTCTTGCTCAGGTTGACGTACTTTTCGAACTGGGTCATGGCCGAGCGCACCAGCGCGTCGGACTCGCGCGCTTCGAGCTGCTCCGCCGGCAGCTCCTGCGCCTCCGCGGCGAGGAACTCGTCGTGCTCGATCACCTGATCGATACGCGCACGGTAGATACCCTCGACCAGCACCTTGACGGTGCCATCCGGCAATCGCAGCAGTTGCAGGATCGTCGCGACAGTGCCGACACGATAGATATCGTCGCGACCTGGATCGTCGACCGACGCGCTGCGCTGCGCCACCAGCAGCACCTGCTTATCGGAGGCCATCGCCGATTCCAGCGCCTTGATCGACTTCTCGCGCCCGACGAAGAGCGGAATGACCATGTGCGGGTAGACAACGACATCCCGCAGGGGCAGCAGGGGCAGCTCGTTGGGCGACGATGGTGAAGACATGGGAAAACCTCGGACGCGCAACGCGCGGATGAGAGCGAAGGATATGGGGTAATCATAGGCCTTTCGGCCCGAGATTCCATAATGGGGCATCGAAGCCAAAAACAAAGGGGGCCCAAGAAGGCCCCCTCTGGTCTACTGCCCGGCGGCAGCGCTCTGCGGAAGCCGATGCTCAGTCTTCCGGAACCGCCTTGCGCTGTTCGCCGCTGCTCTTGTAGACCAGCATCGGCGCGGATTCGCCGCGAATCACCGAGCCGTCGATCACCACCTTGCTGACATTCTCCATCGACGGAATGTCGTACATCGTATCGAGCAGGACCGACTCCAGGATCGAGCGCAGGCCGCGAGCACCGGTTTTGCGCTCCATGGCGCGCTCGGCAATGGAACGGAGACCATCCTCGCGGAAATCGACCTCGACACCCTCCATATCGAACAGCTTGCCGTACTGCTTGGTCAGCGCATTCTTGGGGTCGACCAGAATACTGACCAAGGCGTCGACGTCGAGCTCCTCAAGTGTCGCGATGACCGGCAGGCGCCCCACGAACTCGGGAATCAGACCGTACTTGACCAGATCCTCCGGCTCGACATCGGCGAGGATCTCTCCGACGTTGCGCTTCTCGTCCTTGCTCTTCACTTCGGCGTTGAAGCCAATACCGCCCTTCTCGGAGCGGTCGCGAATCACCTTGTCCAGTCCGGCGAAGGCGCCGCCGCAGATGAACAGGATATTGGAGGTATCGACCTGCAGGAACTCCTGTTGCGGGTGTTTGCGACCACCCTGAGGCGGAACCGAGGCAACGGTTCCCTCGATCAGCTTCAGCAGCGCCTGCTGCACGCCCTCGCCCGACACATCGCGAGTAATCGACGGGTTGTCGGACTTGCGCGAGATCTTGTCGATCTCGTCGATGTAGACGATGCCCATCTGGGCCTTCTCGACATCGTAGTCGCACTTCTGCAGCAACTTCTGGATGATGTTCTCGACATCCTCGCCGACGTAACCGGCTTCGGTCAGCGTGGTGGCATCGGCAATGGTGAACGGTACATCGAGCAGACGCGCCAGCGTCTCGGCCAGCAGCGTTTTGCCGCTACCGGTCGGCCCGACCAGCAGGATGTTGCTCTTGCCCAGCTCGACCTCATCCTTGCGCGAATCACCGTGCTTCAGGCGCTTGTAGTGGTTGTAGACGGCTACTGCCAGCACCTTCTTCGCGTGCTGCTGACCGATCACATACTGGTCAAGTATCTCCTTGATTTCGTGCGGATTCGGCAATTTTTCCCGGGAGCCGCCGGCGCTGTTTTCCTGCACCTCCTCGCGGATGATGTCATTGCAGAGATCGACACACTCGTCGCAGATGAATACCGACGGACCGGCAATCAGCTTGCGCACCTCATGCTGACTCTTGCCGCAGAAGGAGCAGTAGAGCAGCTTGCCGCTGTCGCCGCTGTCCTTGGAGTGATCACTCATGGGGGGAATACCCTCTCGAAACGGACGAGCGGCCCGAGGCCGCCACGCCTAAAGATGCTGCCTTTTATCCACCTTTGCAACCCCGACCGGGCAGCCGAAAACACCGGCTGGCACCGCGCTGACACGGGATCAGCCGCGGCGGGAAACCACGTGGTCCACCAGACCGTAGGCCTTGGATTGCTCGGCATTCATGAAGTTGTCGCGCTCGGTGTCGCGCTCGATCACCTCGACCGGCTGCCCGGTGTGCTGTGCCATCAGCTCGTTCAGACGGCGGCGAATGATCAGGATCTCGCGCGCATGGATGTCGATGTCGGTGGCCTGCCCCTGGGCACCGCCGGAGGGCTGGTGAATCATGGTGCGGGCGTTCGGCAGGATGAAGCGCTTGTTCGGCGCGCCACCGGAGAGCAGAAACGCGCCCATGCTGGCCGCCTGGCCGATGCACATGGTGCTGACGTCCGGCTTGATGAACTGCATGGTGTCGTAGATCGACAGGCCGGCAGTGACCGAGCCACCCGGCGAGTTGATGTAGAGATGGATATCCTTGTCCGGGTTCTCCGATTCGAGGAAGAGCAGCTGGGCAACGATCAGGTTGGCCATGTGGTCCTCGACCGGGCCCACGCAAAATACGACACGCTCCTTCAGCAGGCGCGAGTAGATGTCGAATGAGCGCTCGCCACGCGCGGTCTGTTCGACAACGATCGGCACC
Source organism: uncultured Verrucomicrobiaceae bacterium (assembly GCA_964386045.1). Classification (GTDB taxonomy): domain Bacteria; phylum Pseudomonadota; class Gammaproteobacteria; order Pseudomonadales; family CAMLJR01; genus CAMLJR01. The sequence continues at coordinate 23,642 of CAYLRA010000005.1, read as the reverse complement.
AGGCCGAGGTTGTTGATGGAGTGGCTGTTGCGTCCGTCAGGGGAATGGCTCGACATGCTGATAACGCCTTAATCGCAGGACCAGAAATTCAGGGCGCGACGAAATGCCGCGAGGAAGGCTTGGAGAATAGCAGAGCGAGCGGGCCGCCAACAGCGACCCCACTCGCCAGATGCAGCGGACGTCAGGCGGCCGGCGCGTCGGGCTTGACGGCGTCCTGATAGGACTGGGCGCTGTCAGCCACGCTGGCGCGCGACAGAATGGTATCGACGACCTGATCTTCCAGCACCAGCGACTCGATGCCCTGCAGCTGCTGGCGGTTCTTCAGATACCACTCGACCACTTCGGCCGGGTTCTCGTAGGTGGAGGCCATCTCCTCGACATACTCGCGCACCTTGCCGGCGTCGACCTTGATCGACTCCCTGGCAACGAATTCGTTGAGGATCAACCCCAGCTTGACGCGACGCTCAGCCTGTTCGTTGAACATCTCGTCGGGCAGGATCTTCTCGAGATCGAGGTTGGCAGCACCGCCGCCGAACTGCTGCACCATCTGACCGCGCAGTACCTTGATCTCCTCGACCACCAGCGCGCGCGGCACGCCCAGCTCGCCGTGGATCTTCAGCAGCCCATCCATGACCTGCGCCTTCACCTTGTTCTTGCAGGCATTTTTCAGTTCGCGCCCCATGTTCTCGGCCACTTCCTTGCGGAACTGGTCGAAACCACCCTCCTTGACGCCGAAGCGGGCGAAGAACTCATCATCGAGCTCGGCCAGCTGCTGCTCGCTGACGGTGTGCAGCTTGATGCGGAACTCGACGGCAGCACCGCGCAGCTCCTCGTTGTGGTATTCGGCCGGGAAGGTCAGCTGGGCGACCTTCTCCTCACCCGGCTGCATGCCGATGATGGCGTCCTCGAAGCCGGGAATCATGCGACCGGAACCGAGCACCAGCGCCGCACCTTCGGCGGAGCCACCTTCGAAGGCGACGCCATCGCGGGTACCGGTGTAGTCCATCGTCACCTGGTCGCCATCCTGCGCGGCACGGCTGACCTCGACCCAGCGGCCCTGCTGCTTGCGCAGCGTCTCGATCATCTGCTCGACATCGGCTTCGCCGACTTCGGCCACCGGGCGCTTGACCTCGATGGTGGCAACATCGGCCAGCACCACCTCCGGGAACACCTCGAAGATGGCGACGTATTCGAGATCCTTGCCGGGCTCCATCGTCTTCGGCTCGATCGCCGGGCGGCCGGCCGGCTTCAGGTTCTCCTGCTGCACCGCCTCGTAGAAGGTCTGGCTCATCACTTCGCCGAGCACTTCCTGGCGCACGCCGTCGCCGAAGCGCTGGCGCACCACCTTCATCGGCACTTTGCCGGGACGGAAGCCCGGCAGGCGGGCCTGCTGGGCGGCCTTCTGCAGGCGGCTGTTGACTTCGCCCTCGATGCGATCGGCGGGCACGCCGATGGTCAGACGGCGTTCGAGAGCCGAGGTCGTTTCGATCGAAACCTGCATGGGAAATCCTCTACCAATGTGCGAGTGGGAGTTCGCCATGGCGCACTCCCGTTGAATTCAGTTGGTGGTTCGGCGTCGGCCATCTGCCTCGATGCCGGCGCTCGCGGTCATGGTGCGAAAGGAGAGACTCGAACTCTCACGGGTTGCCCCGCTGGAACCTAAATCCAGTGCGTCTACCAATTTCGCCACTTTCGCAGTTTCGCCACGTCCGCCGTGTTCACAGCGCCGCCACGCCCGCCACGTCGCCTGCTCCCGGCGGCAGGAACAGCGCCTCTAAAACATATAACCTATTGATTTATAAGAATTTCAATAGATAGGCGGCGACTTGGGCCATGCGCGGAGGCCGGCGATTGTGCCACACCGCCGGAAAATGCTTCAACCGAGATGCCCGGCCACCCTCAACGCCAGCCGTGGCGCGGCTCCCCCGCCGGGTCGAAATGCATCTGCAGGTCGATCTCCGGGAACAGCGCACGGATCTCGGTGCGGATCAACAGTGCGGTGTCGTGCGCCTCGTGCAGCGGCATCTCGGCCGGGAACTCCAGGTCGACCTGCACGAAGTAGCGACCGCCGGCGCGGCGGGTGCGCAGGTTGTGGGCACCGATGACGCCGGGGTGACCGGCCATCACCGCCAGCAGCTGCTCGTCGACCTCGCGCGGCAGCTCGCGGTCGAGCAGCTCGTTGACGGCGTCGCGCAGGATGCCAAAGGCAGCGACGTAGAGGTAAAGGGCGATCAGCACAGCGGCCACCGCGTCGACCCAGCCGACCCGCCCGGACAGCGCGATGGCGACGATGACGCTGCCGTTGATCAGGAAGTCGGAGCGGTAGTGCATCGAATCGGCCTGCACCAGCGGCGAGCCGGTGCGCCGCACCACCCAGCGCTGGAACAGCACCAGCGCCAGCGTGATCACCATCACCACCGCCATCAGCGTGATCGCCAGGGTGCCGTGGTCGATCAGCGGGGCTTCGTCGCGATAGAGCCGTCGCAAGGCATAAAAGAGGATGCCGGTCGCCGACAGCACCAGCAGCAGCGCCTGCACGAAGGCGGCCAGTGCCTCCGCCTTGCCGTGGCCATAACGGTGCTGGTCGTCGGCCGGCTGCACGGCGTAACGCAGCGCCATCAGGTTCAGTGCCGAGCTGACCAGATCCATCAGCGAATCGACCAGCGACGCCAGTACGCTGGCCGAGCCGGTCGCAAACCAGGCCACCCCCTTGAGCGTCAGGATGACGACCGCCGTCGACACCGACGCCCAGCCAGCGGCCTGTACCCAGCGCGCGCGATCGCCGACCGGTCTGGTCGAAAGCTGTTCCATCACACCGCTCCCCGGCTCAGGCGCTCAATCATTCAGGCAATCGGGATCGAAGGCGTAACCCTCGTCGAGCCACTCCGCCACCTCCAGCGCGGCCGGTTCGCCAACGGCCAGGTAGTCGGCGTGCAGTGCACGTCGCCGAGCGGAGTCGATGGCGTCGAGGCCTTCGTGCTGGAACAGCTCGACATCGCGCCGCAGCAAGGTGGCCGTCCCCGCACCGACCAGCGGGTCGAGTCGTTCCGCCCAGAACCGCTCGGGGTCATACCGGTCACCCTCGCGATAGCTGGCACCGAGACTGGCCAGCGCTATCGCCGACAGACAGGGCTGATTCATCGGATTGGCGAGATGGCCGGCGCACCAGTCGCGCAGCTGCCACGGCCTGTTGCGCACCGGCAGCAGGTGCAGGAAGCGGCTGCTCTTGCGCCCGTCGTTGACCGGGTAGTTATCCCACAGCACCGGCGCGCACCCGGTGCGGCTGACCACGGCGTCGATGTCGTCGCGGTCGAAGCCGGGAGCCAGCACCCTGGCGCCGGTCCACATCAACGCGGCGGAGACCGGCAGCTGCTCGCCGAGGGTCTGCAGGTAGCGCTGCGGCATCTCGCCGAAAAGCTGTTCGAGGATCGGATCGAAGCTGTAGTAGGTCGGGCAGACCAGCAGTTGCGCGTTTCCGCTGACAGCGGCGATATCGGTAACGATCGCCGCCTGCCGCTGCGCCAGATCGGCGAAGGCACCGGGCATGTCGTCGAAGAAGATGCCGAACAGATCGGGCTGCAGCTGCATCAGTTCGGCCACCCTCACCTGCAGCGCGACGCGATCGTCGTCGCCGTACTGCTGCTGCAACCCCCACGGACTCAGACCGATACCGAAACGGACCGCATTGGCACGGCAGTGGTCGGCGAGCCGGTGCAACTCGGCGAAGGTGTCCGCGGCGTGAGCGTAGCCCTCGCGCCAGCCGCGCCGCAGTGCGCGATCGGCCTTGGGGGCGTAGAGATAGGCGTCCAGCCCCCAGCCGCTGAAGCGGGCGATCTGTTCGCGCCGCGCCGACCACGACCAGGGGCGGCCATAGAACCCCTCGATGACGCCGGCGAAGAACATCTCAGCCTCTGCAGTAGCGGTGCGGCGCGAACGGGCCGCGCTGCAGCGACAGCGGCACCGGCTTGCCACGGACGAGCGCCTGCAGCGGCTGCTCCAGTGCATCGCGCTGCACGTAGCCCATCGCCACCGGCCCGGCGAGCGACGGCCCGAAGCCGCCGCTGGTGACCACGCCAATCTCTCGGCCAATCTCTCGGCCAACCTCACGCCCGCCGGCGACGATCACCGAACCCTCGCGCACCGGCTGGCGCCCGTCCGGTTTCAGCAATACGCGCTGACGAGTCACCCCTTCCGCCAGCTGACGTTCGATCACCTCGGCGCCGGGGTAACCGCCGGCACGGACGCCACCCGGACGCCGCGCCTTCGACAGCGCCCAGGTCAACCCGGCCTCGACCGGTGTCGTCGTCGTGTCGATGTCGTGGCCGTAGAGGCAGAGCCCCGCCTCCAGCCGCAGCGAATCGCGTGCGCCGAGACCGATCGCCGCCACTTCGGGCTCCGCCAGCAGCCGCCGTGCCAGTCGTTCGGCCTGCGCCGCCGGCAGCGAGATCTCGAAGCCATCCTCGCCGGTGTAACCGGAGCAGGAGACCCAGCAGTCGATACCGTCGATGGCGATGGCCGCCGCCTGCATGAAACCGAGCGCAGCTGCCGCCGGTGCCAGGCGCGTCAGCACCGCGCGCGCCGCCGGTCCCTGCAGCGCCAGCAGCGCCTGCTGCTCCAGATATTCGATCTCGACCGAAGCTGGCAACGCTGCTTTGAGGTGGGCCAGATCGGCCAACTTGCAGGCGGCATTGACCACCAGCAGCAGGTGATCACCGGCGTTGGCCACCATCAGGTCGTCGAGGATGCCGCCCTGAGGGTTGGTGAACAGCGCATACCGCTGGCGGTTGGCGGCGAGATCGACGACATCGACCGGCACCAGCGCCTCCAGCGCCCTGGTGGCGCCGGCGCCACGCAGGCGGATCTGCCCCATGTGCGAGACATCGAACAACCCGGCCTGCGCGCGCGTCTGCAGATGCTCTTTCAGAATGCCGTCGCGGTACTGCACCGGCATTTCGTAGCCGGCGAACGGCACCAGTTTCGCGCCGAGCTCGACGTGCAAAGCGTAAAGCGGCGTGCGCAGCAGCGGACGGTTGTTGTCGGTATCGGACACGGAAAACTCCTGTAAAAAAGGCCTCGGCATGGTACACGCTCGCCCGCCGCCAGCGGGAGCGCACGGATCAGGCACCGATCAGGCAGGACCGGGATTGCCCATGCCGCGTTTGGTGCGCGTCGTCGCCTGCGCCTGCCACGGATCGTCGGGCCAGAAATGGCGGGGATAACGCCCGCGCATCTCCTTCTTCACCTCGCTGTAGCTGGAGCGCCAGAAGCCGGGCAGATCGCGCGTCAGCTGCACCGGTCGCTGCGCCGGCGACAACAGTTCAAGCAGCAACGGCTCGCCGCGACCGACCAGCGGATGCGTATCGAGGCCATAGAACTCCTGCACTCGCGCCGCCAGTCGCGGCGGCTCGCCGGGCTGGTAGCGAACCGCATGCGTGCACCCGGAGGGGAGCTGCAGTCGCGCCGGCGCCTCGCGTTCCAGCCGCTGTTGCAGCGGGTAGTCGAGCAGGCCGAGCAGCAGCGAGCGGAAATCGAGCGCGCGCAGCTGGTCGAGCCGGCGCACCCCCGCCAGCCACGGCAACAGCCACGCCTCCAGCCGGGCCAGCAGCGCTGTCTCGGAAAGGTCGGGCCACTCGCCGGACTGTCCATGTAGCCAGCGCACGCGACCGAGCCATTCGTCGACACCGTCCGACCACTGCAACCAGCCCAGACCGCGCTCACGCAGCTGCGCCAGCCAGAACGCCGCACTCTCGCTCTCGCCGACCGGCTGCACCGCCACTGCCAGCTCAATCGCGCCGAGCCTGCGCACACGGCGGCCGGCCAGACGCTCTCCTTCCCAGACCACTTCGTCGCGGCTCTCGATCAGCGACGCCAACTGCGCCTCGACTTCGGTGAAGGCGACGGCTGCCGCCAGCCGCACGCGCGCGCCGCGACGGTCGCCGTCGTGTTCGGCGACCACCAGCCATTCCGATGCCGCCAGCGGATCGGTAGCGTCAATCACCACCTCGAAGCCGTCGACCACCAGGTAGCGACCGCTGCCGCCGGGACGACGCCGCGCCACCCGGTCCGGGAAGGCCGGCAGCAACAGCTCGCCGGCGTGGGCGTCGCTGCCGGCGGCTCCGCCGACCCGCTGCTGCAGCTGCACGCTCAGCTGCTTCACCCGCTGCAACACGCCGTGGCTCACCTCCGCCCGGCTCTGGCCGCCGCGCAGCAGCGCCAGACGCAGATCGAGATCGCTGCCGGCGCGCAGGAAGTCGCCCTCGGAGAGCAGTGCCGCCAGCTGGCAGGCGGCGCGCAGATGGCCCGCTTCGGCGCCGGCCAGAATCAGTCGACCGAGGCGCGGATGCACCCCCAGACCGGCCAGTCGCCGACCGCTGGCGGTGATGTGGCCGGTCGCATCGAGCGCGCCGAGTTCGCGCAGCAGGTGACGCGCCTGCGCCAGCCGTGCCGGGGGCGGCGCCTGCGGCAGCCACAAATCGTCGCCGCTGCCCCACAGCGCCAGCTCCAGCGCCAGCGGCGCCAGGTCGACCTGCTCGATCTCGGCCGGGTCGTAGGGCAGTAGCCGCCCCTGCTGTTCACTCGACCACAACCGCACACAGCGACCGGGGCCGAGGCGACCGGCGCGACCGGCGCGCTGCGTCGCCGAGGCCTGCGAGATCGAGCCGGTCTCGAGCCGGTCCATGCCGCGACGCGGATCGAACACGGCGCGGCGTACCTCGCCGCTGTCGATAACGGTATCGACGCCATCGATGGTCAGGCTGGTCTCGGCAATGTTGGTGGCGAGCACCACCGCCGGCCGCTCGCCAACCGGTGCCAGCGCCAGCTGCTGCTGCGCCGGTGGTACCTGAGAATGCAGCAGGTGGATGTCGGCCTCTACCCCGCCTTCCAGTCGGGCCTCCAGTCGCCGCTTCAGCTGTTGCATCGGACCCCAGCCGGCGAGGAAAACCAGCGTCTTGCGGCTGCCGGCAGCGATGGCATCGCGTATCTCGTCGACCGCCTGATCGAGCAGCTCGCGTCGACCCGCTGGAGGCGAATAACGAATCTCGACCGGGAAGCTGCGCCCCTCGGCGCGGACCAGCGGCGCATCGAGCGCCTGTTGCAGCACCGGCGCCGGCAGCGTCGCCGACATCACCAGCAGCTTCAGCGGTTCATCACGCCAGTCGCGCTGGCTCTCCAGCGCGAACGCCAACCCGAGATCGGCCTGCCAGCTGCGCTCGTGGAACTCGTCGAACAGCACCCAGCCGACGCCGGCCAGTGTCGGGTCGGCCTGGATGCGGCGCAGGAAAATGCCTTCGGTGATCACCTCGATGACGGTCTCGGCCGAGCGCTGGCGGTCGTAGCGGGTATGCAGCCCGATGCGCCGACCGAGCGGCTCGCCACACTGGCGGGCGAGAAAACGGGCGACGTTGTCGGCGGCCAGCCGGCGCGGCTGCAGCAGCAGCACGCGCCGCTCGGGCGACGCACCCTGCCTCAGCAACCAAAGCGGCAGCCCGGTGCTCTTGCCCGCCCCCGGTGGCGCCTCCAGCAGCACCCGATCGGCCGCGACCAGTGCGGCCGTCAGCTCGGGCAACACCGCGGCGATCGGCAGCGGGGCGATGTCGAAGGCGGTAGGGCTCAGCGAGTGTTACCTCTGAATTGACAGGCACCGAACGGAAAAACGCTCAAATTGAAAAGCTCGATAAATCGCGCTCGATCTGATCGCGAAACAATCCAAGAAAGCGCGCCCGGCCGCCGGCAAAGCGCCGATCCATGGTCAATACTTGCCCCACGGTCGCCGCACCTTCCCCCAGGAGTACGGCGACCGCCGAGACACACTCTCCGTGTCTCGACGGGGGCGCCCTGCCCCCGGCATCACTCCTAATGGTCTTGCCCGAGCACCCAAGGTGGTCGGGCTTTTTTATTTAAAAGCAATAAGATATGCAGACAACTTAATGCTGGCTAAAGCCGTTTGTTAACTTGCGCATCGTCAAGCCGGCACCCGGCTCAGAGGCGACTTCGCAGGAACAACCGATCGAAATTGGCCGTGGTCGCCTCGGCTACCTGCGCCAGCGTCAGCCCTTTCAGCTCGGCCACACAGGCCGCCACTTCACGCGTGTACTTCGGTTCATTGCGCCGGCCGCGATACGGCACCGGCGTCAGGTAGGGGGCATCGGTCTCGACCAGCAGGCGGTCGAGCGGCATCTTGCGCACCACTTCGCGCAGCGGCTCGGCGTTGCGGAAGGTGATGATGCCGGAGAAGGAGATGCAGTAGTTGAGGTCGAGGGCGGCGCGCGCCATCTCCCAATCCTCGGTGAAGCAGTGCAACACCCCGGCGCAGTCGGGATCACCCGCCTCGCGGATCAGCGCCAGCGTATCGGCCCGCGCCTCGCGGGTGTGGACGATGACCGGCAGCTTCAGCTCGGCAGCGGCGCGCAGATGGGCGCGAAAGCTGGCCTGCTGCTGCGCGACATTCTCCTTGCTGTAGTGGTAATCGAGACCGGTCTCTCCGACTGCCACCACCTCGGGCCGGCGCGCCAGCTGGCAGAGGCTCTCGACCGTCTCCAGCTCGTCCTCGATATCGAGGGGATGGATACCAACCGAGGCGTAGACCCCCTCCTGCTCGCGCGCGATGGCGCAGACGATGTCGGCGTTGCCGCGGTCAATGCCGACACAGAGCACGCGCTCGACACCACAGGCGCGAGCGGCAGCCAGTGCGGCGCCGAGGTCACCGTCGTAGGGCGTGAGATCGATGCGATCGAGATGGCAGTGGGAGTCGACAATCATGAAAAGCAACCGCGTCAAAGCGCCTGGGCAGGGAGGCGCGCAAGGATAACGGATTGCCGTGGCAATGGGACGGGCGCGTCGCGCCTCACATGGTGTGGGTGGGGCGGTCCGATTCGAGCGAGCCGGCCAGATAGGCTTCAATCTTCTTGTTGGCGGTGTCGTCCTGGCCGTTGAACTGCACACCGATGCCGGCGGCACGGTTGCCCTGTGCCCGCTTCGGTGTCACCCAGACCACCCGCCCGGCGACCGGAATCTTCTCGGGCTCATCCATCAGGTTGAGCAACATGAAGACTTCGTCCCCGATTCGATAGGGTTTATTGGTCGGAATGAAGAGGCCGCCGTGCTCGAGGAAGGGCATATAGGCGGCATACAACACCGCCTTGTCCTTGATCGTCAGCGACAGAATACCGTTCCGTGCTCCCTGAGGCGCGTTGGCAATACTCATAACAACCCTGATGTGGATAACCGTCTGACGACAGCGACGCCGAGCGTGGTCGGCAGCCGACCGGGCGAGCTCAACAGTCTTGGAGGCACCCTGCCGGTGCCGGGTTCTATTGGTGCAAGGCGCTGCAAGAATAGACCGATTTGCGGAGGTCAACCAATGACACCCCCGCGGCGCGATGCAGACTGCATCGCAAACAACAGGGACTCCAGCGCCAGCTGCCGATTCGGGTTGGTGCCGGCGCGGCTCTGGGCGATGACGCCGTTGACCCGGTCGAGCAGCAAGAACAGGCGGCCGGCCGGCAACTGTGCAAGCGGGCCGCCGGCACCACCCAGCTCACGCTCGCGCAGCGCCTGCCAGAGCTGACCCTGCAGCCAGGCCAGCAACACCTCCCACGGCGACTGCTGCCAGCGCTCGGCCAGCACCGGCACCGACACCCTGCCGCCGAACAGGTCGGCGAGCTCACCGACCAGCCGCTGCCGCTCCGACAACCCCTCGCCGTCGAGCAGCGCACGCGCCGCCAGCGGCCGGCCGCCGGCTTCGCGCAGCGCCTGCGCCGCCTGCTGCGGATCGGCGGCCAGCGGCGCCAGCCAGGCGAGGCTGTCGGCCTCGGTGGGCAGTGCCAGCGGCAACGGCTGGCAGCGCGAGCGAATCGTCGGCAGCAGGCGCCCCGGCGCATCGCTGACCAGCAGCAGCATGACGCCAACCGGCGGCTCCTCCAGCGTCTTGAGCAGGGCATTGGCGGCGTTGCGGTTCATCGCCTCGGCCGGCTCGACCACCAGCACACGCCAACCGCCGAGCTGGGAAGTCTGGGTAACGAAATCGACCACCCCTCGCACCTGATCGATCTTGATCGCCTTGCCGGCCTCTTCCGGTGCCAGCCACTGCCAGTCCGGGTGGGTTCCGGCAGCGAGCAGGTGGCAGGGCTTGCAGTCGCCACAGGCGGCCCCCTCGACCGGCTGCTGGCACAGCAGACCGGCGCCAAAGGCCTGCGCCAACCGCCGTTTGCCAATGCCGGGAGAGCCGGCCAGCAGCAGCGCGTGTGGCAACTGGTCCTGCCGGCGCTGCTGCTGCAGGCGCTGCCAGGGCGGCGCCTGCCAAGGCAGCGGCAGCCAGCTCGACGTCGTCATCGGGCGTGATCCTGCAACAGCGGCTGCAGCAGATTCAGCAGCTGCGCCTGTACGGCAGCGAGCGGCAACCCGGCATCGATGATGCGGAAGCGCCCCGGATTGTCGCGTGCGCTGCTCAGATAGGCCTGTCGCACCCGCTCGAAGAAGGCGCTCTGCTCCACCTCGAAGCGATCGAGCTCACCGCGCGCTCGCGCCCGGCGCTGACCGATCTCGACCGGAGCATCGAGCAGCAGCGTCAGATCGGGTTCGAGGCCGCGCTGGACCAGTTCGCGCAGCGGATCGATGGCAGCGCGGTCGAGGCCGCGACCACCGCCCTGATAGGCGTAGGTGGCATCGGTGAAACGGTCGCAGATCACCCATCGCCCCTGCGCCAGCGCCGGACGAATCACCCGCTCCAGATGCTGCGCGCGAGCGGCGAAGATCAGCAGCAGCTCGGTGGTCTCCGCCACCTCCTCGCCACCGCGCTGCAGTAGCAGAGAGCGGATACGCTCGGCCAGCGGCGTGCCCCCCGGCTCGCGCGTGACGATCACCTCGTGGCCAGCGGCCTGCACCAGTTCGGCGACATAGGCCAGGTTGGTCGACTTGCCGACCCCTTCGCCACCCTCCAGCGTGATGAAGACTCCGCGCCCTCCACTGCTCATGCTGCTGCGACTCCCGGATTCCTGCGATGCTGTTGTCGTTGTGTCTGGCTGCCGCGCCGGCATCACTGCTGTGCGGGGCGCGGCTGGGGGCGCGACTGATAGTCGCTGCGCCGCTGCAGTATCTGGTACTTGCGCACTGCTCGCTGATGCTCCTCGAACGTGCGGGAAAAATGGTGGCTGCCATCGCCGCGAGCGACGAAAAAGAGCTCGTCTCCCGCTTCGGGATGAAGCGCCGCGCGAATCGACTCCCTGCCGGGCAGTGCGATCGGGCCGGGCGGAAGGCCGCCGCGAGCGTAAGTGTTATAGAGATTGCTGTTGTCGCGCAGATCGGCGCGGCGCAGGTTGCCGTCAAACCGGGCGCCCATGCCGTAGATCACCGTCGGATCGGTCTGCAGCCGCATGCCGAGCTGCAGGCGACGCACGAACACCCCGGCAATGCGGCCCCGCTCCTCCGGCACGCCGGTTTCGCGCTCGATGATCGAAGCCATGATCAACGCCTCGTAGGCGTCCGCATACGGCACCCCCTCGCTGCGGCCCGCCCACTCTTCCGCCAGCACCGCCTCCATCCGGTGATAGGCCTGCAGCAATATGTCGCGATCGGCGGTGCGGCCGGAGAAGACGTAGGTATCCGGGAAGAAGAGCCCCTCCGGGTTACGACCCGGCTGTTCATCGATGCCCAGCGACTGCAACAGCGCGGTCTCGTCGACCGCGCCGAGCTGGCGCTGCAGCCGCGGCGCCTGCGCCAGCTGCGCCAGTGCCTGCCGCAGCGTCCGCCCCTCGATCAGTGTCACCGACCAGGTGCGGACATTGCCGCGCTCCAGCATGTCGAGCAGATCGAGAGGCGTGCTGCCTGGCCCAAGCAGATAATCGCCGGCGTGAATCGTGTTTCCACGGCTGGTGATGCGCGCATAGCCGCGCAACCACAGCGGATTTTCCAGCACGCCGGCATCGGCCAGCTGTTGCACCACCTGGCCGAAACGGGAGCCACGCGGCACCTCCAGCTCATGCGCGCCACCCTCCAGCTTCAGCGGTGCACGCAGGTACTGGCTGAGCGTCGCCACGCCACTCCAGAGCAGCAGTGCCGCGATCAGTGCGATCAATATCGGGCTAACGAGGCGCTGCATGGCGGGCCTTGGGGTCGAGAGAGTCCAGTTGCGAGCGAAGCGCGATGGTAACACCGCCGACCGGGACAGCCAGGCAGTCGACCCACGCCACCGGCGCGATACCCAGCAGCGTACTGGTCAGGAACAGCTCATCGGCCGCGCACAGGTCGTCGAGTGTCAGTCGCGCCTCGCGCACGCTCAGGCCAGCGGCTGGCGCCAGCGTCGTCATCACCTGTTCGCGCATGACACCGGCCACGCCACAACGGTCGAGTCTCGGCGTGAGCAGCTCGCCATCGCGAACCAGGAAAAGGTTGCTCGCCGTCGCCTCGACCAGCGCCCCCGACGTATCCAGCATCAGCCCCTCGCCAATCGCCGGATCGCGCCACTCGCCACGCGCCACCACCTGCTCAAGGCGATTAAGGTGCTTGATCCCGGCCAGCACCGGCTGCAGTGCCAGTCGCTGACGACAGAGCCGCACCCGCAGCACAGGGGTCTGCGCGAACGGGATGACCGGTTGAGGGTAAAACAGCAGGATGCGACGCCCGGCGGCAGCGCGACCCGGGTGATAACCGCGCCCCTGTGCCGCACGCGTGACGATCACCTTCAGGACGCCGTCATCAACACCCGCCAGCACCATCGATATCTCGATATCCAGTCGCAGCAGGTCGAGTGCGATATCGAGCCGTGCGCAATCGCGCAACAACCGCTGTCGGTGCAGCGGAAGCAGATCGGCACGACCAGCGACGACGCGTATCGTCTCGAACAGGCCATCACCGTAGGCGAGGCCGCGATCGGTGAGTGGTAACGGCGCGGCGGGGCGACCGTCAATCCAGCTGAGGACGGCGGTCATCTGCACCTCACTCGAAACGGCTGAATACCAGCGTGCCGTTGGTACCACCAAAACCGAACGAGTTGTTCAGCGCATGGCGAACGGTGCGTTGCTGCGCCGTGTGTGGCACGTAGTTGAGGGTGCACCCTTCGTCCGGATTGTCGAGGTTGATGGTGGGTGGCGCCACCTGATCGCGCAGCGCCAGCACGGTGAAAATCGACTCGACCGCACCGGCGGCCCCGAGCAGGTGACCAATCATCGACTTGGTCGAGCTGACGGCAACCTTTTTTGCCGCTTCCCCCATCAACTGCTCGATGGCCCGGCTCTCGGCCAGGTCGCCAGCCTGCGTCGACGTACCATGGGCATTGATGTAATCGATCGCCTCCGGCGCCAGACCGGCATCGCGCATGGCATTGCGCATCGCTGCCAGCGCACCGGCGCCATCCTCGGGCGGCGAGGTCATGTGGTAGGCATCCGCACTCATGCCAAAACCACTCAGCTCGGCGTAGATCCTGGCGCCACGCCGCTTCGCGAACTCGTACTCCTCGATCACCATGACACCGGCGCCATCGCCGAGCACGAAGCCATCGCGATCGCGATCCCAGGGCCGGCTGGCCCGCTGCGGGTCGTCGTTGCGCGTCGACAAGGCACGTGCCGCTGCGAAACCACCGAGTCCGACCGGCGTCGTCGCCATCTCGGCACCACCGACCACCATGACATCGGCATCGCCATAGGCGATCAACCGGGCACCGAGCCCGATGCAGTGGGTGCCGGTGGTGCAGGCGGTGGTCAGCGCCAGGTTCGGTCCCTGCAAACCATATTTGATCGAAATATTGCCGGCGATCATGTTGATGATCGAGCCGGGCACGAAGAACGGTGAAACGCGGCGCGGACCGCTGTTGTTGACGATGTCGTAGCACTTCTCGATGTTGCTGAGGCCACCAATACCCGAACCGATCGCCGCACCGATGCGCGGCGCATTCTCAGCGGTCACCTCAAGGCCGGCATCCTCGACCGCCTGGATCGCCGCCACCATGCCGTACTGGATGAAGACATCCATCTTGCGAGCCTCTTTCGGCTCCATGTTGAGCGCCACGTCGAAACCCTTCACGCCGGCACCAAAGCGGGTAGAGAAGGCCGAGACGTCGAACGACTCGATCGGAGCGGCGCCACTGCGGCCAGCGAGAATGTTTTTCCAGCTCTCCGCCACATCGTTGCCAACCGGCGTCACCATGCCGAGTCCTGTCACCACCACCCGTCTTCTCGACACTTCTACCTCTCCTCCACGACCGCCACGATTTCCCAACACTGACAGCGGCAAAAACGACACCAATAAAAAAAGCCGTTTCTATTTACATAGAACGGCTTTTCGATTGACTCACAAGAGACGTACGGCGGGCAACCCGCCGCGATCCTGTCAGCCCAGATGACTTTTGACGTAGTCGATCGCCAGCTGAACGGTGGTGATCTTCTCAGCCTCTTCGTCAGGGATTTCGGTCTCGAACTCTTCCTCGAGGGCCATCACCAGTTCAACGGTGTCAAGCGAGTCGGCACCGAGATCTTCAACGAAAGAAGCGGACGGCTGAACGTCTTCTTCCTTAACGCCGAGCTGCTCAGCGACGATTTTCTTGACGCGTTCTTCAATGCTGCTCATGGTCCTGATCGACTCCCATGGTTCAAAGAAAACTGTTTTCAGGTTCGCCGCCGACTTCGCGCGAGAGGAACAGCCCGCATCCGTTCAGCAATCTACCTGCTAGCCGGGAGGACCCCGGTCATGCCGGGCGGCATTTTACCTGTTTTTCCCCGAGAGGAAACACCGACCCCCAAAAATTACCTTTTCGTCAGCTAAAAACCATTTTCTTTCATGGTGTTAGCCGGGCCAACCGGCCTTTACGCCATGAACATGCCGCCGTTGACCTGAACCGTTTCACCGGTAATGTAGGCAGCGCCGTCGCTGGCGAGAAAAGTCACCAGCGCAGCGATCTCCTCCGGCGCGCCGAGGCGGCCAAGCGGAATCTGCTGCTGCAGCAGCTGCCGCTGCTCCTCCGGCAGCTCGCGCGTCATGTCGGTATCGATGAAACCGGGGGCGACGCTGTTGACGGTGATCGCGCGCGAGCCGACCTCGCGTGCCAGTGCACGCGTGAAACCATCGAGACCGCCTTTGGCCGCCGCGTAGTTGGTCTGACCCGCATTGCCCATCGAACCGACCACCGAACTGATATTGACGATGCGGCCCCAGCGCGCCTTGGTCATGCCGCGCAAACACGCCTTGGTGACGCGGTAGATGGCATTGAGGTTGGTGTCGATGACATCGCCCCACTCCTCTTCCTTCATCCGCATCAGGATATTGTCGCGAGTGATGCCCGCGTTGTTGACCAGCACCAGCGGCGCACCGAAGCGCTCGCCGATCGCCTTGATCACGGCATCGACCGCGGCGGCATCGGTAACGTTCAGCGCCATGCCGCAGCCCCTGATACCTGCCGCCTGCAGATCGGCAGTGATCGCCTCCGCCCCCTTGTTGCTGGTCGCCGTGCCTACCACGGTGAAGCCCGCGCGCCCGAGCCCCTGTGCAATCGCCTTGCCGATACCCCGGCTGGCACCCGTCACCAGCGCCACTTTTTCCTGCGTGTTTTCCATTGCGGAGACTCCTCTGAAACGGTTGCCGTGAGATCAGCTCAGTGCCGCCAGCGCCTGCTCCAGGCCGTCGACTTCATCGATACCCAGGCAGTTCAGCGATTTGTCGACACGCTTGTTCAGCCCGCTCAACACCCGACCCGGACCGCATTCAACTGTCGTCGCGATGCCCTTCGCCACCATGAACTGTACGCAGCCCGTCCATTTCACCGGGCTGGAAATCTGTTGAATCAGCAGCTCGCGGATACGACCGGGATCGGACTCCGCCTGCGCATGCACGTTGTGCACGACGGGAATGACCGGCGCCTTGAGTTCGATACCTTCAAGAACCTGTGCCAGCTGCTCGCCTGCCGGCACCATCAATGACGTATGGAAAGGGGCGCTGACCGGCAGCGGCATCGCGCGCTTGCAGCCGGCCGCCTTCAGTCTTTCGATGCCCTGCTCGACGGCACCGGCATGACCGGCAATGACGACCTGGCCCGGCGAGTTGAAATTGACCGCCTCGACGACGGCACCGGGACGGCTCACCTCGGCGCAGATATCGACGATCTGCTGATCTTCCATCCCGAGCACCGCCGCCATGGCGCCGACACCGACCGGCACCGCGCTCTGCATGAACTGGCCGCGCGCGCGCACCAGCTTCACTGCATCGACAAAGGCCAGGCTGCCCGCGCAGACCAGCGCCGAAAACTCGCCGAGGCTGTGGCCCGCGAGCAGCGAAGGCCGCACGCTGCTGCGCTGCTGCCATACCCGCCACAACGCAACACTCGCGGCCAGCAGCAGCGGCTGGGTGCGCTCGGTAAGGTTCTGTGCTTCCTGTGGCCCCTGTTGCGCCAGCTGCCAGAGATCGTAGCCGAGCACTTCGGACGCCTCCGCAAAACTCTCCTCGACAACCGGATTGGCCGCGGCGACGGCGGCCAGCATCCCCACCTTCTGCGAACCCTGACCGGGAAAAACGAAGGCCAATTGCTGATTTGTCATGCTGACTCCTGACTCATTGACGACCGAGGTCGATTCGATGAATTCAATTGATTATTAGCCACACATATCTATCGATGGCGCGTACGAGGGATCGTTCGCATCAGACCAGATGGGCAGCGATCTGTCCCGGCAGTCCACGCTGCACCGAGCGCACAGCGCAGTCGATGGCGCGCTCGAATGCGGCACTGTCGCTCCTGCCGTGACTCTTCACCACCACCCCACGCAAGCCGAGCAGGCAGGCGCCATTGTATTGCCCGGGATCGAGTTGCGCGTAGAGCGAACGCAGCGTCGGCGCCAGCAGGCAACCGAGCAGGCGCCGCGCGATGCCACGACCAAACTGCGCGCGCAGTTTTCCCGCAATCAACTCCGCCGTGCCTTCGCACACCTTCAGCGCGACATTGCCGCTGAAGCCATCGCAAACCACGACATCGACACCACCGTCAAACAGCTGATCCCCTTCGACGAAACCGACATAGTTGAGCCGGGAATCCGCTTCGCAACGCGCGGCGGCGGCGCGCACCGTATCGGTCCCCTTCCCCGCCTCGACGCCGACATTGAGCAACGCGACGCGCGGCCGGGGCAGATCGTCGAGAGCGATGGCCAGTGCCGCCCCCATCGCCGCGAACTGGTGCAGCTGTTGCGGGGAGCAATCGAGATTGGCGCCGAGATCGAGCAGGTAGCAGTGCCCCTTGCGCGTCGGCACCGGCGAACAGAGTGCCGGCCGCTCGATACCGGGCAGCCGCTGCAACAGCAGCGCACTCATCGCCATCAGTGCGCCGGTATTGCCGGCACTGACGACTCCGTCAACTGCTTGCCCGGCCAACAGATCGATGGCCCGGCGCATCGACGAATTGGGCTTGTGACGCAACGCCTGGGTCGGTCGGTCGCTCATCGTCACGACATCGCTGGCAGCGACGACACTGACACGCCCGCTGACATCGGCCATATCGGTATCGACACGGGCACGAAGAAGCGCCTCGTCACCGACCAGGACCAGATGCAGCGAGGGATATCGACGAAGGGCGTTGCTGACGGCGGGAAGGGCCTGGCGGGGACCGGAGTCCCCGCTCATCACATCAATGGCGATGCGAATCGGCCCGGACAACGGGGATTATTCGTCGCCGGTGTGGATCACTTTGCGGCCGCGGTAGAAACCGTCGGCAGTGATGTGGTGACGGCGATGGGTTTCGCCGCTGGTCTGATCGACCGACAGGGTCGGGCCGGTCAGGGCATCGTGCGAACGGCGCATGTCGCGGCGCGAACGGGATTTACGGTTCTGCTGAACTGCCATGGGAAAAGTGCTCCTCAGTCACTCATTTGCCGGACTTCAACTGTTCCAGCACGCTAAAAGGGTTGGCCTTGGACGAAGCATCATCCTGCTGCGGCTTCTCCGCGGCGATCTCTCTGTCTCTGGCAGCCTGCTCATCGCTTCGCTGCAACGCCTGCTCCGCACAGGGACCACTGTCGTGGTAGCTGATATAGGGCAGGCTGACGATCAGTTCATCCTCGACCAGCTCGCGCAGGTCCTGCGGTTCCTCGCCGACGATGTAGGGATCGACATCCCGCGGCAGGTGCCCTGCATCCTCGTCACTCCAGACTGCCGCCACCGCGAAGCTCGAATCGATCTCGAACGGCATCGGCTGCAGGCAGCGCTGGCAACAGACCCGCACGGCAGCTCGCACCCGGCCATCGATGCGGCGCAACTTCTGGTGGTCGATATGGAACCGCAATTCGATATCGACGCCACCTTCCCCGCCCTCTAGCATGTCGTCCAACCGCGCGAAGCTGGACAGCGGCTCCCGGGCAACGATGGTTCCGCCTGAAGCGATCAGACGGCGCACATCGACCAGTCTGGGCAGCGGCTCGACAGCACGGGTCTGGGGGGCGTTTGACATAGGGCGCGCATCATAGGGCCACCCTGCCCCTCTGTCAAAAAATCTCCGATCCTCCGCCATTCGACGAACTTCGATGCAGACCGACCAGACACTGAACACGCCCTTACCCACCGGCGCGCCACCCCTGCTGCTCGCCTCCAGCTCGCGCTATCGGCGCGAACTGCTGGCGCGGTTGCAGCTTCCTTTTATATGGGCAAGCCCCGACGTCGACGAACACGCGCTGCCGAACGAACCTGCCGCCGAGCTGGTGGCAAGGCTGGCCGAGGCGAAAGCGCGCGCCCTCGCCACTACCCACCCCGGTCACCTGATCATCGGCAGCGATCAGGTCGCCTGTCTCGATGGCTTCATCCTCGGCAAACCCGGCGACTTCGCCACCGCCAGGCAGCAACTGCGCGCCGCGTCAGGCCGCGTCGTCCACTTCCTGACTGGACTCTGCCTGCTCAACAGCAGCAGCGGTCGCTGCCAGACGATCGTCGAACCGTTCGAGGTCACCTTCCGCCCATTGAGCGATGCACAGATCGATCGCTACCTGCAGCGCGAACAGCCGTTCGACTGCGCCGGCAGTTTCAAGTCGGAGGGGTTGGGCATCACGCTGTTCGAGAGACTGCACGGACGCGACCCCAACGCACTGATCGGCCTGCCGCTGATCGCGCTGGTCGACCTGCTGCGGGCCGAAGGGGTCTCGCTGCCCTGATCAGCGCAATTGGGGCGCCGCCGTCGCCAAACCCTGCGCCAGCCCGGTTCCGAGTTCGATCCCCAGGCCGCGCAGCAGCTTCTGCAGCGGATCGTGGCCGCGCGAGAAGTCGACGATCTCCTCGGCGCCAACCACTTCACGCGCCACCTGGCCGGGGCTGGCAAGCCCGTCGATCAGCCCCAGCGCCAGTGCCTGCTCACCGCTCCAGACCATGCCGCTGAACAGCTGCGGATCCTCTTTCAGCCGATCGCCGCGCCCATTCTTCACACGCTCCACGAACTGGCGATGGGTGGTGTCGACCACCGACTGCCAGAGTTCGCGCTGCGACTCGGGCAGCGGACTGAACGGATCGAGCAGCGCCTTGTTCTCGCCGGCAGTGATCAGCCGGCGCTCGACGCCGAGCTTCTCCATCAGCCCGGTCACCCCGAAGCTGCCGGAGATGACACCGATGGAGCCGACCAGACTGGCCTGATCGGCGTAGATCGCATCGGCCGCCGCGGCGATGTAGTAGGCGCCGGAGGCACCGATATCACCGATCACCGCGTAGAGCTTCTTGTCGGGGTACTTGTCGCGCAGCCGGCGGATCTCGCTGTAGACGTAACCCGACTGCACCGGGCTGCCGCCCGGACTGTTGATCACCAGCATCACCGCCTTCGAGCGTTCGTCCTCGAAGGCGGCGCGCAGACCGGCGACGATATTGTTGGCACTGGCCAGTTCGTTCGGCGCAATGACGCCATCGACGCGCACCAGCGCGGTGAAACTGGTCGCCGACACCGACGTCAATCCATCGCGCGGCACGAACAGCCAGATCGCCGCAAACAGATAGGCGAACGTCAGCAGCTTGAAGAAGATGCCCCAGCGCCGGGCACGCCGCTGCTCGTCGAGCGAACCGCTGACCACCTTCTCCAGCACGCGCCAGGCGCGCTCGCTCTCACGATCCTCTGCCATTACCCACTCCTTCGTCCGCAACCCGCCAGTTTTAGCTCAAGCCTGCCGATTCCACTCAGCCACATCCGCCAGCCGGTCGACTATGCGCCACGGCCGGTATTGCTGCAGCCGCTGCGGCGCATGAGCGCCGAAGCTGACACCGATCCGAGCAATGCCAGCCGCCTCGGCCATCGCCATGTCGTACTCGGTGTCGCCGACCATCACCGCCGCCCCGGGCGCCACGGCCAGCTCGGCCATCAGTTCCAGCAGCATGCGCGGATGGGGTTTGGAATGGGTCTCATCGGCACAGCGAGTCGCATGGAACAGCTCACCCCAGCCAGTCTGCGCCAACGCCCGCTGCAGCCCGCGCCGGCTCTTGCCGGTTGCCACCGCGAGCAGGCAACCCCGCTCCCGCAACTGCGACAGAATCTCGAAAGCACCTTCAAATTGCCGGCAAGGCTGCTGATCCAGATCGAGAAAATATCTGACATAGGTATCGCGCAACAGCGTCAACTCAAGATCCGAGGCGACCCCATAGAGACGCCGTAGTGCTTCGGGCAGCCCGAGTCCGATGATGTCGCGAATCTCATCCACCGAGCGCGGCGCCAGTGCCAGCTCGTCGATCGCGGCAGACATGGCACTGACGATCTTGTCGGCCGAATCCACCAGCGTCCCGTCCCAATCAAAGACAAAAAGATTTTTATCAATCACTTGCGAAGTACTTCAAGAAGCTGTCGAAGCTCGGAGGGCAGCTCGGCGGTCAGCGTCATCGGACGCCCCTGCCAGGTGATGGTCAGCTCGGCGGCATGCAGGAAGAGCCGGCGCAAGCCAAGCTCGCGGAAACGCAGCAGGTTGTCCCGATCACAGTACTTCTCATCGCCGGCAATGGGGTGGCCGGCGAACTGGGCGTGGACCCGAATCTGGTGGGTGCGCCCGGTGATCGGCCGCGCCTCGACCAGCGTGGCGGCAGGAAAGCCCTCAACCACGCGAAACTCGGTCAGCGCCGGCTTGCCGTCGGTCGAAACCCGTACCACCCGCTCCCCGGACTTCAGCGTGTTCTTCTCCAGCGCCACGTCGACCTTCTGCCGGCGTTTCGACCACTGCCCGACCACCAGCGCCAGATAGCGCTTGTCGACGCCATCGCCACGCAACGCCGCGTGCAGCGCCAGCAGCGCACTGCGCTTCTTCGCCACCATGATCAGGCCGGAGGTGTCGCGGTCGAGCCGGTGCACCAGTTCAAGGAAGCGGGCATCGGGGCGCATCTGGCGCAGCGCCTCGATCAGGCCGAAGCTGAGGCCGCTGCCACCGTGCACCGCCAGCCCGGAGGGCTTGTCGACGACGATCAGCCCTTCATCCTCGAACAGGATCGCCTGTTCGATCCGCTGCAGCAGCGTGTCGGGGGCAGCCGGCACCAGCGCCTCCTCGCTCATCCGCACCGGCGGGATGCGCACCTCGTCGCCAAGCTGAAGGCGATGGTCGGCCCTGGCGCGCCCCTTGTTGATCCGCACTTCGCCCTTGCGCAACAACCGGTAGATGCGCGACTTGGGCACTCCCTTCAGCTCGCGCAGCAGGAAGTTGTCGATGCGTTGACCGTCGGAACCGGCATCGATCCGGACCAGGCGCACGCCCTCGGCTCTCTCTTGACTCATGGATTGGTATCGGCAGGGGTAGTAATAAGTAGACGTAACAATTTGATGGAGTTCATGGCCGCTGATATATTGCCGCGGTGCATCGACCGCGACCGGCTCTGACTGTCCCTGTGCGCAGCGCGCTTTCCAAGGTCTCCTGCAGTAATCGGCAAGGGGCGGGCAGTGAGCGACAGCGCTGGACGATGCGTTCGGGCAACAGCCGCTGGCAACAGGCCATCGGCGGCGGCGCCCGAGAACTCGACGGACGGCTACTGTATCAGCTTCCCCCAGTAGGTGTCCCTTTCCAACAGTGCAGCGGCCGACCCGACTGCACCGTTGTTGCAAACCGTGTTTGTGACGCTCGCGAAGCAATGAGGGCAGCGGTTTAACGGCGATTCCAATCATTCGCCTGACGACACCGCCCCCGGTTGCGCGCTTCGCATGTGCCGAACCGATTCGACCGACAGCATCAGCTGCGGCGGCCCTGAGGCCCGTTACGGGGCGATCCACACGATCGCCGGGGCGCAGCGCCTGCATTGCAGCACCGTTCCGCGCGGAGATCCCGCGCCCTGCGGACGTCGATCCGGCTCCGGCGCAACAGTATCTGAACATCGTCGTGCATCGATGGTGTAGCGGCAGCCGTTCCAG
Source organism: uncultured Verrucomicrobiaceae bacterium (assembly GCA_964386045.1). Taxonomy (GTDB): domain Bacteria; phylum Pseudomonadota; class Gammaproteobacteria; order Pseudomonadales; family CAMLJR01; genus CAMLJR01. The sequence continues at coordinate 1,330 of CAYLRA010000005.1, read as the reverse complement.
AACGGACCTGTCATCAACATGAAAAGAATGCTGATCAATGCAACTCAACCCGAAGAGTTGCGCGTAGCGCTGGTCGATGGCCAGCGCCTCTATGACCTCGATATCGAAAGCTCCGCCCGCGAGCAGAAGAAATCCAATGTCTACAAGGGTGTCATCACCCGCGTCGAACCCAGCCTCGAAGCCGCCTTCGTCGACTTTGGCGCCGAGCGCCACGGCTTCCTGCCGCTGAAAGAGATCTCTCGCGAATACTTCTACCGCCCCGCCGACGCCGGCGGCCGCGTCAAGATCCGGGACGTGGTCAAGGAAGGGACCGAAGTGATCGTCCAGGTCGACAAGGAGGAGCGCGGCAACAAGGGCGCCGCCTTGACCACCTTCGTCAGCCTGGCTGGCCGCTACCTGGTGCTGATGCCCAACAACCCGCGCGCCGGCGGCATCTCGCGCCGCATCGAGGGCGATGACCGCTCCGAACTGCGCGATGCACTCGCCTCGATCGACATCCCCGATGGCATGGGCGTGATCGTCCGCACCGCCGGTGTCGGCCGCAGCCCGGAAGAGCTGCAGTGGGACCTCAACTACCTGATGCAGCTGTGGGAGGCCGTCGCCAAGGCCGCCGCCGAGCGCCAGGGCGCATTCCTGATCCTGCAGGAGAGCAACGTCATCATCCGCGCCATCCGCGACTACCTGCGCGCGGATATCGACCAGGTGCTGATCGACTCCGACGCGGCCTACGACGAGGTGATGAATTTCGTCCGCACCGTGATGCCGAGCTTCCAGAACAAGGTGCGCCGCTATCAGGACCCGGTGCCGCTGTTCAACCGCTACCAGATCGAATCGCAGATCGAGACCGCCTTCCAGCGCATCGTGCAGCTGCCGTCCGGCGGCTCCATCGTCATCGATCCGACCGAGGCGATGGTGTCGATCGACATCAACTCGGCGCGCGCCACCAAGGGTGGAGATATCGAGGAGACCGCGCTGCAGACCAACCTGGAGGCGGCCGACGAGATCGCCCGCCAGCTGCGCCTGCGCGACATCGGCGGCCTGATCGTCATCGACTTCATCGACATGTCCTCGGCCAAGAACCAGCGTGAAGTCGAAAACCGGGTGCGCGATGCGCTGAAAGCCGACCGCGCCCGCGTGCAGGTCGGTCGCATCTCGCGCTTCGGCCTGCTGGAGATGTCGCGGCAGCGGCTGCGCCCGTCGTTGGAAGAGTCCAGTGCCAGCATCTGCCCGCGCTGCAGTGGCCAGGGCACCATCCGCGACACCAAGTCGCTGGCGCTGTCGATCCTGCGCCTGATGGAAGAGGAAGCGAACAAGGAGCGCAGCGCCGAGA
>CAYLRA010000004.1:0-104426 GCA_964386045.1 uncultured Verrucomicrobiaceae bacterium | reverse complement strand
CGAACTGCTGCAGCATCAGGTGTTGCGACGGGTCGCTGGCGACGATCTCCTCGGCTTTCGCGATGGCCGCCTTCATCCCCTTGGCACCTTCGGTCAGCACCAGTTTGGCGCCGAGCGCGACCAGGATCTTGCGCCGCTCCACACTCATCGTGCTCGGCATGGTCAGGATGATCGAATAGCCGCGCGCGGCGGCGACGAAGGCGAGCGCGATGCCGGTGTTGCCGCTGGTCGGCTCCACCAGCGTCATGCCCGGTTTCAGGCGGCCGCTCTGTTCGGCGTCCCAGATCATGTTGGCGCCGATCCGGCACTTGACCGAGCCGGCCGGGTTGCGGCTCTCCAGCTTGGCGAGGATGTTGTGTCTGGAAATCCGGTTCAGTCTGACCAGCGGTGTGTTGCCGATGGTCAGACTGTTGTCCGCGAAGCTTCTGCTCATGGGTTTTCTCCTTGAATCGGGGCCGGCCGTGCAGTTGCTTCACCTGCGGGCAATCGCTAGGCTTCGCCTTCTCCTGTCATCTCCTGCATCAAACCTGCCTCCGCACGGGTGTCGGTAGCGACTGATTTTCGCGCAGGAGCCTCATTTTTCAGCCGTCGAATGGTAACGCACTCATGAAGTTCCAAGGTACCGATCGCTATGTCGCCACAGCCGACCTCCGCACCGCCGTCAACGCCGCCGTCACGCTGCAGCGACCGCTGCTGATCAAGGGTGAACCCGGTACCGGCAAGACCCTGCTGGCCGAAGAGGTGGCGAGCGGACTGGGCAAGCGGCTGATCACCTGGCACATCAAATCGACCACCAAGGCACAGCAGGGTCTGTACGAATACGACGCGGTGTCGCGTCTGCGCGATTCGCAGCTCGGCAACGAGCGCGTGAAAGAGATCGGCAACTACATCAGGAAAGGCAAGTTGTGGGAGGCGTTCGACAGCGACGAGCAGGTGGTGCTGCTGATCGACGAGATCGACAAGGCCGACATCGAATTCCCCAACGACCTGCTGCTCGAACTCGATCGCATGGAGTTCTTCGTCTACGAAACCGGCGAGACGATCAAGGCGAAGCAGCGCCCGATCATCATCATCACCTCGAACAATGAAAAGGAACTGCCGGATGCCTTCCTGCGCCGCTGCTTCTTCCACTTCATCACCTTCCCCGACCGCGACACGATGCGCCAGATCATCGAGGTGCACTACCCCGGCATCACGCAGGGGCTGGTACAGCAGGCGCTCGAAGTCTTCTTCGAGGTGCGCGATCTGCCGGGGCTGAAGAAAAAGCCGTCGACCTCCGAGTTGATCGACTGGCTGAAACTGCTGATGGCCGACGAGATTCCGGACGAGGTGCTGAAAAATCGCGACGGCACCAAGGCGATTCCGCCGCTCTACGGCGCGCTGCTGAAGAACGAGCAGGACGTGCATCTGCTCGAACGTCTCGCCTTCATGCATCGCCGCGAAACCCGTCATTCATAAGCGTTTGAGCCAAGCAGGGTTGTCGCTGTGCTGATCAACTTCTTTTTCGGCTTGAAGGAGGCGGGGGTTCCCGTCTCGATCAAGGAACTGCTGGTGCTGCTGGAAGCGCTGGAGCGCAATCTCGTCTTTGCCGACATCGACGAGTTCTACGTGCTGAGCCGCGTCTGCCTGGTCAAGGATGAGAAATATTTCGACCGCTTCGACCGCGCCTTCGGTCTCTACTTCCGCGACCTGCAGTCGCTCGACGATGTCATCGAGGCGCTGATTCCCGACGAGTGGCTGCGTGCGCAGTTCTCGAAGTATCTGAGCGAGGAAGAGAAGCAGAAGATCGAGTCGCTCGGCGGCCTCGAAAAGCTGATCGAGGAGTTCAAGAAGCGCCTCGAAGAGCAGAAAAAACGCCACGAAGGCGGCAACAAGTGGATCGGCACCGGCGGCACCTCGCCGTTCGGCCACAGCGGCTACAACCCCGAGGGAATCCGCATCGGTGGTGCCGGTCGCAACAAGAGTGCGGTCAAGGTATGGGAACGGCGCGACTTCAAGAACCTCGACGACACGCTCGAACTCGGCACGCGCAACATCAAGGTGGCGCTGCGCCGGCTGCGCCGTTTCGCCCGCACCGGCGCCGCCGATCAGCTCGATCTCGACGACACCATCCGTTCGACAGCCAGGAACGCCGGCTACCTCGACCTGAAGATGGTGCCGGAGCGCCACAACGCGGTGAAACTGCTGCTGTTCTTCGACATCGGTGGCTCGATGGACCCGTACATCCACCTGTGCGAGGAGCTGTTCTCGGCGGCGCGCTCCGAGTTCAAGCACATGGAGTATTTCTACTTTCACAACTTCATCTACGAAACGGTCTGGAAGAACAACTTCCGCCGTCATCAGGAGCGCACCCCGACGCTCGACATCCTGCACAAATACTCGGCCGACTATCGCGTCGTCTTCATCGGTGATGCGTCGATGGCGCCGTATGAAATCGTGCAGCCGGGTGGCAGCATCGAGCACTGGAACGAAGAGTCGGGCGAGGTCTGGTTCCGCCGCATCCGCGACACCTACAACAAGGTGGTGTGGTTGAATCCGGTGGCGGAGAAGGACTGGAAATTCACGCAGACGATCAACTACACGCAGAAGTTGACCGAGAACCACATGTATCCGCTGACACTGAAAGGGTTGGAAGAGGCGATGAGGTATTTGTCCAAATGATCATCCCGGTCGGATCGTTGGCTGTGGCGCAGTCTGGAGCGCGATGAGAGGTGGGGCTGTTCGGTCCATTGTCAGCCCAGAGCCTCAGTACGGTAGTGCGGCTGGAGTGAGCCAAGGAGAAGAAGCGCCCGTTTGGGAAATGGAAGAAGTCGTTCAAAGGGAGGTGAACATGCCAATTCTGAGTGCCTTTTACGGCATCGTCATACGGATGTATTTTTTCGATAACCGTCAGCACAACCTGCCGCATATACATGCGGAGTACCAGGGGTATCATGCGGTTCTGGCAATCGAGACCGGTGGGACACTGAATGGTGGCTTGCCGGCAAAGCAGGAAAAGCTGGTGCAGGCGTGGATCGAGATTCATCGCGATGAGTTGGTGGCGGATTGGAGTCTGGCTATCAATGGCGAAGAAGTTTTCAAGATAGAGCCGCTCCGTTAGGAGGGATTATGAATCCATACGTTTCACGGGTTGAGGTGCTGCCTGACCACCATATGCGACTGTGGTTCGAAAACAGCGAGGTTCGGGTGTTCGATATGCGCCCATATCTTGGTCGTGGGGTTTTCAAGCGGCTCGAATCGTGGCCCGCATTTTCTCAGGCGCAGGTAGTTGCAGGCTCTGTTGAGTGGCCGTGCGGAGTCGATCTGAGTTACGACACACTTTATCTGGAGAGCAAGCCGGAGAACATGAAGCTGTCATCCACTTGCTGAGATACGGGTGTAGGGGCGCGGCAAGCAGTACCCCTACATCGTCCGATCAGCCGTAATAGGCCAGCAACGCCGCCGTCACTGCGACATTCAGCGACTCCACGCCATTCGCCATCGGTATGAACACCCGCCGATCGGCCAGTTTCGAAATCTCTGTCGACACCCCTTCGGTTTCATTGCCCAACACGTAGACCTGCGCGCGCGACGGTTTGCGATCGAGCAGGTTCTCACTGGCGTGCGACGACAACACACAAACCTCGGCACCGGCTTTCTGCAACTGTTGCAACGCATCCGCCAGCGAACCGCAACGCAGCAGTGGGCATTTGAACAGCGTACCGGCGCTGGCCTTGATCACCATCGGCGAGAGCGGGGCGCAGCCCTTCTCCGGCACCAGCACGGCGGTGACGCCGCCGGCCGCGGCCGAGCGGATCAACATGCCGAGGTTCTGCGGATTGGTGATGCGGTCGAGCGCCAGCAGCTTTGCCGTCGCCGGCAGCACGCCTGCGGCGAGGAAACTGGAAAGCGTCTGGTAACGCGGCAGCTGCAGGTCGATGGCGACACCCTGATCCTCGCGGCCGTTCTTCGAGATGCGCGACAGCGCCTGTTTCGAGTGCTGCCTGATGGTGATGCCACGCCTGCGCGCCAGCTGCTCGATCTCGTCGACGATGCCGCCGCGCTGGTTGCTGTCGGCCAGGTGCAGGCAGTGGACCGGAATGGTGTCGTCCTGCAGCACTTCCAATACGGGCTTGCGCCCGTAGATGGTCAGCAGGCTGTCGTAGAAGGCCTTCTTTTCCCGGTATTCGACGCTGTCTTCGGTCACGGCGGAACTGCCTGTCAATGCGCGGGCTGGCACCTTATGAGTCGCGCTTGCGCGCTGTCAAGGCGCGGTACAAACCATCCCCGGCTTCGGCTACAGTGGCCGCTGTCGCTGTGGAATCGTCGTTTTGTAACTACAGGAGTGAGCATGCGCAAGACCAAGATCGTCTGCACCATCGGCCCGGTCACCGAATCGCTGGAGATGCTGCGCCGGCTGCACGCCGCCGGCATGAATGTGGTGCGGCTCAACATGTCGCACGGCGACCACGAGTCGCACGCGCGGGTGATTGCCGCCGTGCGCGAGCTGAATGCCGGCCTGACGACGCCGGTGGCGCTGCTGCTCGACACGCAGGGGCCGGAGATTCGCACCGGCGACCTGCACCAGGAGCTGACGCTGAAGGAGGGCGATGTCATCAGCGTCAACGTCCGCTCCGGCGACGATGTCGAACAGACCTCGCTGCAGATCAACTACGCCGACCTGCTCGATGCGGTTGGCCCCGGCGACCGCATCACCGTCGACAACGGCCTGATCAACCTGGAGGTGCTGGAGAAGTTCGAGCGCTCGCTGAACTGCCGCGTGGTCGACGGCGGCACGGTCAAGAGCAAGCGCCATGTCAATCTGCCGGGCATCCGCGTCAACCTGCCGGCGATCACCAGGAAGGATGAACGCGACATCGCCTTCGGCGTCGAGCAGGGGGTCGATTACATCGCGCTGTCGTTCGTGCGCGAGGCCGGCGACGTGACGCAGCTGCGCGAGTTTCTTTCCGCACACGGCGGCGAGACGACCAGGATCATCGCCAAGATCGAGGACCAGGAGGGTGTGCGCAATCTGGAGAGCATCATCGAGGTGGCCGACGGCGTGATGGTGGCGCGCGGCGACCTCGGCGTGGAGATTCCGGTGGAGACGCTGCCGTCGGTGCAGCGCAAGATCATTCGGCTCTGTGCCGAGAAGGGCAGGCGAGTGATTGTTGCAACCCACCTGCTGGAGTCGATGATCAGCAACCCGATTCCGACCCGCGCCGAAGTGACCGATGTCGCCAATGCCGTCTATGAAGAGGTCGACGCGATCATGCTCTCCGGCGAGACCACGGTGGGCAAATATCCGATCAAGTGCGTCGAGTATCTCGATCGCATCAGCTGCCAGACCGAGCAGTTCCGCGGTTTGCGTTTCAGCGAGGGGCTGGCGGTCGATACCCCGAAACAGCATCTGGCGACAGCGGCGGTGAAGCTGGCCGAGTCGCTGGGGGTCAAGGGGATGGTGGTGATCACCCGTCGCGGCGTGATGGCCAACTATGTTGCCAACTGCCGGCCGCGCCAGCCGGTGATCCATGCCTTCACCGAGGACCCGATGGTGTTGCGGCAGATGGCACTGAACTACGCGACGATCTCGCACCTGCTGCCGTTCAGCGACGACTCCGAGCAGATGCTGGCCGAGGCCTTCGCCACGCTCTGCCGCAGCGAAGGGTTTGCGCCGGGCGATCAGGTGGTGGTGTTGTCCGATGTCATCGCCGCGCCCGGCGTCGAAGCGATTCAGGTTCGGGCGCTGTGAGCAAGTCTCCCCCTGCGAAGTAGGGGGAGTGCCCCGAAGGGGCGAGGGGGTCCGCCCTGCGTCGCGCCCCGATCAACCCCGGACCCCTCCGTCGCTTCGCGACACCTCCCCTATTGCATAGGGGAGGACTCGTTCACGGCAGCCACAAGGTGAAACAGCCGCCACCTGCGGGCAGATTGCGCAATGCGATATGTCCGTGCTGTTCACCGCGCTGGTGCAGCTGCGCGACGCGGTCGGCGAAATGGAGGCCGAGGCTGGAGCTGCCGCTGTTGAAGTCGATACCGCGCTGCATGTTGCCGACGTTGTCGAGCATGGTCTGCGGGAAACCGGCGCCGTCGTCCTCGACCTCGATGGTCAGGCCGTCGCCGACGCGGGCGATCATGCGCACCTGCTGCCTGGCATAACGCGCCGCATTGACCAGCACGTTGTTGATGACGCCGCTGATCAGCACGGGATCGAAGTAGGCGCGCGCGTCGCGTTCGCAGTCGATCTCGCAGCGCAGCTGACGGATCTCCAGCAGCAGGCCGTTCTGGGCCATCACCTCTTCGAGGAAATCGGCGACGAACATTTCCTGGATATTCAGCGGCAGCTCGCCCTGTTCGAGTCGATAGAGACCGAGCAGGTAGAGCAGGTCGTTGTTGATGCGCGCTGCCTCGCCCTGCAGCGTGGCGAATTGGCGGCGCTGGTTGTCATTGCTGATCGGCGTTTCGCGCACCACCTGGTCGAGCGTGTCGAGCAGCATGCCGAGCGAGTTCTTGATGTCGTGCACCGATGACGCCAGCAGCAGCGGAAAGGTTTTGCCGGCGGCAGCTGCCTGGTCAGGCATGTTGAGACTCCCGCAGTCGCGCAACGTGGGCGCCGAGTGTCTGGTGGCGATCGAATAGCGGATGGTCGTCGGCCAGCGTGCCGATCGAGCCGAGGGTCTTGACGGCGCGCGTCAGCAGCTCCGGCGAGCCGCCGTTGGCAACCATCTGTTTCACCAGCGCGAGCAGCAGGTTGAGTTTCAGGCCGATGTTGTTGGGGTAGATGCGCAGCGCCTCGGCGAACAGGTCGATCGCCTGCGCGAACTCGTTGCGGGCAAACAGCTCCTTGCCACGCTGGTTCAACTGCACCGCGCGCGCCTTGCCCTTGTCGCTGAGCGGTTCTTCCGAAATACGGTCGATCTGTTCCCATATCGCATCGCTGCCGCCGTGGGCATCGGCGAGGTCGAGCAGCAACTGACGCGCTTCGCCGCTGTTGCCGACCGCCTGGTGCGCGCGCGCCATTTCCAGCATGACGGCAATCGGCAGCGGTTCGGCGTCTGCATCGCGTTTCTGTAACTGCTGGTCGAGCGCGACCAGCTTTTCGCGAGCGTCGTCGAGACTGCCGGCGCCGGCCTGCGCCGAGACCGCGATCAGATCGGCCTGCAGTTTCGCGGCGCCGTCGTCGCGATAGCGGCGGCGGGCGCGCTCGAGGATTTCGTCGACCTCTTTCAGGCGTTTGCGGTCCTTGCTGCCGCTCTGCTGCTGTAGCTGGGTGGCGATACAGCGGGCGTAGTTGAAATAGTTGTCCGGCGCTTCGTAACAGGAGTTGGCGCCGAGCCGGACCACCTTGCGATGTGCTTTCTCGGCGCGCTCCCAGTCGCCGTTCTCCTCGCTGATCTCGGCCAGCACCTGCTGGCGCAGGATGGCGTTCGGCGAGATATCGCTGGCGCGCTCCAGCAGCTCCTGCGCGCTGATGATGTCGCCGCGCTGGCGACGGATCTCGGCCAGGTAGTCGTAAACCTCCAGGCAGAGGCAGTTGTTGTCGACCAGTTTCTGGAAGATGCGTTCGGCGGCGTCCCAGTTGCCGTGTGCCATCAGGCAGCGGCCTTCGCCGATCAGCGCCCAGTCAAGCGGGCGCTCGGCCAGCACCTGCTGGTAGATCGCGCTCGCTTCGTCGAGACGGCGCAGGTCGTAGAGCGCGCGCGCCTTCATGCGCAGGCAGCGCTGCTGGTAGCGGTCGCCGGCGTTGATGTGCTCTTCGCACAGCGCGATGACGGTGTCGTGGTCGCCATCGTCGAGCGCGCGGTGGATATCGCGCAGATCCTCCTTCTCCAGGATCAGCCGGTTCAACCGCAGCTGCAGCGTGGTCTGGGTGAAGGGTTTGGTCAGGTAGTCGTCGGGCTGGTATTCGAGTGCGCCGAACACCATCGCCTTGGTGGTTTCGGCGGTGATCATCATGTAGATCGCGGTGTTGCGCAGCAGGCCGCGGTAGCGCAGCTCCTCAAGGATCTGCTGGCCATTCTTGGTGTCGCCGAGGTTGTAGTCGGCCAGGATGATGTCGTAGCGCTGGTGCTCGCAGCGGCTGATCGCCTCGGTGCCATTGGAGGCGAGATCGACGTTGTTGATGCCGGCCGCCAGCAGCATGCGGCGGATCGAGCCGCGCATGTCGGGGAAGTCGTCGATGACCAGGGCCGACTTGCGCTGATAGATACGGATCAGGTCGATCTGCTGCATGAGGTAACGGCTCGGTCGATGGGTGATGGGGCGCTGAGCGCAGTATAGAAGAGGCTCGCGGCGATCGCCGGCCAATGGCCGGCCGCGGCGGGCGTTAAACTGCGGCGTTTTCCGGGGGGGATTCCAATGTTGTACGGGGCGACTTTGTACGGAACGTCCGCCTGCCACTTGTGCGAGGTGGCGGAGGCGCTGCTGGCACAGCTGCTGGCGCAGTTTCCGGAGACGGCGCAACCGCGCATCGAGCTGGTCGATATCGCCGACAGCGACACACTGCTCGAACGCTACGGCACGCGTATTCCGGTGTTGCGGCGCGAGCGCGACGGGGTTGAGCTCGACTGGCCGTTCGACGCCGTGGCGGCGCGGCAATTGTTGAGCGGCGAAGCACTCAGCCGCTGATCAGCTTCAGTGCCTCGTCGGCCCAGCGCAGGCTCTCGATATAGGCGTCGCGGGCGTGGTCGGCGGTGATGCCGAGCTGCGCCAGCCGCGGCCAGTCGATGGCGCTGAACTGGCCGCGTTCGAAGGCGATGACGGTGTCGAGCAGGAAGCCGCTGTCGCCGCTGTGCTGCAGGATGGCGCTGCGCACTTCGTCCGGGAAGGAGGCGTTGTCGAGGATCTGCTCCAGCGACAGGCCGAGCAGCGCGTCGAGTGTCGACAGCAGGCCGATGGTGAACTGCTGGTCGGCGGGCAGGTGCTGGCGGCGGCTGATCTCGGCCAGCTGCTGGCCGAGGCGGGCGCGCACCATGGCGTTGAGGTAGAGCGCGCCGGGTTTCTTCTCCAGCCCGGACAGCGCCAGCAGCTGCACCCAGCTGCGCACGCGGTCCATGCCGAGCACGGTCAGCGCCTGGCGGATCGAGGTGATGCGTCGCGGCAGGTGGAACAACGCCGAGTTGACCAGCCGCAGCATCTTCAGCACCAGCACCGAGTCGGTCTGCAGCAGCCGTTCGATCTCGCGGAACTCCAGGTCGGGTTTGCGCAGCGTCGCCAGCAGCTGCAGCACCACGCGCTGGTCGCTCTTCAGCGTGCGTCCCTTGACCAGCTGCGGGCGCGACAGGAAGTAGCCCTGGAACAGTTCGAAACCGAGTTTCTTGCAGGTGTCGAACATCGCCTGCGTCTCGACCTTTTCCGCCAGCAACTTGATGCGCTGCGACTGCACCCGTTCGACCAGCTGTTCGATATCGCTCATCGAGCTGGCCAGTACGTCGACCTTGATGATGTCGGCGTGACGGATCAGCTCGGTGTGGGTCTCGCGGTAGATGTAGTCGTCGAGTGCGATGGTGTAGCCCTGCTGCTTCAGCCTGGCGATGGCCGCCACCGTGTCGGCGTCGATCTCGACATCCTCCAGCACCTCCACCACCAGCTGTGCCGGGCTGATCGGCGGCGTGAAATCGAGCAGGCGGCGGGTGAAGTTGATGAAGGCGGGGCGCCCTTCGAGGATGTCGGCGACCGGCAGGCCACTGAAGGCGTTGATCAGCACCGATGAGGTGGCGTGGTCGCCGTCGCGCACGTCGGCCTGATCCGGGTTGTGGGCGCGGAACAGCAGCTCCCAGGCGTGGATGCGCAGCCGGCGATCGTAGATCGCCTGTCGTGCCAACAGGATGCCGGAGCCTGCCTGGTTCTCCACGGGTGGCTCCGTCACGCGTCGGTGGCCCAGCGCAAGCGGCAATCGGCGGCGGGGCGACTCACGGCTGCTCGCTCTGCGCCACTTGCAGGCTGTCGCCGCCGATCACCCGCTCGTGTGCCAGCAGCAGTCGCCCATCGTCGCGCCCGAGGCGGTAGCCGTAGATCAGCGCGAAGGCCATCACCCCCTGCACATACTCGCGGGTCTCGCGATAGGGGATGGTTTCGATCCAGACGTCGGCGCCGACCTGGTCGGGCTGCTCGCGCAGCCAGCGGCTGATGCGGCCCGGGCCGGCGTTGTAGGCGGCGCTGGCGAGGATGCGGTTGCCGTCGTAACGCTGGTGCAGCTGGCGCAGGTATTCGCTGCCGAGCAGGGTGTTGTGCGCCGGGTCGATCAGTTTGGCGTTGCTGTGGGGCAGCTTGAGACTGCGCGCCACCTGGTTGGCGGTGCCCGGCAACAGCTGCATCAGCCCGACCGCGCCGGCGCTCGATTTCACCGCCGGCATGAAGGCGCTCTCCTGGCGGGCGACGGCGTAGACCCACTCCAGCGGCAGATCGGAGCGCTGCGCCGCGCGCTCCAGCTGCGGTTGGTAGGCGAGTGGAAAACGCGCCGAAAGATCATCCCAGCCACCGCTGCCGGTGGCGGTGCGGATTGCCTGGTTGTACCAGCCCCACTGCGTTGCCAGTTGCGCCGCCGCCTGCTGCTCCGGCTGCGTCATGCCGAGCAGCGCGCGGTTCCACTCGCTGGCGGCACTCAGCCTCTCGCCGAACAGGTAGAACTCCTGGGCGCGGCGAATGCCGGGCCGCTTTGCCACCCTGGCCGGCGAGGTGTCGGGATGCAGCGGACGGTCGTTGAACTGGTAGGGGCGCTGCAGGCGCTCGGCGGCAAGGAAGCCGTAGAAGCTGCGCTCCGCGGCCAGCTGTTCGAACAGCTGTCTGGCGCTGTCGAGTTTCTCCGGTTCGCTGTTCTGCGCCAGCGAACGCGCTTTCCAGTAACGCCAGCGCGAGGTTTCCGCCAGCTCCGCCGGCAGCAGCGCCAGCCAGCGTTCGACCTGCTGCCAGTCGCCCTTGCGCAGCGTCAGCCGGATGCGCCACTCCAGCAGCGCGCTGTCCTCGCCGCTGGGGTCGTGTTCGAGCAGCCAGGGCAGGGCGTCGGTGCCGCGACCGGCGATACGGTAGCGACCGATCTCGCTGCGCACGCGTGCACTGTCCTCGGCTTTCAGCAATTTCTGCTGGTTGAGCTTGATCCACAGCTGTTCGGCACCGTCGACATCGCTGCGCACCAGACGGCGGGTGCCGTAGCCGAGCAGCGGCGAGGCGTGGTCGGCGCGGGCGATCTCCGGCCACAGCCGTTTGATGGCGGCGGGTTCGCGCAGCAGCTGCAGTGCCCGTTGCCCCTGGCTGCGCAGCGGACCCTTCAATTCGCCGGCGAGATAACGCGAGATGCCCTGGTCGCCGCGCTCCATCGCCAGCAGCAGCCGCTGCCACACCAGCTCGTCGCCGCGACCGCCGCTCTGTTGCCACAGTGCGAAGGGTTTGTCGCAGGCATCCGGTACCGAGGTCGGTGTCAGCCAGATGGAGCGGGTGGCGGCGAAGGCATCGTCGCGACGACCGCTGGCGTGCAGCGCCTGTACCTGCCAGCAGCGCTGGATCAGGCTGGCCTGGGTCGGGTCGGTGTAGATCTGCTCGAAGTCGCGCAGGTAGTCGCCCCAGCGCTGCTGCCGCGCCAGCGCCGACAGCCACTGCACGCGCAGCCGGTCGCCGGGTACCGAGTCGGGGTAGCGGGTCAGGAAGGCGTCGATGTCGGCCTTCGACAGCGCCTCGATCCGGCGCGACAACAGCGTCAGTTCGAGGTAGGGGGTCAACGGGTAGTCGCGCTGGCGGAGCTGTTTGATGCCGGCCTCGGCGCGGCTGATCTCGCCGCGCTTGAGTTGCTCCCGAGTCTGCTCGAAGAGTTTGCGCGAGGCGCTGTCACTGGCGGCCAGCGCCGTGTTGGCGTGCAGGCCGACCAGCAGCGCGAGCAGGATGGCCGCCACCGATCCGCGGCGGAACAGCGTGCGCAGGGCGTTCGGTGACTGGCTTTTCATAGGAGTGGAGGGCAACCGCAAGTGGAGTGGCGAAAGAGAGTTAGAATGCCGCCTCTCGAAAAGGGGGCGCTGCGGAAAAGTGTAGCCAACTCCCCCGAGCCTCCCAAGATTAATTGTTTCGTTCCGGTGACGACCCTGGAGTTCCCTCTTGTCCGTCCTGCGTTTGCAACAGGTTTCCCTGCACTTCGGCGATCAGGTGCTGCTCGACGGCGCCGACCTGCAGCTGGAGGCGGGTGAACGCGTCTGCCTGGTCGGTCGCAACGGCGCCGGCAAGTCGACGCTGCTGCGGCTGCTGGAGGGCGAAATCCGCGCCGATGCCGGCGAGGTGTGGCGCGCACCGGAGCTGCGACTGGCGCGGCTGGCGCAGGAGCCGCAGGTGGTGCCGGGTCGCACCGTCTACGACGAGGTGGCATCGGGACTGGCCGGACTCGCCGACGTGCTGTCGCAGTATCACGCCCTGACCCACGCCGCTGGCGAGATCGATCTGCGCAAGCTGGAGCAGCTGCAGCGCCAGCTGGAAGCGGCCGACGGCTGGCTGTTCCAGCAGCGCATCGATACCGTGCTGACCAAGCTGGCGCTGCCGGCGGACACGCTGCTGTCGCAGCTCTCCGGCGGCTGGCTGCGGCGCGTGGCGCTGGCCAAGGCGCTGGTAATCGACCCGCAGCTGCTGCTGCTCGACGAGCCGACCAACCACCTCGACCTGGAGACGATCGAGTGGCTGGAGTCGCAGCTGCTCGACTATCGCGGCGCGCTGTTGTTCATCACCCACGATCGCGCACTGGCACGGCGGCTGGCGACGCGCGTGGTCGAACTCGATCGCGGTCGGCTGATCGGCTACAGCGGCAGCTACGACAGTTTCGTCGAGCAGCGCGAGCAGCGGCTGCTGGTCGAGGATCGCGACAATGCGCTGTTCGACAAGAAGCTGGCCGCCGAAGAGGTGTGGATTCGCCAGGGCATCAAGGCGCGCCGCACCCGCAACGAAGGGCGCGTGCGTGCGCTGAAACGGTTGCGCGACGAGCGCTCGCAGCGCCGCGAGCTGCAGGGCGCTGCCTCGTTCGGGCTGGAGAGCGCCGACCGCTCCGGCAAGCTGGTGGCCGAGCTGCACGACGTCAGCTACGCGATCGCTGGCAAACGGCTGATCGACCATCTCGACCTGACCATCCTGCGCGGTGATCGCGTCGGCCTGATCGGCCCCAACGGCGCCGGCAAGTCGACGCTGCTGAAGCTGATCCTCGGCGAGCTGGCGCCGGACAGTGGCCGCGTCCAGCGCGGCGAGCGGCTGCAGGTGGCCTACTTCGACCAGCTGCGCGACCGCTTCGATCCGGCAGCGTCGCTGATCGATATCGTCGGCGAGGGGCGCGAGTTCATCGAGATCGGCGGCCGTCGCCGCCACGTCATCAGCTACCTGGAAGAGTTCCTGTTTCGCCCCGACCAGTCGCGCCGCGCCGCCTCGAAACTCTCCGGCGGCGAGCGCGCGCGGCTGCAGCTGGCGCGGCTGTTCAGCCAGCCGGTCAATTTGCTGGTGCTCGACGAGCCGACCAACGACCTCGATGTCGAGAGTCTCGAATTGCTGGAGCAGCTGCTGGCCGAATTCGACGGCACCATTCTGCTGGTCAGCCACGACCGCGACTTCCTCGACAACGCCGCCACCAGCACGCTGGTATTCGAGGGTGACGGGCGCATCGCCGAATATGTCGGCGGTTACAGCGACTGGCTGCGCCAGCGGCGGGTGTCGAGTGCGAAACCGATGGCCGCGAAGTCGGCAGAAACGAAAGGTGAAGCCGCGAAGCCGCAACCGGCGAGTGATGACGCACCGAAACGGACGCAGAAGCTCAGTTACAAGCTGCAGCGTGAACTGGCGGAGTTGCCGGCGCGGATCGAGTTGCTGGAGGCGGAGCTGGCCCGACTCAATGCCGAGATTTCCAGTGCCGATTTCTACCAGCGTGACAGCAGGCAGGCAGAGCAGGTGCTGGCGCAGCTGAGCGAGACGCAGCTGCAGCTCGACCAGAGTTACGAGCGCTGGCTGGAACTGTCTGAGAGCTGAGCGAGGGGTGGGCGGGCGGTCATCAACCGCCCTGTCGAGTTACTTGTGGCCGACACGCACGGCCAGCACATCGCATTTGGCACCGTGCAGCACGCCGTTGGCGGTGGAGCCGAGCAGCAGCGCCAGGCCGCGCCGACCGTGGCTGCCGATGACGATCAGGTCGGCCTTGATGTCGTTGGCCAGCGCGTGGATTTCGTTCTCCGGGCGACCGATCACCAGATGGCGCTGCGCGGTGGGAATCGACAGCCGCTGGCAGAAGCTCTGCAGCTGCGATTCGGCCTGTTTCTGGATCTCTTCCTGGATGGTCGAGAAGTCGATCGGGATGTCGCCGCCGTAGGCGAAGCTGAGCGGTTCGATGACGTGGATCAGGTGAAGTTGCCCGCCCTGCGCCTGGGCGATGCTGGCGGCCTTGGTCGCCACCTCGTCCGCTTCGTTGGAGAGATCCACCGCTACCAGAATGACCTTGTAGTCGCTCATGTTCCGTGCTCCTTTCGCTGCCGTTGCAAGCCGGCGCTGTCGGGCGCCGTGTTGTTATTAGGATGTGCGGCGGATGTTGCCACAGCCCCGCGATGCGGCGCCATGATTCAGGACAACAAACTTCGCTGGGCGTGCGGGCCACCTGCCAGCCATCGCGTGGAGAGAGGCTTTTGACCCCTTATCTGATAACGGCGCTCGCGCTGCTGCTGGTGTTGTCGCCGGTGGCGTGGATGATTCCGACGCCGCGACAGCGGCGCGAGGCGTGGCTGCGCGAACGCGCGCGCGAACTCGGCATCGAGGTGCGCATCGGTGAACTGCCGCAGACGCATCGCCAGCGGGTGCGCAAGCAGTCGACCGAGCAGGGGGTCATCTATCGCTTGCCGCTGCGCAAGGGCTGGCCGCATGTGCAGGCGCACCAGATTCGTCGCGCCGCCGCCAGCGAGGCATGGGAGGCGGGGGATGATTCACCGTCGCTGGCGCCGCCACTGGCGCGGGCACTGCAGCAGGTGGCCGAGCGCGTGCCGGCCGATGTGGTGGCCATTGAACTGGCGCTCACGGGCCCGGCCATCTACTGGCGCGAACGCGGCGGCGAGGGTGTGGTCGAGCTGCTGCGCGCACTGCTGGGCGAACTCGCCGAGGCTCAGCTGGCGGGTGTGAATGGCACTGTGCCCAGTGCGAGAAACGAATAAAAGAAGGGGGAAGGCGGGTGCCGGCGGGGTTGTGACGTGGCGCCGACAGCGCGGCACGTCGCTTGACCACCCCGGGGTCACCACTTATATATGGCGCCTTCGCGCGCCGGCCACCCCGGTCGCATCCACTCCAAGAAGGTCGCAATGGGTAAATCACTGGTCATCGTCGAGTCGCCGGCCAAGGCGAAAACCATCAACAAATATCTGGGCAAGGATTACATCGTCAAATCCAGCATTGGCCACATTCGCGACCTTCCCACCAGCGGCCAGGGCCGCGAGATCGACCCGAAAGAGCGCGCCAAGGCAGCGGCGCTGACCCGCAAACTCTCCCCCGAACAGAAAGAGGCACACCGCAAGCGCAAGGGGCGCGAGCAGCTGATCGCGCGCATGGGCATCGACCCCGACCACGGCTGGCGCGCCCACTACGAGACGCTGCCGGGCAAGGAGAAGGTGGTCGCCGAACTGCGCAAGCTGGCCGAGGAGGCCGACACCGTCTACCTCGCGACCGACCTGGACCGCGAGGGGGAAGCGATCGCCTGGCACCTGCGCGAGTCGATCGGCGGCGACGACCAGCGCTATCGCCGCGTCGTCTTCAACGAGATCACCAAGAGCGCGATCAACGAGGCGTTCAAGAGCCCCGGCCGGCTCGACATGAACCGGGTCAACGCCCAGCAGGCGCGCCGCTTTCTCGACCGCGTGGTCGGCTACATGGTGTCGCCGCTGCTGTGGAACAAGATCGCGCGCGGCCTCTCCGCCGGCCGTGTGCAGTCGGTGGCGGTGCGGCTGATCGTCGAGCGCGAGCGCGAAATCCGCGCCTTCCTGCCGGAGGAGTACTGGGAGCTGCACGCCGACGTGACCGGCAGTGGCGGCCCGTTCCGGCTGGAGGTGAAGAAGCAGGGCGAGCAGGCGTTCCGCCCGGTCAACGAGAAGGACGCGAAGGCCGCGGTCGACAGGCTGCGCGGGCAGGCCTTCAAGGTGGCGCAGCGCGAGGACAAGCCGACCCAGACCAAGCCGACTGCTCCTTTTATTACCTCGACGCTGCAACAGGCGGCCAGCACGCGCCTCGGCTACAGCGTCAAGAAGACGATGATGATGGCGCAGCGCCTGTACGAGGCCGGCTTCATCACCTACATGCGTACCGACTCGACCAACCTCAGCGCCGATGCGGTGGCGACCTGCCGAGACTACATCGTCGACAACTTCGGCGACCGCTACCTGCCGAAGGAGCCGAACCGCTACTCCAGCAAGGAGGGGGCGCAGGAGGCGCACGAGGCGATCCGTCCCTCCGATGTGGCGCTGAAGTCGGCCGACCTGAAGGATGTGGAGCGCGATGCGGTGCGCCTCTACGAACTGATCTGGCGCCAGTTCCTCGCCTGCCAGATGACGCCGGCCGAGTTCACCAGTACCTCGATCGTGGTGCAGGCCGGTGAATTCGAGCTGCGCACGCGCGGTCGCGTCATCCGCTTCGATGGTTTCACCCGCGTGCTGCCGCTGGTGGCAAAAAAAGATGAAGACGTCGTGCTGCCCGACGTCAAGCAGGGCGAGCTGCTGAAACTGAACAGGCTCGACCCGAGCCAGCACTTCACCAAGCCGCCGGCGCGTTTCACCGAGGCGGCACTGGTCAAGGAGCTGGAGAAGCGCGGCATCGGTCGCCCGTCGACCTACGCCGCGATCATCTCGACGATCCAGGAGCGCGGCTACGTGCGCGTCGAGAACCGGCGCTTCTTCGCCGAGAAGATGGGCGACATCGTCACCGAGCGGCTGGTGGAGAGTTTCGACGACCTGCTCGACTACGGCTTCACCGCCAGCATGGAGGAGTCGCTCGACGAGGTTGCCACCGGCAGGCTCGAATGGAAAAAACTGCTCGACAATTTCTACGGCAACTTCCAGAAGAAACTCGAAGCGGCCGAATCGAACATGGGTGGCATGCGCGAGAACATGCCGACCGATACCGACATTCCGTGCCCGCAATGCGGACGGCCGATGCAGATCCGCACCGCCAGCACCGGTGTCTTCCTCGGCTGCTCCGGTTACGCGCTGCCGCCGAAGGAGCGCTGCAAGTGCACCGTCAACCTCGTGCCCGGCGACGAGGTGGTGCGTGTCGCGACCGAGACGACGGATGATGAAGAGGGCGACGAGACCGAATCGCTGGTGTTGCGCAGCAAACATCGCTGCAAACTCTGCAACACCGCGATGGAGAGTTACCTGATCGACGACAGGCGCAAGCTGCATGTCTGCGGCAACAACCCCGACTGCCCCGGCTACGAGATCGAGACCGGCCAGTTCAAGCTGAAAGGCTACGAAGGGCCGACCATCGAGTGCGACAAGTGCGGCTCGCAGATGCAGCTGAAGACTGGCCGCTTCGGTAAATATTTCGGCTGCACCAACGACGCCTGCAAGAACACCCGCAAGCTGCTGCGCAACGGGCAGGCGGCACCGCCAAAGATGGACGCGGTGCCGATGCCGGAGCTGCGCTGCGAGAAGGTCGATGACCACTACGTGCTGCGCGATGGCGCCTCGGGCCTGTTCCTCGCCGCCAGCGGCTTCCCACGCAATCGCGAGACGCGCGCGCCACTGGTCAGTGAGCTGATCCCGCATCGCGACGCAATCGATCCGAAACATCACTACCTGCTCGATGCACCACAGCGCGACCCGGCCGGCAACCCGGCGGTGATTCGTTTCAGCCGCAAGAGTGGTGAGCAGTACGTGCAGAGCGAGATCAACGGCAAGCCGAGTGGCTGGCGCGCGGTCTGGCGCGACGGGCGCTGGGTCGAGTCGGGTGAAGTGAAGTAGCGACAGCGGCAGAGAGGGCGGCGCGATGGCACTGCGCACCAACGAAAAACTCTACTACGCGCAACTGCTGACGGAGCGCGCGCTGCAGGCCGATGGAGCATTGCAGCGCGCGCTGGTCGAGGCGGTGTTGTTCGAGCTGGTGCAGGCCTATCGCGGATTTCTCGGCGAAGTGTCAGCCGCGCTGAACGAGAAACTGCTGCCGATCGACGATGCACGGCAGCTGTTGCAGCAACTGCAGCAGCGCGGTCGCGACTCGTCGATCATTCGTGAACTGGCCGACCTGGAGCGCCGCGGCGACTGGCCAGCGCAGCTGTTGCGTGCCTACGCGGCGATCTCTGAGGTTGCGCCGAACAGGAAAAGTGCGGCGCCGCAGCCGGTCGATCCGCTGCAACTGGTGACACTCGATGACGCCGCCGTCGACATCGGACATTGCCAGCGCTGGCTCAACGCATTGCAGGATTTCGTCGATAACCAGCGTGCATTCCTGCAGGAGTGGTGAGGCGTCCTCACCGTCCTCCCAGCTGCCCCCAACGCTCCGGCGTCATCCAGACATATTCCAGATAGTGGCCCAGCGAGTCGCGGGCATCGAGATAGAGAAACCTTAACGCATCGCTGCCACCTTCGAGCACGACCGGGTAACGCTGGCGCTCGACGTTGGCGCGAAAACTTTCCCAGTTGTCGACACGCATGCAGATGTGGTGGAACTTCAGGCTGTCATCCGCCGGCAGCGCGTCGCTGTAGACGTCGACCAGCCCGGAGATCGGTTGGATCAGTTCGTACTGCAGGTTATCGATCCAGATGAAGGCGAGTCGGTTGGTGGCCATGCCGCGACCGGCCGGCGTCTCCACTTCCACCGTCACCTCGAAACTGCGCGGCTCCTCCACATTGAAGCGGGTGCGGAACAGCTCCAGCGCCTTGTCCATGTTTCGGGTGATGTAAGCGTTCTGATAGTGCCGGCCTTCCAGCATTGCGATGGCTCCCAATAAATCGGTTTAACGTTAAGGACGAAGGATCCAGCCGCCGTCGACGTGCAACACCTGTCCGGTGATCCAGTCGCCTGCCGGCGAGCATAACAGCAACAGTGTACCGACCAGTTCGTCCGGCGCGCCGCGCACGCGCATCGCCACCGAGGCCTCCAGAAACTTGATGAAGGGCGAATCGTCCGGTGTCAGCTGTTTGCCGGCGTCGCTGGTGGTATTGCCCGGCGCGATGGCGTTGACGTTGATCTTCTCTCGTCCGAGCTGGCGCGCCAGCGTCGTGGTCAGGCCCACCAGCGCCAGCTTGCTGATGCCGTAGACCGACGCAGCGGGGAAGGCGCCGCCCGAGCTCTGGTTGATGATCTTGCCGCCGCCGCGCTGGCGCATCAGCGGCACCACTGCCTGCGTGCAGATCAGCGCGCCGGTCAGGTTGACGTTGAAGATGCGGTTCCAGTCGTCGAGCGAGATGGTGGCGGCCTGGAACGACTCCAGCTCGGCCATCAGCGCGGCGTTGTTGACCAGGATGTCGACGCCGCCGAAGGCATCGACGGTCGCCTTGACCATTGCGGCTACCGAGTCGGGCTGCGTGATGTCGACGGCGACGGCGATCGCCTTGCCACCTGCCGTGGTGATCTCGTCGGCAACGCGTTTCGCGCCTTCGCCGTTCAGGTCGGCGACGACGACAGCGGCGCCGGCAGCGGCGAGGCCCGTGGCATAGGCGCGTCCGATGCTGTTGCCGCGCCCGCCGGCGCCGGTGACGATGGCGACCTTGCCGTCGAGACGAAACTGTTCGAGGGAGAAGCTCATGCGATGACTCCGGGTAGCATTGGTGAGGCTGTCAGTGGGTGGGTTGAGCGGATGAAACGGTGGCATTCACGTTTTCAGCGCCAGCTCGAAAAACGGTGTGGTCAACTCGCGAAATGGCACAAAGGCCGGTGCGTCGCCGAGCGATTCGCCCAGCAGGCGCACATCCTTTGCCAGCAGCGCCGCGCCGTGTTTCCACGCCGTGGGATCGGGCAGCCGCGAACAGACCTCGAAGCCGAAACTGCGACCGCTGCTGACCTTGACCAGTTCGATCAGCGCGGCGTGGTCGATACCGAGTGCGGCAGCGGCTTCGAGTCCGTGGTGGGCGATGGCGACGTGTGCCGCCATCAGCGCGTTGTTGACCAGTTTCGCCATCTGGCCGGCGCCGACGTCGCCGAGATGGACGATCAGGCCGGCGAAGGTTTCGAGTACCGGTCGCGCTTTATCGACAGCGTCAGCTTGGCCGCCGACCATCACCGTCAACGTACCGGCGGCAGCGCCGGCACCGCCGCCGCTGACCGGTGCATCGATCAGCGATAGCCCGTGCTGTTCCGCCTGTTCGGCCAGACGTTTGCAGCGCTCCGGGTGGATCGTCGAGTGGATAACGATGAGGCCGCCGGCACGCATGGCGGGAATCAGTTCATCGCAGATCTGCTGTACACCGGCGTCGTCGACGACACAGATGCCGACATGGTCGGATTGCGCGCCGAGTTTGGCGATGCTGCCGGCGATGGTTGCCGACGTGTCGGCGTAGGGTGCCAGTGCCTCCGGGCGGCGCGCCCACAACGTGGTCGGATAGCCGGCATCGATGATGCGGCGCGCCATCGGGCCGCCCTGGCTGCCGAGTCCGATAAAACCAACCTTTGTCATGTTGTCGCCTCAGCCAGCCGTGATGCCCTTGTCGAGAGAGATGCAGGCGCCGTGATAACCCCGGGCGGCATCCGAGGCGAGGAACGCGATGAGATCGGCGACATCATCCACCTCGACCACGCCACGCAGTGGTGTAAACCGTTTGAACAGCTCGGGGTTGAAACCCTCCGGCATTCTGAAATTGTTGGCGATGTTGGTCGCCATGCCGCCGGGGGCAACCGCATTGATGCGGATCGGTTTGTGGATGTACTCCATCGCCAGCGATTTGGTCAGATGCGTCAGCGCCGCCTTGGCTGCGGTGTAGACCCCGCAGTAGGCCTCGCCGATCAGTGCGCCCGACGAGGTGACGTTCACCACGGCGCCATCGGTTTCGAGCAGGTGTGGTATCGCCGCCTGGATCAGGAAGAACGGCGCGTTGAAGTTGACCGCCATGGTCAGCTCGAAGTCGGAGGCGCTCATCTCGTGTGCGTTGCTCAGCAGCAGCACGCCGGCGACGTTGCACAAGGCGTCCAGCCGGCCGAATCGCTCGACGGTCGCGGCGACGGCATTGAAGCAGTTGCCGCGCTCGGACAGATTGGTCGCGTGTTGCAGTACGTCGACGCCATATTGCTGCAACTGTGTCGTCGTCTCTTCGAGTCCCGTCGCGTTGACATCGACGATGCAGAGATCGGCGCCGGCCTGCGCCAGTTTCAATGCGGTGGCGCGACCCAGTCCCGACGCTGCGCCGGTAACCAGTGCGACCTTGCCTTTCATGTCGGTATTCATACGGAAATCTCTCCGGGATCGGTGATCGATGGCGCGCTTATTCGAACGGCAGCCCTTCGGCGACGCGCTTGCCCATTTCGAGGACGACGCCCTGCATCACCGAGGCCTTCGGCCAGCCGCTGTGGATCGCGTACTGCAGGACGAACTCCTGCATCTCCGCCGGCGTCGCGTTGCCGCTGGCCATCGCGGCATAGGTGTGGGAGCGGATCGGTGTCGTCGACGCGGAGTCGGCGACGCCGACCATGGTGATCCAGCGCCGCGCGCGCTGATCGAGGCCTGGCCGCGTCCACATCTCGCCGAAGACGAAATTGAGGATGCCCCCTTCGAAATAGGGCGTCACCGGCGGTGGTGACGGAAAGGTCATCGTGTCGGTGAAGTTGACGGCACCTTCGGCGAGCCGCTGTTTCGCATCCCACGGCGCGCCGCGGAGCGGCGGAATGCTGGTCGGCGGCAAGCCCAGTTCGGCCGCCACTTTTTTCACGGCGGCATCGAGCACCATGCCGCGCGACCAGCCTGCATAGACCGCGAGGTGCAGGGCACCCTCGTACAGTTCGAGCGGGGAGAGCTCGCCGGTGGTCAACGCGCCGCGCACATAGTCCTCGACGACATCGCTGCGGCAACCTTCGCTGGCGGCACCGGCCATTGCAATCAGGAAGCGCGAGCGCCGGTCGAGGCCGGGGCGGCTCCACACTTCGGCGAAGAGATAGTCACGCCACGAGGCTTCGAGCAGTGTCGTTGGCTCGGGTGCGGGCCTGCCGAGCAATTCGCTCTGGTATTGCAGCCCGCGCTGCGTGCGGACTTCGGGATCGAGCAGGGTCATGGTTTTTTCTCTGTGGGATTACTGCGGCTGTGGCGGTGCGATGTTCATGAAGACGTTCTTCACCTGCAGGAATTCGCGGACCGCCTGCTCGCCGCCGAGGCGGCCGTAGCCGCTCTGCTTCATGCCGCCGAACGGTACGTTGGGCTGCATCCCTTCGCCGGAAGCGTTGACCTGCACCATGCCGGCCTGCATGCGACTCGCCACGTAATGGGCGCGGCGCAGGTTCTGCGTGTGGATGTAGGCGCCGAGGCCATAGTCGGTGCCATTGGCCAGTGCGATCGCCTCTTCTTCGGTATCGAACGGCGTCACCGACAGCACCGGCCCGAATACCTCGTGTTGCGCCAGCGAGCTGTTGTGATCGACATCGGCGATGACCGTGAGTGGCAGATAGAAACCGCTGGCAAAGTCGCCGCCGAGCCGCTCGCCGCCGGTCAGCACACGCGCCCCTTCGCCGCGTGCCTGCTCGACGATGCCGAGGATGCGGTTGGCCGACGCCTCCGAGATCACCGGCCCCATGACGGTGGTCGGATCGAGTGGGTCGCCCACCTTGATGTGCGGCACGATCGCCTGGAGCATGCCGAGGTACTGCTCGTAGATTGGGCGCTCGACCAGCAGGCGGGTGCCATTGACGCAGCCCTGGCCGCTGACGCTGATGGCGCCCGACAGGCCGCGCCGGCCCGCCTGCGACAGGTCGGCATCGGCGAAGACGATCACCGCCGATTTGCCGCCGAGTTCCAGACCGCATGGCTTGAGATTTTCGGCCGCGGTGCGCAGCACCTTTTTCGCGGTGGCGCCGCTGCCGACGAACTGGATCTTGTCGATGTCGGGATGGGCGACGATCGCCTCGCCGACATCGGGGCCACCCACCAGCACGTTGACCACGCCCGGTGGAAAACCGGCTTCGAGAAAGAGTTCGGCGAGGTACATGACGGTGAACGGCGCATTCTCCGGCGCCTTTACCACCACGCAGTTGCCGGCGGCCAGTGCCGGCGTGATCGCCATCGTCACAGCCACCATCGGGCCGTTCCACGGAATGATCGCGCCGATGACGCCGTAGGGTTCGTAGGCGACGTAGTTGTGCGACGGAGCGCCCCAGGTCGACACCGTCTCGCCCTGGATCTTGTCGGCCCAACCGCCGAAGTAGCGGAATTTCTGTGCGGCATCGACGGCGAAGAAGGGGGCGATCATGCTCGGCGCGCCATTTTCCAGCGTCGATAGCGCGGCGAAGCGTTGTGTGCGCTGTTCGATCAGTGCCGCCATCTTCAGCATCAGGTCGCGCCGCTTGTCGCCGGTCATGGCGCGCCAGGCGGGCAGGGCGGCGCGGGCGGCGGCCACCGCCTGCTCGACATCGGCACGACCCGCCAGCGTCAGCTCGGTAGTGATCTGGCCGTTGGCCGGGTAGATGTGGGCATGCGTGGCACCGCTGCCATCACGGCTCTTTCTCTCTCCCGCGATGACCGTGTATTGCGGCAGCTCGTCTCGGTTCGGCAAGGCAAAGCTCATGGCAGCGCTCTCGATAGGTCGATGGATTGGAGGAGGGTGGCGAGCCTGTTGTGGCCCCTGCACCCTCAAATAAAGTCGACTGTATAAGATTATTGGCTGCTATAGTCAATAATTGGTCGGTATTAAGTGACCTTTATTCGCGCTCGGGGTACCTAAAGAATTACCTTTATCGCTGCAGCTTATATCCCACTCTATTGCGGACCACCGTCATGAAAACACTCAGGGCCAGTTCAGCCATCGATCAGGCTGCCGCCGATCTGCGGACGCTGGTACGGGCATCGGAGCCGGGCACCTTGCTGGGGAGTGAGGATGCGCTGGTGGCACAGCTCGGGGTCTCCCGGGCCACCGTCCGGCAGGTGGCGCGGCTGCTGGAGCGCGAGGGGTTGCTGCGGGTCCGGCGTGGCATCAATGGCGGCTATTTCGCCGCGCGCCCCGACCTGCGTTCGATCGAGAACGCGGTCTGTTCCTACCTCGAACTGATCGACACCGACGTCAAGGAGGCAACACTGGTTGGCGCGGCGTTGTGGGTGGAGGCGGTGAAAAAGGCCGCGGAGCTGAAATCAGAGCAGGCTCGCGGTGTAGTTCGGGGGCTGCAGGAGAAGCTTTCGCAGCTGCGTGCCGATGCTGGCTTCGAAGCCGTCTACCGACTGGAGAAGGAGAGCCGGGAGGCGATCTTCGGCCTGATCGAAAGCCGTTACATCGAGTTGATCTTTCGCATCAACGCACTGTTCGCCGAGCGCCGCTACCCGACCAATCCCCATCTGCTCGACGGCAGCGGATATCACCGCGAATTCATCGAGTCGTGGCGCACGGCGAAGCTGATGGAGCTGGCGGCGATTGCCGCCGGCGATGAGGAGATAGCGCTGCTGGCCGCGCGCCACAGCCGCAAGCTCTGGTACCAGCGGGTGTGGGGGCAGGAGATGTCGTCGGATTAGTGGGTGTGACGCGGGAAGTGGTTGTTAAAGCCTGCCGAGCCAATATTGCGGACGGCGACGGTCAATCAGTGCTCGTGCCTTTCTTAAAACGTCACTGCCTGGCACTGGCTGGACAGTACCGTCATCCAGTTCTTTGGCCCTGCGCTGGGCTTCAGCCAGCCAATCCGAGCGAAGTTCATCAGGTGTCGGCGAGTCGAGGCTTAACACCAGTCGCCGGATCAGCTGGGTACGATCTTGCCGAGGAAGATGCATGGCCTCGTCTTCGATTTTCTGTGGGTCCATTTTCTCGGGGTTCATGGGAAAAGCCTTTCTCTCTGCATACGCCGCGATTCTGGCACAGATGGGCGAAAGGAAGCATGGCGCCCCCACCCATCAGCGCGTGTGAATCACGATCCCCTGGCAGTTGCCCTGTTGCGCGGCGCGCTCCAGCCGCGCCAGCAGTTCGGCTGACGGTGTTTCATCAACCAGGAACGCGACGGTATGGCTGCGACCGGCAGCCAATGCCCGTTCACACAGTTCGCTGTGGCCGACCCGCTGCCGTGGCAGCACCTGCAGCAGCCGTTTCCAGTTGATGCCGTAGCGCAGGCAGTCGCGCTTGGCGACGAACGATGGGCCGATGCAGGTAAGCCAGCGATCGTCGCCGCTGTTGCTGAGGTGGGCCAGCAGCGGCAGCACCAGCGTCAGTTGCGGGCGATCATCCTGCGCGGCGGGCACCACCACTTCGATGATGCGTTCGCAGGGAATGGCGTTGTCGTGGGTGGTGCGGGCAATGGCGGACATGCTCAGTTTCCTCTGCGCAGAATGCCGACGCTCAATCCCTCGATGGCGAATTCCTGTTCCCTCAGGTCCACTTCGATCGGTTCGTAGTCGCGGTTTTCCGGCAGCAGCAGCAGCTGGTATTTGCTGCGGGTGCGCTGCAGCCGCTTGACGGTGACCTCGTCGCCGATGCGGGCGACAACGATCTGGCCATTCTGCACGTCGCTGGTGCGGTGCACGGCGAGCAGGTCATCCTCGAAGATGCCGACCTCGATCATGCTGTCGCCCCGCACGCGCAGGAAGTAGTCGGCGCGCGGCTGGAAGAATGACGGGGCGATGTTGCAGTAATCCTCGATGTGCTCCTGCGCCAGGATCGGGTTGCCGGCGGCGACGCGACCAACCACCGGGATACCGTTCTGCTCATCGATCAGGCGAATTCCGCGCGAGGCGCCGGCGATCATCTCGATCGCCCCCTTGCGGGCCAGTGCCTTCAGGTGCTCCTCGGCGGCATTGGCGGAGCGGAAGCCGAGCTCGCGGGCGATGTCGGCGCGTGTCGGCGGGTAGCCGGTATCTTCGGAGTAGCGGCGGATCAGCTCCAGAACTTCCTGCTGGCGTTCGGTCAGCTTCATGGTTTCGGCCTGTTCGTTTATACAGATGCTGTGAGTATATACAGTGATTACGCCGGTGCAAGCACCGAATTTGGTGCCGGGTCGCGGTGGGCGGTCTATCTTTACCCGACTGGTCCTTCGTCTAGCGGTTCGCGGTGGCGATGCAGTCCGGTTGAGGAGAGAGGTCATGGATCAGCGCAAGCTGGCCGAAGCGTGGCGCGTCATGCGCATTCAGGCGGAGTTGGTCGAAGGGATCGAGAAGCTGATCAAGCTCGGTCACGCGGTGTCGGTGTTCGGCAGTGCAAGGCTCGGGCCGGAGAGCCCTTACTACGCGATGGCGAGCCAGCTGGGGCAGATGTTTTCGGCGCGCGGGCTCAATGTGATCACCGGCGGCGGGCCGGGCCTGATGGAGGCGGTCAATCGCGGTGCCCACGCCGAGAAGAGCCAGTCGATCGGGCTCAACATCACGCTGCCGGACGAGCAGAAAGGCAACGGTTTCCAGGATGTCAGCCTCACCTTTCGTTATTTCTTCGTGCGCAAGCTGATGTTCGTCAAACACGCGGTCGGCTTCGTCATCCTGCCCGGCGGCTTCGGCACGCTCGACGAGCTGTTCGAGGCACTGACGCTGGTGCAGACCGGCAAGGTGCGGCCTTTCCCGATCGTGCTGATCGGACGCGATTACTGGCAGGGAATGATGACGTGGCTGCGCGGCGCGATGCTGGAGAACCACTGCATCCGCGAAAGCGAACTCGATCTGCTGCAGCTGGTCGACACGGCGGAGGAGGCGGTGGCGCTGATCTGGCGCCACTACGAGCGCGAGGTGCTGGCGCGTCCGGTCGGCGACGAGGAGGAGGCCGAGGGGCTGATCGACGGCTGATCAGGGTCTCTTGCTTTCAGGGCTCTCTCGTTTCAGGGTTCCTCGTCGAACAGGCCGGTGGCGACATCGGGTTCGATCAGGTCGAGCGGGTTGTCCCAGCCGTTGATCGCGAGATGGTCGCCGTCGTCCTGCTGGTCGACGGCGTGGTGCCAGTCATCCGGCTCTTCGATTTTCTCCAGGTCGAGCTGGCGCCAACTGTCGAGGTCGTATTCACACAGTTCGCCTTCGAGCATCTGCACGTCGATGCTCTCGCTATTGTCATCGATCGCCACCACTTCGAATGCCGCGCCGCTCTGGCGATCGCGGTACCAGCTGCCGATCATGGTGTGTTGTACATGCATGGCGACCTCCTCGACGGACCGTTGCGGGTGTTGAGTCACCTTACCATCGGTGGTTTGATTCTTCGGCGTTCGTTCTTCTGTCGTTTTGATCCATTCGGCGTCGCGGTTATAACAACCCGTATAATTCGCCGCTTCACGAGTTTTGCGCGGGAGACAATCGCATGAGTGATGTGGCCATCATCGGCGGCACCGGCCTCAACACGATCGACGGGGTGACACTGCTCGATGAGCTGCGGCCGTCGACGCCATTCGGTGCGCCGTCCGGTGCGCTGCAGCGCATCGATTTTCGTGGACGGCAATGCCTGTTTCTCGCGCGCCATGGCCAGCCGCACCGGATTCCACCGCACCGGATCAACTACCGCGCCAATCTGTGGGCGCTGCGTGAATGCGGTGTGCGTCGCATCGTCGCGATCAATTCGGTCGGCGGTATCTCGCCGATGATGGTGGCCGGTGCGGTGGCGATTCCCGATCAGATTGTCGACTACACCAGCGCTCGCGAGCACACTTTCTACGACGGGGTTGAATACTCCGGTGTCGATCTGCCGGTGCTCGATCATGTCGATTTCACCCATCCCTACAACGCCGAACTGCGCCGGGCGCTGCGCAATGCCGCCGCGCTGGCCGGTGTCGAGGTGGTCGATGGCGGTGTCTACGGCGCCACGCAGGGGCCGCGACTGGAGAGCATTGCCGAGATTGCGCGCATGGCACGCGATGGCTGCGACCTGGTCGGCATGACCGGCATGCCGGAGGCGGGATTGGCGCGCGAGCTCGGCATCGATTACGCCGCGCTCTGCCTGGTGGTCAACCCGGCCGCCGGCATCGGCGAGGGCGAGATCACGATGGACGATATCAACCGCGTCATCGCCACCGGCATGGGGCGGGTGCGGGCGCTGCTCGGCGAGCTGCTGGGCGCGCTGCTCTGACAAGTTCCCTCTCCCTGAAGGGAGAGGGAAGAAAAAAAGAGGATTACGGTGCCGTCGAGATCGGCGAGGTATCGCCGCTGGCGGCGGGCGGCGCGACCGGCGCCGGGGGTTCCGGCGGGGTGTAGGGACTGATCTGCACCAGCAGGCCGAAGCGCGGGTGGTCGATGTAGTGCACCTCGCCGAGACGCATGCGCCGCTCCTGGTCCAGCGTGTAGATGCGGTCGGGAATGTAGCCAGGCGCGGCGGTCGACGATTGCGGGTCATGGGTTGCGCTGCTGGTGGCCGTGTCGTCCTCCGCCGTCGATCCCACGGTCACCACCGGTGTCGGCAGTACCGGCACGTCGGCATCGAGCGCATTGCCGGTGCCGAAGCGGGTCATCCACAGGTCGGCGCGCAGGTGCAGGTAGCGCTCGACGGTCAGCACCACATATCCCTCCAGCTCGGTGTGTGTGCCGAAGCGGTTACCGCCGGTGATCAGGACCGGGTCGGCGCTGTCGAGGCCGGCAGCCGGCTGTACCCAGGCGCCGTGGAACAGCACGCGCAGGTTGGAGCGGCGGTCGAGTGCACGCGCCGACTCGTTGAGTTTGCGCGCCGCCGCCGGCAGCAGCTGGAACGGGGCCGCCGCCTGCGATGGATCGCTGTTGTCGCCGGCGGGCGCCAGCCCCACCAGCCGCTTCGGATAGCGCAGGCCGTGGTCGCGCTGCCAGCTCTCCTCGATCTCCGCCTCGGCGCTGTCGCGGGCGAAAACCACCAGCTCCACCTGATAGAGCGTCTGCGCGGCTGCGGGCACGGCCAGCAGCAGGGCGAGCAGGGTGGCGAGCGCCGGCAGCGCGGCGGATCGGCGGAGTTGGCATGGCGACATGGGGCTTTCCTGTGTCATCGATTTTTTCTGCGACCGGGATTGGCGAATTGAGCGCGATCAGGCAGTCGGGGTCAATGTGGTCAGTAGCTGTTCCACGAACTGGAACCGGTTTTCGCCATCTTCCAGCTGTCCGCTGAAGCCGAGCGCGGTGGCGCCGGCGAGCTTGTAGGTGGTCGGTTTGCTCTGCACCAGCTTCACCAGCGCGATCGGTTCGATTTTCGGCTGCGTGTCGAACTCGATGCGGCCGCCGTTGGGGCCGGCCTCCAGCTTGCGCAGGCCGAGCAGCTGCGCGCGCTGTTTCAGCGCGGTGACGCGGAACAGGTTTTTCACCGGCGCCGGCAACAGGCCGAAACGGTCGATCATCTCCACTTGCAGTTCGCGCAGCGCGTCGGCATCGGCGGCATTGGCGATGCGTTTGTAGAGGATCAGCCGCGCCTGCACATCGGGCAGGTAGTCCTCGGGGATCAGCGCCGGCAGGCGCAGGTTGATCTCGGCGCCGTGGTCGAGCGGCTCCTCGATGTTCGGCGTGCGGCCGGCGCGGATCGCCTCGACCGCGCGCTCCAGCATCTCCATATAAAGCGTGAAGCCGATGGCGTGGATCTGGCCCGACTGCTCCTCGCCGAGCAGTGCGCCGGCGCCGCGGATTTCAAGATCGTGGGTCGCCAGCTGGAAGCCGGCGCCGAGATCGTCGGCCAGCGCGATCGCTTCCAGACGCTTCTCCGCATCGGGCGTCATCAGTGCCTTCTCCGGCGGCGTCAGCAGGTAGGCGTAGGCCTGGTGGTGAGATCGACCGACACGGCCGCGCAACTGGTGCAGCTGCGCCAGACCGAACTTGTCGGCGCGCTCGATGATGATGGTGTTGGCGTTCGGTACGTCGATGCCGGTCTCGATGATGGTCGAGCAGAGCAGGACGTTGTGGCGCTTGTGGTAGAAGTCGCTCATCACCTGTTCGAGGTCGCGCTCGCGCATCTGGCCGTGGCCGATGCCGATGCGCAGCTCCGGCATCATCTCGGCCAGGTCGCTCGCCGTCTTCTCGATGGTTTTCACTTCGTTGTGCAGGACGTAGACCTGACCGCCGCGCAGGATCTCGCGCAGGATCGCTTCCTTTATGAGCGCCTTGTCGTGCGGTCGGACGAAGGTCTTGACCGACAGCCGACGCGCCGGTGGCGTGGCGATGATGGAGAGATCGCGCATCCCCGACATCGCCATGTTCAGCGTGCGCGGGATCGGCGTCGCGGTCAGCGTCAGGATGTCGACCTCGGCGCGCATCGACTTCAGCTGGTCCTTCTGGCGCACGCCGAAGCGGTGCTCCTCGTCGATGATCAGCAGGCCGAGGTTGGCGTACTTGATGTCGTTGTTCAGCAGCTTGTGGGTGCCGATGATGATGTCGATCTTGCCGTCGGCCAGTCGTTTCAGCGCCGAACTCTGCTCGGCCGCCGAGCGGAAGCGCGACAGCACCTCGATCGTCACCGGCCAGTCGGCGAAGCGATCCTTGAACGATTCGTAGTGCTGCTGCGCCAGCAGCGTGGTCGGAACAAGCACCGCGACCTGCGCGCCGCCGTGGACGGCGACGAAGGCCGCGCGCATCGCCACCTCGGTCTTGCCGAAGCCGACGTCGCCGCAGACCAGCCGGTCCATCGCCACCGGCTTCGCCATGTCGGCCCGCACCGCTTCGATCGCCGCCTGCTGGTCCGGCGTCTCCTCGAACGGGAAGCCGGCGGCGAAGGCGTCGTAGGCGTGGCCGGGATCGGCGAAGGCGAGGCCGGGGCGGGCGGCGCGGCGGGCGTAGATGTCGAGCAGCTCGGCGGCGGTGTCGCGAATCTGCTCGGCTGCCTTGCGCTTCAGCCTGCCCCAGGTGTCGGAACCGAGCTTGTGCAGTGGCGCCAGGTTCTCGTCGTCGCCGCTGTAGCGACTGATCAGGTGCAGTGAGGCGACCGGCACGTAGAGCCTGGCGCCGTCGGCATATTCGAGGGTCAGGAATTCGGCTGCCTCGCCGTCGATCTCCAGCGTCTGCAGCCCCTGGTAGCGGCCGACGCCGTGGTCGATATGCACCACCGGCGCGCCGATGCGCAGCTCGCCGAGATTGCGGATGACGTTTTCGGTCGATTCGCCGGAGCGCTTGCGGCGCCGGCTCTGCAGCACGCGCTGGCCGAACAGCTGCGCCTCGGTGACCAGCGCGATGCCGGCCTCCGGCAGCAGCAGGCCGCGCTCCAGCGGAGCCACGGTGATCGCCAGTTCCTGTTTGCCGTCGTCGACGAACGCCTGCCAGCCGGCAGCGGCATCCGGCGGCAGTCGATGGCTGCCGAGCAGTTCGCGCAGCGTCTCGCGGCGACCGGCCGACTCGGCGCAGATCAGCACCCGACGCTTATCGGCAAAGCGGCGCAGCGCCGCGACCGGATCGTCGGCGCGGGCATCGATCGCCAGTGCCGGTGGCGTCTCGGTGGCGAAGCGGTTGCCGCTGTCGCCGTCACTTTCGAGCTGTACCTGCTGCAGCGGTTTCAGCGACGCGAACAGCTCCTCGACCGGCTGGAACAGCCGCGACGGTGGCAGCAGCGGGCGCTCGATATCGCCGCGGCGCTGTTCGTAGCGGTTGCCGACTTCGCTCCAGAAGGCGCGCGCGGCGCCGTCGAGTCCGGGATCGGTGACCACCACCGCCTCGGTCGGCAGGTAGTCGAGCAGCGTGGCCGTGGAATCGAAAAAGAGAGGCAGGTAGTACTCGACACCGGCCGGGGCGATGCCGGCGGCGACATCCTGGTAGACCGGGCAGCGGCGGTGGTCGACGTCGAAGCTGTCGTGCCAGCGCTCGCGGAAGGCCTTGATCGCCGCCGGTGTCAGCGGAAACTCGCGCCCCGGCAGCAGCCGCACCTGCTTCACCTGGTCGATGGTGCGCTGGCTCTCCGGGTCGAAGGTGCGCAGCGTATCGATTTCATCATCGAGCAGGTCGATGCGGTAGGGCAGCACGCTGCCCATCGGAAAGATGTCGAGGAGCGAGCCGCGCAGTGCGAATTCGCCATGTTCGAACACCGTGGTGACGGCGCGGTAGCCGGCCGCCGCCAGCCGCTCGCGCATGACGTCGAGGTTGAGACGCTGGCCGACATCGAGCATCAGGCTGTTGCCGTGCAGGAAGGCGGGCGGCGCCATCCGCAGCATCAGCGTGGTTACCGGCACCACGACGACACCGCGCCGGGTCAGCGGCAGCCGGTAGAGGGTGGTCAGCCGCTCCGAGATGATGTCCTGGTGCGGCGAGAAGGTGTCGTAGGGCAGCGTCTCCCAGTCCGGCAGGTGCAGCACCGGCAGTTCGCCATCCTCGCTGGCGGCGTCGCCGAGAAAGAATTTCAGCTCCTGCTCGATCTGGCGGGCGCCGGCGGTGTCGCGGGTCACCCAGACGACCAGCTGGTTCAGGCTGCGCGCCGCTTCGGCAACGGCGAGGCTGGCGGCGCTGCCGTGCAGGCCGCTCCAGCGCTGGCGGTCGCCGGCGCGCGGGGTCAGGGTTGGGGCGAAGAGGGGGCGGGGCATTCGAAACGATCGGCTGCATCGGCAAAAGGGGCGCGCATTGTAGCCTGCCGATCGGGCTGCTCGTCTTCACCTGCGGGATCGGCGGAGGTTTTTGGCGCGGTTGCGCCGGTTGGGCCGAATATCGATAATTGCCGCCCTTCATTCCCAGCCGTGGACCGTAGAGACAATGGAACAACGCAAGCGCGAACGCCCGGACGACTACTTCAAGGACTGGAAGCAGCGCGAGGCGCTGGCCGAGGGGATGATCCCGCTGGTCGGCAAGCTGTACCGCGAGAACAACGTCAAGACCTACATCTACGGCCAGAATCTGGTCAACCAGTCGCCGCTCGACATCATGAAGGCGCACCGCTCCGTGCGTCAGGTCGAGCGCAACGAACTCTCCGAATTCGAAACCTTCCCGGTCATCAAGGCGCTGGCCGCGCTCGATCTTGGCCCGGCCCACATCGATGCCGGTCGCATCGCCGTCATGTACGAAGAGGTCAAGAAGGGCGGCATGCTGGTCGAGGAGTTCGTCCGTCGCCAGGTGGCTGACCTGATCGGTGTCAGGTCGAAGCCGATCGGCGAGCCGCGCGACGTCGTGCTGTTCGGCTTCGGCCGCATCGGCCGCCTGATGGCGCGCCTGCTGATCGAGAAGACCGGTGGCGGCGACACGCTGCGCCTGCGCGCCATCGTCGTGCGCAAGGGCAAGGCCGACGACGACCTGATGAAGCGCGCCAGCCTGCTGCAGCGCGATTCGGTGCACGGTCCGTTCGACGGCACCATCCGCGTCGATGAAGAGCGCCAGTCGCTGGTCTGCAACGGCAACGAGGTCAAGATCATCTACGGCGACACGCCGGATGCGATCGACTACACCCAGTACGGCATCAAGGACGCCATCATCGTCGACAACACCGGCAAATGGAGCGACCGCGACGGGTTGTCGAAGCACCTGAAGTGTCCGGGCGTCGCCAAGGTGATCCTGACCGCGCCGGGCAAGGGCGACCTGAAGAACATCGTGTTCGGCATCAACGACGACGAGATCGCCGACGACGACACCATCATCACCGCGGCCAGCTGCACCACCAACGCCATCTCGCCGCCGCTGAAGGTGCTGAACGACCAGTTCGGCATCGTCAACGGCCACATCGAGACGGTGCACGCCTACACCAACGACCAGAACCTGATCGACAACTACCACAAGTCGAAGCGCCGCGGCCGCAGTGCGCCGCTGAACATGGTCATCACCGAGACCGGCGCCGCCAAGGCCGTCGGCAAGGTGCTGCCGGAGCTGAACGGCAAGCTGACCGGCAACGCCATCCGCGTGCCGACCCCGAACGTGTCGCTGGCGATCCTGAAGCTGAATCTGGCGCGCGAGACCACGGTCGACGAGGTCAACGAGTTCATGCGCAAGGTGGCGCTGCACTCGCCGCTGCGCAAGCAGATCGACTACTCGAACTCGCCGGAAGTGGTCTCCACCGACATGGTCGGTTCGCGCCACGCCTGCGTGTTCGATGCCGAGGCGACCATCGTTAACGGCAACACCGTCGTTCTCTACTGCTGGTACGACAACGAGTTCGGTTACAGCTGCCAGGTGCATCGCTGTCTGGAGAAGATGGCGGGTGTCCACTACAAGGTCTATCCGCACGAGGGTTGATCGCCACGCGATTCAATTCGTTGAAGGCCGCCCGACTCGGGCGGCTTTTTTTGTGGCCTGCCGTCCCTGGCGGCCACAAAAAAGCGGTTCGCGGATGTCGGTATCCGCAGTTCGGGATGGCACTCGCCCGGCCATCTCACTATAATTCGCGACTTTTCAGAACAGGGCGGAATGCGGGCCGCGATCTCGATCGCCGTATTCACAGAACCTTGCGCAACTGCTGCCGGAACGCCTGAACAACGGCGAAAGGTGGCACCTTTCAGTCTCAATCGACAGCTGGGCAGACCGTATGATCAGAGTGAAACGGGGCTTGGACCTGCCGATCGCCGGCGCGCCGGATCAGACCATTTTCGATGGTCCGACCGTGCGCAGTGTTGCGGTGATCGGGTTCGACTACGTCGGCATGAAGCCGACGATGGCGGTCAAGGAGGGTGATCGGGTCAAGACCGGGCAGCTGCTCTTTACCGACAAGAAAACCCCGGGTGTGAAGTACACCGCACCGGCCACCGGCGTCATCAGCGCCATCCATCGCGGCGAGCGCCGCGTGCTGCAGTCGGTCGCGATCGACGTCGAGGCCGATGAGTTCGTCGAGTTCGAGCGCTTCGATGCCGCCGCGCTGCATTCGCTGCCGCGTGACAAGGTACAGGCGCAGCTGGTCGAGTCCGGTCTCTGGACCGCTTTTCGCACCCGCCCCTACAGCAGGGTACCGGCGCCCGGCTCGCTGCCGCACTCGATCTTCGTCACCGCGATCGACACCCATCCGCTGGCACCGCGCCCGGATCTGGTCATCGATGGACAGAAAGATGCCTTCTGCAACGGCCTGGCCATTCTCAGCCTGCTGACCGACGGCAAGCTGTTTGTCTGCAAGGCGCCCGGCGTGCTGGTTCCGGTGCCGGGCAGCGTCACCAACCTGCAGGTGGCCGAGTTCGGCGGCCCGCACCCGGCCGGTCTGCCCGGTACGCATATCCACTTCCTCGACCCGGTCAATGCCCACAAACAGGTGTGGCATGTCGGTTACCAGGATGTGATCGCCATCGGCCGCCTGTTCACCGAGGGCCGTCT
This sequence comes from uncultured Verrucomicrobiaceae bacterium, assembly GCA_964386045.1. Taxonomy (GTDB): domain Bacteria; phylum Pseudomonadota; class Gammaproteobacteria; order Pseudomonadales; family CAMLJR01; genus CAMLJR01. The sequence goes on along the minus strand of CAYLRA010000004.1, from coordinate 69,259 downwards.
CGCCACCGACCGCGTGGTGGCACTGGCCGGCCCGCAGGTCGAGGATCCGCGCCTGCTGCGCACCCGTCTCGGCGCCAGCCTGGACGAGCTTTGCGCCGGACAGATGAAAGCCGGCGACAACCGTGTCATCTCCGGTTCGGTGTTCAGCGGTCATATCGCGCGCGGCGCCCTGGCCTACCTCGGTCGCTACCACAACCAGGTCAGCGTGCTGCTCGAAGGCAAGCAGCGCGACTTCATGGGCTGGCTGTCACTGGGCACCAACCGTCACTCGACGCTTGGCATCTATCTGTCGCAGTTCCTGACCGGCAGGAAATTCGCCTTCACCACCAACACCAACGGCAGCGAGCGCGCCATGGTGCCGGTCGGTGCCTATGAAAACGTGATGCCGCTCGACATCCTGCCGACGCAGCTGCTGCGCTCGCTGATCGTCGGCGATACCCAGACCGCGCAGCAGCTCGGCGCGCTGGAGCTGGACGAGGAGGACCTGGCGCTCTGCACCTATGTCTGCCCCGGCAAATACGAGTATGGCCCGATCCTGCGGGACAACCTCACTCGCATCGAACTTGAGGGGTAAGTGATGGCCTTGCGCAAGTTTCTCGACAACCTGAGCCCGCATTTCCACCCGGGCGGGCGCTATGAAAAGTGGTATGCGCTCTACGAAGCGGTCGACACCATCTTCTACTCGCCGGGTTCGGTGACCAAGAACACCGCGCACGTGCGCGATGGGATCGATCTGAAGCGGATCATGATCACGGTGTGGCTCTGTACCTTCCCGGTCATGTTCTTCGGCATGTACAACGTCGGTCACCAGGCACTGGCGGCGATGGCGCAGATGGGCCTGGCGGCTGACGACGGCTGGCGCCAGACCTTCATCGCCATGGCTTCGGGTTATGACGCCAGCAGCATCTGGGACTGCTTCTGGTACGGCTTCTGGTATTTCGTGCCGGTCTACGCCGTGACCTTCGTGGTCGGCGGCTTCTGGGAAGTGCTGTTCGCGATGAAGCGCGGCCACGAGGTCAATGAAGGTTTCTTCGTCACCTCGGTCCTGTTCGCGCTGATCTGCCCGCCGACCATTCCGTTGTGGATGGTGGCACTCGGCATCAGCTTCGGCGTGGTGATCGGCAAGGAGGTGTTCGGCGGCACCGGCAAGAACTTCGTCAACCCGGCACTGACCGGCCGCGCCTTCCTCTTCTTCGCCTATCCGGCCTCGATGTCCGGTGACACGGTCTGGACCGCACTCGACGGCTTCACCGGCGCCACCGCACTGTCGGTGGCCAATGCCGGTGGCATGGCGGCGTTGAAAGAGTCGCTGACCTGGCTCGACGCCTTCTACGGCCACATGCAGGGCTCGATCGGCGAGACCTCGACGCTGGCGATCCTGCTCGGTGCTGCGGTGCTGCTGTTCACCCGCATCGCCTCGTGGCGCATCGTTGCCGGCGTGATGGTCGGCATGGTGGCGCTGTCGACACTGTTCAACTGGATTGGCTCGCCGACCAATCCGATGTTCGCGGTACCGTGGTACTGGCATCTGGTGCTCGGTGGCTTCGCCTTCGGCATGGTCTTCATGGCCACCGACCCGGTGTCGGCGGCGATGACCAATGCCGGCAAATGGCTGTTCGGCGCGCTGATCGGCGTGATGGTGGTCCTGATCCGTGTCGTCAATCCAGCCTTCCCGGAAGGGATGATGCTGGCAATCCTGTTCGCCAACCTGTTTGCGCCGCTGATCGACCACTTCGTCGTTCAGGCCAACATCAAGCGGAGGCTGGCCCGTGAGTGAGCACAAGAAAGAGACCGTCGCCAGGACATTGATCGTCGCCTTGGTGCTGTGTGTGGTCTGCTCGGCTATCGTCGCCACCGCTGCGGTGTTGCTGAAGCCGCAGCAGCAGGCCGCCAAGGAAAACGATCGCAACATCAATATCCTGCGCATAGCCGGCATCTACGAGCCGGGACAGCCGATTGAGCAGCAGATGGAGCGGGTGACGGCGAAGGTGGTCGACTTCGACAGTGGCCGCTTCACCGATGCGCTCAAGCCGGAGCAGGCGGTCGATGCCAGGAAGCTGACCAAGAACCCTGAGCTGTCGGAGCGACTCGACAGCGATCGCGACATCGCCAAGCTGATCCGTCGCGAGAAGTACGGCATCGTCTACCTGATCGAGAAGGAGGGCGAGCTCGATCGCGTCATCCTGCCGATCCGCGGCTACGGCCTCTGGTCGACGCTGTGGGGCTTCGTGGCGCTTGAGTCCGACCTAAATACTGTTGCTGGCTTCGGCTACTACCAGCACGCCGAGACCCCGGGTCTCGGCGGTGAGGTCGACAACCCGTCGTGGAAGGCGAAGTGGGAAGGCAAGCAGCTCTATCGTGACGGCGAGCTGGCACTGCGCGTGCTGAAGGGCGAGGCAGATCCCTCTGGTCCCAATGCGCGCTATGAGATCGATGGCCTGGCCGGCGCCACGCTGACCACAAAAGGTGTCGACAACATGGTTCGCTATTGGCTTGGCGACCAGGGTTACGGCAAGTTCCTCAAGAACCTGAAAGCGGGGGATGCGTAAATGTCCGGCTCCATGAAAAAGGTAATGGTCGACCCGCTGGTCACCAACAACCCAGTCATCGTGCAGGTACTCGGCATCTGCTCGGCGCTGGCCGTCACCTCCAACATGAACACCACCATCGTCATGTGTATCGGCCTGACGCTGGTCACTGGGGTCTGCAGCTTCTTCGTGTCGCTGGTGCGCCACCAGATACCGTCGTCGATCCGCATCATCGTGCAGATGACCATCGTCGCCTCGGCGGTCATCGTCGTCGACCAGGTGCTGCGCGCGGTGGCCTATGACATCTCCAAGCAGTTGTCGGTCTTCGTGGGTCTGATCATCACCAACTGCATCGTCATGGGGCGCCTCGAGGCCTTCGCGATGAAGAACCCGCCGGTCCCGAGTTTCCTTGACGGCATCGCCAACGGCGCCGGCTACAGCATCCTGCTGATCCTGGTCGGCACCGTGCGCGAGATCTTCGGTCGTGGCAGTTGGTTTGGTCTGGAACTGATGCCTTTGGTATCGACCGGTGGCTGGTATGTGCCCAATGGCCTGATGTTGCTGCCGCCGTCGGCGTTTTTCATCATCGGCCTGATCATCTGGGCGCTGCGTTCGTGGAAGCCCGCGCTGGTCGAGAAGCCTGAATTCAAGATCGCGGCGAATACGCGTGCGCAGGAGGCTCACTGATGGAACACCTGATCGGTCTGTTCGTGCGTGCCATTTTCATCGAGAACATGGCGCTGGCCTTCTTCCTCGGCATGTGTACCTTCCTCGCCATCTCGAAGAAGATGGAGGCGGCCATTGGTCTCGCCATCGCCGTTATCGTGGTGATGGCGATTGCCACACCGCTCAACAATCTTCTTTATCACTACCTGCTGGCAGACGGCGCGCTGGCCTGGGCCGGCCCGCAATACGCCAATATCGACCTCAGCTTCCTCGGCCTGGTCAGCTATATCGGCCTGATCGCCGCCTCGGTACAGATTCTCGAGATGTTGCTCGATAAATATGTGCCCGCGCTTTACAACGCGCTCGGCGTCTTCCTGCCGCTGATCACCGTCAACTGCGCGATCCTCGGTACCGTGCTGTTCATGGTCGAGCGCGACTACAACCTGGCCGAGAGCTTCGTGTTCGGGACCGGTGCCGGTGTCGGCTGGGGTCTGGCCATCGTGGCACTGGCGGGTATCCGCGAGAAACTGAAGTATTCGGATGTGCCGGCCGGCCTGCAGGGGCTTGGCATCACGTTCATTTCGGCGGGTCTGATGGCGTTGGGCTTCATGTCCTTCGGCGGTATCGATATCTGAAGCGGGCTCTGAGAAAGAGGGTACAGCGCAATGGGTGAAATCTTTCTGGCGTCGACGGTCTTCACCGTCGTCGTTCTGGCTCTGGTCGTCATCATCCTCGCCGCGCGTTCGCGTCTGGTGAGCAGCGGCGACATCCAGATCGAGATCAATGGCGAAAAAACCATCACCGTTCCGGCTGGCGGCAAGCTGCTGCAGACGCTGGCGAGCGAGGACATCTTCCTGTCGTCGGCCTGCGGTGGCGGTGGTTCCTGCGGGCAGTGCCTGTGCAAGGTGTTCGAAGGCGGCGGCGATCTGTTGCCGACCGAAGAGACGCACATCAATCGCAAGCAGGCGCGCGCCGGCGAGCGACTCTCCTGCCAGGTGGCGGTCAAGCAGAACATGAAGATCGAGGTGCCGGAGGAGGTGTTTGGCATCAGGAAGTGGGAGTGCACGGTCGAGTCCAACCCGAATGTCGCCACCTTCATCAAGGAGCTGACGCTGAAGCTGCCGGAGGGCGAGAACGTCGACTTCCGCGCCGGTGGCTACGTGCAGCTGGAGGCGCCGCCGCACCACGTCAGGTACAGCGACTTCGACATCGAGGAGCAGTACCGCGGCGACTGGGAGCGCTTCAACTTCTTCAGCATCGAGTCGAAGGTCAGTGAGCCGGTGATCCGCGCCTACTCGATGGCGAACTACCCGGAAGAAAAAGGGCTGGTCAAGTTCAACATCCGCTGCGCGACGCCGCCGCCCAATAACCTCAAGCTGCCGCCGGGCCAGATGTCGTCGTGGGTGTTCAGCCTGAAGCCGGGCGACAAGGTGACGGTCTACGGTCCGTTCGGCGAGTTCTTCGCCAAGGAGACCGATGCCGAGATGATCTTCGTCGGCGGTGGTGCCGGCATGGCGCCGATGCGCTCGCACATCTTCGACCAGCTGCGCCGGCTGAAGAGCAAACGCAAGATCTCGTTCTGGTACGGCGCCCGTTCGCTGCGCGAGACCTTCTACGTCGAGGAGTACGACCAGCTCGCGGCCGAGAATCCGAATTTCAGCTGGCATCTCGCACTCAGCGATCCGCAACCGGAGGACAACTGGACCGGCCTGAAGGGTTTCATCCACCAGGTATTGTTTGACAACTACCTCAAGGATCACCCGGCGCCGGAGGATTGCGAGTTCTACATGTGCGGCCCGCCGATGATGAACGCCGCCGTGATCAAGATGCTGACCGACCTCGGCGTCGAGCGCGACAACATCCTGCTGGACGACTTTGGTGGCTGATCGCCTGTCGGTTGCCGCTATCACGCACGGAGCAACCCTCGGGTTGCTTCGCTGCTTCTGGCGTCGCGGATATCTTCTGTCGCTGCTTCTCTCCGTGCTGCTGGCCGGTTGCGGCGAACGCTCGCGCGAGGCGATCCAGCTCAGCGGTCCGGCCCAGGGAACCAGCTACAACATCACCCTCGTTGCCGGTGAGCAGCGCATCGATGGCGCCGCGCTGCAGCAGCGCATCGAGCAGCGGCTGGCCGAGATCGACAAATCGCTCTCCAACTACCGCGATGACTCCGAGGTCGAGGCACTGAACCGCGCGCCGGTCGGCGAGTGGGTCGAGGTCGGCACCGATCTCTACAACGTGCTGCTGCTGTCGATGGAGGTCAGCTGGCTCAGCAACGGTGCCTTCGATGTCAGCGTCGCACCGCTGGTCAGGCTGTGGGGGTTCGGCGCCGCCGAGGCCCGCGCCGCGCTGCCGACCGATGCCGAGATCGACGTGGCGCGCGCCCATATCGGTTTCCAGCACCTCGAACTCGACCTCGGTGCGAGCCGCGTGCGCAAGGGGCGCGCGATCGAGGTCGATATCGCCGGCGTCGCGCAGGGCTACAGCGTCGACGAGCTGGCGAAGCTGCTCGATGCGGCGGGTGTTGCCGACTACCTGGTCGAGGTTGGCGGCGAGCTGCGGGTGAAGGGGCGGAGTCCGCGCAACACGCCGTGGCGCATCGCCATCGAACAGCCGGTCGCGGCGCCCGGCTCGGTGCAGCAGGCGCTGCTGCTGGGCGAGGGGGCGGTTTCCACCTCCGGTGATTACCGCGATTACTTCGAAAAGGATGGCGTGCGCTATTCGCACACGCTCGATGCCGCGACCGGTCGACCGATCTCGCACCGGCTCGCGTCGGTGACGGTGGTGCATCCGGAGTGCGGCTACGCCGATGCGCTGTCGACCGCCATCATGGTGCTCGGCCCGGAACGCGGGCTCGAACTGGCGGAACAACAGGGGCTGTCCGTCTATCTGATTGTTCGTAGCGACGATGCCGCCGGCGGTTTCGAAACGCGCTACAGTTCGGCCTTCGAGCCCTACCTTGAACAGTGAGTCGGATTGGCTCCGACGCTGGAGGTTGAGATGACGACATTTCTGCTGGCGCTGCTGGTACTCGCTGCCGCCATGACGATCATGGCGGTCGGTGTGATCATGGGGCGCAAACCGATCGCCGGCTCCTGCGGTGGGTTGAGTGCAATCGGCATGAAGGAGTCGTGCGACGTTTGCGGTGGCAATGACGACAAGTGTCGCGAGGAGAGCGAGCGCGCGGCGCTCGCAGCGAAGGACGACCTGGCCTACGACGCCACCCGAAAGTCCTCCCCTGCGAAGTAGGGGAGGTGCCCCGAAGGGGCGGAGGGGTCAGCTCTGCAATACGTGTCAGGCACTTCGGACCCCTCCGCTTCGCTGCGCTCAGCACCTCCCCCTGCTTCGCAGGGGAGAACCTTTTGCGCCTCATCCGTTGTTCTCTTTCCCCCACAACTCCCGCCGCGCCAGATACGCCTGCCGCGCGATCTGCACATCCTTCAGGAACGGCTCCAGCTCCTCCAGCAGCAGCGCCTGCGGGCCGTCGACCAGCGCCTCCTTCGGGTTCGGGTGGAAGTCGACCAGCACCATGTTGGCGCCGGCGATGATCCCCTGCGCGGTGGCGCTGGCCAGGTCGAGGATGCCGTCCGGTGCGCGATCGCGGCTGCCGACCGAGTGTGACGGGTCGATGCAGACCGGCATCCGCGTCAGCCGCTTGATGGTCGGGATCTGCGCGAAGTCGACCAGGTTGCGATGCGGCGCGCCATATTCACTCTTCATGCCGCGCAGGCAGAAGATGACGTTGCTGTTGCCCTCGCTGGCGAGGTACTCGGCGGCGTTCAGCGATTCGTTCAGCGTGATGCCGAAGCCGCGTTTCAGCAGCACCGGATAGCGCTGCTGGCGGCCGATCGCCTTCAGCAGTTCGAAGTTCTGCGTGTTGCGGGTGCCGATCTGCAGTATGACGCCGGTCGGGTTGCCGCTTTGCGCCAGCGCCTCGTCGATGTCGCGGATGTGGTTCTCGTGCGTCACTTCCATTGCGACGACGCGGATGCCGTACTTGCCGGCCAGCTCGAACACCCACGGCAGGCAATCGGCGCCATGGCCCTGGAACGCATAGGGGTTGGTGCGCGGTTTGTAGGCGCCCATGCGGGTGCAGACCTGGCCATTCTGCTGCAGCGCACGCAGCATCGATTCGACGTTCTTCGGGTTGTCGACGGCGCAGAGGCCGGCAAACACATGCAGGCTCTCCTGGTCGAAGCGCAGCCCCTGGTAATCGAAACCGCTGACACGCTGCTGGTCGCGGTGGCGGCCGAGCACGCGGTACTCCTCGGAGATACGGATGACGCGCTCGACGCCGGGTAGGGCGGCGATGTCGGCGCTGTCGAGCGGCTTGGTGTTGCCGAGCAGGTAGAGCTCGGTCAGTACCTGCTGTTTACCCTTCACCAGATGCTTGCGCACGCTGATGCCGGGCAGCTGGTGCAGGTAGTTCCAGGTGGTGCGGTAGGCCTCGCCCTGTTCGTCGATATCGGGTGACAGGATGATCAGCATGACGGCCCTCCGGTGGTCTGTTCGGCGCCTTCGCTTTCGCCGATGCGGTGGATCAGTCGCCCTGTTGGCGGCGCGAGGCGATCTGCACCTGCAGCGCGTGACGGGCGAGGATCTGCCGCTCCGATTCGCGCTGGCGCACGAAGCTGACGCCAATACGCTGGCCAGCGGGATCGACGCTCACCACCTCGGCCCACAGCGCCAGCGCCAGGTACTCCGGCAGCAGCACCAGCTGCAGCGCCAGCAGGTCGCCGGGTTGCGGTGACGAGCCGTCCGGCAGCGGCTCGGCATTGAAGTCGAGGCCCGCTTCGGAGAGTGTCACGCTCTGCTCCGGAATGCCGTGGCGGCTGCGGTCGTAGGCGGAGAGGGCGGCGGCGATCAGTTCGAGCTTGCGATTCAGCGCTTTCAGGTAGACGCCGAGCTCGCGGTTGTTGTCTGACAATCCGCGCAATCGGCTATGATGCTCCGCGTCCACCGAGCGCAGTTCCCGCATCAGCCAGAAAACCTCGCCGTTATCGAAGAGTTCCTCGGCACTGCCCTGGGCTGCGGCCGCATCGCGCGCGACACGACAATAACGCAGCAGCACGCGATCCTCGACGCGAAAGAACTCGCGCCGCTCGTCGACGGTTTCACTGTTGGGGACGGGTGTCTCTTCGGAGGGTGGCGTGGGGGACACGATGTCGATCTCTGTGGCGCGGGGCTTGTCATCACGTCGGTTCAACTCTAGTACAGCCGATGCCTGAAAGACAGCGCGCGGCGACCGACTCCCCGGCGGTAAGGTTTGGAATAAGGCCCGGCAATAAGGTTTTGAATAAGGATAGCCCCTATGTTTCGGCCGCTGGCCGCGTTCATCGGATGGCGTTACACCCGCTCGCGGCGGCAGGATCAGTTTCTGTCGTTCATCTCGCTGGTGTCGCTGCTCGGCATGTCGCTCGGTGTCGCCGCGCTGATCGTCGTCATGTCGGTGATGAACGGCTTCGAGGCGGAGCTGCGCGATCGCATCCTGGCACTGGTACCGCATGGCTTCGTCGAAGCGAAGGACGGCCGTCTGGAGCAGTGGCGCGAGCGGGCTGACGAATTGGCGCAGGTGCCCGGTGTCATCGCCAGCGCGCCCTACATCGGCGGCAGCGCAATGGTGGCGCGCGGTGGTTCGGTGCGCGGCGTGCAGTTGTGGGCCATCGATCCGGTGCGCGAGCAGCAGGTCTCCGATATCGGCCGACTGGTGATTGCCGGCGACTACCTCGCGCTGGCACACGATGAGTTCGGCATCGTCATCGGCGATATTCTCGCGCGCCACCTCGGCGTTCTGGTCGGCGATCAGATTGACCTGATCCTGCCGCGGGTGACGGTGACGCCGATGGGCATCTTCCCGCGGCAGAAACGCGTCACCGTGCGCGCCATCTTTCGCAGCGGTTCCCAGTTCGACAGCACCGCCGCTTTCATCGGTCTCGGCGACGGCCAGCGTCTCTACCAGCTCGGCCAGTCGGTGAGCGGCCTGCGTGTCGCCGTCGACGACATCTTCCAAGCGCAAAGTGTGCTGACGCGGGCGGTGGCGCCACACGCCGATACCTTGCGCGCGCGTGACTGGAGCCAGACGCAGGGCAGCCTGTTTCAGGCGGTGAAGATGGAGAAGCTGATGGTCGGATTGCTGCTGTTCGTCATCATCGCCATCGCCGCTTTCAATATCGTCTCGATCCTGACGATGATGGTGAACGACAAACGCGGCGACATCGCCGTGCTGCGCACGATGGGTGCGCGGCCGCACACGGTCACCGCCATCTTCATCGTGCAGGGGGCGGCGATCGGCCTGGTCGGCGTCGGCACGGGTGCGTTGCTGGGTGTGCCAATGGCGCTGCATGCCGGCGCCATTGTCGCCGCCATCGAGCGATTGTTCGGCGCGGCGCTGTTCGACCCCGGTGTCTACTTCATCACTGCCATTCCGTCGATCGTGGTTGCCGCCGATGTGGTGCTGGTCTGTATCGGCGCCTGGTTGCTGAGCCTGCTGGCGGCGATCTATCCGGCCTGGCGCGCGGCGCAGGTACAGCCGGCCGAAGCGCTGCGTTATGAGTGAAGTGATTTTCTGCGATGACTGAGCGGGCAATGATCCCTGGAGAGTTCATGAGTCAGAACGCCAACGAGGCGCCGGTGGTGCTCGCCTGCCATGGTCTGGGCAAATCCTATCGGGAGGGGACGGTCGTGCTGGACGTGCTGCACGCTGTCGAACTCGACGTGCGGCGCGGTGAACGCATCGCCATCATCGGCAGCTCCGGTTCCGGCAAGTCGACGCTGCTCAACCTGCTCGGTGGCCTCGACACACCGACCACCGGTTCGGTGCTGATCAATGGCGAGGCGTTGTCGGCGCTCAATGAGAAGCGACGCAGCGCACTGCGCAACCGCACGCTCGGTTTCGTCTACCAGTTCCACCATCTGCTCGGCGAATTCACCGCACTGGAGAATGCGGCGATGCCGCTGCTGATTCGCGGCGAAAGACCGAAAGTCGCCGCGGCGCAGGCGCAGGCGATGCTGGAGCGAGTGGGGCTGGGTGCGCGCCTCCAGCACAAGCCGCCGCAGCTGTCGGGCGGCGAGCGCCAGCGCGTGGCGATTGCGCGCGCGCTGGTGGCGCAGCCACTGTGCGTGCTGCTCGACGAGCCGACCGGCAATCTCGACCGCACCACCGCCGAGAGCATCCAGGCACTGATGCTGGAGCTCAATCGCGAACTGCAGACCTGCTTCGTCGTTGTCACCCACGACCCGCAACTGGCGCAGCGCATGGATCGCGTGCTGCAGCTGCGCGACGGCCGGCTCGGAGCGGCCTGAGATGCGCGCCTCTCCTTTTTTCAACTACAGCGTCTTCATCGGTCTGCGCTACATCGGTCGCTTCTACTTCGGTGCCGGTGGCGGCTCGCGGCTCACCACCTTCCTGTCGCGCACGGCGATGGCGGGGCTGGTGATCGGCGTCGCACTGCTGATCGTGGTGCTGGCGGTGATGAGCGGCTTCGAACGCGAGATGCGACTGCGTATTCTCGGGCTGGTGCCACACGTGACGCTGCTGCCGATGACAGCAGATGAAGATTGGCAGAGCGCTGCCGAAAAGCTGCAGCGCGAACCCGGCGTGGCCGGTGTTGCACCGCTGTTGCAGTTGAACGGCATGTTGCTGCGTGGCGACAAGGTGGCTACCGCGCTGCTGTTCGGTGTCGACATCGAGCGCGAGCGGCGCAGCACGGCGCTGGCGAGTTTCACCGAGGCCTCCGCGCTGCAACAGCTGGAGACACAGAGCGATGCGCTGCTGCTCGGTGCCGCGCTGGCGGCGACACTCGGCGTCGATGCCGGAGATCGGATCACCGTGGTGGTGCCGCAGCGCGACGAGCGCGGGCAGATGCAGCCCGGCGTCGGGCGCTTCGTCGTCGCGGGACTGCTGCGCAGTGGCACCGAGCTGGACGAGTCGCTGGTGTTGCTGCCGCTCGACAGCGCGCGCGCACTCGATCGCGATCGCAGCCACCCGATCGCGCTGCGACTGATGCTCGACGATCTGTTCGCCGCGCCGGCGCTGGCGTCGAAGTTGTGGCAGCAGCTCGGTGGCCGCTACTACACCAGCGACTGGACACGCAGCCACGGCAATCTCTACACCGCGATCCAGATGTCGAAGCGGCTGGTCGGCATGATGCTGGCGATCATCATCGCGGTGGCGGCGTTCAACGTCGTTTCGGCGCTGGTGCTGGTGGTCAATGACAAGCAGGGCGATATCGCCATCCTGCGCAGTCAGGGAGCGACCGCCGGTGGCATCGTGCGTATCTTTCTGGTGCAGGGGTTCATGGTGGGGCTGATCGGCACGCTGATCGGCGTGATCTGCGGCGTGTTGCTGTCGCTGGTGATCACCGACCTGGTGGCGCTGCTGGAGCGGCTGTTCCAGATCCAGTTCCTGAAGGCCGATGTCTATCCGATCAGTTATCTGCCGGCCGATCTGCGCCTGGCCGATGTGGCGCGGGTGGCACTGACCGCGCTGGTGATCTCGTCGCTGGCGGCGCTCTACCCGGCGTGGCGCGCCTCGCGCATCGAGCCGGCGCGCGCGCTGCGGTATGACTGACCCAAAACCCTAGGGCCTGTTCACCGCTCGGTTGCGGCGGGCGCGCCAGCGCAGTGTGACCTGCACGCGCCAGAGTACCCGGACCAGGACGAAGCCGGCCAGGCCGGCCAGCACGGCGGCCACCAGCGAGCCGAGCAGGAAGGGTTTCAGGAACGGGTGCCAGAGCTGGTCGAAACCGCTGAACAGCCAGTGCAACCAGGCACTGCTGCAGTTCCACAGACCCAGCCCGTCGCAGATGGCATCCGACTGCTCCATCCACTCGGAAAAGGTTCGGTGGTGGCGCTGGTCGGGATTGCGCTGCAGCAGCCAGGTGCCGATCTTGTAGTTCGCGAAGACGATCGGCGGCGTCGTGAACGGATTGGTCAGCCAGACCAGCGCGACGCTGATCGGCAGGTTGGCGCGCCACCAGATGGCGAAGGCCGCCGCGATCAGCATCTGCGCCGGCAGTGGAATCAGCGCCGCGAACAGCCCGATCATGACCGCCATCGACACCGAATAACGGTTCAGGTGAAACAGGTTCGGATCGTGCAGCCAGTGCGCGATCACCTGCAGGGATTTGTGATTGCGAATGGTCTCCGGCGCGGGCGTGAAGCGCTTGAACAGTTTGCGTGCCATCGATGAATCAACTGCCGGAGGTAGGGGGGCTGCCAAAAGCCGGCGTATTATGCACGGCTTTCATGGACGGCGCGCAACCGTGCGCGAGTTGACCTTCAGGGAATTGACAGAAAATGGTCGGGGCATGGATGCCGGTCATGGCGGTGGGAATTGCCGCTGTCGCACTGCTGCCGCGGTTGCCGCCGTGGTGGCTGATGCCGGGGCTTTTGTTGCTGCTGGTCGTCGTCGGCTGGCGACTGCCTGCGCTGCGACGCTGGCTGCCATTGCCCGGCATCGCCATTGCCGGTCTGGCCTGGGGGATCGGCTATGGCCACTACGTTGTCGCCGGGCTGCTGCCGCCGGCACTCGAACAACAGTCGCTGCGGCTGGAGGGGCGGGTGGTCGGACTGGTCGAGCGGCGCGAGTACTACCGCCGTCCGGCGCTGCGTTTCGAGTTCGCCGTCACGCGCTGTGCACTGGCGGATGCCTCCCCCTGTGCCGCCGCGCCGCGGCGGGTGCTGCTCAACTGGTATGACCTCGATGTCGATGCGCCACCCGCCCATGGCGAGCTGTGGCGGCTGCAGGTCCGACTGAAGCGCCCGCACGGCTTCGCCAATCCGGGCGGCTTCGATTACGGCGGCTGGCAGGTGGCGCAAGGGCTTGGTGCCACTGGCAATGTCGTGCGCCGCGCCGACAACCAGCGTTTGCAGGTGGCCGGTGACGGCCCCGCTGGCTGGCGCGCGCGGCTGCACGCCCATCTGGACGCACGGCTGGCGCAGTTTTCGCAGAAGCCGCTGCTGATTGCACTGCTGGTCGGCGATGGCAACGGCATCAGCCGCGAGCAGTGGGCCACGTTTCGCGCCACCGGCACGGTCCATCTCTTTGTCGTCTCCGGTCTGCATATCGCGCTGACCGGCGGGGCGCTGTTGCTGCTGGGGCGGCTGGCCGGTCGCCTGCCATTTGCCAGCAGCCGCCGTCGCGGGCGCTGGCTGGCGGCGGCGCTGGCGATGCCGGCGGCAACCCTCTACGCACTGATCGCAGGTTTCGACCTGCCGGTACAGCGGGCGCTGATCATGTTTTCGGTGGCGGCATTGGCCTGGGCATGGGGAAGGTCGGTGCGACCACTTTCCGCGCTGCTGCTGGCCTTGCTGCTGGTGTTGCTGTGCGACCCGCTGGCGGTGATGAACGCCGGTTTCTGGTTTTCGTTTGGTGTGGTTGCGACGCTGCTCGCCATCGCCGGTGGTCGCCACGGCAGTGGCACTGACATCGCCGCGCGCCCGCTGCGCGAAGGCCTGCGCGCGCAGTGGGCGGTGACGCTGGCGACGGTGCCGATCCTGCTCGGCATGGGAGCGCAGTTCCCGCTGACCTCGCTAGTGGCCAATCTGGTGGCGATCCCGGCGACAACACTGCTGACGCTGCCGCTGATCGGCGTTGGGCTGGTGATGGACCTGCTGGCGCTGCCCGGCGCCGACCTTGGCTGGCAGCTGGCGGACCTGTCGCTGCAGTGGGTCTGGCAATTCCTGCGGTGGCTGACCGAACTGGGCGGGCGCTGGCAGTGGCGACCGGCCGGCGTCGACCTGTTCGCGCTGCTGCTGGCCGCTGCCGCCGCGCTGCTGTGGCTGCTGCCGCGCGGCGTGCCGGGGCGCTGGCTGGCATTGCCCATGCTGTTGGCACTGCTGTGGCCACCGTCGCAGCTGCCGCCGCCGGGCAGCTGGCGCGTCACCGTCATCGATGTCGGGCAGGGGCTCAGCGTGCTGGTCGAGGAGGGGGAGCGGCGACTGCTGTACGACACCGGCCCGAGCTTTCCCTCCGGCAGCTCGGCGGCCGAGCTGGCACTGCTGCCCCTGTTCCAGCGGCGCGGCATCGAGCACCTCGACACGCTGGTGATCAGCCATGACGATGACGACCACGCCGGCGGCTGGCCGACGCTGCGCGATGCGTTGCCGATCGACCAGCTGCTGGCCGGCGAGCCGCGCGACGAACGGGCCGATGTGTGCCGTGACGGCCTGCAGTGGTCGTGGCAGCGGCTCACCTTCCGCGCACTGCATCCGGTGCACGATCGACCGGCCGGCAACCACGCCTCCTGCGTGCTGCTGATCGACGACGGCACCACGTCGCTGTTGTTGCCCGGCGACATCGACCGCCTCGCCGAGGGACGGCTGCTGGCGGAGCACGATCTCTCACCGGTGACGCTGCTGCTGGCCCCGCACCACGGCAGCCGCAGTTCGTCGTCGCCGGCGTTCGTGCGCGCGCTGGCGCCGCGCTACGCGATCTTCTCCGCCGGTTACCGCAGCCATTTCGGTCATCCACATCCGGAAGTGGTGGCGCGTTATCGCGATGTCGGTGCCGAGCTGCTCAATACCGCCAGCAGTGGCGCGCTCACCTTCCTGATCCGGGCCGACGGTGGGATAGAACTCTCGGAACAACGCATCGAGCGGCGCCGTTATTGGGATGCGTTCTGAACGCTGTGCTACAGTTGCCGCCGCCCGAAAAGGAGACCCTCGGTGTTTGAAATCATCCTCGCTGGCGGCTGGTTGATGCTGCCGATCATCATCGGATCGATCATCGCGCTGGCCATCTGCATCGAACGCTTCCTCGCCCTCAAGACTTCGAAGATCGTGCCGCCGCACCTGCTCGGTGAAGTCTGGAACCTGATCAAGAACAACCAGCTCGACGCCGCCAGGCTGCGCGAACTGAAAGGTTCGTCGCCGCTCGGGTTGTTGCTCGCCACCGGCATCACCAACGCGCGCCACGGCCGCGAGGTGATGAAGGAGAGCATCGAGGAGGCCGCCTCCGTCGTCGTCCACGACATGCAGCGCTACCTGACCACGCTCGGCACCATCGCGCTGATCGAGCCGATGCTCGGCCTGGTCGGCGCCGTGCTCGGCATCACCGACGTGTTCGGCCAGATCAGTTTGCGCGGCGGTGTCAGCGACCCCAGCCTGCTCGCCGGCGGTATCTCGGAGGCATTGATCACCACGGCGGCCGGCCTGATCGTCGCGATTCCCGCCACCATCATGCATCGCCATTTCAGCGGGCGTATCGACACGCTGGTGGTGCAGATGGAACAGGAGACGCTGAAACTGGTCGACGCGCTGCATGGCGATCGCAAGGTCGAACTGAAAGAGATTCGCTGATTGCCATGAACAAGACAGCGCCATGAAATTCAAGCGGCCGAAGGTCGCCGAAGTCGACTTCAGCAGCAACGTCATCAACCTGATCGACGTGCTGCTGCTGTTGCTGATCTTCTTCATGCTGACCACCACCTTCACCCAGACCTCGCAGCTGACGCTGACGCTGCCGGAGGCGAGCAGCGGCCAGCCGCCGGTGCAGCCGAAACAGGTCGAGATGGTGATTTCGGCGCAGGGCCAGTTCAGTGTCAACGACCGGTCGCTGATCAACAACGAGCTCGACACCGTCATCGCCGCGCTGCGCGAGGTGACCGCGGGCGACACCGCGCAGCCGCTGGTGATCACCGCCGATGCCAATGTCGCGCACCAGTTCGTGGTGCGCGCGATGGATGCCGCCGGCCAGGTCGGCTTCGCCAACCTGAGCCTCACCACGCAGCAACCGGAGGGCGCCGCCTCCAGCAGCCGATGAGCCTCGAACAGCGCCTGCAGCAGCACTGGTATGGCCGTCCCGGCTGGCTCTGGCTGCTGCTGCCGCTGGAGGGGTTGTTCCGTATCGTCGTCGCTCTGCGCCGGCTGCTCTATCGCTGCAACCTGCTGCAGCAGTACCGCGCGCCGCTGCCGGTGATCGTTGTCGGCAACATCGCCGTCGGCGGCACCGGCAAGACGCCGGTGACGCTGGCGCTGTGTGAATGGCTGCGCCGCCTCGGCCATCGCCCCGGCATCGTCAGCCGCGGTTACGGCGCACAGCCGCCGCAGAGTCCCTTCCTCGTCACCCCCGACAGCGACCCGCGCCATAGCGGCGACGAACCGCTGCTGCTGGCGCGCCGCAGTGGCTGCCCGGTGGTGATCGACGCGGACCGCGCCGTCGCCGTGCGCCATCTGCTCGCCACCACGGACTGTGACCTGATCATCTGCGACGACGGCCTGCAGCACTACGCACTGGCACGCGATATCGAACTGGCCGTGATCGATGGCGCGCGCGGCCTTGGCAATGGCCACTGCCTGCCGGTTGGACCGCTGCGCGAGCCGCCGGCCCGTCTCGGCTCGGTCGACGCGGTGCTGGTCAACGGCCTCGATCATCGTGGCATCGACGGCTTTTCGTTCGAGCTGCGCCCGACGGCACTGGTCAACGTCGCCACCGGCGAACGCGTTGCGCCACAGGCGTGGGCCGGAACGCAGACGGGGAGAGGCGCCCATGCGCTGGCCGGCATCGGCAATCCCGACCGCTTCTTCTCGACCCTGCGCGCGCTCGGTATCGAGCCGCTCGAACACCCGCTGCCCGATCACCACCGGTTCAGTGCCGCCGATCTCGCGTTTGATGATGAGCTGCCGATCGTCATGACCGAGAAGGATGCGGTGAAGTGCGCACCGTTCGCCACGGCGCGCTGCTGGTATCTCGCCGTCGAGATGACACTGCCGGACTCCCTGTGCGAGCAGCTGGCCGGTAGAATCGCGGCTCTCACCTCCAGCCGCTGATCCCTCCCATGCCCTTCATCGTCATCATTCCCGCCCGTTTCGCCTCCACCCGCCTGCCCGGCAAGCCGCTGCTCGACATCGGTGGCCAGCCGATGATCCAGCGCGTCTGGGCGCGCGCCTGTGAAAGCGCGGCGGCGCGCGTCGTCATCGCCACCGACGATGAGCGCGTTGCCGCCTGCGTGCGTGGCTTCGGCGGCGAAGTCTGCATGACGCGCGCCGACCACGAGTCCGGCACCGACCGGCTGCAGGAGGTGGTGACGCAGCTCGGCCTCGACGACGACGCCATCGTCGTCAATGTGCAGGGCGACGAGCCATTGATTCCGCCGGCCGTGATCAATCAGGTGGCGCGCAATCTGGCCGGCTCCGAACGCGCCGGCATCGCCACGCTGGCGAAGCGTATTCACGACCGCGACGAGATATTCAATCCGAATGCGGTCAAGGTCGTCGTCGACAGCACCCTGCACGCGCTCTATTTCAGTCGCGCGCCGATCCCCTGGGACCGGGAGGCCTGGAACGCGCAGGGCGAGGAGGTGGGGGCGGTGAGCGGCGAATGGTCGCGGCACATCGGCATCTATGCCTACCGCGTCGGTTTCCTGCATCGTTTCGTGCAGTGGCCGCTCGGCTTCCTGGAGCGCACCGAAAAACTGGAACAGCTGCGCGCGATGGAAAATGGCGTCGCCATCCACGTCGACGAGGCGTGCGAGGCGATTCCCGCCGGCGTCGACACCGCCGATGATCTCGAACGGGTGCGCCGGCTGCTCGGGGCGGGCGCATGAGCGAGACGATCGGGGTTCTGTTCGTCTGCCTCGGCAACATCTGCCGCTCGCCGACGGCGCACGGTGTTTTCCAGCAGCGAGTCGACAGCCGCAGCCTCGGTGAGCGCATCGTCGTCGACTCGTGCGGCACCGGCGACTGGCATATCGGTCATCCGCCGGACAAGCGCTCGGCCGCCGCCGCACGGGTGCGCGGCTACGACCTGAGTGCATTGCGTGCACGCCAGGTCGGCCGCGACGATTTCCAGCACTTCGATTACATCCTGGCGATGGACGCCGCCAATCTGCGCGACCTGCAGCAGATGAGACCGCACGATTTTCGCGGTGAGCTGGCGCTGTTCCTCGATTACGCCGATGAGATCGACGTGCGCGAAGTGCCGGACCCGTACCACGGTGGCGGCGACGACTTCGACCGGGTGCTCGATCTGGTCGAGAGTGCCGCCGACGGGCTGCTCAGACGATTGATCGCTGCCCACCAATTGTCCTCCCCTGTGCAATAGGGGAGGTGCCCGCAGGGCGGAGGGGTCCGCTCCTGAACCCGGACCCCTCCGTCTCGCTCCGCTCGACACCTCCCCTACTGTGCAGGGGAGGACTGGTGCCGATGACGTGACCCTCCGAATCGCCGAACAAACCGACCTGCAGCCGCTGAACACACTGGCGCTGCCGGCGCGTGCCCGGTACTTCACCCGCATCGAAACCCTCGACCAGCTGGCCGAAGCACTGGCGTGGGCGCAGGCAAAACAGCTGCCACGGCTGATCCTCGGCGGCGGCAGCAATATCGTGCTGCGCGGCGACTTTCCGGGGCTGGTGCTGCAGATCGCGCTGGCCGGCCACACTGTTGATAAATTGGGTGAAGTTGCAACAGTAACTATCGGTGCTGGCGAGAATTGGCATCGACTGGTGCAGTGGACGCTGGCGCAGGGGCTGTTCGGACTGGAGAACCTCACGCTGATCCCCGGCACCGCCGGCGCCGCGCCGATCCAGAACATCGGGGCCTACGGCGTCGAGCTGGCGGAGCGACTGGTCAGCGTGCGTGGCTGGTCGCTGGACGAGGGCGCCGAGCGTGAGCTGGCCGCCGCCGACTGTCGCTTCGGCTATCGCGACTCGATCTTCAAGCATGAACTGCGTGATCGTTTCGTCATCACGGCGATCCGGTTGCGACTCAACCGCCAGTTCCAGCCGGTGCTGCACTACCCGGCGCTGCGCGAGGCGCTGGCCGGCAATGAGTCGCCCGATGCGCTGGCGGTCGAGGCGGCGGTGCGATCGATCCGCCAGAGCCGTCTGCCCGACCCGGTGCTGCTGCCCAATGCCGGCAGCTTCTTCAAGAATCCGGTGGTCAGCCGTGACCGGTTCGAGCGCCTGCGCGCTGATTATCCCGACCTGCCGCAGTTTCCGGCGGCGGGAGAGGGCGTCAAGCTGCCGGCCGCCTGGCTGGTCGATCGCTGCGGCTGGAAGGGGCGGAGGGTTGGATCGGTCGGTGTGCACGGGCAGCAGGCGATCGTGTTGATCCACTACCGCGACGGCGCCGGACCGGGTGATGGCGAGGCGCTACTGCAGCTGGCGGCAGCGATCCAGGCCGACGTGCTGGCGCGCTTTGGCGTCGCGCTGGCGCTGGAGCCGACGGTTCATGGCGAGTGCTGAACCGTTCGCGCATTGGCTGCGGCAGGGCGGCGAACTGCCAAAAAGCCGGCGGCCACTGGCGGGACGGATCAGCCTGACCTATCGTCAAATTTTCACGTTGTGACCCATTTCACGAACGGCTGTCCCTGCCGCTCGCTGGCAGCTGTTGGAAGAGAGGTTGCATTGGTAATGTGCGCGCCGCAGCCCGCTCCGCTCCGAGTTGTGCCGGAGGACAAACGATGATCTCCATCCTGATTGCCGACGACCACGACCTGGTTCGCACCGGGCTGGGCCGCATGCTCGCCGACGTCACCGATATGCAGGTGGTTGGCGAGGCCACCACCGGGGAAGAGGCGCTGCGCTTCTGCCGCGAACTGCAGCCCGACGTGGTGCTGATGGATGTGAAGATGCCCGGCATCGGCGGACTCGAAGCGACCCGTGCGCTGGTGCGGCAGCAGCCCGGCGTGCGCGTCATCGCGGTCAGTGCCTGTGACGACGCACTGTTCCCGGCGCGCCTGCTGCAGGCCGGCGCCGCCGGTTTCGTCACCAAGGGGACGCCGTTCACCGATATGGTGCAGGCCATCCGCCGAGTGGTGGCGGGACAGCGCTACCTGAGCGCCGGGGTGGCGGAGCAGCTGGCGCTGCGCCAGTTCGAACCGCCGGCGCCGGATTCGCCGTTCGAGCAACTCTCCGAACGCGAACTGCAGATTGCGCTGATGGTGGTCAACTGCGCCAGGGTGCAGGATATCGCCGATCAGTTGCACCTCTCGCCGAAGACGGTGAACAGCTACCGCTATCGCGTCTTCGAAAAGCTCAATATCAGTGGCGATGTCGAGCTGACCCGGCTGGCGATCCGCCATGGCCTGATCGAGGCCGGTGCACAGACGCAGCCGTGATAGGCTTTTGCTCCGTTACCGCTGCTCCCTGCGCCGCCCGATGTCCACCGATTCCCCGTTCGACCACCAGACCTTTCTGAAAAGCGTCACGCTGAAGCCCGGCGTCTACCAGATGCTCGACGGCGCCGGCGCGGTGCTCTATGTCGGCAAGGCGAAGAGCCTGCGCAAGCGGCTGTCGAGTTACTTTCGCGCCAGCGGGCTGGAAGCGAAGACGATGGCGCTGGTGGCGCGCATCCGCCAGATCCAGGTCACCGTCACCAACACCGAAACCGAAGCGCTGCTGCTCGAACACAACCTGATCAAGCAGTACCGTCCGCCGTACAACATCGTGCTGCGCGACGACAAATCCTTCCCCTACATCTTTCTGTCGGCGCACGACTATCCGCGGCTGTTGCTGCATCGCGGCGCCAAAACGGGAAAAGGGCGCTACTTCGGTCCCTATCCCGGCGCCGGCGCGGTGCGCGAAACGCTCGCTTTCCTGCAGAAGGTGTTCCGCGTGCGCCAGTGCGAGGACAGCTTCTTCCGCAACCGCTCGCGCCCCTGCCTGCAGTACCAGATCCGCCGCTGCAGCGGCCCCTGTGTCGGCATCGTCAGCGCCGACGAGTACGCCGAGGATGTGCGCCACTCCGAGATGTTCCTGAGCGGGCAGAGCGGCCAGCTGGTCTCCGAGCTGGCCGATCGCATGGAGCAGGCGGCGTCGAACCTGCAGTTCGAGCGCGCTGCCGAGCTGCGCGACCAGATCCAGCAGCTGCAGCAGGTGCAGGCAAAGCAGTACATCGAAGGGGAGAGCGGCGACCTCGACATCGTCGCCTGCCAGCTGCGCGCCTCGCTCGCCTGCGTGCAGCTGCTCTACGTGCGTGACGGTCGTATTCTCGGCAGCCGCAGCTATTTCCCGCGCGTCCATCTCGACGAAACCGAGGCCGATGTACTCGAAGCGTTCCTGGTTCAGCACTACCTGGGCGCAAGCAATGAGCAGGAGATTCCGCGCGAGCTGCTGTTGAGCCACGAGTTGCCCGGCACCGAGGTGGTGGAGGCCGCCTTTGCCGAAGCGCGCGGCCGCAAGGTGGCGATCACCACGCGCTGTCGCGGCACCCGCGCCCGGTGGCAGGCACTGGCCGCCACCACCGCCGAGCAGAACCTGCTCAGCCGCATCGCCAGCAAGCAGACCCAGCTGCAGCGCTTCGAGGCGTTGCAGGAGGCGCTCGGCCTTGATGCGATGCCGGAGCGGCTCGAATGTTTCGATATCAGCCACAGCAGCGGCGAGGCACCGGTGGCCTCCTGCGTGGTGTTCGATACCGGTGGCCCGCTGAAGTCGGACTACCGCAAGTTCAATATCGAGGGTATTACGCCCGGCGACGACTACGCGGCGATGGCGCAGGCACTGTCGCGCCGCTACTCGCGCCTGAAACGGGG
Source organism: uncultured Verrucomicrobiaceae bacterium (assembly GCA_964386045.1). Classification (GTDB taxonomy): domain Bacteria; phylum Pseudomonadota; class Gammaproteobacteria; order Pseudomonadales; family CAMLJR01; genus CAMLJR01. Next base: position 47,596 of record CAYLRA010000004.1, on the reverse strand, counting down.
CGACGGCAAGTTGCCCGACATCCTGTTCATCGACGGCGGCAAGGGGCAGGTGGCGCAGGCGGTGAAGGTGCTGGAAGAGCTACAGATCACCGAAGTGCTGATCGTCGGCGTCGCCAAGGGGCCGGATCGCAAGGCCGGCATGGAGGTGCTGATCCGTCCCGATCTCAATACCGAGCAGACGCTGCCGCGTGACTCGGCCGCGCTGCACCTGATCCAGCACATCCGCGACGAGGCACACCGTTTCGCCATCACCGGCCACAAGGCGCGGCGCGACAAGAAACGCGGTGAGTCGATTCTGGAGCGGATTCCCGGTGTCGGTCCGAAACGGCGGCGTGAGCTGCTGCGTCACTTCGGCGGGCTGCAGGGGATCACCGCGGCAAGTCCCGAAGAGCTGTGCCGCGTGCCCGGTATCAGTGAGACGCTGGCGCAGGAGATTCACGCGGCGCTGCACACACACTGAAGCGATGAGCACCGCTGCCGGTCGTTGTCGCGGTGACGTATCCAACCCTGCTTGGTTATGATGGTCGCCTGCCGTTAAACCCTTGACGCTGTTTCGGGTATTTATGTCGCTGCGCATCCACTACATCCAGCATGTCCGCTTCGAAGGGCTCGGCAATATCGAGCCGTGGGCAATCGCGCGCGGCCATCGGCTGTCGCTGACCCGCACCTTCGCGCGCGATCCGTTTCCGACGCCGGACCAGTACGACTGGCTGATCGTCATGGGTGGCCCAATGGGCGCCTGTGACGACGACAGACATGTCTGGATGGCGGACGAGAAGGCGACCATCCGCGCCGCCATCGACAGTGGCAAGTGTGTGCTGGGTATCTGCCTCGGTGCACAGCTGATCGCCCATGTGCTCGGTGCGCGTGTCTACCCTGGCCCGGAGAAGGAGATCGGCTGGCTGCCGATCACGAAGAGCGAGGCGGGCCGGTCGCATCCGCTGCTGGGGGCGATGCCCGACCCCTTCACCGTTTTCCACTGGCATGGCGATACGTTCGACCTGCCCGCCGGCGCCACGCTGCTGGCCTCCAGTGCCGGCACCCGGCATCAGGCCTTCATTCACGGCGACCGCGTGGTCGGTTTGCAATTCCATCTGGAAAATTCACCCGAGATGATCGCCGGCATGGTCGAGCACGGTGCCGATGAGCTCGACACCCGCCATCGCTACGTGCAGTCCGCCGATGTCATTCGCGCCGGTCTCGACCATTGCGAGGCCAACACCCGGGCGCTGGAAGCGCTGTTGTTGCAGATGGAACAGGTGCAGATGGAACAGGAGTGCACGGGGTGAGTCGCAGCATCAATATTCCGAATGCCCTGACCTGGTTGCGCGTGGCGCTGATCCCGGTCTTCGTCGCGCTGTTCTACCTCGATGCCAGATGGAGTTATCTCGCCTCGGCTGCCGTTTTCGGGCTGGCCGGCTTCACCGACTGGCTCGACGGCTACCTGGCGCGCCGCCTCAATCAGGCGACCCGCTTCGGTGCCTTCCTCGATCCGGTTGCCGACAAACTGATGGTGGCGATCGCGCTGGTGCTGCTGGCCGAGCGTTACGCCGCCTGGTGGTTCAGCCTGCCGGCGATGGTGATCATCGGCCGCGAGATCGTCATCTCCGCGCTGCGCGAGTGGATGGCCGAGGTGGGCAAGCGCACCAGCGTCGCCGTCTCCTACATCGGCAAGATCAAGACGGCACTCCAGATGGTTGCCATTGTCGGCTACCTGCTGATCGAGAAGAACAGTCACGAGCTGCTGCACGTGGTTTGCGGCTTCCTGCTCTACGGCGCCGCGCTACTGACACTCTGGTCGATGATCGTCTATCTGCGCGCCGCCTGGCCGGAGATGATGCGCCATCAGTGAGGGGCGGCTTTTCGGGTATCTGATCAATAAATCAGCCATTTACAGCGATTTCTTGACAGCAAAAAGCCAGCCCCTACAATGAGCGCCTGCTTCGACACCGGCCCGGCCGGCTCCGTCACACAAGCAATGCGGGAATAGCTCAGTTGGTAGAGCGCAACCTTGCCAAGGTTGAGGTCGCGAGTTCGAGCCTCGTTTCCCGCTCCATCTTTCAGGCGCGATTGCAGAGTGGTTATGCAGCGGATTGCAAATCCGTCTAGGCCGGTTCGATTCCGGCTCGCGCCTCCACCTTCGAGCCTTTGTGCCTTCTGCCGAAGTGCTCAGCCCTCTCCACGGACGACACCGCTCACGCCCGGGTGGTGAAACTGGTAGACACAAGGGACTTAAAATCCCTCGAAAGGCGACTTTCGTGCGGGTTCGATTCCCGCCCCGGGCACCACTCCGATGATCTTCTTCGCGATACTCAGCTGTTTCTGTCGGCTTTCTTGGCCTTCTTCGCTTCCTTTTTTTCCTTCATGGTTTTTTCCGGCTTCTTTTTCGTCTCTTTCTTGCTGTCCTGGCCTTTGCTCATGGCATTGCTCTTCGGTCGGCTGAGAGGGGGTGGGGCGGTCGCAGACTAGCCTCAATCCGGGGGCAAAGATAGCGCGAGGCATCTGTGCGCGATTACTGATCGCCGAGCAGCGCACGCGCTGCCGAGACTGCCCTCCTGAGATGGTCAACAAGCTCGGCTCGACACTTCACCGCGATCAGGTTCGGCACTTCCAGTCCGACCGGAATATCTTGTGGTATTGCCGCCAACAATTCCGATAGCGGCAGTTCGCCCTCGCCGGGGATCAGGCGCGCGCGCATCGCCTCCTGCATGTAGTCGGGAAGGGTGGGGTTGCGTGGCACATCGCAGAGCTGGAAGTAGCCGATCAGCGCCGGATCGAGCGCGGCGATATCGTCGGGTGTGCTGCCGGAGCGACAACAGTGCATGGCGTCGATCAGCAGGCGGAAGTTCGGGCTGTCGATCTGTTTCACGAACGCGAGTGCGGTGGTGAGATCGCCAACTGCCTGCATCGGTGCGAATTCGAGCGTGGTCAGCATGCCGCGCTGCTGGGCCATCTCGTTGAGCTGCGCAAACTGATCGAGGCCGCGCGCGAGGTCGGGCTCCATGCAGACACCGCCAACACCGCGCGCGCCGAGTTCGGCCATCAGGTCGAGGTCGGCGGCGCGATCAGCGATCTCCATGCCGGCGCGCACACCGAAGCCTTCACCGAGTGAGATCGAGACGCCGGTTTCGCCCAGCACCGCTTTCATCTCGCGCTGTAACACGAGGTCATCGCGCAGCGACCAGCCCGGAAAATCGAAGGGGTTCATCGGCAGCTGCATGAGGCCGGTGGAGATGTGGCCGCAGCCGAGTTCGGCCGCGAGCATCACCTGATCTACCGGGGACATGCCGTAAACGCTGAGCAGTTCGATGCCGAGTCGGCTCATGTTTCTCTCCTCACGTCACCGAAAAGCCCGCATCGACGGCGATCACCTGATTGGTGATGTAACGCGCCGCCGGTGTGGCGAAGAAATAGACCGCCGCGGCGATGTCGCGCGGGTCGCAGATTTTTCCCAGCGGCAGCGGGCGCCGTGCCGGGCCGTCCGGCGCCGGCCCCTGCGCGTTGATTGCACCTGCCGTCGGTACCGCGCCGGGCAGCACGGTATTGACGGTGATGCCATGTTCGGCCAGCTCGAAGGCGCTGATCTGGCTCAGTGCCTGCAACGCGCCCTTCGAGCCGACATAGGCGGCCAGCCCCTTGACCACCGATCCACGCAGGCCGGCGGTCGCGACGTTGACGATGCGACCGCCTTCACCCCTGGTCACCATCGCGCGGCCAATCTCCCGCGTTAGAAGAAAGGGCGCGCGTGCGTTGATCGCGTTCATCCGGTCCCACTCCTCGGCGGTGCCGTCGAGCAGCAGCTGGCGATCCTGGATGCCGGCGTTGTTGATCAGAATCCACGGTGCGCCGAAGGTTTCGATCACCTCCGCGCAGGCGCGAACGATGGAGGCTTCGTCGGCCAGTTCGATCGCCACGCTGCCCGCGGACCAGCCCGCCTGGCGCAGCTCGTCGGCCAGGCGGGTTGCCGCGTCGAGATGGCGGTCGGCGATGACGACGGTGGCGCCGGCCTCCGCCAGCGTGGTGGCGATGCCGGTGCCGATACCGCTGGCACCGCCGGTGACCAGCGCCACCTTGCCGGCGAGATTGAAGGATTGTGAAAGTGTATGGCTCATCTCGGCTCCTGCATCTGGTCGATACCCGCAAAGTGACGGGTGGATAGACACACTGTCGGACGGAGAGTGGAAGTGCGCAACGACTGGCGGTATCGAATTCCTGCGTGGATATCTGAAAGCAGCCGGCGCGATGGGCGATCAGTTGAGTGTCTGGCGGAACTGGCCGGGCGTGGTGCCGAGCGCCTTGCGGAAGGCATAGCAGAAGCTCGATGGCGACTGGAAGCCGAGGCTGTAGGCGATCGCCTTGACGCTGTCGCCGGCCTCCAGCATCCCCTTGGCGCGCTCCAGCCGCTGCTGCATCACGTACTGGCCAAGCGAGGTGCCGCGGCTGTTGAAGAAGCCGCGCGAGAGCTGGCGCACGGAGAGACGGCACAGCGCGGCCAGTTCAGTCAGTGTCGGTGCGCGCAGCTCTTCAATCAGCCGTTCGTCGATCAGGCGCAGGCGCCACTCGGCCAGTCCGCCGCTGGCGATCGGTTCACTGATGCCCTCGTAGTGGCGCAGCAGTTCGACGGCGAGTTGCATCACCGTCGACTCCAGCAGCAGGTCGCTGGCGAGGCCGGGGTTGCGCGCCTCCTCACCGAGACGCAGCAGCAGATTGCGGATGCGGCTGTTGGTGATGTCGAGGCTGGCGTCGAGGCGCGGCGCGGTCCAGTGGATATCCCGTTCCAGCCACTGCTCCAGCGAGGTTGTCAGCAGTCGGCAGATGACCATGCGCTGCCGACCAACGCCGCTCCTGAACTGCACCACTTCATCGGGCGGCAGCAGGAACAGGTGGCCGGGGCGCTTGAAGCGATGGCGCGCCCAGTGGTGCGAGAAACGCATGCGCGCGTCGGCGGGACGTGGCATCAGGCCGAGGTCGAGACGATAAACACCGGGTTCGGCCAGCTCGTCCTCCACCGAACTGGCGAGATCGAGGTCGACCAGCTGCACCGATGCCAGCGGCGAGCACAGTTCGGCCTCGACCGTCAGCTTGACGGAGGGATCTTCTCGATTGCGCCAGAAGTTCATGAGTTGCGGTCGCACAGCCTCGGTAAAGGGATCGGCAAACCTAACCGGCGTGAACGGTGAATTCAACCGGGGCGGTCGGTGGGGTCGAATGGATCAGCCGGGATTGGCACGCACCCGCGTGGCGGGGCCGACCGCCGATGTGCGCGGAAAGCGCAGCCAGAGCCGTTTGTTCTTCAGCGGCGTCGACTCCGGCAGCGACGGATTGTCGAGTTCGATGACGCGGCGATGGCCGAGCCTCGCCTGCTCGATGGCTTCGGAGAAATGGCTGTAGAACAGGCGGTCGAACTTGCCGTTCTCGATGGCGCGATAGAGGCCGATGCCGATCGTCTCGGCCAGTTCGGGGTTCGATCGGCTGACGAAGAAATAGACCGCGGCGGGGTAGTGGATGACGATGTGCTGGTCAACGATGACGCCGTCGGCACGGTGCGCGCGCGCCTCGGCCCAGATCTCCTCGATCGAGCGTGGCATGTAGTCGAAGCGCCCCTGGCCCAGCATGCTGAACAGGTTGGCGTAGCCCGAGGTGGTGACCACCTGCAGTTGATTGGCGCGCAGGATGTCGGCATCGGGCCAGTCGCGCGCCTGTCCCGCCCGTAGCTCCGCCAGGTCGGCAACGCTGTAAACGTCGGCGAGCAGGTTGCTCTGGCTGGCGTGTACCAGCGCCAGTCGCCAGCCGATCAGTCCCTTGTAGATCGGCACGCGGATCGGCAGCGCCTGCTCCTCGCGCTGTCGCGTGGTCATCGCCCAGAGGATCTGCAGGTTTTTTCCGCTGCGCAGTTCGCTGAAGCTGCGCTCCTGCGTCATGGTCTGGTCGGAGGGCAGCAACAGTGCCTCTGAACCCGCTTCACGCAGTGCGAGTTGCAGCAGTTCGAGAGGGTAGTCGTTGCGACGGTCGGCATCGCTGTCGGCGCGCGGATAGCGGATCGTGGTGTCGGCGTGGGCAAGAGAGAGTGCCAGCCAGACGAGGCAGAAAACCGCGAGTCGTTGCATGGGACGTTCCTTCGAATACCTGCTGTCTGCTTCACGGCCCACGGCGATCTGGATACGATACGGGCGCAGCGAGTGTAGATCATAAATAGAGCCGCTCCGGGGCTTGGTCGTCGACCGACCGATGTCACTGATAGTCGAGTTGGCGTAGAAGGGATTTATGCAGGCCTCCATATCGCGGTCGATGACCGTTCTGATTCTGTCGATCAGCCTGCTGGTGGCGTTGTGCAGCGCTGCCTGGCAGATTCACACCGAATATCGCGCCGAGATGGAAACGTTGCAGCGCGATCTCGCCCAGATCGAAACGACGCACCTGCCGGCGCTGACCGCCGCGGTGTGGGCACTCGACCCGCATTTGATCGAAAAACAGCTGGCCGGCATTGCCCGGCTGCCGAATATCTCCCATGTCGCCGTGCGCGGTCGCTTCCCGTTTGAGCTGGATCGGTGGGGCGAGTCGGTCGCCACGCTGCCTGAGCCGCCGGCATGGCCGGTGGTGCAACGACGCTATGCGCTGATGATGAGCGATGCCGATGCCACCGTCGGCGAGAGACTCGGCACGCTGGAGGTGGAGGCGTCGCTGCAGGCGCTGCACGCAAGGCTGTATCGGCTGGCGTTGCGCATTGGCCTGACCGAGCTGGCGCGTTCGCTGGTGCTGGTCGCGGCCATCGTGCTGGGGCTGCGCTGGCTGCTGTTCCGCCATCTGTCGCAGGTGGCGGCGTTCATGGCGCGGCTCAACGTGGCGCGGCTCGACGAGCAGCTGGGACTGGCGCGTCGCGGCCGCTGCGGCGACGAACTCGATACGCTGGTGGAGTCGATCAATGCGATGCGGGTGTCGCTGCGCGACGAAATCGCGCGCCGTGAAGAGAGCGAGCGCACCAGCCAGCGCCTGGCGGTGGAGAAGGAGGCGATCGAGCTGGCCGGCGAAGCCAAGCGCCAGTTCTTCGCGCAGATCAGCCACGAGATCCGCACGCCGATGAACGCGATCCTCGGCATGTCGCATCTGTTGAAGCAGCAGGGCGAGAGTGCGGCCACGCAGCAGCAGGCCACTCGGATCCATCGCGCCGCGCAGTCGCTGCTCGCCATCATCGACGACATCCTCGACCTGTCGAAACTCGATGCCGGGCGCCTCGAACTCGATCGCGTCGACTTCGAACTCGACGATGTGATCGACGGTGCCGTCGACCTGGTGCGGCAGGTGGCCGAGGAGAAGGGGCTGGCGCTGGAAGTGGCGCGTGATCCGGCCATTCCGGCGCGGCTGCTCGGCGATCCGTTGCGGCTGCGCCAGATACTGCTCAACCTGTTGGCCAATGCGGTGAAGTTCACGGCGCGGGGTTTCGTGCGACTGACAGTGCGCCAGATCGGGCACAGCGGTGATCGGGTGACACTGCGCGTCGCGGTTCAGGACAGTGGCATCGGTCTCGGCACCGCGCAGATCGAACGCATCTTCACCCCGTATGCACAGGCCGATCGATCGATCGCGCGCCGTTTCGGCGGCACCGGCCTCGGACTGCCGCTGAGCCAGCGACTGGCGGGCATGATGGGGTCGCGCATCGCCGTCGACAGTCGCGAAGGCGAGGGCAGCACCTTTTCGCTCGTGCTGTCGCTTGCGGTGGCAGGCGCGGGTAGTCCCGCGCGCAGCGACGTTCGACCGCAGCTCGACGCTGCCGAGATTCGCCGCCGCCTGGCCGGCACGCGCTGGTTGCTGGTCGAGGACAACCGGGTCAATCAGGAGCTGGCGGTGGCATTGATGGCGCAGGTCGGGGCGCATGTGGTCGTCGCCGGCAGCGGCGAGGAGGGGCTTGAGTTGCTGGAGCGCGACACCTTCGACGGGGTGCTGATGGACGAGATGCTGCCGGGCATCGGCGGTGCCGAAACGACTCGCAGGATTCGCCAGCGGCTGCCGCTGAAGCAGCTGCCGGTGATCGGCATGTCCGCCAGCATCGACCCGGCGGAGCAGGTCAACGGCATCGCCGCCGGCATCAACGACTTTGTCGCCAAGCCGGTTGATCCCCCGGTGATGTACGCGACGCTGGCGCACTGGGTAGGCCACACCCGGACAGAACCGGCGGCCGAACCGCGATGAGCACCCCGACCATCGACCTGCCGCAGGATGAGCTCGAATTCAGTTACGTTCGCAGCTCCGGCGCCGGCGGCCAGAACGTCAACAAGGTCAACAGCAAGGCGGTGCTGCGCTGGCATCCGGTCACGTCGCGGGTGCTGCCGGAGGCCGTGCGCGACCGTTTCCTGCAACGTTATGCCAGCCGCCTGACCAGCGACGGAGCGCTGCTCATCACCAGCGATCGCCATCGCGATCAGGGGCGCAACGCCGCCGATTGCATCGACAAACTGCGCGCGATGATCGCGACGGTCTGGCTGGCACCGAAGCCGCGCCGGCCAACGCGCCCGACGAGCGCGTCCAAGGAGCGTCGCCTGCAACACAAGCGTGAGCGCGCCGATACCAAGCGCGGTCGCGGTGCGAAGGAGTGGTGAGGCGACGAGTGACGATGACCTGTTTCCGGCGCGGCCTGCTGGCGCGCTGGTCAAAAAGCAGGCGTATCGAGTGCCAGCTGAGCGCTCAGGCCAATGAAAGTGGCCTGATCGCGACACATCGACCCGTTAAATTGGCTCGATGTATTGGAAGCCGCGCCGCGCATCAGTAGAGTAGCGCCCCTTTGACACCAAAGCTGTCGCTGAACAGCCCTGAACCGTGGGCGGCCTCGTGCCGCCTTCGCTCATTCGAGGAGACGAGAGAGTGATCATTGGAGTCCCGCGGGAGATCTGCCCGGGCGAGCGCCGGGTCGCGCTGACGCCGGCCAACGTCGCCGCACTGGTCAAGAAAGGGCGTGAAGTGGTGGTCGAGAGTGGTGCCGGGCAGATCGCCGGTTACCCCGACACCGCCTACGCCGACGCCGGCGCGCAGCTGGAGCCGGATCGCGCCGCGCTGTTCGCGCGCGCGCAGATCATCGCCCAGGTGCAGAGCATTGGCCTCAATCGCAGCAATGGCGATGACGACCTCGCGCTGCTGCGCAGCGGCCAGCTGGTGATCGGCATGATGGATCCGCTGGGCAATCCGGCGGTCGCGCAGCAGCTGGCGCAGAGCGGCGTCACTGCCGTGGCGATGGAGCTGATCCCGCGCATCACCCGTGCGCAGAGCATGGACGTGCTCTCCACCAACGGCATGATCGCCGGCTACAAGGGGGTGCTGATCGCGGCCTCGACCAGCGGTCGCATGTTCCCGATGAACATGACCGCCGCCGGCACGCTGAACGCCGCCCGCGTCTTCATCATGGGTGCCGGTGTCGCCGGCCTGCAGGCCTGTGCGACGGCGCGGCGTCTCGGCGGCATCGTCGAGGCCTACGACGTGCGCCCGGCCGCGCGCGAGCAGATCCTGTCGGTCGGCGCCAAGCCGATCGAACTCGACCTGCCGACCGAGCAGGCCGAGGGCAAGGGCGGCTATGCCGCCAGGCAGAGCGACGAGTTCCTGCAGCTGCAGCGCAAGCTGATGGGCGACGTGCTGGCGCAGCAGGACATCGTCATCACCACGGCGGCGGTGCCCGGCGCCAAGTCGCCGATCCTGGTCACCGCCGAGCATGTGCAGCGGATGAAGCCGGGCAGCGTCATCATCGACCTCGCCGCCGAGCGCGGTGGCAACTGCGAGCTGACCCGGGCCGGTGAAGAGGTGGTCGTCAACGGCGTCACCATCCTCGGCCCGATCAACGTCGCCTCGACCGTCGCCTTCCACGCCTCGCAGATGTACGGCAAGAACATCGAGAACACGCTGCTGCACCTGATCGACAAGGAAGGTGCGCTGGCCCTCGATTTCAGCGACGAGATCGTTGCCGAGACTGTCATCGCCCACGGCGGCGACGTCATCCACAAACGCATGCGCGACCTGCTCGGCCTGGCGCCGATCGCTGCGGCCTGACCGGAGAAAAACCATGGAACTGTTTGTCATGCAGTTGACGCTGTTCGTGCTCGCCATTTTTCTCGGCGTCGAGCTGATCAACAAGGTGCCGCCGACGCTGCACACGCCGCTGATGTCCGGCACCAACGCCATCTCCGGCATCACGCTGGTCGGCGCGCTGCTGGTCGCGGGCCACGGCGACAGCGCGCTGGTCAGCATTCTCGGCTTCATCGCGGTGGTGCTCGCCACCATCAACGTGGTCGCCGGCTTCCTGGTGACCAACCGCATGCTGGCAATGTTCAAAAGGAAGTAAGCGATGAATGCCAATCTGATTGAAATTGCCTACCTGATCGCCGCGGTGCTGTTCATTGTCGGCATCAAGGGTCTGACCAAGCCGAAGACCGCCGTGCTGGGCAACCAGCTGTCGGCCCTCGGCATGCTGATTGCCGTGGTGGTGACGCTGTTCGACCGCAACATCATCAGCTTCGAGTGGATCATCGCCGGTGCGCTGATCGGCACCCTGATCGGCATCGTGCTGGCGGTGAAGATCCGCATGACGGCGATGCCGCAGCTGGTGGCGCTGCTGAATGGTTTCGGCGGTGGCGCGTCGGTGGCGGTGGCCGCCGCCGAGTACACGAAGTCACTGCATGTGATGACGCAGCAGCCGGCGTCGCTGCTGGAAGCGGCGCAGCAGGTACTGGCCGCGACCGCGACGCAGGGCGGTGCGGTCGGGGTGGTGACGATGGTCGCCACCGGCCTCGCCGTGCTGATTGGCGCGGTGACGCTGACCGGCTCGCTGGTGGCGTTCGGCAAGCTGCAGGAGATCCTGCCCGGCCGTCCGCTCGGCTTCCCCGGCATGCGGCTGGTCAACGCGGTGCTGCTGATCGGATCGATCGTCGCCATCGTCTGGCTGGTGAAGGAGCCGACCGCGGACACGGTGCTGTGGGCGCTGCTGGCCGCCGCGCTGCTGCTCGGTGTGCTGCTGGTCATTCCGATCGGCGGCGCCGACATGCCGGTGGTCATCGCGCTGCTGAATGCCTATTCCGGTATCGCCGCGTCGGCCGCCGGTTTCGTCATGGACAACAGCGCGCTGATCATCACCGGTTCGCTGGTCGGCGCCTCCGGCCTGATCCTGACGCAGATCATGTGCAAGGCGATGAACCGTTCGCTGCTCAACGTGCTGTTCGGCAAGATGGCGGAAGGGGCGGAAGCGATCAATGCCGACGATGTCTACCAGGGCAAGGTCAAGTCGACCTCGGCCGACGAGGTGGCGATGCTGCTCGACACCGCGCGTCGTGTCGTCATCGTGCCGGGCTTCGGCATGGCGATGTCGCAGGCGCAGCACGCGGTGCGCGACCTGACCGACGTGCTGGAGAGGCGCGGCACGGTGGTCGAGTTCGGCATCCACCCGGTCGCCGGTCGCATGCCGGGCCACATGAACGTGCTGCTGGCCGAGGCCGAGATCGCCTACGACAAGCTGCTCGACATGGATACGGTCAACCCGACCTTCGAGCAGACCGATGTTGCCATCATCATCGGCGCCAACGATGTGGTGAACCCGATGGCGCGCGAGGACAAGGGCAGCCCGATCTACGGCATGCCGATCCTCAACGTCGACAAGGCCAAGACCGTCATCGTGGTCAAGCGCAGCCTCGGCTCCGGTTTCGCCGGCCTGCCGAACCCGCTGTTCGCCAAGGACAACACGCTGATGCTCTACGGCGACGGCAAGAAGGCGATCCTCGACCTGATCGGATCGCTGAAAGATATCTGACGTCGGCGTCGAGGCGAGCAAGGGCGGAGCGATCCGCCCTTTTTTATTGCCTGAGTTTTGCCGACATCACTTCTCCCGGCTTCTCCATATCGGCTTTTTCCCAGCATCGAGGGTGCCCAGCAGTGGTGCGCATCGGCGCAAAGCGGTGCGTGTCACGCTGCCGCGATGTGGTGACCGTGCAGAACGCGGCAAGCTGGCCCCGAGGATGTAACGGAATAAAGCGAATGGGTTTTAATTTCCAGCTTGGCGTCCAATTTGCTTATCCCAATTACTGGAAGAAGTCTGAATTCCAGACCGATGGCAACGGCAGGCCATTGCGACGACCGGATGCAGCGGATGCGAAACCCTGACCCTGATCTCCGGGAGGTGGCCATGCGTTGGTTCAAAGGCGGCACCGCGTTCGACAGCGCGCCGGTGCGGCGTGCCTGCGAGGAGATGGATCTCTCCGTGCGGCTGCCCGCTAGCGGTGGCTGGGAGCGGCGGCTCGACCGCTTTCTGGCGGCGCTGCGCAGTCGTATCGGTGGCAGCGTCGCGGCGGCGGTGGGGATCGCCGCGCAGGCACCGCGGCTGGTGGCGATCGCACGCGACAGCGAGCGGCAGGGGCGTGAGCTGGCGCAGTCGTCGGAGATGATCGCCAGTGCCAGCGAGCAGGTGACGACGACGCTGAACAGCGAGCTGGTGCCGGCCGCCGTGCGTGTCGTCGATCTCTCCGCCGATGTGGCGCGATCGATTCGCGACTGCGAGAACGATGGTCAGGTACTGCAGCAGCAGATGGGTGTGATCGGCACCGGCGAGGAGCAGCTGTTCGCGGCGATCGACCGCCTCGGCATGCAGCTGGAGGAGGTGGGACGGGTAATCGGCGTCATCGCCAGCATCTCCGGCCAGACCAATCTGCTGGCACTGAACGCAGCCATCGAGGCGGCGCGCGCCGGCGCCCAGGGGCGCGGTTTCGCTGTGGTGGCCGAGGAGGTGCGGCGGCTGGCCGGCCACACCACCGAGGCGACGGTACAGGTCGAGAACATCATCGATGCGTTTCGCGCCGAGGTTCGTTTGCTCAACAGCGCCGGTCAGGCGATGCGACTGGCGGTGGCCGACGGTCGCGCCGGTATCGAGCGCATCGATGAGCGTCTCGCGCAGTCGCGCCAGGCGATGGATCGGCTCGATCAGGAGGTGAGCGCGATCGCCTCCAGCACCGAGCAGATCGGCGCGGCACTGCGCAGCGTCAACAGCGATGTCCATACCATTTCAGCGGTGGCCGCCGACCTGCTGGTCAAGGCCGAGCAGGTGCATGGCCACGGCGAGGCGGTACGCAGCGAGAGTGACCGACTGCTGGCGGGACTCGGCGGTTTTCGTCTCGATCCCCATGCCGAGGTGCTGTCGGCTGTGGAGCGGCTGTCGCAGCAGCCGGCGCTGCGCGACGGCGATCTGGCGCGGGTCGAGGCGGCGATGCGCGAGGCACTGCAGCGCGATCCGCGTTTCGAACTGCTCTATCTGGTCGGCGACAGCGGTCGTCAGCTCAGCGAGAACCTGTTTGCCGGCGATGTGCGGCAGGTGAGCAGCGACAGCATGCGCGGTGCCGACTGGTCGCAGCGCCCCTGGTTCCGCGCCGTGCGTGACAGCGGATGCAGCTTCATCAGCGAGGTCTATCGCTCCAGCGCCACCGACGCCTTCTGCTTCACCATCGCGGTGCCGGTCCTGCGTGACGACGGCGTGCTGGCGCGAGTGCTCGGTGTCGACGTGCGACTGTCGGCGTTGATGAACGGCTGAACAGGAAACCCTCTTCACACAGGGCGGCGGCCGTGGCGGGGTGCGTATAATCGACGCGCCTCTGCCCGGATCAGGCCGCCCATGTCGAACGCTCTCACTCGCACTTTTCCCGTTGGTTTTTCCCTCATGCGCCGCCCTGATCGCATGGGGTGCGCACGATGACCGACTCCCCGCTCTGGCTCGCCAACCTGTTCCTGGCGCTCTACGCCGGTTCGGTGTTCTTTGCGCTGTGGGTCATCGATACCGGTCGCCGCGCGCTGGTGCCGCACTTGGCCACGGCCATGGTGATCGGTCTGCTCGGTTTCACCGCCGGCGGTTTCGTCGCGGTGCCGACGGCGATTGGCGCGATGGTCTGCTTCACCGTGGTGGCGACGCTCTACATGAACGTCAGCCAGCGCTGGCGCCGGCAGATTCGCTACGGCGGCATGCTGCTCGGCCTGCTGGCCGGTTTTCATCTGGTGCCGGGTTTCGATGATGTGCCGCTGTGGTCGCGCTGGTGGGAGGAGGGCGGACGGTTGTTGCCGTTCGACTTCCGCCTCGACAAGGCCTATGCGGGGCTGCTGCTGGCGCTGATCGCGGCGCAGTTCCACCCGCAGAAACAGTCGTGGCAGTACCTCTGGATCGTGCCGGCGGGGGCGTTGGCGCTGTTTGCGCTGGTCCTGCTGCTCGGTCACCCGGTCGAGCCACAGTGGCCGCGTTATGTGCTGGCCATGTTGTTCGTCAATCTGATGGTGACCTGTTTTGCCGAGGAGCTGTTCTTTCGCGGTGCGATGCAGCGCGAACTGATGCTCTATCTGGCACCGCTGCCGGCGATCGCCATCACCTCGGTGCTGTTCGGGCTGGTGCACATCGGTCGCGGCTGGGAGTTCTCGCTGCTGGCGATGCTGGCGGGGGCGCTCTACGGCACGGTCTACTACCGCACCGGCGTGTTGTCGCTGGCGGTGCTGACCCACTTCCTGGTCAACGCCGGCTGGCTGCTGTTGCTGCCCACGGTGCGCTGATGATTCCCCACCGTCATTCTGCGCGTAGTCGCAGAATGACGGGGGAGGGTTCGCTCGGAGGTTCTAGCTTCTCAACCGCGACAGGTCATCCTCCAGCGACTGCTGGTACTGGCGGCAGTAGTCGACCAGTGCCTCGGGGTAGAGCGGTGGGCTGAAGTAGTAACCCTGGCCGTAATCGCAACCGATCTCGCGCAGGAACTCGAACTGCTCGCGAGTCTCGATCCCCTCCGCGACCACCTTGTAGTGCAGCTTGTGCGCCATCGCCACCACGGCGGCGGTGATCTCCATGTCGTCGCGGTCGTGCGGAATGTCCATGACAAAGGAGCGGTCGACCTTGACCACGTTGACCGGCAGCCGCTTCAGGTAGCCCAGTGACGAATAGCCGGTGCCGAAGTCATCGATCGACATGCTGACGCCGAGCGCCTTGATGTTGTTCAGCATGTCGATGGTCGCTTCGAGGTTCTCCATCAGTACCGTCTCGGTCAGCTCCAGTTCGAGCTGCGACGGATCGAGGCCGAACTCAAGCAGTGTGTCGCCGATGAAGCGCACCAGCATCGGGTCGGAGAACTGGCGGATCGACAGGTTGACCGTCATCACCGCGCGGTTGTTGACCAGTTGTCCGTCGCAGAGCTGGCGCATCTGCGCGCAGGCGGCGCGCAGGATCCAGCGACCCAGCGGCACGATCAGGTCGGTCTCCTCGGCCACCGGGATGAAGTCGACCGGGCTGACCATCCCGCGTTCCGCATGGCTCCAGCGCACCAGTGCCTCGAAACCCACCAGCTGGCCGCTGAGCAGGTCGATCTGCGGCTGGAACTGCAGCCGGAACTGCTCCTGATCGATCGCCAGCCGCAGGTCGTGCACCAGCTTCAGGTGTTCGACCAGCAGCGTGTTCATCTCGGCGGTGAAGAACTTGAAGTTGTTGCGCCCCTCGTCCTTGGCGCGGTAGAGCGCCAGGTCGGCGTTCTTGATCAGGTGTTCGGCACTGCCGCTGTCCTCCGGCGCCATCGAGATACCGAGGCTGGCGCTGATGCCGATCTCCTGATCATCGAGCATCACCGGCCGGCTCAGCGCGTGCAGGATTTTCTCGGCAACCGACGAGACCATCAGCGTGTCCGGCACATTCGGCAGGATGATGGCGAACTCGTCGCCGCCGAGCCGCGCCACGGTGTCGGTGAAGCGGACGCAGTGCTTGAGACGTTCCGAGACCACCGCCAGCAGCGCATCGCCGGAATCGTGCCCCATCGAATCGTTGACGTGTTTGAAGTGGTCGAGGTCGAGCAGGATCAGCGCCACGCTGGTGCCGGAGCGGGCGATGTTCGACAGCATGTGTTCGAGGCGGTTGCGGAACAGGCGGCGGTTGGCGAGCCCGGTCAGCGTGTCGTAGAAGGCCATCTGTTCGAGCTGGTCGTAGGCCTGCTTCAGCTCGCTGATGTCGGAGACGGTGCCGAGGAAGCCGCGCTGCTGCCGCTCGCTGTCCATCAATGGCGCGATGTTGCCGGTGATCCATTTGACCGTGCCGTCGGCGAGGAAGAGGCTGCAGTCGAGCGTGATCGGCAGCTCTTTCTGCAGCAGCAGATTGAACTGGTCGGTGACGCGGCGCTTGTCGTCCGGATGGATCACGCCGAGCCAGCCGTGGTTCTGCAGATGGTCGATCGACAGGCCGGTGATGCTGGCCATCTCCTCGTTGGCGTAGGTGCAGTTGCCGCGTGAGTCGAGCTGGAAGATGCCGACCTTCGACGACTCGCTGATCAGCCGGAAGCGCTCCTCGCTCTGGCGCAGGTTGGCATCCTCGCGTTCGATCACCGACAGCATGTGGTTGAACGAGTCGACCACCTGGCCCACTTCGTCGTTGCTGAAACGTTCGGCGCGGATGGCGTAGTTGTCGTGTTCGGCGACCAGCGCGGCGCTTTTGCCCAGCTCCTTCAGCGGCCGCGAGATATGCCGCGACAGCAGGGTACCGATCAGCGCCGCCAGCCCGAGTGCCATCAGCACCACCGGGATCAGCATCAGCAGCTTGGTGCGCAGCTGCCCCATGCTTTCACTGAGCGAGGCGCGCAGCAGCAGCATGCCGACCGGGCTGCCGTCGAGCTCGATCGGGTGCAGCACCTCGATGTATTCGTTGCCGATCGCGACGCGCGGCCGCGGGGTGTTGCGCACGTCGGGGCAGACCTTGTCGGTGCGCGCCCGGTAGCTGGAGAGCAGTACCGGCGCCATCGTGTTCTCGCCGGTGTCGGCGTTGATGTTGCGGTAGATGCAGCCGAGCACGACGCCGTTGCGGTACTGCAGCGCCGACAGGTTGCTCTGCGCCAGCGACTCGTCCTCGAACACCACGGCGGCACTGCTGCGGTTGGCGATGATGCTGGCCAGCACGCCGAACTCCTGTTCCAGCACGCTGCGCAGGCTGTAGCGGTCGTAGGCGGCGATGACGGTGATCGCCGCCAGCAGGCTGATCACGCTGGTGGTCAGTGCCAGCGTGATCAGCTTCCAGCTGATCGAGAGGTTGTTGAAGTTGAAGCGGCGTCCTCGGGTCATGGCGTCACTCCACCCGCCTGGCGATTTCAAGCAGGTTGGCGCTGAACTGCAGGCCGCGCTGGCGCGCCTGGGTCAGGTTGATGTCGAGCTGGATGTTGTTGGCGATATCGACCAGTGCGATCAGGCCGCCGTGGCTGAGGAAGTCGGCGTCGTCGCTGACAGTGAGCAGCACCGGCGGTGCGACGGCGATGCCATTGTCGGGTACCTTCCGGGTCCGCAACTCGGGCGGCGCGCTGGTGTTGTGTTGCGAGATGAACAGCAGATGGCAGCCGCTGCTGGGCTGGCCCTCGGCCACATAACGGACTCGCAGCGGGTGGTTGCGCACGTGCCGGCTCTCCAACCGCTCCAGATAGGTGCCGAACGGGTTGTACCCATAGACACAGAGCGTCAGCGGGTCGTCGACAGTCATCGTCGCCTCGTCCGGCCAGGTGACGAACTTGATCAGATTGTAGAGATAGGCCGCCTTGATACGGTATTCGCGCGGCAGGTCATCACTGGCGCGAGCGGCGCAGATGCCGAGCATGGTCAACAGCATCAGCGGCCACCAGCGGTATTGTCCCTTCCTGCTGCTACTGCGACCGGGCATGTAGTACATCCATTTGATTCTCCCGGCTTGCGCTTCCGTCGCGGATGCGTCTCCGTAGGGTTGGCCGACCTCCCCGCAGGAGGTTACTACCGAGCCAGAACTGCCGACAGCGTGCCGGTGTTGCCTGCCGGCGCTGACAGGTGGGCGGAAACCTGGGAATTATCGACACAGATCAAACGCTTTTCCAGATTGCATGGACAAACGATGCAGTCAGAGTTGTAAAACCACCTTCTTGTCACATTTCAACGCGGTCGATGACGAAACGGGTGTCGGGCAGAAAGCGCGCTGCGTGTGCGCCGGGCGAGCACTGGCGCCAGCGCCACCGGTGACAGGCGGGGGAGTTTAGCGGGATATGAGCGGGATATTGAGAAAGGCGCGACGGATCATCGACCGATCGCGGAGGGCGGCCGGATCGAAGTCGCGCTGGAACAGATCAGAGCGCGAGAGGTAATGCGGCACCGGCCAGCAGCTGGCGATATTCGCGATAGTCCTGCTCGAATGCCAGCTGCAGACAGGGGCGGCAGACGTTTTCAGCCTGCGGACCGATCTCTGGCACCACCGGCGCCTGCTGGCCGCAGCGATCGCAGCAACCGGCGTGAAAATCGGACGGCAGATAGAGGGTTTGCATGGCGCGGCTCCCAACACGGGCAGAAAGAGTGTGCTGGGTGCATATTCAGGCGGCCGTTGGGCTGCGCGCCTTGACCTGCGTCAACCCCGCCCCGTTTTGTCTCTGTCCCCGCTAACGCAGCTGTTCGGGATCGCCGCGCCCCTCGGCGGCGGCCAGCTCCTCGGCATCGAGCCAGGCGCTGGCCGGCTGCTGCAGCAGCTGCGCCAGTTGCAGCAGGCCGTGCGCCCAGGTGCAACCGTTGGCGTAGAGCATGCCGAAGGTGTCGAAGGTGCCACCGCGGTTGCGGTAGCCGAGCGCCGCGCAGCGCTGCGGCCCGAGATCGAGCGGGCGCAGCGCGCCGAGCAGCGGCTCGGGCCGGGTGTGGCTGAACAGCACCCTGGCCGAGGCCGGCGGCAGTGGCGGGGTGGCGGAGAGATACGCGGCTTCGAGCGGATCGCGCGGCGCACGCAGCCGGCCCGGTTCGATCACCACCCACAACGCGCAGGCGACGCCGCGCTCGCGCAGCCGCTGCCAGGCGCGCCGCGCCTCGATCAGCTGGTAGGCGCCGATCGCGATCAGTTGCGGCGCATCGGCGGGCGCGGGTTCGAGACAGAGCGCGGCATCGGCGACCAGTTGTTGCGCCTGCTGCGGCGTCAGCTGCTCGGGCAGCTCCGCCTTCGGCACCACCATGCCGGCGATGCGGCCGCGGCTGCGGTAGACCGCCTGCAGCGCGGCGATGGCACTGTTGCCATCGACCGGGAACAGCACAGGCGCGGTGTCGCTCATCTCGCCGAGCAGTGCCTCGGCCAGTGTCGGGTCCTGGTGCGACTGCTCGTTCTTGCCGTTCTCCCAGGTGTGCGAGCTGAGCAGGATCGGCACCGACAGCCAGCCCGGCTCGCGGCCGATTTCCCGGCAGTGGCGCGCGAAGATGATCTCCTGGCGCAGGCTGCCGAGCATCTTCACGGCAAACGCCTCGTAGCTGGCGACCAGGTTGAGTCCCTGCTTGTTGGCCAGCGCGGCGCAGACCACCGCCTCCTCGTTCAGCGCGGTGATGACGCCGCCGTGGATCGACTCGGCGATGCCCGGCTCCGGCGCGGTGACGCGGTGGCCGAGCAGGTCGAGCGAGGCGTTGAGGCGGTTGCTGCGCATCTCGTCGGGGTTGCCGACCCGCACCCGCAGCTGCGGGTTGGCGCGCACCATCCCGGCGAACAGCGCGTCGATCGCCGCCATGGGTGAACGCTGTTTTTCCGCTGCCTGCCACGGCAGTTCGGGCATCACCGGGTCGTTGATGCGAAACGTCACCAGCGCATTGTCACGTTCGCGCGGTCGCTGCTGGGCGTCATGGTTGGCCAGCGCGGCGCAGGCCTCGGCCAGTGCCTGCGGCGCCACGTAGAGCTGGGCAGCGCCGTCGTTGAAGAGGTGGGCCGACTCGGCGTCACGGCTCGGGTTGCCGGGCAGCGGCAGGTTGTGCGCGGGATTGCTGCCGGCGCCGTGGAAACCGTAACCCTTGACCGTTTCGGCGATGGCGTAGGGAAGGGGGATCGGATAGGCGCGCTCGCCGCTGGCCACCTGTTGTGCGTAGCGCTGCTGGTGCGCCTCCTGGGTCAGGATCGCCCAGGCGAAGGCGGCCGGATCGCGGCCGTCGATCAACAGTGGTTCGAAGCTGTTCAGTCGCAGGTGGTCCTGCAGCCAGTCGACACCGCCCGACTGGCTCAGCGTGGTGCGCTGGTCGATGCGACGGCCGTTGGCAATCATGATCGGCGCCACCAGCCCGCAATCCTCGCCGCGCCACCAGCGCGACGCCCAGTCCGGACCGCGCTGCTCTTCGAAGGCGCCGTCGCTGAGAAAGGCGACCAGGCGCTGACCGGGCAATGGCATGTGCACGTATTGCAGCCCGGCAAAGCCGAGGTAACCGCCCTCCATCAGGCCGCCGCCGCTGTGGGCATTGACGTGGCTGCCCAGCGGCGACACCGGCCGCCCGTCGGCGCTGACCTTGCAGTGGTAGAAGTCATTGACCAGCCGCGTCAGGCCGGCGTCGTCGAGCGGGTAGCGGCGGGTGTGCTCACCGCCGGCGTTGCCGACCAGCAGGTTGACGGCGTCGATCGCCGCGACGCAGTGGCCCTGCTCCATGATCCAGGCGCGGGTATCGCCTGAGAGCGCGTTGGCGAGCAGGTAGCCGACATAGGCCGGCACCATGTTGAGCGCGCCACCGGTGTGTCCCTCCGGTGTCGGCTTGAAGTCGGCGGCGGCGAGCGGGGCGCCGTCGAGCCGGACCCGCTGCGCGTAGGTCATGTGCACCACCAACCACATGCCCATGTTGGTGAGGCGGTCGGCGGCATGCAGCAGGCGCCAGCCGCTGTCGAGGTCATGCAGGCGGCCGTCGGCCACCAGCTGCTGCAGCAGTGCGGTGATCTGCACCACCGTATCGTCGCGATGGCGAACCACGCCGTAACCGGCCTGCCACTGCGCTCTCGTTGGTTTGTGCATGCGTGAATCCCGATGTTCGGTCAGCATCGTCGGCACAGCGATCGCGGCGCGAATGCCGATGGATGACCAATGAATGACCAATAAATGACCAATAAATGAATTGGCGCGAAAGGGCATGCGCGCCTGCACGGTCATTGTCGGTCGGAACGAGGCGCCGCTGTCAAATGGAAGCGGCCGGTGGCGAGCGCTCTAACGCTGTCGGTTGCGCAACATCAATGAAGCGGGGCTTGTGGCGTCAATGCGGCTCGTCGTCGAGCAGCAGGTGGGCACCGCCGCAGCTGCGCTGGCCGAGTGCGGCGAGGGTGCCGCGCAGCTGGTGCTCCAGTTGCGGCAGCGAGTCGAAGCCCAGCACCGCGGCATACTCGCCGCGCACTTCGGCGAGGGCATGGTCGAGGTCAATCAGCAGGCGGGCGCCGAGATCGGTGAGGTAGACGATGCGGGCACGGCGGTCGTGGGCGTCGATGTTGCGGCGCAGGTAGCCGGAGCGCTCCAGCTCCTTGACCAGCTTGCCGGTGGCCTGCTGCGAGATGCCGGAGCGCAGCGCCAGTTCACTGAGGCAGATGGCGTCGCTGGTGAGATGGCTGATCAGCGACAGGTGGGCGCCACGCACACGGTGGTGACCCAGCTCGCGGCACTTGATCAGCGTCCGGCGCTGGAAATCCTGGGCGAGGGCTGCCAGCAGGCGGCCGATATTGTCGTGCAACGGCGGCAAGGTCGGGGCCGCAACAAGCGGCTGACTCTGAAGATACGGGCTCATTGTTTTAATTATCGGATAGCGAAATACGTCGCCACCCTAAGGTTCCGGGCCGCTCCCGTCCAGAAGCACATCCCGATTTATCGATGACGTTTGCGTAATGTTGCCGGCGCCCGAGGCTGGCCGCCAACCGGGGCGCCGTTTGCCGCTGCCCGGCGCGGCGGGTAAAGTAGCGCGCTTCGACGACCGCCTGCGCGCTGTCGTTTCGCCCCGACCTCCCTTCATGTCTGTATCAGGAAAACCCGATGAGCCTGTTCATTGCCCAAGCCCACGCCCAGAACGCCGCCGCCCAGGATCCCGCCGGTGGCGCCATGTTCCAGATTGTCTTCCTGGTCGGCCTGTTTGCGCTGTTCTATTTCCTGGCGATCCGTCCGCAGCGCAAGCGCCAGAAAGAACACGCCGAGATGGTGACCAACCTGGCCAAGGGTGATGAGGTGGTGACCAACAGCGGCATTCTCGGCCGCGTGGTCAAGGTCGAGGAAGATTTCGTCGTGCTGAAAGTGGCCGACAACGTCGAACTGAAGTTCCAGAAGATGGCGGTCAGTGCCGTGCTGCCCAAAGGCACGCTGAAGACGGCCTGAGCCACCCGGCGCTGGTGAGCATCCTGCGATGAGCCCGGCGCAACCCTCCCGAGCGGTACTGCCGCTTCCCCCACGTCTCGCGCTGGCGCAGCGGCCAACGCCGCTGCAGCCGCTCGACCGGCTCAGTGCCGCGCTCGGCGGTCCACGCCTCTGGGTCAAGCGCGACGACCTGACCGGTTCAACGCTCTCCGGCAACAAGGTACGCAAGCTCGAGTTTGCGCTGGCGCTGGCGCTCGAACAGCGCTGCGACACTGTCATCACCTGCGGCGGCCTGCAATCGAACCACTGCCGCGCCACGGCGCTGCTGTGCGCCCAGCTCGGCCTGCGCTGCGTGCTGGTGTTGCGTGGCGAGCCGCAGCCGCCCCACGACGGCAACCTGCTGCTCGATCACCTCGCCGGTGCCGAGATCCACACCTATCCCTCCGCCCGCTACCAGCGCGAACTGCCGGCGCTGCTGCAACAGGCGGCAGCCGACTGTAGCGGCAACGCGTTCGTCATTCCGACCGGCGCCAGCGACGGCATCGGCGCCTGGGGTTACATCGCCGCCTGCGGCGAACTGGCCGACGACTTCGCCAGCGCTGGCATCGCGCCGCAACATATCGTCTGCGCCACCGGCTCCGGCGGCACCCAGGCCGGCCTGAGCGCCGGCGTGCAGCTGCACGGCATCGGCGCGACGGTCTGGGGCATGGCGGTCTGCGACAGCGCCGCCTGGTTCGAAAATAAAGTGCGCAGCGACCTGCGCGACTGGCAACGCCGCTACGGCGCGATGGCGGCCGTGGCGGCACTCGACATCGATGCGCTGCCGGTTCAGGTCATCGACGACTACATCGGCCCGGGATATGCAGTGGCCGACGACGCGGTGTTCGAGACGATCGGTCGCGTCGCCCGTGCCGAAGGGCTGGTGCTCGACCCGGTCTACACCGGCAAGGCTTTCCACGGCCTGATCGCCGAGCTGCAGCGCGGTCGCTTCGGCAGCGATGGCGATGTCGTCTTCATCCATACCGGCGGCATCTTCGGGCTGTTCCCGCAGCGTGACCGCTTCGTGTTCTGAGCGGCGCGCCAGTCACGCTTCCCCAGCGGTTTGGTCAACGAGCAGGAGTTCGTCATGGAAATGATTCACGGCTGGATGAAGCAGCTGAACGACATCGTCTGGGGTCCGCCGATGCTGGTGCTGTTGATGGGCACCTTCATCTACCTGACCATCGGGCTGCGCGGCATGTCGATCTGGCGCATCCCGCTGTCGCTGGTGCTGATGATGAAGGGGCGTCGCAGCAGCGGCCACGGCGACGTGTCGCCGTTCGCCGCGCTGATGACCTCGCTGTCGGCCACCATCGGCATCGGCAACATCGCCGGCGTCGCCACCGCCATCGCGCTCGGTGGCCCCGGCGCGGTGTTCTGGATGTGGATCACGGCGCTGCTCGGTTCGGCCGCCAAATACGCCGAGGCGGTGCTGGCGATCGAGTATCGCGAGCGTGCCGCCGACGGCAGTTTCGCCGGCGGGCCGATGTACTACATCCGCAACGGCCTCGGGCCGCGCTGGGCCTGGCTCGGCTTTCTGTTCGCGCTGTTCGGCGCGCTGGCGGGCTTTGGCATCGGCAACATGGTGCAGGCCAACTCGGTCGCCGATGCGCTGCAGAGCAATTTCGGCCTGCCGACATGGATCAGCGCGCTGGCGATGTTCGTGCTGAGCGCGCTGGTGATCCTCGGTGGCGTGCGCCGCATCGCGCAGGTGTCGAACTGGCTGGTGCCGTTCATGGCGATCGGCTACCTGATCGTGGGGCTGGTCATTCTCGTGCTCCACATCGACAAGGTGCCCGCTGCCTTCGCGCTGATCTTCGATGGCGCCTTCAGCGGCACGGCAGCCAGCGGCGGTTTCGCCGGCGCGGCGATGGCGATGGCGATCCGTTACGGCGTCGCGCGCGGCATCTTCTCCAACGAGGCCGGCATGGGCAGCGCGCCGATCGCCCACGCCGCGGCGCAGACCGACAGCGCCGTGCGCCAGGGGTTGATCGGCAGCCTCGGCACCTTCCTCGATACCATCATCGTCTGCTCGATCACGGCGCTGGTGATCCTCGTCACCGGCAGCTGGGAGAGCGGCGCCACCGGCGCGACGCTGTCGTCGCAGGCCTTTGCCGCCGCCATGCCCGGCGGTGGCGCGCTGGTGGCGATCGCGCTGGCGCTGTTCGCCTACAGCACGATTCTCGGCTGGTCCTATTACAGCGAACGCTGCGTGGTCTACCTGCTCGGCACGCGCGCGCTGCCGCCGTTCCGGCTGTTGTGGGTGGTGGCGGTGCCGTTCGGCGCGCTGGCCCAGCTCGATTTCGTCTGGCTGCTGGCCGACAACCTCAACGCGCTGATGGCGATTCCGAACCTGATCGCGCTGCTGCTGCTGAGCCCGGTGGTGTTCCGGCTGACGCGCGAACATCTGCCGGCGATCGTCGCCGAGCGCCGGTGACTTTTCGCCGGTATGCGTTTAGCCGGTGTGCAAATAGTCGCGCGACACGCGGCTGCCGATCGAGGTGAACAGCTCGTAGCTGATGGTGTCGGCGTGGCGCGCCACCTCGGCAGCCGGCAATCCTTCGCCCCACAGGATCGCCTCGTCACCGACACGCACGTCGTCGATGTCGGTGACATCCACCGTGATCGAATCCATTGACACCCTTCCGGCCAGCGGTGCGCGCCGGCCGTTCAATAACACCGGCGTGCCGCTCTCTGCGTGGCGCGGATAACCGTCGCCATAGCCAATCCCCAGCGTGGCGATACGCGACGGGCGTTCACTGCTCCAGCGCGCGCCGTAGCCGACGGCTTCATCGACATCGATCTCGCGAATCGCCAGCACCCGCGCACAGAGTGTCATCACCGGCTGCAGCGGCAGCGGATGACTGTCGGCCAGCGGGTTGTCACCGTAGAGCATGATGCCGGGGCGCACCCAGTCGCCGCGCGCCTCTGGCCGTCCGATCAGCGCCGCCGAGTTGGCGACGCTGGTCATCGCGTCGCTGTCGCCATGGGCCTGCCGGAAGGTTTCGAACTGCTGTGCGGTGCGCGAGCTGGCGAGCTCGTCGGCGCAGGCGAAATGGGTCATGTGGACCACCTCGGCCACCGCCGGTGCGCGCCGCAGCCAGGCGTCGGTGGTGCGGAAAGCCGCGGGGTCGAGACCGAGGCGGTGCATACCGGAGTCGAGCTTGAGCCAGACGTTCAGCGGCGAACCGCGCCGCCGGCAGACCAGCTCGGCGGTGGCTTCGTCATGCACCTCGACGTCGATCCGCTCGCTGGCACAGATCTCCAGGTCGCCGGCATCGAGCAGACTGCCGAGCAGCAGCAGCGGCTGAGAAATACCGGCGCGGCGCAGCTGCAGTGCCTCTTCGAGCCGCGCCACGGCGAGGCCATCGGCGCTCCGCAGCGCCTGCGCCACCGGCAGCAGCCCGTGGCCGTAGGCGTCGGCCTTGACCATCGCCATGACGCGGCTGTGCGGGCAGAGCGAGCGCACGACCGACAGGTTGTGGCGCAGGGCACCGAGATCGATCAGGGCGCGGGTGGTATTGAGCATCGTGTCGCGTCGACTTGAGCGTGTAGGGGGCGCCGCCCCGAGGAGTGGCTGCGGATTGTAGCCAATGCGAAGGATCATCCGTTCAGAATCGACAGCGCTTTCGCTATATTGCCGCTTCCGATGGGAGTCCCGCGCTTGTCCGAAATCACCGCCATGTCCGCCGACGATGCCCGCAGCCGCGATCCGCAGCGGCTGGTGATCGCCATCTCGTCGCGCGCGCTGTTCGATCTCGACGACAGCCACCGCATCTTCGAGCAGGAGGGGCTGGAGGCGTTTCAGCGCCATCAGACCGCGCACGAGGAGGAGGCGCTGGCGCCGGGCGAGGCCTTTCCCTTCGTGCAGAAGCTGCTGAATCTCAACCGCCGCTTCGAGGGTGATGCTCGCGTCGATGTCATCCTGTTGTCGCGCAACAGCGCCGATACCGGCCTGCGCGTCTTCAACTCGATCCAGCACTACGGTCTGCCGATCCTGCGTGCCGCCTTCTGCAGCGGCGCCGACCCCTGGCGCTACATCGCCGCCTTCGGTTGCCAGCTGTTCCTGTCGACCAGCCCCGACGACGTGCGCTCGGCCCTCGATCAGGGGGTGGCGGCGGCGACGCTGATGGCCGGCAGCGGCGGAACCGGCGGCGAGCGCGACCAGCTGCGCATCGCCTTCGACGGTGACGCGGTGCTCTTTTCCGACGAGGCGGAGCGCATCTACAAGACGCAGGGTTTGCCCGCTTTCGCTGCCAGCGAGCGCGCCGCCGCCCGCGAACCGCTCGAAGGCGGCCCGTTCAAGCCGTTCCTGGCGGCGCTGCATCGGCTGCAGAGCGAGTTCGAGCCGGGCCAGTCGCCGATTCGCACCGCGCTGGTGACGGCGCGCTCGGCGCCGGCCCACGAGCGGGTGATCCGCACGCTGCGCGCCTGGGACATTCGTCTCGACGAGTCGCTTTTTCTCGGTGGATTGGACAAGGGCGCCTTCCTGCAAGCCTTCGGCGCCGACATCTTTTTCGACGACCAGCAGGGCCATTGCGAGTCGGCGCGGCGCCATGTCGCCACCGGTCACGTGCCACACGGCATCGCCAATGTCGGGACATCCGCAGAGAAGACGGTACGCCGGTAATTGCTTTCAGGAATAGTTAGGTCTAATTTCTACAAAAATAATCATTACGCCACCCGGAGGGCTCCATGAAGTTACAACAGCTTCGCTACATCTGGGAGGTTGCCCACCACGACCTCAACGTGTCGGCAACAGCGCAGAGCCTCTACACCTCCCAACCGGGTATCAGCAAACAGATCCGCTTACTGGAAGACGAACTCGGCGTCGAGATCTTCTCGCGCTCGGGCAAACACCTGACCCGGGTCACGCCGGCCGGCGAGGCGATCCTGAAGACCGCCGGCGAAATCCTGCGCAAATGCGAAAGCATCAAGCAGGTGGCGCAGGAGTTCTGCAACGAGAAGAAGGGCAGCCTGTCGATCGCTACCACCCACACGCAGGCGCGCTACTCATTGCCGCCGGTGATCCGCGCCTTCATCGAGCGTTATCCCGACGTGTCGCTGCACATGCACCAGGGCACGCCGATGCAGATCTCCGAGCTGGCCGCCGACGGCACCGTCGACTTCGCCATCGCCACCGAGGCGCTGGAGCTCTTTTCCGACCTGATCATGATGCCGTGCTACCGCTGGAACCGCGGTGTCATCGTGCCGAAGAATCACCCGCTGACGCAGCTGTCGAAGCTGTCGCTGGAAGAGGTGGCCAAACACCCGCTGGTCACCTACGTGTTCGGTTTCACCGGTCGTTCGCGCCTCGACGAGGCCTTCATGGAGAAGGGGCTGGCGCCGAAGGTGGTGTTCACCGCGGTCGATGCCGATGTCATCAAGACCTACGTGCGGCTCGGCCTCGGTGTCGGCATCATCGCCCACATGGCCTACGATCCGGAGCTGGACGACGACCTGGTGATGCTCGACGCCAGCCATCTGTTCCAGGACAGCATCACCAAGATCGGCTTCCGTCGCGGCACCTTCCTGCGCGGCTTCATGTATGAATTCATCGAACTGTTCGCGCCGCACCTGACCCGCGAGCTGGTCGAGGAGGCCTACCAGCGCCACACGCGTGCCGAACTCGACGAACTCTTCTCGCATATCGAGCTGCCGCGTCACTGACCCAGTCTCCCCCTGTGCAATGGGGCCTCTTCTTGTGGAGCAAACAGGCCCGTAAGGGGGAAGGGGTCCGGGGTTCGACAGGAGCGGACCCCTCCGTCGCTTCGCGACACCTCCCCTACTGCGCAGGGGAGGACTTGTCCCGCGTTGCCTCTCTCCCGATAAATCGCTAGGCTTGCCGCCTTCTTTTTTGCCTGTTTTCGGGAGTATTCCGTGGAAATTGCCTGCCTCGACCTGGAAGGGGTGCTTGTCCCCGAGATCTGGATCGCCTTCGCCGAGAAGACCGGCATCGAGGAACTGCGGGCGACGACGCGCGACATCCCCGACTACGACGTACTGATGAAGCAGCGGCTGCGCATCCTCGAGCAGCACAAGCTCGGCCTGCCGGACATTCAGGCAGTCATTGCCGAGATCAAGCCACTCGACGGCGCGCGCGACTTCATCGACTGGCTGCGCGAGCGTTTCCAGGTGGTGATTCTGTCCGACACTTTTTACGAGTTCGCCCAGCCGCTGATGCGCCAGCTCGGCTTCCCGGCGCTGCTCTGCCACCGCCTGCTCAGCGACGAGAGCGGCAAGGTGACCGATTACAGACTGCGCCAGGCCAATCCGAAACGGCAGTCGGTGCTCGCGTTCAAGAGCCTCTACTACCGCGTCATCGCCGCCGGCGACTCCTACAACGACACCACGATGCTGGCTGAGGCCGATGCCGGCATCCTGTTCCACGCGCCGGAAAACGTGATTCGCGAGTTTCCGCAGTTCCCCGCCGTGCATACTTTTCCTGAGCTGAAGGCCGAGTTCGTCAAGGCCAGCAACCGCGAGCTGTCGCTGTAGGGGCAAGGTCGGGGCGTGATGTGTAGGGATGTGTAGGATGGGTTGAGCGCAGCGATACCCATCAATAGACGGTGGGTGGATGCTGCGCGGTTTGATGGGTATCGTCGCTTCGCTCCTCGACCCATCCTACGTTGCCATCTCTCAGGGAGCGTCCGGATTCTCCAGCGCCCGCAGCAGCGCCCCGATCTTGTCTTCCGTCTCCCGCCACTCCTCGTCGCAGTCCGAGTCGGCGACGATGCCGCCGCCGGCCCAGGCGTGGATCTGGCCGTCGCAGACCAGCAGCGTGCGGATCGCGATGTTGAAATCCATCCGCCCGCAGCTCGACAGGTAACCGATCGAGCCACAGAAGACCGAGCGTCGATGCGGCTCCAGCTCGGCGATGATCTGCATCGCGCGACGTTTCGGCGCGCCGGTGATCGAGCCACCGGGGAAGCTGTCGCGCAGTGCCTGCAGCGGCGTCACCCCGTCGCGCAGCTCGCCGCTGATGGTGCTGACCAGATGGTGGACGGCGGCAAAGCTCTGCAACTCGAACAGCTGCTCGACGCGGATCGAACCCGGTTTGCAACTGTGGCCCAGGTCGTTGCGCAGCAGGTCGACGATCATCAGGTTCTCGGCGCGATTCTTGTCGCTGGCGAGCAGCTGTCGGGCCAGCTCTGCATCGCGCCGCGGGTCGGCATCGCGCGGGGCCGTCCCCTTGATCGGCTGCGTCAGGAGCCGGCCGTGCTCCGCCGACAGCAATCGCTCCGGCGAAAAGCTGAGCACGGCGCCGTCCGCTGACTCCATGTAGGCGGAGTAGGGCGCGCGCGCCTCGCCGCGCAACGCCAGGTAGGCAGCCAGCGGGTCGCCGTCAGCGTCGGCACTGAGCATCCGGCTCAGGTTGACCTGATAACAGTCACCGGCACGGATGTAGTGTTGAATGCGTTCGAACGCCTGCCGATAACGATCGGCAGGCAGCGAGTCGCGCCACGGCGAGTCGAGCCGGAACGGCGCCGGTGCCGGCGGCGGTGCTGCCTGGAGGCGGGCGCGGATGTCGGCGGCCAGTGCCGCTGGTGTCTCCGGCCGGATCAGCAGGTGGCTGCGCTGCAGCTGGTGGTCGACCACCACGGCCCAGCTGTAGATGCCCACGAGCAGATCGGGAAAACGCGTTGCGGCCGCGCCGCGCTCAGCGATGCCGTGGGGCGGCAGGCCCGCCTCGTAGCCGAACAGGCCGATGGCGCCACCGGTGAAGGGCAGGGCGGCATCCGGCGGGGTCAGCGCTGGCAGCAACGCGTTCAAGGCGGT
Organism: uncultured Verrucomicrobiaceae bacterium; assembly: GCA_964386045.1. Taxonomy (GTDB): domain Bacteria; phylum Pseudomonadota; class Gammaproteobacteria; order Pseudomonadales; family CAMLJR01; genus CAMLJR01. The sequence continues at coordinate 17,705 of CAYLRA010000004.1, read as the reverse complement.
TTCGACACGGGCAAAGGGGTCGGGATTTTCGCCAGCCACGTTTGTCCCGATAATGGCGCGCGGCACGGTCGTGGAGAGCAGCGCCAGCGGCGCGGCGCTGATCAGGTCGTAGCGCCCGCGACCGTCGAATGGACGGGCGCTGTCCAGCCAGACCGGGCTGCCCAGCGCGCGCAGGCGCAGGAACAGATCAGTGCTGTCGGCGGCATAGGGAAGTGGCTCTACCAGCAGCGGCATGAGGGCGTGAGACAGAAGCGGGGACCGGCGATTGGCGGGCGCCCATTCTAGCGGCGCAAACGGCTGCAAACTACCGGAAATTCGGCAGTTTCGTTGACATCGTCGGGGCGGACAATTACTGTTGCGTGCTTTTTGAAGCACCGGGCAAAGCCTTCACGAGAGGCCTCCCGCACAGTGCCTGCCACCGCCTGCGACCCTGTCGATCACCTGCTCCGGAACGTCCCGGACGATCGACGATTCAGTTGATCCAACGGCTCGGCTGACCCATCGGCACCGCGCACTGCCCGGCTATTCACGCGCCACTCCACCCATCGAGCCCGGCTCCCCATGCCCGGTGGGACTCCGAAACAGCAAACGTTGAGACGACAACGGCATGACCAACACGATGCAGATCGCCCCCTCGCTGGAGAACCCCTTCGAGGAGAAGAAGGAAGTCGAATTTACCGTCCCCGGCCAGATCAACTACCAGCCCGGTCTCTACGAGACCACGCTGAAGTCGAGTTATGAGCTGATCCAGCGCCCGCGCAAGGCGGCCGGTGTCGTCAACATCGAGCGTCAGCATCAGAAGAAGCGGATGACCGTCTGGGAACGTATCGACGTTCTGAAAGACGCCGGCACCGAGCCGACCATCCTGTTCCAGAACTGGGGTCCGAACCTCGACGGCGCCTCGCTGGTCACCGCCGTCATCAAGGTCCACGGTCGTGACGTCGCCCTCTACGGCCATGACTTCACGGTGCGCGCCGGCTCGATGGATGCCACCAACGGGCGCAAGCTGGCGCGGCTGTTCGAGCTGGCTGGCAAGCGCAAGATCCCGCTGGTCGGCATGAACGACTCCGCCGGTGCCTATGTACCGGCCGGGGTCGGCGGCCTCGATGGTTACGCCGAAGCGTTCACCGCGCTGCGCAAGATCAGCGGCGTGGTGCCGTCGATCATGTGTATGTTCGGCTTCAATGCCGGCGGCGGTTCCTACCTGCCGCGCCAGGGCAGCTTCGTCATCCAGCCGCTCGACACCTTCTTCGGCCTGACCGGCCCCGGCGTCGTCAAGACGGTGCTGGGTGAAGATGTCACCGCCGATGAACTGGGCGGACCCGGCGTCCACAGCCATTCCGGCGTCACCGACTTCGTCGTGCCGGACGAGGTCAGTGCTCTTCATAAAGTGCGCCAGCTGCTCGACTACTTCCCCTCCGGCAACAGTGAACTGGCGCCGTTCCAGCAGACCTCCGACCCGATCACGCGCGCCACCTGGGACATCGACATCCTGCTGAAGAAGGCGATGAACTCGCCGACCGGCTTCAACACGCCGTTCGACGTCAGCATCATCATCCAGCAGCTGTGCGACCACGGCGATTACCTCGAAATCCAGCCCGACCGCGCCCGCAACACGATCTGTGCGTTAGGGCGGATGGGCGGCAACGTGGTCGGCTTCGTCGCCAACAACTCGGCGGTCGGCTCCGGCCAGCTCGACATCGAAGCCTCGTACAAGAACGCGCGCTTCATCCGCTTCTGCAACCTCTACAACATCCCGATGGTGTTCATGGAGGACACCACCGGCTTCAAGCCGGGCCGCGAGCAGGAGGCCGGCGGCATCGTGCAGGCCGGTCGCGCCATGCTCGATGCGATCATCGACCTGCGCACGCCGCGTTTCCTCGTCATCGTCCGCAACGCCTTCGGCGGCGCCTACGCCTCCTACAACAACTACCCGACCGGTGCCGATCTGGTGCTGGCGCTGCCGACCACGCGCGCCGCGGTCATGGGGCCGGCCGGTGTCGAATTCGTCTACAAGGACGAGATCCGCGACATCCGCGGCGAGCTGAAGAAGCGCGTCGCCGCCGCCAACGGCAATGCCGATGCGGTCAAGGAGGCCCAGCTGTGGGCCAAGCAGCAGGAGGCGGTGCTGGCGCAGCGTTACGAGCAGCAGCTGATGAACCCGAACGAGGCGCTGAGCCTGGGTTCGATCTCGCAGATCGTCATGCCGTCGGATCTGCGCCGCGTGCTTGGCGAGAACATCCAGTTCCACCTGAAGCACTACCGGGCAGAGCCGCTGACCGCCGTGCAGCGCGAATTCTTCTGAGAACCGGCCCGAGCCCGATCGGACCGGTTCTGGACGCCATTTAGCGAGAGGCTTTTATTGTGCAGCCGAGCAACAACCACTATCTGAACAATTCGCTGATTCACGCGGAGCGCCGCCTCGGTCGCTCCTCGTCCGCCTGGGTGCGCGGTTTCGCCGCCGAGGACATGCGGCCGCTGATCATCTGCCGCGGCCCGATCCGCAAGGAGGCGATGGATGTCTTCGCCGAGATGGGCATCGAACATTTCGGCATCCTGCTCTCCGAGAAGGATTCCATCACCTACACCAACGCGCTGGCGCCCGAACTGCGCACGCTGACCGACCCGAGCCGCGTGCACCGCGTGCCGGATTACAGCGGCGCGACCAAGGAGGAGCGCGTCCAGCGCATCCGCCAGATCATCCAGATCGCCAAGGACAACGGTTACAACAGCATCTTCGCCGGCTACGGCTTCATGGCCGAAGACGAGGAGATGGTGCGTTCGATGGAGGAGGCCGGCCTCAACTTCATCGGCCCGTGCTCCTACACCGTGCGCGCCGCCGGTCTGAAAGACGAGGCCAAGCGCACCGCACTGGCGGTCGGCGTCTCCACTACGCCGGGTGTCGACAACCTGACCGCGCTGACGCTGCTGAGCAAGTATCCGGGCGAATCCGATCTGGAAAGGCTCTGCAAGGAGAAAGGGCTCGGCGTCGATCTCGCTGCCGCCAAAACGCTGGAAGAGAAGGCCGACGCCGTACTGCTCGCCTCCTATCGCAAGGGCATCGACCTGTTCTCGATCGACGAGATGGGCGAGGTGCTGAAGGCGCAACTGGTCAAGGTCTTCTCTGAGAAGCCGAACAACCGCTTCCGCCTGAAGGCGATCTCCGGTGGCGGTGGCAAGGGCCAGCGCATCCTGCCGGCACCGGCCACCGTCGATAGCGGTTCGCTCGACGACAAGATCGCGAAAGTCGCCGCTCAGGGTCCGGCGCTGCTGCGCGAAATCCTCGCCGAGGTGAAGTGCAACGGCGTCGGCGACAACAAGAACGTCCTGATCGAGATGAACATCGAGACCACCCGCCACCAGGAGATCCAGGTGCTGGGCAACGGCGACTGGTGCATGACGATGGGCGGTCGCGACTGCTCGCTGCAGATGCACGAACAGAAGCTGCTCGAAGTATCGGTCACCATCGAGGAGCTGCAGGCGGCAATCGCCAAGGCCGAGAAAGAGGGCTGTGGCGCCGAGTTCACGACGCTGGTCAAGGATCTCGAGATTCTCGAAAAAATGGAGGCCGAAGCGTCCCGCTTTGGCCAGGCGGTCAAGCTCGATTCGGTGTCGACCTTCGAGTGTATCGTCGACGGCCAGTCGCACTACTTCATGGAGATGAACACGCGGATCCAGGTGGAGCATCGCGTCACCGAGCTCTGCTACAAGCTCAAGTTCACCAACCCGGACAACCCGGCCGAGTTCTTCATCGTCGAATCGCTGGTCGAGCTGATGGTGCTGCTGGCGCGCCACGGCAAGCGTCTGCCGAAGCCGGAGCGCCTGCTGCGCGAGCCGGCGTCGGTCGAAGCGCGCATGAACGCCACCAACCAGTCGCTGCAGCCGCACGCCGGCGGCATCATCGAATACTGGTCGAACGCGATCGAGGGCGAGATCCGCGACGACCAGGGTATCTGCGTGCACAACCCGGATACCGACATGTTCATGAAGTACCACCTCGCCGGTGCCTACGACTCGAACATCGCGCTGCTGCTGACCACCGGCCACAACCGCCTCGACAGCTACCAGCGTCTGGCCGAGACCCTGCGTCGCACCGAACTGCGCGGCAAGGATCTGGCCACCAACCTCGAGTTCCACTACGGCCTTGTCAACTGGTTCATCGGCCAGAACATCAATGCGCGGCCGACCACGCGTTTCATCGTTCCCTACCTGACCGCCGTCGGCAAACTGAAGGCCGTCACCAACCAGATCGACATCGGTTATGCCTTCGCGCAGCTGCGCAGCCACCACGTCAAGGCGGCTGGCGCACACGGCAAGGCGATGGCGACGGTGATGGATCGCAAGCAGAGCCTGCTGACGCGTCCGGTCGAGGAGCTGTTCGCGCAGCCGCACCTGTTCGCCGGCTGGCTGAGCCTGAACCGCAACAACTTCAGCGCAGCCGATGGTCGCATCACCTGGCTGCGCAACCCGATCGAGCTGCTGGCTGACCTTTACCACTACCTGCACATGGATGTCGAAATCGGCAAGCCCGCCGCCTACATGATCTGGGACCACGACAACGAACTGCTGCAGAAAGCGCTGCACTTCTATGCATCGCTCGCTGAGCAGCTGCAGGTCAGCGACTACGTCGAGCTGGAGAAAGTGCTGGCGGGTAGCGTCCCGGAAGGTTTCGATACCGTGAAGTGGGCAGTGGTGCAGTCGGCCCACGCCGGCTTCCAGGTGGGTACCGAGCTGCTGTCGCTGCTGCCGATGGTCGCACTCGATACCGGTTTCTACGAATTGAAGGTCAACCCGGACCTGACCATCACCATTCCGGACGAGCTGGCCGAAAAAGCGCTGCAGGACCGGATGGCGAAAGTGCTGGTGCCGCCACCGGTGGCCAAGTCGGACGAGATCCTCGCGATGTCGGGCGGCATGTTCTACTCGCGCGAAGCACCGGGCATGGAACCCTTCGTCAAGGAGGGAACTCACTTCAATCAGGGCGAGCCGCTCTACATCGTCGAAGTGATGAAGATGTTCAACAAGGTCTACGCGCCTTTCGCCGGTACCATCGAGAAAGTGCTGGTCGATGCCGATGGCCTGATCATCAAGAAGGGGCAGCCGCTGTTCAAGGTGACGCCGGACGAGAAGATCGTGATCGAGACGCCGGAGGAGATCGCCGCGCGCATGCGCGCCCGAACCTCCGCGCTTCTTGCCAGGCTGATCTGATCTCACGGAGGGCGCAACGGCGCCCTCCAGCTTTTTTTGTTGTACCTGTTTGTTGAACACCTGTTTGTTGTGCATGGGAGATGAGCCGTGATCACCGCACTAGACCATATCGCCATCGCCGTTCCCGATCTGGAGAAAGCGATCAAGCGTTTCATGGACGATTTCAACCTGCCATTCGATGGCACCGAAGATGTCGTCTCGGCGAAGACCAGCACCGCTTTTTTCCCGCTGCCGCCGACCAGCATCGAACTGGTGCATCCGCTGAATGGCGAAGGGCCGATCGCAAAATATCTGGAGAAGAAGCCGGGCGGCATCCACCACCTCTGCTTTCGCAGCGACGACATCCACGCTGATGTCGCGCGCCTGAAGGCGAAGGGCTACCAGTTCCTCTCCGACGCACCGAGCCCCGGCGCGCACGGCTGCCAGGTGATCTTCATCCATCCGAAGAGCTGCGACGGCGTGCTGATCGAAATCAGTCAGCCCGGTGATGACCACCATTAATTGCCCCCGGGCCGCGCGCGGCGCGGCCGCTGGAAAATGGCCGCGCTCCACACGCGGCCAGTCTTACAAAACCCGACGAGACACTGGTTATGGCAAACGACTACAAACCCGCACCGTATACGCTGGCTGACTGGCAGAAACAGGCCGACAAATCGCTGGAAAAAAATCCGGATGCGTTGACCTGGCACACCGCCGAAGGCATCGATGTCCGGGCGCTCTACACCGCCGAAGACATCAAGGATCTGCCATATACCAACACGCTGCCGGGTGTCGAACCATTCATCCGCGGTCCGCAGGCGACGATGTATGCGGCGAAGCCGTGGACGATTCGTCAGTACGCCGGTTTCTCCACCGCCGAAGAGTCCAACGCGTTCTATCGTAAGGCGCTCGCCGCCGGCGGTCAGGGCGTGTCGGTGGCTTTCGACCTGGCGACGCACCGTGGTTACGATTCCGACCATCCGCGTGTCACCGGTGACGTCGGCAAGGCCGGTGTCGCCATCGATTCGATCGAAGACATGAAGATCTTGTTCGACAACATTCCGCTCGACAAGGTATCGGTGTCGATGACGATGAACGGCGCCGTGCTGCCGATCCTCGCCGGCTACATCGTCGCCGCCGAAGAGCAGGGCGTGTCGCAGGATCAGCTGTCGGGCACCATCCAGAACGACATTCTGAAAGAGTTCATGGTGCGCAACACCTACATCTACCCGCCACTGCCGTCGATGCGCATCATCGGCGACATCATTGCGTACTGTTCCGACCACCTGCCGAAGTTCAACACCATCTCGATCTCGGGCTATCACATCCAGGAAGCGGGCGCCGATGCCGCGCTGGAGCTGGCCTACACGCTGGCCGACGGCAAGGAGTACATCCGCACCGCGATCGCCGCCGGTCTCGACATCGACAAGTTCGCCGGCCGCCTGTCGTTCTTCTGGGGCATCGGCATGAACTTCTACATGGAAGTGGCCAAGCTGCGTGCCGCGCGCCTGCTGTGGGCGCGCATCGTCACCGAGTTCAACCCGAAGAGCCAGCGCTCGAAGATGCTGCGCACGCACAGCCAGACCTCGGGCTGGTCGCTGACCGAGCAGGACCCGTACAACAACGTCGTGCGCACGACGATCGAGGCGATGGCGGCCGTGTTCGGCGGCACGCAGTCGCTGCACACCAACGCGCTCGACGAAGCGATCGCGCTGCCGACCGAATTCTCGGCGCGCATCGCTCGCAATACGCAGCTGATCATCCAGGAAGAGACCGGCATCACCAAGGTGGTCGACCCGTGGGGCGGTTCCTACTTCATGGAGTCGCTGACACAGGAGCTGGGCGACAAGGCCTGGGCGCTGATCGAAGAGATCGAAGCGGCCGGCGGCATGGCCAAGGCGATCGAAACCGGTCTGCCGAAGCTGAAAATCGAAGAGTCGGCGGCGCGCAAGCAGGCGCGCATCGACCGTGGCGACGATGTCATCGTCGGCGTCAACAAATACAAGCTGGCCAACGAAGACGCCGTCGAAATCCTCGAAATCGACAACGAAAAAGTGCGTCAGTCGCAGATCAAGCGACTCGAAGAGATTCGCGCCAAGCGTGACAACGCCGCGGTCGAGGATGCGCTGGAAGCCATTTACCAGGCTGCGGTTCACGGCAGCGGCACCGGTAACCTGCTTGATCTGGCGATCAAGGCGATCCGCGCACGCGCAACGGTCGGAGAAATTTCGTTTGCGATGGAGCGTCACTTCGGTCGTTTCAATGCGCAGGCACAGACCGTTTCCGGTGTTTATGGCAGTGCGTTCCAGGAAGATGAGGGCTGGAAGATGATCCAGAAGGACATCGATGCATTCGTCGAGAAGCACGGTCGCCGCCCGCGCATGCTGGTCTGCAAGATGGGGCAGGACGGTCACGACCGCGGCGCCAAGGTGATTGCAACGGCGTTCGCCGACGTCGGTTTCGATATCGACCTGTCGCCGATGTTCTCGACGCCGGAAGAGGTGGCGCGCCAGGCGGTCGAAAACGACGTGCATGTGGTCGGCGTCTCGTCGCAGGCGGCTGGCCACAAGACGCTGGTGCCGGAACTGATCGCCGAACTGAAGAAGCAGGGCGCCGATGACATCATCGTTGTCGCCGGCGGCGTCATTCCGCGCCAGGACTATGACTTCCTGTATGCGGCTGGCGTGAAGGGCATCTTCGGGCCGGGCACGCAGATTCCGGTGGCAGCACGCGATGTGCTCGCGGCGATCAACGCCGCCGCCAAAGCCTGATCTCGGCAGTGATCGCGAACAGGGGCGGGCAAAGGCCCGCCCCTGTTGTTTGCGGGCAGTTATTTCGAAAAGAGAGCTGAACTACCCATGAGCATCGATCTCGACGCACTGCGCAACGGCAATCGCCGCGCACTGGCCAAGGCGATCACGCTGGTCGAAAGCAAGCTCGACGCACATCGCCAGCAGGCACAACAGCTGCTCGAACAGGTGTTGCCACATACCGGCAACAGCATTCGTATCGGCATCACCGGCGTGCCCGGCGTCGGCAAATCGACCTTCATCGAAACCTTTGGTCTCTACCTGATTGGCCTCGGCAAAAAGGTGGCGGTGCTTGCCGTCGATCCCAGTTCGCCGATCGCCGGCGGTTCGATTCTCGGCGACAAGACGCGAATGGAAGAGCTGTCGCGCCAGGAGAACGCCTTCATTCGTCCATCGCCGTCGGAATGCGCGCTCGGCGGTGTCGCCCAACACACTCGAGAAACGATGCTGTTGTGCGAAGCGGCAGGCTACGACGTGATCCTGGTCGAGACGGTCGGGGTGGGTCAGAGCGAATACGAAGTGGCCAGCATGGTCGACTTCTTCATGGTGCTGATGCTGCCCAACGCCGGCGATGAGCTGCAGGGGATCAAGCGCGGCATCATGGAACTGGCCGACGCGCTGGTCATCAACAAGGCCGACGGCGAGAGCATGAACCTCGCCCAGCGCACACGCAGCCACTACCAGAGCGCGATGAACCTGCTGCGCCACACCAGCTTCTGGACGCCGCGCGTACTGACCTGCTCCGCGATCGAGAAGCGGGGGGTCGACACGGTGTGGGGCATGGTCAGCGATTTCGAAATTGATGCCCGAAAGGGTGGCTCCTTGCAGAAGAAGCGTGCACAGCAGGCGAAGGAGTGGATGCACAAGCTGATCCACGAAATGCTGATGCTGCGGCTGCGCCAGAACCCCGGCGTGCGTCGCGAGATGCCGATGCTGGAAGAGAAGGTGATTGCCGGGCAGACCACGCCTTATCTGGCGGCAAAAACGCTGACCGACATGGTCTGAACAGGCGCTATCCGGCTCCGAGTTTGCCAAGGAGGCGTCGATGAGGTTGCGGTTACTGGCAGGGCTCGTGCTCCTGATCCTGGTGGGTTGTGCATCGCACGAACTGCGTCCTGTGGCGGTGTCGGCGCCAGCGCGATTGATCGATTTCCAGACCGAGGTCAAGCCGATCCTCGAGCATCGCTGCACCGTCTGCCACGCCTGTTACAACGCCGCCTGCCAACTCAAGCTCGACTCGTTCGAAGGCCTCGATCGCGGCATCAGCAAGAACCCGGTCTACGACGGTACGCGCCTGAGTGCCATGGAGCCGAGCCGCCTGTTTGTCGATGCGCAATCGACTTAGGCAACTTCAGGCCGGCTTCTCGCTGTAGTGCCCCGCCATGAACGCCCTGATCCTGTCGCGCTCGGCCAGCGTGTCGGCGTAACCAAGCTCGATCAGTTCGGCGATGAAATTGGGCGTGAACAGCAGGTAGCTCGCCGTGTTGATGCCACCGGTGTCGCGGCTGCCGCCGGAGAGGCGCAGGAACATCCGCATGCTCAACGGCAGCTCGCCGAAGTGTTCGCCGGCGATGGTGTCGATATCCCGGCTCGGCGAGAGCACCATCAGGTCAACCGGTTTCAATCCATCCGTGCTGTTGCCGTCAGGCCGCAGCCGAATCATCTCGTTGATGCGTTCCAACAGTTCGATGTCGCTTTCGAGGCTGTCGATGAAGGCGCTGTTGAGCAGGTGGCCGATGATCTGGCCGAAGGCGGGGCTCTGGATCGGGCGCGGCGGTCGTTCGTAGACGCGGCGATGGCCGGAGGCGGCGATCACCAGCACGCGCTGGGCGCCGAGGTGCAGCGCCGGGCTGACCGGGTTGAGCTGACGCAGCGCGCCGTCGCCGAAGTAGTGCGGGCCGATTGGCTCCGGTGGAAAGATGGTCGGGATCGCCGATGAGGCCATCAGGTGCTTGATGCTCAGTGGTGATGCAACGCCCTGGCGTCGCCAGCGCTGCCAGCCGCTGCTCGCCGGTCCTCCCTGATAAAAACTGGTCGACATCGACTGCGAGTAGTTCATCGCCGTAACGCAGACCGCCTGCAGGTGCCCCGCGGTGATATGGCCGCTGATGGCATCGAAATCGACAGCTTTCAGCAGGGTGTCGCGCAGCGGCGAGTTGTCGAGCAGCGCCACCGGGCGACCGGCAGCAATACCTGCGTTGACCAGCGAGAACCAGAGTCGCAGCGTATTCCAGGCCACGCCGCACAGGTCGGAGCGATAGACCAGGTTGACCGTCAGCTTGCGCCACAACTGTTCCAGCTCGGCGCTGGCGTTGGCGAAGTTGTCGGCGCGCGAGGCCAGTGCGGCAGCGTTGATGGCGCCGGCCGAGGTGCCGCAGATGATCGGGAACGGGTTGGGCGCCAGATCGCTGGTGATCTCGCCGAGCGCGCGCAGCACGCCGACCTGGTAGGCCACGCGCGCGCCGCCGCCGGGCAGCAGTAACGCAGTCGGTTTGAGGTTGGACGCCGTCATGCTCAGTGACGCCGTTCGCGCAGGCCGGTGTCGGCGAGGATCTTGGCGGCGATCTCCTCGATCGAGGTGTGGGTCGAATCGATGTGGCGGATCTGGTTGCGTCGCAACAGGGCCAATGCCATGCGCACTTCATCCTCACACTGCGACAGGCTGGCGTAACGGCTGTTGGCGCGGCGTTCGTTGCGGATCGCCGCCAGCCGCGCCGGCTCGATGGTCAGGCCGTAGAGCTTGTGACGGTGGGGCTGCAGCACCTTCGGTAACTGGCCGGTTTCGAGGTCCTCGTCGGTCAACGGGTAGTTGGCGGCGAAGACACCCTGCTGCATGGCGAGGTAGAGGCAGGTCGGCGTCTTGCCGCTGCGCGACACGCCGATCAGGATCAGCTGCGCCTGGTCGTAGCGGTTGATGCGCGCGCCGTCGTCGTTCTCCAGCGCATAGTTCACCGCCTCGATGCGGCGCTGGTAGAGCTGCTCGGCGCCGGGCGTGTGTGGGCGGCCGACGGCGTAGTTGGACTTGGTGCCGAGCGCCTGTTCCAGCCGGCTCAGGTAGGCGGAGAAGATGTCGAGCGACACGCCGTTGCTGGTGGCGATGATGGCGCGGATCTGGTGATCGATGATCGTGTCGAAAATGATCGGTGGCGCACCGTCGCGCAGTGCTGCCTGGTTGATGCGATCGACCGCCGTCCGTGCCCGCTCGGGTGTGTCGACGAATGGCAGTACCGTCTCCTCGAAGTCGATGTCGTCGAACTGCGCGAGCAGGCTGTGGCCCATCGTTTCGGCGGTGATGCCGGTGCTGTCGGAGACATAGAAGACGGAGCGTTTGTGCATCGGTGAGCTGTCCTGGCCGACGTTCTCGAAAGATTGGCAAAATGCCGTTAAAAAATTACAGGGCGGCACCCTAAGTCGCGAATTTACGTAGTTTTATTTCATTTTCTCGGAGCCGCCCACGACCTGCCCATCTTGGGTATCATGGCCGCCGCCCGGCTCTGTCTTGCGCTCAAAAAGCGCGGTGCGCCGGCACTCTACCACCCCGGGTGGCGCCCACCAAAGCGCCTTCGCGACACGGCCAGTCACAGCGCCTGCGAGCTCCCGGCATACCGGCATCCGACACTAGAGGAGCGCAGATTTTGGCTGAGTACGTGATTTGGTTCGATCAACTGGGCATGAATGATGTCGAGCGCGTTGGCGGCAAGAACGCCTCGCTCGGCGAGATGATCAGCCACCTTGCCGGTGCCGGCGTCTCCGTTCCCGGCGGCTTCGCCACCACCGCTGACGCCTATCGCGACTTCCTCAGCCAGAGCGGCCTCGACGACTGGATCCACGCCGAACTCGACAAACTCGATGTCGATGACGTCGTCGAACTCGCCAAAGTCGGCGAGAAGATCCGCCGCAAGATCGTCGAAACACCGCTGACCGCACCGCTGCAGGCAGCCATCGCCGAAGCGTTCATCAAGCTGCAGGATGGCCACGACATCGCCGTTGCCGTGCGCTCGTCGGCCACGGCCGAAGACCTGCCCGACGCCTCGTTCGCCGGCCAGCAGGAGACCTTCCTCAATATTCGCGGCATCGACAACGTGCTGGTCGCGGTGAAAGAGGTGTTCGCGTCGCTGTTCAACGATCGCGCCATCGCCTACCGCGTGCACAAGGGGTTCGACCACAAGATCGTCGCCCTGTCGGCCGGCATCCAGCGCATGGTGCGCTCCGAGACCGGTGCCGCCGGCGTCATGTTCTCGATCGACACCGAATCGGGCTTCGATCGCGTGGTTTTCGTCACCGCTTCCTACGGTCTCGGTGAAACCGTGGTGCAGGGCGCGGTCAACCCGGACGAGTTCTACGTGCACAAGGAGACACTGGCAGCAGGGCGGCCAGCGGTACTGCGCCGCAACCTTGGCACCAAGGCGATCAAGATGATCTACGCCGACAGCAGCAAGCCAGGACGCTCGGTGCTGACCGTCGATGTGCCGGAAGCCGAGCGCAACCGCTTCTGCATCAGCGACGCCGAGGTCGAGGCGCTGGCGCGGCAGACGGTGATCATCGAACGGCACTACCAGCGCCCGATGGATGTCGAGTGGGCGAAGGATGGTGACGACGGCAGGCTCTACATCGTGCAGGCGCGCCCGGAGACGGTGAAGAGCCAGTCATCGACCACGCAGATCGAACGCTACTTGCTGCGCGACAAGGGCAAGGTGCTGTGCGAAGGGCGCTCGATCGGCCAGCGCATCGGCAGTGGTCCGGTGCGTCTCATCACCGATATCAGCCAGATGGAGCAGGTGCAGGTCGGCGACGTACTGGTTACCGACATGACCGATCCCGACTGGGAACCCGTCATGAAGCGGGCGGCGGCGATCGTCACCAACCGTGGCGGCCGCACCTGCCACGCGGCGATCATCGCGCGCGAACTGGGTATTCCCGCCGTGGTCGGCTGCGGCAACGCCACCGAGATGCTGGCCACCGGCATGCCGGTGACGGTCAGCTGCGCCGAGGGCGACACCGGCCTGGTCTACGACGGCAAGCTCAAATTTGAGGTGACCACCAGCGACATGCAGTCGATGCCGGACCTGCCGCTGAAGATCATGATGAACGTCGGCAACCCCGATCGCGCCTTCGACTTCGCCGGTTACCCGAACGCCGGTGTTGGCCTGGCGCGCCTTGAATTCATCATCAACCGGATGATCGGCGTGCACCCGAAGGCACTGCTGAACTTCGACACGCTGCCGCGCGACGTGAAAGCCAGCGTCGAGCGTCGCATTGCCGGCTACGCCTCGCCGGTCGATTTCTATGTCGACAAGCTGGTCGAGGGTATCTCCACCATCGCCGGCGCCTTCTCGCCGAATCGCGTCATCGTGCGCATGTCGGACTTCAAGTCGAACGAATACGCCCATCTGATCGGCGGCACCCTGTACGAACCGGCTGAAGAGAACCCGATGCTCGGTTTCCGCGGCGCCTCGCGCTACATCGCCGACTCGTTCCGCGAATGTTTCGCGCTCGAATGCCGCGCGCTGAAGCGGGTGCGCAACGAGATGGGCTTCACCAACGTCGAGATCATGGTGCCGTTCGTGCGCACGCCGGGCGAAGCCCGGCAGGTCAGCGAACTGCTGGCCGAACAGGGTCTGAAGCGCGGCGAGAACGGGCTGAAGATCATCATGATGTGCGAGATCCCGGCCAACGCGCTGCTGGCCGATCAGTTCCTCGAATTCTTCGACGGTTTCTCGATCGGCTCCAACGACCTGACCCAGCTGACGCTCGGCCTCGACCGCGACTCGGGTCTGGTCGCGCACCTGTTCGATGAGCGCAACGACGCCGTGCGCGCGCTGCTGAAGATGGCGATCGATGCCTGCAAGCGGCAGGGCAAATATGTCGGCATCTGCGGGCAGGGGCCGTCGGACCATCCGGACTTCGCGCGCTGGCTGATGGAACAGGGCATCGACAGCCTTTCGCTGAACCCGGACTCGGTGCTGGAGACCTGGAGTTTCCTGGCCACCAAGACGGCCTGAGCGGGCAGTCTGAGCGCCAATCCACAGGACGAAGAGGGCGAGAGGAGAGAGTCGTGCGCTTCTACGCCCTTGAGAAGTTCATCAATCTGCACGACGGCTACCGCCGCCGCTTCCAGATCGACCACCACCAGCTGCTGCTGATCCAGCAGGGCGGGGAGTGTGTGCTGCTGGAAGCGTTCTGCCCACATCGCGGCCACCCGCTTGAGGTGGCCGACATCGATGGAGATTCCCTGCGCTGCCCGTTGCACGGCTACCGGTTTCGCTTGCGGGATGGCGTCTTGATTGCGGCGACCGAGGAGCCGTGTCGCGGCCTGCGCCGCTACCCCATCGTCGAGCGCGACACCGACCTCGGCGTCATGCTCTGAGCCGCGTTCAGCGCCCGTCGTCGAGTCGCTCCACTTTCAGATAGAGCTGTGCGCGCGGGCCGGCCTGCACGCTGCTGTAGACCTTGCTGCCTTCGGTTGACGCCGGCGGCTCGACGCGCGGCAGCAGCGGTATCCAGACCCCTTCGCGCCCCATCACGCGATTGCCCAGAATGCGCCGCTCGCCATTCTCGTGGCGCACGAAGTTATAGGTGGCGATCAGGCCGCCGCGACCATCCGCATCGATTCGCAATGCCAGATGGTCGACGGCCACCGCTACCTCTTCAATCGAAATCCACCAGCCGGCGGTCGCCGCGCGCTCACCGAAACGACTCTTTTCGATATCGACATGCGCACCCTCGAAGGTTTCGATCGTCACCTGCGGCGCCGTGCTGTGGACGGCGAAACCGGCCACTTCGTCGACCGGCGGGTTCTCGCTCAAGGTGAGCCGCAATGGCGCCGGCAGCCGGTCGATCTGTTCGAGCAGCTGTGCCACCTCCGCCAGCTGTTTCGCGTTGCCAACCACGACCAGGCGCTGCCGGAACAGCTCCACGCGCAACTGGTCGCCATAGAGGCCGCGAATGGTCGCGATCACCTCCTCGGGTTTGGCTGCACGCAGCTCGAAGACCTGACTGTCGCCATGCGCGGGCATCGCGGCAGCGGAGAACAGAATCAGCAGAGCAAGCAGGTATCTGTGCATGGCGGTAAGAGACGTCGGTGTCAAAGATGAAGCGCGCGCAGATCGGCGGAGTTCTCCGCGCGCGCCCAGAGTTGATCGAAGCGGTCGCGATACGATTCCGCCAGCGGCTGATTGTTGTAGTCGGCCCAGGCCTGCGTCGGCTCGCGGTTGTCGAAGCAGAGCAGACCGCGCTGGTCGGCCACCAGATAACTCTCGCCGTTGTCGTCGGCGCGCTCATCGACGATGCGGATCTGCAGCGAAGAACTGAGCCGTCGCGCCAGCTGCACCAGTCGATGACCGCGCTCCACCAGCGGCCGGCTGTCGCGAATCAACAGCCGCACTTCGCTCTGGCGGTGGCGGCGCGCCAGTTCGGAGAGCGCAGTGGCAAACGCATCGCTGTCGAACAACTCGTGGTCGAGGAGCGGTGAGTAGAGCCGCAACTGGCGTGTGCACTGGCGAGCCAGATCGAGCGCCACGGCGGCGCGGTCGCGCACGGCGAAACGGCCGCCATCCTCGCCGAGCCGGCGCGGTCGCAGCAGGCGGCGCATGGTCTGGTGCGGAATGCCGGCCTCCATGAACTCGGGGCCGGAGGCCTCGAAGCCGAAGCGCGCATAGAAGGGAAGGGCGTGGGTCTGGGCGTGCAGGAACAGTTCGCGGCGGCCGTGCGCTTCGGCGCAGGCGATGACCGCATTCAGCAGGGCGGCGCCGACACCGCGACCACGCTGGTCGCGCAACACCGCCATGCGACCGACCTGACCGCTGCGCAGCAGTCGTGCCGTGCCGACCGGGCGGCCATCGGCCAGCGCCAGCCAGTGCAGTGAGTCGGCGTCGAACTCATCCCACTCCAGCTCGACCGGCACCTGCTGCTCGTCGATGAAGACGGTGCTGCGTATTTCGCGCAGGGCCTGCTCGTCGTGCGACCAGCTCGCCTCTCTAATCTCGATCGCCTTACCGTTGATCAAAGGTCTCGACAGCAACTTGCAACACTCCCTCGTTCACCAGTGCGCACAACCACTCTGCGCCTCCCGCCAGCAGCTGTGCCTCGGTGGGCTGCAGACGGCGGTCGCGACAGAGTGTTTCGATCGCATCGTGCAGCGATTCTGGCACCGCTCTTTGCTCACCGTCGGCGAACAGTAGCACAGCGTCACCGCGGCGGATGAAGGCGAGGCGGACACCCGCCGACACCATCAGCGCCGCTGTTTTCTTCAGTTTGCCCAGCAGCTGCGCCGGCTTCAGCGGGCGCTCCGGGGTCAGGTCGAGGTCGGCGTATTTGCGCTCGGTGATCCAGCCGCCGAACCAGCGGGCGAAGCTCTCCGGGTCGCCGAGTTTGTCGAGCACCATCCGCTGCAGCCGGTCGAGTGCCGCCGCGTCGATCTCGCCGGGGTTGGCGGTCGCATCGAGCGCACCGTCGCAGTAGCGATCGTCATCGTCGAGCGTCGAGAGCACCTGGTCGCACCAGTGGCCGATCAGGTCGGCCTGCGACGGCGCGCGAAAACCGACCGAGTAGGTCATGCAGTCGCTGCCCTCGGCGATGCCCCAGTGCGCCAGCCGCGCCGGCACGTAGAGGATGTCGCCCGGCTCCAGCAGCCACTCCTCGGTGGCGTCGAAATCGGGAATCAGCCGGAGCTGCGCGTGCTCGATCAGCTGCGTGTTGCGATCGCAGGGCGGACCGATGCGCCAGCGTCGTTTACCCAGCCCCTGGATCAGGAAGACGTCGTACTGGTCGTAGTGCGGGCCGACGCCGCCCTGATCGGCCGCGTAGCTGACCATCACGTCGTCGATACGCCAGTCGGGGATGAAGCGGAACGGCTCGATCAGCGCCGCCACCTCCGGCACCCACAGATCGACCGCCTGTACCAGCAGCGTCCAGTAGCTCTTGCCCAGTTTGCCGAAGCGGCTCTCCGGAAATGGCCCTTTCTCCAGCTTGAAGTTGCCGCTTTTGGGCTGCTGGACGATCAGTCGTGACTCGACCTCATCCTCGCAGGCAAGGCCTGCCAGTTCGTCCGGCGCCAGCGGGTTCCGCCACTCGGTGAACGCCTGCCGGATCAGCAACGGCTTCTGCTGCCAGTAATCGCGCAGGAACAGGGCGGGGTCGAAGTCGCGCCAGCACAGGTGAGAACTCATTGCGTCAGATGGCTTTCGCCTGGTCGATGGCGTTGCCGATGTAGCTGGCCGGGGTCAGCGCCAGCAATTCGGTTTTGGCCTCGGCCGGAATCGCCAGCGTCTCGATGAATACGCGCAGTGTCTCGGCGGTCATCGCCTGGCCACGGGTCAGCGCCTTCAGCTTCTCGTAGGGCTCCGGCACGCCGTAGCGACGCATGACGGTCTGGATCGGCTCGGCCAGCACTTCCCACGCATTGTCGAGATCGTCGGCGAGACGCTGCGCGTTCAGCTCCAGCTTGCCGAGCCCTTTCAGCGTCGCCTCATAGGCGATCAGCGAGTAGCCGAAGCCGACGCCCATGTTGCGCAGCACGGTCGAGTCGGTCAGGTCGCGCTGCCAGCGCGACACCGGCAGCTTGCGCGCCATGTGTTCGAGCACGGCGTTGGCGAGGCCCAGGTTGCCCTCGGAGTTCTCGAAGTCGATCGGGTTGACCTTGTGCGGCATCGTCGACGAGCCGACTTCGCCGGCGACGACGCGCTGCTTGAAGTAGCCGAGCGAGATGTA
>CAYLRA010000003.1:0-107415 GCA_964386045.1 uncultured Verrucomicrobiaceae bacterium | reverse complement strand
CAGCCGCCCCAGCCCAGCTCGTAGTAGGCCCACCAGCTGCCGAGCGCGATGCCGAGGGTCAGGAACAGCCAGGCGATATTGGTCCATGGCCGCGACCAGCGCGCCCACGTCACATCGAGGCGGCCGCTCCACAACGCGGCGATGGCGAAGGCGAAGGCGACCGAAAAGCCGACGTAGCCGAAGTAGAGCATCGGCGGATGGATCACCATGCCCGGGTCCTGCAGCAGCGGGTTGAGGTCGGAGCCATCCAGCGGCGGCCCCGGCAGCAGCCGTGCGAACGGGTTCGACGTCAGCAGCAGGAACAGCGCGAAGCCGACCGAGATCGCCCCCATCACCGCCAGCACCCGCGCCACCATCGCCAGCGGCAGCTGCCGGCTGAACAGCGCCACCGCGCTGGTCCACAGCCCCAGCACCCAGACCCACAGCAGCATCGAGCCCTCGTGGCCACCCCACGCCGCGGTGAACTTGTAGACATCGGGCAGTCGCGTGTTGGACTGCGCGGCGACGATGCCGACGCTGAAGTCGTCGGTCATGAAGACGTAGACCAGCAGCACGAAGGAGACGGTCAGCATCAGCAACTGACCGTGCGCCAGCGAGCGGGCACTGGCCATCAGCGTCTCGTTGCGGGTGAAGACGCCGAGCGCCGGCAGCAGCATCAGCGCCACTGCCAGACAGAGGGCGAGGATCAGCGCGAAGTGACCGAGCTCGGGAATCATTGGTAGCTACCTGCGGGCTTCGCGCCCGCCTTGGCCGCACCGTAGCCAGCCGCCTGCTGCGACGCTTTGTCGAGCGCATCCTGCACTTCGGGCGGCATGTAGTTCTCGTCGTGTTTGGCGAGTATCTCGGTGGCGCGGAACAGTCCGTCCTCACCCAGGGTGCCGGTGGCGACCACCCCCTGCCCCTCGCCGAACAGGTCGGGCAGGATGCCGGTGTACTCGATCGGCACCGTCGCGCTGTAGTCGGTCACTTCGAAGCGCACGGTCAGCGTGTCGGGCACGCGCCGCACGCTCCCCTCCAGCACCATGCCGCCGGCACGGATGCGCTTGTCGAGCGGCGCCTTGCCGGCGGCGATATCGGCCGGCGGGTAGAACAGGTTGATGTTGTCGCGCATGGCGTAGGTGGTCAGCCCCACCGCGGCGGCGGCGCCGATCACCACCAGCAGCACGATGAAGAGACGTTGACGGCGAATCGGGTGCATTCAACCTCCGGGCAGGTCAGCCCTGGGACTTCTGTTGTGACGGGTGTTGTGACGGGTGTTGTTGCGGGTGTTGCTGCTGAGAGACGGCTTGCGCGGCAGTGCGCGCATCGCGGCGCCGTTCGGCAGCGCGCAACTCGCGCAGCAGATGGCGCTGCCGCGCCAGCGGCGACCAGACCAGCGCCACCAGCACGACCAGGAAAATGGCATAGCTGAACCAGACATAGGGACCGTGGCCAGCCATCTGCCAGGCGGCGGAGAGCGAGTCGAAATAGGGTGTCGGCATCGTGTCAGCTCCGCGCGCCGCACAGCTCGCGCACCCACTGCGTGGTGCGTTCGCGCTGCAGGATTTCGGCGCGCATCTGCAGGATCAGCGCGACCGCGTAGAAGGTGTAGACACCGACGATGGTCAGCAGCAGCGGCCAGAACATCGACGGGTGGATGGTGCTCTTGCCCATCAGTTTCAGCGTCGCCGGCTGGTGCAGGCTGTACCACCACTCCACCGACCAGTAGATGATCGGCACGTTGACGACGCCGACCAGCGCCAGAATCGCGCAGGCTCTGGTCGCCGCCTGTTTGTTGTCGAACGCCTCGTACAGCGCGATGACGCCGACGTAGAGGAAGAACAGCACCAGCACCGAGGTGATGCGCGCGTCCCACACCCACCATGTGCCCCAGGTCGGCTTGCCCCAGACCGCGCCGGTCACCAGCGCCAGGAAGGTCAGCGCCGCGCCGACCGGCGCCGCGCACTTCATCGCCACTTCGGCCAGTTTCATCCGCCAGATCAGGCTGACGGCGCCGGCGGTCGCCATGAACAGGTAGCCGGCCATCGCCACCATCGCGGTCGGCACGTGGATGTAGACGATGCGGAAACTGTCGCCCTGACGAAAATCGGGCGGCGCGTAGAACAGTCCCCAGGCGCAGCCGATCAGCAGCGTGACGGTGGCCATCAGCGCCAGCCACGGCAGCCACAGGCCACTGATCCGGTAGAACCAGCGCGGCGAGCCGAGCTTGTGAAAGAAGGACCACATGCCTGCGCGAATGCTCCTGGCGGGGGCGGAATCGAAGGGCGGCGCATTATAGCCACGCTCGCCGTGGGGCATATACCGGTAGCCGTCGGACGGCCGCCGGTACCGGCGCGATCCATTGACCGGCGTCAATGAGTGCGGCACGGGCGCGACCTAGGCTTCCGGGGTCAGAACCCGTCAGCCAGGAGAACAGCCATGAGCGACACCGCCCACTCGCACGCCAGCCCGTCCGATGCACAGACCATGAAGCAGCTCGGCATCGTCATCCTCGCACTGGTCGGGGTGGCGCTCGGGCTGATCGTCGCGGTATCGATCGTCACCTGAATCGCTGAACCGATACTGAAACGGTCGTCCCGGCCGTTTCGTTCGCCGCGCCGGGTTCCCGGCGCGGTTCACTGGTCCACCGACAGCCGCAGCCCCGCCGCCACCGCGAACGGGGCCAGCGGCAGTGCCAGCGCCAGCAGTGCCCCCAGCACCGCCACCTGCCCCCCCCAGCCGAACCCCTCGGCCGCCGACTGCACCGCGCTGGCACCGAAGATCAGCACCGGCATGTAGAACGGCAGCACGATCAGCGACAGCAACAACCCGCCGCGACGCAGCCCCACCGTCAGCGCCGCACCGATCGCCCCGACCAGGCTCAGCACCGCCGTCCCCAGCAGCAGGCTGGCCAGCAACGCCGGTACCGCCTCGCCCGGCAGCTGCAGCAGCAGCGCCAGCAGCGGCGACAGCAGCGCCAGCGGCAGGCCGGTCAGCAGCCAGTGGGTCAGACTCTTGGTCAACGCCAGCAGGTAGGGGGACGCCGGGCTGAGCAGCAGCTGTTCGAGGCTGCCGTCGTCGTAGTCGGCGCGGAACAGGCCGTCGCTGGCCAGCAGCGTCGCCAGCAGCGCCGTCACCCAGAGGATGCCGGGCGCCAGTGGTGCCAGCCGCTGCGGCTCCGGCCCCAGCCCGAGTGGGAACAGCGTGCAGACCATCAGGAAAAAGATCAGCGGATTGAAGACCTCGGCGCGGCGGCGCGCGGCGATCAGCAGGTCGCGACGCAGCAGCGCGAACATGGCGCGGCGCAGTGACAGGTGCTGGCCCGGCACGTCAGCCTGACGCAGCGACTCACTCATCGCCATCCTCCACCAGCGCTTCAGGCTCGGCCACGTTCAGCGCGACCCGGTTCAACCCCGGCAGCGACAGCGGCTGGTGCGTGGTCAGCAGCACGGCGCCGCCGCGCGCCGCCTGCGCCGCCAGCCACCCCTCCAGCTGCGCCGCACCGTGGCGGTCGATCGCGGTGAAGGGTTCGTCGAGGATCCACAGTGCCGCCGGGCTGAGGAACAGCCGCGCCAGTGCCACCCGCCGCTGCTGCCCGGCCGAGAGCTGGAAGCAGGGGCTCTCCTCGTAACCGGCCAGCCCCACTTCGGCCAGCGCGGCATCGAGATGGTCGTCGTCGCCGGCGAGCCCGTGCAATCCGCTCCACCAACGCAGGTTCTCGCGCGCGCCGAGCGCCGCCTTCAGCCCGGCACTGTGACCGATGTAGAGGGTCTCGGCGGAGAAGCGATAACGCTGCCCGGCGAGCAGCTGGCCGCGCCAGCGCAATTCGCCGCGCGCATGCGACGCGAGACCGCAGAGGGCGCGCAGCAACGTGGTCTTGCCGACGCCATTCGGCCCCTCCAGCTGCAACACCTCACCGCCATGCAGCGCGAACGAGACCGGCTCGAACAGCGGCGCATCGTCGCGCAGACAGGTGACAGCCCGCGCCTCCAGCAGGGGTTCCAGCAGTGGTTCCGACAAGAATCGTTTTCCAGACAGGTAAATGTTGACCGCGGGCGGCCGACAACCCGGGGATGAGCAACGCCATCGCCAGCGCCTCCCTCGCCAGCTACGCCAGCCTGATCGTGGCGCGGGCCAGCGCCGCACTCGCCGCGGCGGCTACATCAACCGCGCCAACTACTTCAACTACAGCGGCATCAGCTACAGCGGCATCCGCGCCAGCAACGACGCAAACGACACCGACAGCCACACAGGGAACGGCACCGACAATAGCGCAGAGCGGCGGCATTATACTCAGCGCCACCCCCGCTCCCAACGCCGCGCCGGCGCCAGTGTCGATTCCCATGGAACTCAACCTCAACAGCCTGCTCAACGAGACGGCGCGCCAGCTGCAGAGCCTCCGCGCGCTGCCGCCCGAGCTGCTGAAGCCGCAGCTGATCGAGGCGCTGGTGCTGAAGAGCACGCTGCTGGCACAGCCGCAAACCACCGCACGCACGCAACACACGGCGACGCCTCAGCTGCCGCAACAGCCCGGCACGCCGCAGCTGCCGCCGGCACAGGCGCGCGTCGAGCTGGCCTGGCAGGGGCGCGTACTGCAGCTGCTGTCGGCGCAACCGCTGCCGGTTGGCAGTCAGGTACGGATCGAGGTGACGGCGCGCGGCGAACTCAAACTGCTGCCGCCGGCGACCGCCAACAACACCCCGCCCGCACCCTCGCGCCAGGGTGACGCACCACTGCCGCCAGCGCTGCAGCAGTCGCTGCGCGAGAACCTGCCGCGCCAGCGCGCGCTGACCGAGCTGCAACCGCTGTTGCAGCGGCTGTTGACGCCGAGCCAGCTCCCCAAACTGCCGCCACCGGTCGCGGCGGCGCTGCAGCGGCTGGCCGCCACGCTGCCGAAATCACAACAGCTGCAGAACCCCGACGGCCTGCGGCAGGCGGTGGCGCGCAGCGGCAACTTTCTTGAGGTGCGCCTGACCGGCAACCGCGACGGCGCCCCAGTGGTCGCGCGACCTGGACCGAGTTCGAGACAAAGCCTGACCAGCGCCAATAACGCACCGCTGCCGACCGTGCGCAGCGCCCTTCCGCAAGGCGATGCCCGGCAGATCGTGCAGGCGATCGGCAGCGAGGCGGCCGACGGCGACCTGAAGGCCCAGCTGGTGCAGCTGCTGGCACTGGTGCGCCGCTTCGCCCCGGCAACCGCCGCGGCGCCGGAGAACCTCCCCGGCGGCGAACAGCTCTACAGCGCGCGACCGCAGCCGAAGCCGCCAACCGCCGCACAGGCGACCGCCGACGCCGACGCCGAGCTGGAGCAGCTACAGCAACTGAACCGGCTGCTGCAGGGCGGACTGGCGCGGATCCAGATGAACCAGCTCGACGGCGCCGCCAGCCGCGCCACCGCCGGCGCCGACGGCCAGCCACCCACCCCGAGCTGGAGCTTCGAACTGCCGGTCCAGACCGCGCGCGGCGGCGACACGCTGCAGTTGCGCATCGAACAGCAGGCGCGGCAGAGCGACGGTGCCAGACAGATGCAGTGGCGCGTGCAGCTCGACTTCGACCTGCATGAGCTGGGCAAGCTGGCAGCGGCGCTGGTGATCACCGGCGCCAATGTCGCCGCCACGCTGTGGGCGGAGCAGCAGCACACTCACCGCGCGGTGCGCGCCGAGGTCGATCACTTCAAGGCCGCGCTGGAAGGGGTCGGTGTGTGTGTCACCGAAGTGCAGTGCCGGCTCGGCCTGCCGCCAGAGCAGAAACATCGCTGGCAACAACAATTGGTGGATGTGCGCACATGAGTGACGAGAGCGAACGCCAGGCCGTCGCACTGGCCTACGACGGCAGTCGCGCGCCGACCATCACCGCCGAAGGCAGTGGCGATCTGGCCGAGCAGATCATCGCCATCGCCCGCGAACACGGCGTGCCGCTGTTCGAGAACGCGCAGCTGCTGACGCTGCTGCAACAGGTGGGATTGGGCGAGGAGATTCCGGAGACGCTCTACCTTTGCGTGGCGCAGGTGATCGCGTTCGCGTATCGGATTCAGGGGAAGTTTCCGCCGGGGTGGCAGCCACCGCCGGATCAGGGACCGCTCGATCCGCGCACACTGCTCGAAGGGCCAGAAGAGTCTCCCCCTGCGCAGTAGGGGGAGTCCCCCAACGGGGGGAGGGGGTCAGGCTCTCAGGGCGGACCCCTCCGCCCCTTCGGGGCACCTCCCCTACTTTGCAGGGGAGGACGTCGTATCTATTTCTGCTGTTTCTGCAGCAGCGCCGCCAGTTCCGCCTCGGCCGCCGACGGCGAACCGCGTTCGGCCTGCCCCGCCAACCCCTGCAGCTGACCGTAGCGTTCGCCCGGCGACTGCGTGGTTTCGAGCGCGTCGATACGCTCGGCAAAGCGGTTGACGACACGATCCGCCGCCATCACCCGCTGCCCCATCTGCATCAGTTCGAGCCGGCTCTGCTCCTGCAGGGTGTTGAGCTGCACCTCGAGCTTTTCGACGCGATCGTCGAAGCGACGCTTCAGCACCAGCACCCACGCCACGGCAACCAGCGCGATCAGCAGTGCGGCTACTCCGAGAATGATCGGTGCCAATGATTCAGCCGGCACGCACCCGCCCTCCGTTGCTCGTCATCTGCATCAGAGTTCGTTGATGTCCGCCCACTCTTCATCGGTGAGCAGCTTGTCGAGATCGACCAGGATCAGCAGTTCGTTGTTCTTGTGGCAGACGCCCTGGATGAACTTGGCGCTCTCTTCATTGCCGACATTCGGCGCGATCTCGATCTCGGACTGGCGCAGGTAGACCACCTCGGCAACGGCATCGACGAGGATGCCGATCACATGTTTTTCGGCCTCGATGATGACGATGCGCGACTGCTCGGTCACTTCACCCGCGTAGAGGCCGAAGCGGTCGCGCGTATCGAGCACGGTGACCACATTGCCACGCAGGTTGATGATGCCGAGCACGTACGAGGGGGCACCGGGCACCGGCGCGATCTCGGTGTAGCGCAACACCTCCTGCACCTGCATGACATTGATGCCATAGGTTTCGCCGGCGAGGCGGAAAGTCACCCACTGCAGCACCTGGTCTTCGTTTTTTGCACTGTTGGTCGCCATCGAACCTGTCCTGCCCCTGCTGGGGTCGTTGTCTTCGTCGCAGTCGGACACAGCGCGCCGACCCGACACAAAAATCGCGATAACTATAGTCGAGCCGTCGCGCCGCTGCCCTTGGTGCCGCCGCGCCGGCGGTCGAGGTTGTGGAACATCCAGGTCAGCTGGGCGGCGTCGATCAGCGCGCACATCTGCTCGACCACGGTACCGGCCAGCCACGGCCGCTTGCCGCGCGAACCGCGCCAGCGCACCGCCTCCGGCAGCAGCTGCACCGAATCGTGGATGACATCGACACCCAGCCCCCAGTCGCTGCCGCTCAGCGTGATCACATAGCGATAGGCTCCGGGCATCGCGTCGTCGTAACGCTCCGGCATCACCACCTTCGCCGTGTCGATGACGCGCAGCGCCCCCTCCTTCAGTGGCAACAGGCCGAGAAACCAGTCGATCTGGCCGAAGATCGGCGTCAGCTCGCGCCCCTCCAGCGCATGAATGGCGCCGAGTTCGACCAGCGGCACGGCGAGGTTGAGCCCACCGACGCTGAACAGCAGCACCTCAAAGCGCTGCTGCGCCCACTGTGGGCGGCCATTGTCGGACCAGGGGGCTGGTTGGAATGAGTCGGTCGACTGGATCTGTTCGGTGTCAGCCGTCTCGACAGCGGAGACAGACGGCATCGGTTCGGTCGTGACCGCAGGCTGCAGCGACGGCGCGATGACCGTTTCTGCAACCGGTACCGGCTCCGCCACCCTGGCCACTGGCTCGACGACCGGTGCCGCCACGACGGGCGCGGTCGGCGCCAGCGGCGGCAGTGGCATCCGCAACGCGCGCGTCGGCTCGGCGTAGGGCTTGGAAGATTCCGGCTTCAGCAGCAGGTCGAGGTACTCCTGCAGCGCGTCGTCGCCATGCGAGGTCACCGGAGAGGCGGCCATCGTCACGCCCTCAACCGCTGTTCGCCATCACTGAGCAGCAACTTCAGCAGCGATTTGTAGGCGGCGACACCGCGGCTCGACGCGTCGAAGGCAGAGGGAAACTGCCCCGCGCGACTGGCATCGCGCAGCCTGGTGTCGATCGGAATCATCGACGGCCAGATATGTTCGGTGTAGTCGTGACGCAGCGTGCGCAACGCGTTCAGCGAGGCGTGGGTGCGGCGGTCGAACAGGGTTGGCACGATCAGGTAGGGCAGCGTTTTCTGTAGCGAGCGCGTCACCATCGCCAGCGTGCGCACCATCCGCTCCAGCCCCTTCAATGCGAGGAATTCGGTCTGCACCGGCACCAGCAACAGTTCGGCGGCGGCCAGCGCATTGATCATCAGCGCGCCGAGCACCGGCGGTGTGTCGACCAGCACGTAGTCGAACTCATCCCACAGCTGCACCAGCGCCTTCGACAGCCGCAGGCCGGCACCGTCGGCGATGCCGCGCCGCTCGATCGTCGCCAGCGCCGGGCTGGCGGCAAGCAATCGCACGCGTTCATTGCCGGCGGACAGCAGCAGTGCGCGCAAGGCGTCGCCGTCGAGTGGCTGCTCGCCAAACAGTGCAAACGTGCTGCGCGTGGCGAGCTGATCGGGATCGTGGCCAAAGTAGCTGGTCAGCGAGCCGTGCGGATCGAGGTCGACCAGCAGCACGCGCGCGCCCCGCTCGGCCAGCAGGCCGGCAAGGGAGACGACGGTGGTGGTCTTGCCCACTCCGCCCTTCTGATTGGCTATCGACCAGATCCGCACTGCGCTGGGTCCGTCTCGGGTATGCGACGCGCCCTCGCAACAGGACGCGTCAAAAAATCGGTAAATCGTCGTAGGACAGCAATAACCCTGCCACTGCTCCACCGCCAGTCCTCCCCTGCGCAGCAGGGGAGGTGCCCCGACGGGGCGGAGGGGTCCGCCCTTCGAAAACCTGACCCCCTCGCCCTTCGGGCACTCCCCCTATTACATAGGGGGAGACTACTCGTCGTCGCTCACGGCGAGGCTGGCAGTATGGTCGCCGCCGGCGCCGGCTGCACCTGTGGCATCTGCGTAGGTGCCTCCTCCGCGGCTCGCCGCACCCGGTTCGGCGCGATGCGCGGCAACCGTGGCCGCACCTCGCTGCCGGCCGAGATCATCAGCACCACCCGACGATTGCGCGCCCGTCCGCTTTCGCTAAGGTTGTCGGCAACCGGATGAAATTCGCCATAACCGACCGCCATCAGCCGGGCCGGCTGCAGCCCCGCCCCGGTCAGGAACTGCACCACCGACACCGCCCGCGCCGCCGACAGCTCCCAGTTCGACGGGTAGCGCGCGGTGGCGATCGGCACGTTGTCGGTAAAGCCTTCGACGCGAATCGCATTGGGCTGCTCGCGCAGGATCTCGGCGAGTTTGGTCAGCACCGGATCGGCGCGCGCGCTGAGCGCGGCATCGCCGCTGCCGAACAGCATCGACGACGACAGCGCGATCTCCAGCCACTGCTCGTTGCCGCTCACCGTCACCAGCTGTTGTCGCATCAGGTCGCCGAGCGCGCTCGCCACCTGGTCGCTGATCTGCTGGAACTGTTGCGGCAGGCGATCGGCATTGGTCGCCGCCTGCTCTCCATCTTCGCCCTGCTCCAGCTCGCCATGCCCTTCGCGCGGCATGATCGCCAGCGATTCGAGCTCGACCACGCTGGCCGGCGACGAATCGGTGGTCTCGCCGAGTTCGATCGGGGTCAGCCGGAAACGGGGTTTGTTGAAGGCGTCGGTCAGCGTGTTGGAGAGGACCCGGTACTTGCTGTCGTTGACCTGCGAAATCGAGTACATGACCACGAAGAAGGCGAACAGCAGCGTGATGAAATCGGCGTAGGAGACCAGCCAGCGCTCGTGGTTGACATGTTCCTCTTCGATCTTGTGACGCGGCATGGCGGTTCTCCAGCGCGGAGCGCTCCAAAAAAGCTCAGAGCGGATCGACGAAGCCGTTCAGTTTCAGTTCGATCGCACGCGGATTCTCACCCTCGGCGATGGCGATGATTCCCTCGACCATCATTTCGCGGAACTGCGCCTCGCCGCGCGCACGCGCTTTCAGCTTGCTCGCCACCGGCAGGAAGAACAGGTTGGCCAGCGCCACGCCGTAGATGGTGGCGACGAAGGCCACCGCGATGCCGGGGCCGAGCCGCGACGGGTCGGCGAGGTTGCCCATCACGTGGATCAGCCCCATCACCGCACCGATGATGCCGATGGTCGGCGAGTAGCCACCCATGCTTTCGTAGAATTTCGCCGCGTCGACGTCGCGCCGCTCGCGCAGGTAGGACTCCAGCTCCAGCACCGAGCGGATCGAGTCGGGCTCACTGCCATCGACCAGCAGCTGCAGCCCCTTGCGCGCGAACGGATCCTTCTCGCTGTCGGCCACCGATTCGAGACCGAGCAGCCCCTCTTTGCGCGCCGCCGTGGCCCAGCGCACGATGCGGCCAATGCCGCCGCGATAGTCGAGCAGCGGCGGGCGAAACACCCAGATCATCCGCTGCAGCGCCAGTTTCAGCAGCGGCAATGGCGTCTGCAGCGAGGCCGCGCCAATGGTGCCGCCGATGACGATCAGCGCCGCCGGGCCATTGATCAGCGCGCCGATGTGGCCACCCTCGAGCGCATTGCCACCAAGAATGGCGGCAAAACCGATGATGACGCCTGCAATGCTGAGAATATCCATCCGCGAATGCTGGAAAACCTGATGAGGATTCAGTGGATATCGGCCAGACGCGGACCAATTTGAGGGAGTGGCAACACTTCGTCGGAAAGACCCGCCTTGGCCACCGCCATCGGCATGCCATAGATCACCGACGTGGCCTCATCCTGCGACCAGAGCGTACTGCCCTGCTGTTTCAGCAGACGCGCGCCGTCGCAGCCGTCGGCGCCCATGCCGGTCAGGATCAGCGCCAGCACCTGGTCGTGATAGACATTGGCGGCCGAGGCGAAGGTGATGTCGACGCTCGGTTTGTAGTTCATCCGCTCGTCACCCGGCAGTACCTTGACGCGACCGCCCTTGACCACCATCAGCTGCTTGCCGCCCGGCGCCAGCAGCGCCAGTCCCGGTCGCAGCTGATCGCCATCGACCGCCTCTTTCACCTGGATCTTGCAGGCGCCGTTGAGACGCTCGGCGAAGGCCGGCGTGAAGGTGGCCGGCATGTGCTGGATCAGCACGATCGGCACCGGGAAACTGGCCGGCAGCTGCGTCAGCACCGCCTGCAGTGCCACCGGTCCACCGGTGGAGGTGCCGATCGCCACCAGCGCCGGTCGCTTCAGCGGCTTGCCGGCTGCACGCGCCGGCGCACGTTCGGCAACAGCTGGTCGTTCCTGTACACGCTCCGCGGGGCGCGACGAGGCGGCATGTGTCGACACGGAAGTCGACGGCGGTACCGGTGCGCGAAGCGGCGCGGCGCCAGCGGGCGACGGCGTCAGCGAACGGCGTCCCGCCCGCGAGATATCGAGCAGCCGCTGCGCCAGCTTCTGGCGCAGCTCGACCGCGTTGCGTGAAATCTCGTCGAAGTTCTTCGGCAGGAAGTCGACGGCGCCGGCCTCCAGCGCATCGAGGGTGACACGCGCCCCTTCGTAGGTGAGCGACGAGAACATCAGGATCGGCGTCGGCTGCTTCGCCATGATCTCGCGCACCGCCGAGATGCCATCGAGCATCGGCATCTCGTAGTCCATGGTGATCACGTCCGGCTTCAGCGCCAGCGCCTTCTCCACCCCTTCCCGACCGTTGCTGGCCGTGCCGACCACCTTCAGCCCCGGCTGACCGTCGATCATCTCGGTCAGGCGGCGGCGAAAGAAGCTGGAGTCGTCGACGATGAGGACGGTGACCGTCATTGCTTACCTCGAAAACGGGTTTCAGTCTCCCCCTGCGAAGTAGGGGGAGTCCCCCAGGGGTCTGAGTTTCAGGGCGGACCCCTCCGCCTCGCTGTGCTCGGCACCTCCCCTATTTCACAGGGGAGGACCTTCAATGCGCGTAGCGCTTCAACATGTTCGGCACGTCGAGAATCAGCGCGATGCGGCCGTCGCCGGTGATGGTGGCGCCGGCCATGCCCGGCGTGCCCTGCAACATCTTGCCGAGCGGCTTGATCACCACCTCCTCCTGACCGATCAGCGCATCGACGACGAAACCGACGCGCTGCGTGCCGACCGTGACGATGACCACGTGGGCGTACTCCGGCACGCTCTGGTCGCCGCCATTGACCAGCCAGCGTTTCAGGTGGAACAGCGGGATCGCCTTGTCGCGGATGGTGATCACCTCGCGGCCGTCGACCACGTTGGTGCGGCGCAGGTCCATGTGGAAGATCTCGTTGACGTTGACCAGCGGCAGCGCAAAGGTCTGGTTGCCCAGCAACACCATCAGCGTCGGCATGATCGCCAGCGTCAGCGGCACCTTGATCAGCAGCTGCGTGCCCTTGCCGATGGTCGAGATGATCTGCACCGAACCGTTCAGCTGCGTGATCTTGGTCTTGACCACGTCCATGCCGACACCGCGGCCGGAGACATCGGAAATCTCGGTCTTGGTCGAGAAGCCCGGCAGGAAGATCAGGTTGTAGCACTCGCTCTCGGACAGGCGCGCCGCCATGTCGGTGTCCATCAGCCCCTTCTCGACCACCTTGCCGCGCAGCACCTCCGCATCCATGCCGGCGCCGTCGTCGGTGATCGACAGCAGGATGTGATCGCCCTCCTGCTGCGCCGCCAGCACGATCTTGCCAGCGCGCGGCTTGCCCGCCGCGGCGCGCTTGTCCGGCATCTCGACACCGTGATCGACGGCGTTGCGCACCAGGTGGACCAGCGGATCGGCCAGCGCCTCGACCAGGTTCTTGTCGAGGTCGGTATCTTCGCCGACCAGCTCCAGCGCCACCTCCTTCTGCAGGCTGCGCGCCAGGTCGCGCACCACGCGCGGGAAGCGACCGAACACCTTCTTGATCGGCTGCATGCGGGTCTTCATCACCGCGGTCTGCAGGTCGGCGGTGACCACGTCGAGGTTGGCCACCGTCTTGGCGATCTCCTCGCTGCCGCTCTGCGCGCCGAGGCGCACCAGCCGGTTCCGCACCAGCACCAGTTCGCCGACCATGTTCATGATGTCGTCGAGGCGCTGGGTATCGACCCGCACCGTGGTTTCGGCCTCTTTGGTCTCCCTGGGCGGCTCTTTGGCGGCACCGTTGTCGTCGGACAGCGCTTCGCGCACCCGGGTGGCCGCCGGTGACGCCGGCTTCGATGCCGGCGCCGGTTTTGCCGCTGCCGCCGCAGGTATGGAAGTCGCCGGTTTCACCGCCGCCCCGCTGCCGGCGCCCTGCAACTGGTCCAGCAGCGATTCGAATTCATCGTCGGTGATCAGGTCGGAGCCACCGGCTCCGCTCGCCGGTGCCGGTGCCGGCGTCGGCGCAGCGCTCGGCGGCACGGCGGCAACCGGCTGGCTGCCACCCTGCAACTGGTCCAGCAGCGCCTCGAACTCCGCTTCGGTGATCTCATCGCCAGCGGATGCGGCGGGTGCTGCCGGCGGCGGTGCGGGCTTGCTGTTGCCCTGCAGCTGGTCGAGCAGTGCCTCGAACTCGTCGTCGCTGATCTCGTCGGCACCGGCGTCGTCGGCCGCAGGCGCGGCGTCGGCGCTGGGCGCGATCGCATCGAGGAACTGCTCGAACTCGGCATCGGTGATGTCGCCATCGTCGCCAGCCGCGGTATCAGCGGTGACTGCCGCCTCGGCGTGAACCGCTTCGCCTTTGACCAGTGCCTCAAGACGGGCCAGCAACGCCGGTGCGGCCGGACGCGGCATCTCGCCAGACTTGACCTCACCAAACATCTCGTTGACCGCATCGAGCGCCTGCAGCACCACGTCCATCAGCGCCGGATTCACCGCGCGCTGGCCGTTGCGCAGCATGTCGAACAGGTTTTCGGTGATGTGGCAGAGCTCGACCAGCGCGGTCAGCTGCAGGAAGCCGGCACCGCCCTTGACGGTGTGGAAGCCGCGAAAGATGGCATTCAGCAGGCCGTGGTCGTCGGGCCGCTGTTCCAGGTCGACCAGCTGCTCCGACAGCTGCTCCAGGATCTCGCCCGCCTCGACGAGAAAGTCCTGCAGAATCTCTTCGTCTTCGCCAAAGGACATGTGTGACTGCTCCGAAGACTCTTTATCGGTAGTTCGGCTCGTTATCGGTAGTTCAGCGCGCGGGTCAGAAGCCGAGACTGGAGAGAAGGTCGTCCACGTCATCCTGCCCCTGCACCACGTCGGCCCGCTCGGCGGCCTTGATCTGCGGCCCCTCCGGTGTGATGTCGGCCTGCGCCGCGCGTGCCGGTTCAGGCTCGTGGGTGCGGAAAATGCCGGTCAGCTCCTCGACCTGGCCAGCCATCCGCATCAGCTCCACCAGCCGGTACTCGACCTCCTGCACCAGCGTGATGACGCGCTTGATCACCTGTCCGGAGAGATCCTGGAAATCCTGCGCCAGCATGATCTCGTTGAGCTTGCCGCCGAGTTCGGAGGCGCCGGTGGCGGTGAATCCGAGAAACTGATCGACGCGGCGGTAGAGGTCGCGAAACTCACCGGCGTCCATCTCGCGCCGCTTGAGTCGCTGCCACTCGCTCTGCAGCGAGAGCGCCTGTTCGCGCAGCTCCTCGACCATCGGCACGCCCTGCTCGACGATATCCATCGTCTTATCGGCCGATTTCTGCGTCAGGTTAATCACATAGTCGAGGCGCTCCTTGGCATTGCCCATCTTGGACATGCTCTCGCCGTCGATGCCCGCTTTCTGCGAGTCGATCTCAAAGTTGACGATCGCCTCGTGCAGGCCGCGTGTCAGCTTGCCCACCTCGCGGTAGATGCTGCGGTCGCGCACCTCGTTCATCTGCTGGATGGCCGCGGTCGCGCCGGGAAAATCGCCCTGCTCGATGCGGTCCATCAGTGTCACCGCGCGCTGTTTCAACTCTTCGAACAGCTCGCCATTCGGCCCCGCGCTCTTGGCGAGAAGTTCATTGCCACCCGTCATCTCGAACTGCCCTCTGCAAGGCCTGTTATGCGTGTTGTCAGCGCCACGATGTGTCGGCGCCGGTCACTTGCTGGCATCGATGCGTTCGAAGATCTTGTCGATCTTCTCCTTGAGGACTGCGGCGGTGAAGGGTTTGACCACGTAGCCGTTAACGCCGGCCTGCGCGGCCTCGATGATCTGGTCGCGCTTGGCCTCGGCGGTGACCATCAGCACCGGCAGCGATTTCAGCCGGTCGTCGGCGCGCACCGCCTTGAGCAGGTCGATGCCGGTCATGCCGGGCATGTTCCAGTCGGTGACGAGGAAATCGAAATTACCGCTCTGCAACATCGGCAGCGCGGTGTTGCCGTCATCAGCCTCGGAGGTATTGGTGAAGCCGAGATCGCGCAGAAGATTCTTGATGATGCGCCTCATGGTCGAGAAATCATCGACGATGAGAATCTTCATGTTCTTGTCCAAAGCAACCTCCTGACAGTCGCCCGCTATCGCGGGTTCGATACATCTTTTTTCGATTGTTCGTTTTTTGCACTGCGTCTTCCGGCGAAAACGTAGCCCGGCGAGCGCGCCTGCGCCCGACCCAAAAAAAGCACCCTTAGTCTAGTCGCAGATGGCATCCCGGCCAGTGCGTGAGGAACGTCGAGTCTCCCCCTATGAAATAGGGGGAGTGCCCCGAAGGGGCGAGGGGGTCAGCCCTTCAACCGCGGACCCCTCCGCCTCGCTGCGCTCGGCACCTCCCCTATTGCATAGGGGAGAACTCAACGGGCGAGGTCGTCCATGCTCCAGCCGCCGAGCTTGCCGCGCAGCCGCAACGCTGCCTGGCTGTGGATCTGGCTGACCCGGGACTCGCTGACACCGAGCACCAGGCCGATCTCCTTCAGGTTCAGCTCGTCGCTGTAGTAGAGCGAGAGCACCAGCCGCTCGCGCTCCGGCAGCTCGCCGATGGCGGTCGCCAGCTGGCGGCGCAGCGCCTCGGCGTGCACGCCGCGCTCCGGCGACGGCTCGGCACCGGCGATGAAATCGTCGGCGCTGCCCTCCTCGCCACCCAGCTCATCGAGGCTGAACAGCTTGGTACAGAGCGAGTCCTGCGCCAGCGCGTGGTACTCCTCGACCGACATCTCCAGTTCGATGGCGACCTCGGTATCGGTGGCATCGCGACCGAGCCGCTTGCCGAGGCGCGCCATCGCCTCCTGCAGCTTGCGCGCATTGCGATGCACCGAGCGCGGCGCCCAGTCGCCGCGCCGCACCTCGTCGATCATCGAGCCGCGAATACGAATGCCGGCGAAGGTCTCGAAGCTGGCGCCCTTGGCGGCATCGTAGTTGCGCGACGCCTCCAGCAGGCCGATGACACCGGCCTGCATCAGGTCGTCGAGCTGCACGCTGGAGGGCAACCGCGCCAACAGGTGATGGGCGATCCGCTTGACCAGAGGCGTGTAGCGCTCCAGCAACGCCTCCGGTGTCTCTCCGCGCGCGGCTCCATACATCGCCAGCGGTTTGGATGAGGTCATGAACAGGGCCTTTATCCCGCCTCGTCGACGTGCACCAGCTGTTCGACGAAGAATTCAAGGTGACCGCGCGGTGTCACCGCCAGCGGCCAGCGCTCCACTTTTTCAGCCAGCGCCTTGAACGCCAGCGCCGCCTTGCTGCGCGGCGCCGCCTCGACCACCGCCTTCTGGCGCTGGATCGCCTTGCGCATCGTCTCGTCGTGGGGAATGGCGCCGACGTACTGCAGTGTCACGTCGAGGAAGCGGTCGGCGGCCTGGGTCAGCTTGTTGAAGAGCGCCTGCCCCTCCTGCAGCGAGCGCACCTGGTTGACCAGCACGCGGAAGCGGGTCATGCCGTAATCGCGATTGAGCAGCTTGACCAGCGCGTAGGCGTCGGTGATCGACGACGGCTCGTCGCAGACCACCAGCAGCACCTCCTGCGCGGCGCGCACGAAGCTGACCACCGAGTCGGAGATGCCGGCGGCGGTGTCGACGATCAGCACGTCGATCTGCTGGCTGATCTCGCTGAAGGCGTGGATCAGGCCGGCGTGCTCCTGCGGGCCGAGCTGCGCCATGCGCTGGGTGCCGGACGACGACGGAATGATGCGGATGCCGGCCGGCCCGGTGATCATCACGTCGAGCAGGTCGCAGCGGCCGAGCAGCACGTCTTCGAGCGTGCGCTTCGGCGTCAGGCCGAGCAGCACGTCGACGTTGGCCAGACCGAGGTCGGCATCGAGCAGCGCCACCCGCCGGCCGAGCTGGGCCAGCGAGACGCTGAGGTTGATGGCGACGCTGGTCTTGCCGACACCGCCTTTTCCGCCGGTGACGGCAATCACTTGCACCGGGTGGGGACGACTCATGCGCGTGTTGACTCCTCGGCGCCATTGCACGAAACGATGCGACCGAACCAGGGGGACCGGGCGAAACTGCGCGTAATTGTAGCCGCTTTATGCCGCTCGACCGGTTTATCGCCACGGATCGAAAAATCGAGCCCGCTACCCCGCCTTCTTGCCGGCGAACGCCGTCGCCAGCCGTGTTTCATCCGCCTCGATCTGCCGGGCCAGCGCGATCGCCTGACCGACCAGACGCTTGCCATCGGCCGGCGCCAGATCGTGCGGAATCGACTGGCCGTTGGCGACATAGGCCAGCGGCAGCCGGTTGGCGATGGCGAGGCTGATCACCTCGCCGAGACTGGCCGCCTCATCCAGCTTGGTCACTACGCAGCCGGCCAGATTGCCGGTGCGATAGCTGCGGCTCGCCACCTGCAGCGCCTGGCGCTGGCTGTTGGCCGCCAGCACCTGCAGCACCTGCAGCCGGTCGCCGAGCGCATCGAGCGCGGCCAGCTGCTCCTGCAGCGCCGGCGAACTGGCGCCGAGGCCGGCACTGTCGATCAGCACCAGCTTGCAGTGGCGCAGCTCATAAAGGACGTTGCCCAGCTCGGCCGGGCGATTGACCACCTTGACCGGCACATTGAGGATGCGCCCCAGCGTGCGCAGCTGCTCGTGCGCGCCGATGCGAAAGCTGTCCAGCGTCACCAGCGCCACGTCGGCATTGCCGTGCGCCAGTACATGGCGCGCCGCCAGCTTGCCGATGGTGGTGCTCTTGCCGGCGCCGGTCGGGCCGACGAAGGCAAAAATCCCGCCGCGCGCGACCGGGTCGTCGAGCACCGGCAAACTTGCGGTGAGCATCGACATCAGCCGCTGCCACTGCTCGCGCGCCGGCAGCAGACCCGCCTTCACGCGCGGGTCGTCGCCCTGCTGCTGCAACAGCGCAGCGACCGTCTCGACATCGAGGCCGAGCCGCTGCAGCCGCCGCCACATCGCCGCGTCGGCCGGGCGCTGGGCGCGATGCTGCTGCCAGGCCAGTCCGGAGAGCTGGCTCTCGATCAGATCGCGCATCGAGCGCAGCTCCTGCTGCATCTGCCACCAGGCGGCATCACCGCGCGCCGGCGTCGACGCCGTCGGCTCCGTACCCAGATCGGCGAATTCGCTGGCAGCCGGGGCCGGCGCAACAGCGACGGAAGCCGGCATCGGTGCCATCACCGCCGGTGCCGCGAGCGGTGCGGGCACGGCAGTGGTCGGTGGCGGCGCCGGCATCTCGGCGCTGGCCAGCAGTTCGATGCCGCCGGGCACGCGCCGGTTGGCGAGGATCACCGCGTCGTCGCCCAGCGCCTCGCGCACCATGCGCAGCGCGGTGCGCATGTCCGGGGCCACGAAATTCTTCATCGTTCAATGCTCCACGTTATCCGTCTCCCCCTGCGAAGTAGGGGGAGTCCCCCGCAGGGGGGAGGGGGTCAGGGGTTCGACAAGAGCGGACCCCTCCGCCTCGCGTTGCTCGGCACCTCCCCTATTGCATAGGGGAGGATCTGTATCACCCGATCGACGCTTCGATCGTCACCTGCTTGTCGTCCGGTATCTCGGTGTAGGCCAGCACGCTCATCTCGCCGTTGACGTAGCGGCAGAAGCGCGCCAGTACCGCCCGCAGCGGCGCCGCCACCAGCAGCACCGCCGGCTTGCCGGCCATCTCCTGCTTCTGCGCCGCGTCGCGGATCGCCTGCTGCAGCCGCTCGGCCAGTCCCGGTTCGAGCACGATGTCGTCACCCTGACCGCTCTGCTGCGACTGCTGCAAAGCCTTGAGCAACATCTGTTCCATCGCCGGCGCCAGCGTGATGACTGGCAAAGTCTCTGTATTTCCAAAGATTTTCTGCACGATGATGCGGCTGAGAGCAGCCCGCACGACGGCGGTGAGCGCGACGGGATCTTGACTCCGACCGCCGACGCCGGCCAGCGCCGAGGCGATCGTGCGCAGGTCGCGGATCGGCACCCGCTCCACCAGCAGGTTCTTCAGCACCGTCAGCAGCGTGTTCATCGACACGCTGCCCGGCACCAGATCCTCGACCAGCTTCGGCGA
This sequence comes from uncultured Verrucomicrobiaceae bacterium, assembly GCA_964386045.1. GTDB lineage: Bacteria > Pseudomonadota > Gammaproteobacteria > Pseudomonadales > CAMLJR01 > CAMLJR01. The sequence continues at coordinate 88,016 of CAYLRA010000003.1, read as the reverse complement.
CTGCTTGCCGAGCACCTGCAGCAGGTTCTGCACCTCGTCGTAACCGAGCAGTTCGTGGACATGCTTCAGCAGCAGCTGGTTCAGATGGGTGGCGACCACGGTGCTGGCATCGACCACGGTGTAGCCGAGCGTCTGCGCCTGGTCGCGCTGCGACGGATCGATCCAGATCGCGTCGAGACCGAAGGCCGGGTCGCGCCCCTTGATGCCATCGAGCTGGCCGAACACCTGGCCGGGGTTGATCGCCAGCTCGCGGTCGGGGTGGATCTCGCCCTCGCCGGCGGTGACGCCGAGCACGGCGATGCGGTAGCCGTTCGGGCGCAGGTCGAGGTTGTCGCGAATATGAACCGACGGCACCAGAAAGCCGATCTCCTGCGACAGCCGCTTGCGAATCCCCTTGATCCGCCCGAGCAGCTCGCCGCCCTGCCCCTTGTCGACCAGCGGAATCAGCCGGTAGCCGACCTCCAGCCCGATCGCGTCGACCGGCTGCACATCGTCCCAGCCCAGCTCCGGCAACTCGGGGGTCGATCGCTTCTGCTGCGCGGCCACCGTCTCGGTCTGCGTCGCCTGCAGCTGCTGCGTGACGGCCAGCTGACGCTTCTTGTTGATGGCCCAGGCGCCACCACCGGCTGCCGCCGCCAGTCCGAGGAAGGCGACGTGCGGCATCCCGGGAACCACCCCCATCAGGCCGAGGATGGCCGCGGCGATGGCCAGCGCCTTCGGCGAGTCGAACATCTGGTGGCGCACCTGCTCGCCCATGTCCTTCGAGCTGCTGACGCGCGTCACCATGATCGCCGCCGCCACCGACAGCAGCAGCGACGGGATCTGCGCCACCAGGCCGTCGCCGATGGTCAGCAGCCAGTAGATCTCCATCGCCTGGCTGAATTCGAGGTTGTGCTGGACCATGCCGATGGCCATGCCGCCGATCAGCGTGACGATCATGATCAGGATGCCGGCCACCGCGTCGCCGCGAACGAACTTGCTGGCGCCGTCCATCGAGCCGTAGAAGTCAGCCTCGGCGCCCACCTCCTCGCGCCGCGTGCGCGCCTGGTCCTGGTCGACCAGGCCGGCGTTGAGGTCGGCGTCGATCGCCATCTGCTTGCCCGGCATCGCGTCGAGGGTGAAGCGCGCGGAGACCTCGGAGATGCGACCGGCGCCCTTGGTGACGACGATGAAGTTGATGATGACGAGGATCAGGAAGACGACGATGCCGACCGCGTAGTTGCCGCCGATCACCACCGAGCCGAAGGCGTGGATCACCTGCCCGGCCGCCTCCGGCCCGTCCTGGCCGTACAGCAGCACGACGCGGGTCGAGGCGATGTTCAGCGCGAGGCGCAGCAGCGTCGCCACCAGCAGCACGGTCGGAAACACGGCGAAATCGAGCGGCCGCAGCGCGTAGACCGCCACCAGCAGCACGACGATCGACAGCGCGATGTTGAACGTGAACAGCATGTCCAGCAGGAACGGCGGTATCGGCAGCGTCACCATGCCGAGCATCGCCAGCACCAGGATCGGCACGCCGAGGTTGCCCTGCGCCAAGCCGCGCAGCTGCGGCATGAACCCGGTGTTTGCTTCTGTCGCCACGATAAGGTCGCCCCGAATGTCAATTTGCCGTCACATTCACACCGCGACGGCACGTTGACCGGAGCCAGAGCAAGAACCTTACCGACTTTGAATCTGCGAGCGAATGCGCCTTCCTAGCGCAGCTGATTGAGCAGCGATACCAGCTCGCTCTGGCGGCGGACGCCCAGCTTCCGGAAGATCGACCGCATCTGGACCCGCACCGTCTCCAGCGAACGGTCGCGCTGGCGCGCGATGTCGTCGAGGGAGTTGCCCTCCGTGAACGAGAGCGCCACCTCGATCTCGGCCCGAGTCAGACCGAAGGCGGAGCTGAGCACGACCGGCGGGATCTGGCGCCGCCCCTGCCGCGCGTTGCGCACGACCACCAGTGCGCGCGGCTCGAAGGCGAGGCGATGAGGCTGATGGGAGAGCGGTATCACGTCGATCAGCAGCATCGAGGCGCCGGGCTGCTCTACCACCACGCGGCGCGACAGCATGTCGCCATCGGTCGCCACCGGCGAACCTGCCGCGCCCGCGGCCGCCCGCTCGATCACCTCCCGCAGCAGCTTGCTGGTCTTGCGGCAGGCCACCGTCAGCCTGCCGCGATCCAGTCGCAGACCGCCCGGTCCGCGCACCAGCTCCTCGGCCATCGACGTCAGCGCCTTCACGGCGCCGTAGCGGTCACAGATGAAAGCTGTCATCGACACCGCATCCAGCGCACCCGCGATGATCGACGGCGCCTGGGCGCCCAGCATCAGCCAGTTGCGGACGGCGGATCGGACATGGGGTACCAGCGTGGAAAAAAAGTGGCGCTGCTGCTCGGAAATCTCCCCATCGCTGCCGGTGCGCAGCAGCGCGACCCCGACACTGCGTGCCGGCGACTGCTCCAGCATCACCCCACAGATGTGGGGCAGATCGAAGCGCGGCAGCAGCTCCGCGTAGAAGGGGTGGTGCCGTCGCTCCCGAGGCGATACCACGTCGGCATCGGTCATGGTGCGCAACACCCCCAGCCGCAGTCCGGTCGCGATGCGCGGATTGACAGTCGGATCGTTCCCACCGAGGGCGTTGATTGCGGAGGCGGTGTCGTCATCCAGACCGAATATCAGGCTGAAGGGCGCAAGATCGCTGCCGAAACCGACCAATTGGGCGCAGCGTGAACCACTTGCCCGCGCCAACCTCGCCAGCGCCTCGCTCCAGTCACCACCACCCACGGCCGCGTCGTTGAACAGATCGACGAGCTGCAACCACCCTTCATCGCTCAGAGAGACCATGACCCTGCCGAAAAAACAAACCGCCGCGCCCGGTCCCTGACAACGCGACGGTTCTGCTGGTACCGGCGGGTGAGGCGCGAACAGCCACCCGCTGCTCACATCAAACCACCATAGAAAACTTTGTTTTTATAACAGAAGAGTCTTTTAGCACGGTGGCCCGATGTCTGCCACTGGCAGCGACCATGCCGCTCCGGGCCGGTCGCCACCGGAGCACCGGAAGGCCGGCTACCCCCCCAACCGCGGCGTCATCGCGGCCATCAGTTTCAGCGTCAGTTCGTGCGCGACCGCCTCGACCGCCGGATCCTCCACCGACTCCTGCAGCTCATAGCCATTCGGCGTGGCCACATAGCGACCGGAGGCGCCCCAGCGCCGGTTGGCGCCACCGACGATGGCCGAGGCGAGGATGCGTCCGCTCTTCATTTCCTTGGCGGTGGCCCTGAAGTTGTAGCCCGCGCTGCCGCGAGCCGGCGCAATGCGCATCTCGACCAGAATGTCGGCGAAGCTGTCCAGCGCCGCGATCTCGTTCAGCGAGGTCGACTCGGTGCCATCCATGCCGGGCTGCGGCTGCAGCCGCGCCATCTGTCGGAAGATCACCGCGCGGTCGACGACCCTGGCATTGCCGTCGAGAAAACGGGTGGTAATCGCGTCCTCGAACTGCCACATCCAGAGTTCGCCCGGATCGGCGCGATAGCCCGTCTTGCCGACGTAGTACCGGCTTTGGATCTCCGTGCTCGCCTGCGCCGACTGCTGCGCCGTCACCGGCCCGGTGGCCAGGCTCTGGCCGCTGACCGCGTGCTCCACCTGCACCTGGATCCGCTGCTGTGCGCCGGGAATCCACTCGCGCACCTCTTCGCTCAGCTCGCGGTTGAAATAGACGGCGAGGCGCGGCGAACCGGCACGCTGGTAGGCGCTGCGGAACGCCGCCAGCGTGGCGCCGGCGGTCGCATCGTCGATCGCGCCTGCCTCTGCCGCGGAGGTCTGCTCATCCCCGAGCGTCCGCCCCGGCGCACTGACCGTGGCCGGCGGCACGCTGCCGCGAGCGGTCTGCTGCTCCACGCGCGGTTGCAGGAATGACTGGTCGTATGCCTCACCCGCCAGCGTCGGCGCACTCAGGGCAAGACCCGACACGAACAGCGAGATCCCTGACCACGACGTCATGCCGCGCTGGAACATCGAGCGAAAGCCAGTCATTCAGCGCCCCTCCCGCATTTCGATGTAGTAGTGGGCGATGCCGTCGACACGCGCGGAGAGCTCGCGGTAGCCGCCGACGGCCTGTGCATCGAGGTAGACGCGCTGCCAGGACGTCGGTCCCTCGACGGGAACGCCGAACTCGTCGAAGTAGGTCGTCCTCAATTCGATCTGCTGTGGATGATCGGTGCGATTGCGAATCACCGCATGAACCTGCAGCGTGCCCGTCTCGGTGCGCCGCGCGCCCGACGACTCGATCGCGATCTTGCCCGAGCGGCGATCCTGCAGCGACTTGTCGAGGATGACGACGGTATCGAGGTTGATGCGCGCCTCGGGCGCGCGGGCGTCGTCGATACGCGTTCCGAGGCGAGCGCCTTCATCGCGGTTGATGGCATTGCAACCCGCCAGCGCCACGACGGCGCCCAGCAGCAGTGCACCAGTACGTTTTCTCATTGCCTATTCTCCCAGTCGCTTGTCGATGTCGGTGGCGCGTCGCGCGCGTACCCACGCCACGCCGCGCCCCTTGCTGTCCACGTGAATCTTCGCCGTCGTCGACATGTCCGCAATCACCTGGCCGTTGGCGTCGATGAAGTCGACCGCAATTTCATCGACCCCTTCGGGACGCTTCATCGCGAACAGGTGAACCATGTCCGGCAGGTTGTTCCAGTAGCGGTCGTCGGCGCGCGCCTTCACGCCGGACGCCGCCAGCGATACGACGCCGAAAATCCCGGCGGCACCCGCCAGCGCACTGCCCGACGAACCGAACAGCGGCGCGTACATCGCGGTTTCGGAAGCCATGCCCGCCACGGTGTTGGCCGTTCCCTGCGTCGTCGCCTTGAACTGCGCCTGCCCCTCGAGAATGCCGTCGATCGGACGCCCGCCGCGGCTCGCGGCCTGCCAGAAGATGCTCTCCGCCGGCAGCAGGCGAATCGACTGGCCGCCGATGCGCGCGAGTGCGCCCTGCTCGCGGAAACGCTTGCCCTGGCGATAGACCAGCAGGTTGCCGGCGATACCATCCTGCAGCTTGCGCGGCGCCTTGCCGGTCTCGGCGATGATCAGCAGATCGTGACCCGGTTCGGGCAGCGGAAAATCCGGCCGGTACTGCCTGAACTCGTTGAAGCTCTCCTCGGCCATGCCGGAGGCGCCCAGTTGCAGCGATGCCCAGCCGTCGAGAAACATCAGCAGTGCGAAATCGGCGCGATGCTGCTCCTCTTCGGCAAAGGCATCCTGCAACAGGCCGCTGCGGAAACTCGCCCGCGCATTCTCGTAATCGGCATTCCACAGATCGAGAAGCCCGCGATAGTAGAAAGCCATCGCGCGCTCGTAGGGCTCCCCCTTGAAATCCTTGGAGCCCTCGTTGCGCCAGAGACCGCGCGCCGCCGCGGCCTGCTCGCTGTTGGCATACACGGCAGTGACGCCGGCAATCGCCTCGTCGAACAGCGCACCGGCGCTCTCCCAATCTCCTGTATCCAGCGCGATCGTCGCAGCCTGCAGTTGATGCAGCACCCGGTCCTTCGGTTCACCCCGCGAAATCTTCCGCATCGCTTCGTCGAGATCGCCGGCTTGCGCCGGCAACACCATGCCGCAGGCGAGCAGCAGCGCTGCGCCCAATCTTGAGACTTTCAAGCAACGGCCTCCTGCGGTCAGCGATAGATCACATCGTCCTGCGCGGTCTTCTTGAACTCATAGAGACCGGCCCAGACGACGGTGCCGTATTCGAGATCGAGCATCTCGAAGCTGATCTGCTGGTAGCGCGACGCGGCACCGCTCGCGGTATTCACCGCATCGGTGGAGGTGATGCGCCCGACGAGACGGAAGTCGGCCCCCGCCGTCGCCTGCGTCTTGCGAATGGTGCCGCCATCCGTCATCCCCTGTCGCTTGAGCTGGCGCTCGCTCTCGACCATGCCGGCATACTCCCGGCCGACGAACAGCATCCGCCCCTGCGCAGCGCGTTGCAGCTCGATGCGCAGGCGATCGGTGATCATGTTCTTGTTGATGCGCGTCGAACTCTCGTTGGTGAAATATTCCGAGTCGATGATCACCCGAGGCGACGGCGTCCTGCCGGCGAGCATCGGGTTGGCGAGCATGTCCCGCATCATCCGATCGGTCATCGAAGCGATATCCTGCGATTCGATGCCGATGCCCTGCACCGTCGCGCTGCTGCTGCGTACATCCTCGTACACCGTCGGCCGGCCGGCGCTGTTGTTGACGACATTGGTCGCGCAAGCCGTGATCAAACCACTGGCAAGGACTACCAGACCCGTGCGGAACATGTTCATTTCAATGCCTCACTCTTCGATAACGCAGGGAATCAGCGATGCGCCAGGGCCATGGCCTGCATCAGATCCGGGTAGATTTCCATGGTCGCCTTCAGGACGTCCTGGTACTGCGGATGGGCGGCGTTGGTCGCGGCCATGTAGCGCGCCATATCCTGCAGCGAGTTGAACGAGAGGTCGGAGGTCTCCTTGATGAACTCCCAGCCACCGACGGAGCTGAGCGCGATCTCGCGGCCTGCCGTCTTGCCGGCCATGCCGCCGAGGAAGCCGCCCACGAAGGGGACGGTCTCGAGCGCTTTCTGACCGAGATAGTTGCCGGCGGCGCTGCCGATGCTCGCACTCGCCGATACAGTCAGGGCCTTTTCGACCCAGGGGGTGACCGTTCCATCCTCGGTGAACGGCGAGAAGTACTTGCCGGTGTTGCCGTAGATCGGCTCGGGCACCGGCAGGTTGGCGGCCGCAGGCGCAGCGGACTGGTACGAAGTGGCATCGTGGGTGGCGCAACCGGTGAGCAGAACCGCGCCGGCCAGCACGGCGGACATGAGCGAATATTTCACTGCCTTCTCCTGGATCGTCTATTCGGCGTGGCAGCCAGCCCAATCCCGAGCAGCGCACCACGGCGACAAAATGCACGACTGGCCCGCGCAAGCGACGAGCACCTCCTGCAGCCGTATCTCCCGCATGAACGCATCAGCAATACGTATCGATGTCAGGTCGACGGAATATAGGAACGGGTGCACATGCCTCATACCGCAAATGCGGTATGGACACGAAAAATTCCGGAGAGAGGAAAACAGGAATGGGCGACCGGGGATGGTCGCCGGAACGGAAACTCAGTCGATGCGCCGCCCGCGCGCGTCGTAACGCATCTCCGGCGGCAGCTTGATCTCGCCCGGCGGCTGCGGCCGTTTGCCCTGCCCCGGCCTGTAGGCCTTCAGCTGGAACACATAGGCCAGCACCTGCGCCACGGCGAGATAGAGCGGCCCCGGAATCTCCTGATCGATTTCGGTGGTGTAGTAGATGGCGCGCGCCAGCGGTGGCGCCGGCAGCAGCTGCACGCCGTGGGCGTTGGCGATCTCGCGAATCTTGATCGCCATCTGATCGACACCCTTGGCAACGACCTGCGGCGCGCCACCACCGGTGGGGTCATATTTCAGCGCCACCGAGAAGTGCTCGGGGTTGGTGATGACGACGTCGGCCTGCGGTACCGCCTCCATCATCCGGCGCCGCGCCATCTCGCGCTGCAGCTGGCGGATGCGGCTCTTGACCTCGGGCTTGCCCTCGGTCTCCTTCAGCTCGTCGCGCACCTCCTGCATGCTCATCTTCAACTTGCGCTTGTGTTCGAACAGCTGCCACGGCACGTCGATGCCGGCGATCACCACCATGCCGAGACTGACCGCCAGCACCGCCCAGCCGGCGGTCGTCAGCGCGTTGTTGAAGGCCGGCTCCAGCGCCTGCAGGCCGAGCGCCAGCAGTTCATCCTGCAGCGAGATGACGACGACGACGGCGATGCCGCCCAGCAGCGTGAACTTGGCCAGCGCCTTCAACAGCTCCACCAGCGCGTGCATCGAGAACATCCGCTTCAGCCCCTGCAGCGGGTTGATGCGGCTCCCTTTCGGCATCAGCGCCTTGCTGCTGAACAGAACGCCGCCCATCGCGGCCGGGCCGACAAACGCGGCCACCATCAGCAGCGCGAACAGCGGCAGCAGCGCCTCGACGGCGGCCAGCGCCGTGGTGCCGAGATGGGCGACCGCGAGGCGGGTGTCGAATGCCACCTCGCGCGGCAACGCGAAGTTGAAGCGCATCTGCCCGAGCAGCGCTCGGCCGAGCGCACCGCCGAACACCAGCAGGCCGCCGATGCCGCCCAGCAGCACGAACAGCGTCGCCAGCTCGCGCGAACGGGCGATCTGCCCCTCGTCGCGGGCCTTCTCCTGCTTTCGGGGAGTCGCTTCTTCTGTCTTTTCCTGACCCGAATCGCTCTCGGCCACGGCGCTCTCGAATTCGATGAATGGGCGGCGCCTGAAAATTGGCGCCAGATCGACCTGACCGTGTCAGAGCAAGCAACGTGCCGCCCTGTTTATTGATAGATACCGTCGCGCCAGTGGTTGGTCGGCACCGGCGCAGCGTCTAGACTGCCGCTTCGTCGAAACACGCATCGACATCATCAGCCAGGGAGTTGTTCTGCAATGGGAGCTGTTCGCCGCCATTGGCGTTGGGTCTGGTTGGCGACCCTGGCGATCGTGGCGCTGCTGATCTGGGCCGGCATTCACCTCGGACGCGAGGAGCTGGCCACCTCGAAACGCCAGGCGCGCTTCCTCACCCAGCTGGCCGGCGAGCTGAAATTCCAGGTCGAACCCGGCCCCAGCCCCGACATTCGTTTCCCGGTAGCCGGTCCCTACGACATCCGTCTCGGCTACAGCCGCATCCCCGAGTTCATCGCCCGGCTGGAGCAGCGCAACTTCGAGGTGACGGCGCAGGCGCGCTGGTCGCCCAGGATGTGGGCGCTCTACGACCTCGGCCTGTTCCCGATCTTCCGCGAACAGCCGCGCAGCGGCCTCGACCTGCTCGACCGCCGCGGCCAGGCGCTGCACAAGGCGCGTTTTCCCGAGCGCGTCTACGACCGTTTCGACGATGTGCCGAGCGTGCTGGTCGACGCCCTGCTGTTCATCGAGAACCGCGAGCTGCTGGACATGAGCCAGCCGACCCGCAATCCGGCGGTGGAGTGGGATCGCTTCGCCAAGGTGGTGTTCGACCAGATGATGAAGCGGGTCAGCGACGACGGCGGCGGTCGCGCCGGCGGCGGCTCGACACTGGCCACGCAGATCGAGAAGTACCGCCACTCGCCCGATGGCATCACCCGCACGCCGCAGGACAAGTTGCGGCAGATGGCCTCCGCCTCGATCCGCGCCTACATGAACGGCGAGGACACCCGACCGGTGCGCCAGCAGCTGGTGGTCGACTACCTGAACACGGTGCCGATGGCGGCGCGGCGCGGTTATGGCGAGGTCAACGGCATCGGCGACGGCCTGTGGGCCTGGTACGGACGCGACTTCGACGAGGTCAACGGACTGCTGCGCGGACTCAGCGATGGCAACAGTGGCGCCGGCGCGGTGCTGCGGATCGATCTGGACGAAGCGGCACTCGCCTTCAAACAGGCGCTGTCGCTGATCATTGCGCAGCGCCGCCCGGCCTATTACCTGCGCCAGGGCGAAGCGGCACTCCGCGATCTCACCGACAGCCACCTGCGACTGCTGGCCGGCTCCGGACGCATTCCTCAGGCCCTGCGCGACGCGGCGTTGCCGCTGTCGCTGCAACTGCAGCGCGAGACGATCCAGTCGCCGCCGGTCTCCTTCATCGAGCGCAAGGCGGCCAACGCCCTGCGCATCGAGCTGGCCGGGCAACTCGGCGTGCAGCATCTATATGAGCTGGACCGCCTCGACCTGCTGGCGACCAGCACGCTCGACGCAGCCGTGCAACGCAGCGTCACCGAGGCGCTGATCGCCGCCGGCACAGCCGACGGAGCCCGCGCCGCCGGGCTCTACGGCTTCCGCCTGCTGAGCGAGGCGAACGACCCGGCCAACCTGCAGATCAGCTTCACCCTCTACGAGCGCGCCGGCGATGCCAACCTGCTGCGCATCCAGGCCGACAACCAGGACCGCCCGTTCGACCTCAACCAGGGCGCCCGCCTCGACCTCGGCTCCACCGCCAAGCTGCGCACGCTGGTCAGCTACCTGGAGGCGATCTCCGGCTGTTACCGCCGCTTCGCCGACCTGCAGCCCGACGCGCTGGCCGAGGTGACCATCCACGAGCGCGACGTGCTGGCGCGCTGGAGCCGCGACTGGCTCGCCGCCAACCCCGGCGGCACGCTGCGCGCGATGCTCGACGCGGCGATGGAGCGGCAATACTCGGCCAGCACCGCCGAGGTCTTCTACACCGGCGGCGGCGTGCACCGCTTCGCCAACTTCGAGAAGGATGACACCCAGCGCATCGTCTCGGTGCGCACCGCCTTCAACGAGTCGATCAACCTGCCCTTCATCCGCATGATGCGCGACATCGTGCGCCACACCATGCTGACGCTGTCGGAGCACAACGCGCAGCTGCTGACCGACCGCAGCGACCCGCAGCGGCAGGACTATCTCGCCCGTTTCGCCGATCTCGAAGGGCGCAAGTTTCTCGGCACCTTCTACCAGCGTTATCGCGGGCTGGACCCGGTCGAGGCGCGCGACAAGCTGCTGCAGCGCGTGCGCCCGGTACCGCGCCGGCTCGCCACCGCCTTCCGCTCCATCGCCCCCCATGCACCATTCGACGACTTCGCCGCCGCACTGCGCACGCGCCTGCCGGCCGACAGGGTGCCGGCTGACGCCGAACTGCGGAAGCTGTTCGAACGCTACGCCAAGGAGCAGTTCTCGCTGACCGATCGCGGCTACATCGCCGGCATCCACCCGCTCGAACTGTGGCTGGTCGCGCAGCTGCAACAGGATCCCGACGCCACGCTGTCGGAACTGATCGCCGCCTCGACCAGCCAGCGCCAGGAGGTCTACTCGTGGCTGTTCAAGACCCGCCACAAACGCGCGCAGGACGTGCGCATCTCCAACCTGATCGAACTGGAAGCGTTCCGGCAGATCCACCGCGACTGGCAGACGCTCGGTTATCCGTTCAACGAACTGACACCGTCATACGCCTCCGCGCTCGGCGCCGCCGGCGACCGCCCCGCCGCGCTGGCGGAACTGGTCGGCATCATCATCAACAATGGCGTGCGCATGCCGATCAACCGCATCGACACGCTGCGGCTGGCGCGCGACACGCCGTACGAGACGCACCTCGACTACCGCGCGCCTGCCGGTGAGCAGGTGATGACCGAAACGGTTGCACAGGTTCTGCACGAGGCGCTGTTCGGCGTGGTCGAACAGGGCACTGCGCGCCGCATCAACAACGCACTGGTGCGCAGCGACGGCAGCGCCATTCGTGTCGGCGGCAAGACCGGTACCGGCGACCGCCGTATCGACCGCGTCGGCGCCGGCGGCCAGCGCATCTCATCGCGCGTGGTCGGTCGCTCCGCCACCTTCGTCTTCACCATCGGCGACCGCTTCTTCGGCACACTGACCACCTACGTGGCGGAACAGCACGCCGCCGACTTCCGCTTCACCTCGGGGATTTCACTGCAGCTGCTGAAAAGCCTCGGGCCGCGGCTGATGCCGCTGCTGGAAAACCCGATCGCGCTGCGCACGCCGATACATCCACCGCTGCGACCCACCGCGCCGCCCACACGCGAACCGGACCCGGAAGCGGCACCGGAAACGATCGACCCCGACCTGCTGCCCGCCGCGCCGCCAGACGCGACAGAAGAGGACGACGAAGAGACAGCGGAACCGCCGCCTCCCGGCTTCGATGGTGCCGACAGCGACGAAACCGATGATGACGTCACCACCGAGCCGCCAGTCGCACCGTGAGCTGACCAGGACAACGCGGATATGGACAAGCGCCGACACCGGGGAGAAAATGCGCGGCCTCTCCTGGAGAGCACCGCAACAACGTACGGAAGAGTGGCAGAGCGGTTGAATGCACTGGTCTTGAAAACCAGCGTAGGTGCGAGCCTACCGTGGGTTCGAATCCCACCTCTTCCGCCAATAAAAATAACCACTACACAGTCAAACCACCGCACAGAGTACAAGTGGGCAAGCGGCAGAAAGCTCCCCGCATCGACAGAAAGACTCTCCAACGGACAGCTCACCAACCCCAACCAGATGCCGCCCTGCTGAAGCGGGTTGCGATACCTGCTCGGGCGTATATACTTCCGCCCAAGTCGGGATGCGCTGACCTTCATGCGGTGCGTCGGGACTCTTTCCCGCCTGGCTTACCCTTTCCAGCAGGCCGCCTCGTGCGGCCTGCTTCATTTACGGGATTCATGAAGGGGCAGCGGATGCACCTGCTTTATGTCGATGAGTCGGGCTCCGTCACCGACCCGTCACAGCGCTATTTCGTACTCGCGGGAGTTGCTGTTTTTGAGCGAAAAACCCATTGGGTCGAGCAAAAACTCAACGAAATCGCTCTCCGTTTCTCACCATCCGACCCGCACGCCATTGAACTGCACGGTTCCCCCATGCGATCAGGCAGAGAGGGATGGAAGGCTCACGCCTTGCCTGACCGGCTGGCGGCCATCAAGGATGCTCTCCAGTTCGGTGTTGCCGACCACTACCCGAAAGGTGTTCGTCTGTTCGGCGCGGTGATCGAAAAGAGTGCTCTCACAGGAAGCGATCCCGTCGCACATGCCTTCGAGCAGCTGGCCAGCCGGTTTGACCTGTTTCTGAAGCGCCTTCACCACAAGCACAACGACAGCCAGCGCGGCATCATGCTGTTCGACGAGTCGTCCACCGAACAGCGAATCCAAACGCTTGCACGAGAGTTCAAGTACAGCGGGCATTCATGGGGAAAAACCAGCAACTACGCAGAGGTGCCCGTGTTTTTGAACTCCAGGGCATCCCGCTTGATTCAACTGGCTGATCTGGTCGCATACGCGCTGTTTCGTTTCTACGAACACAACGACGACAGCTTCTACGATGTGATCAGGAACTGCTTCGACAGCGAAGGCGGTGTCGAGCACGGCTTGTATATCCGGTGCTGACCTGCCCCGCGCCCATCCCGCTCAGGCAATCACCTCGACCACCCGGCTCCTGCGCATGACGGCCCCCTGATACTTTTCGATCAGGTAGCCCGACAACTGGCCGAAGGCCTGCCCCGCCTCGATCGATCGCCCCAGTCGCATCGACAACTGGTCGGCGATGTAATCGGCGTTGACGATGCCGATGGCCAGCAGCTCGATATCCTCCTCGGACACCACCCGCTCGTCACCATCGCTATTGATCAGGCGATCGAGCTGAAAGGCATCGAACTCGAAGTAGCGCAGCAGCTCTTCGCCACCATCGAGCAGCGCCATCAGCATCGGCACACCGCGCAGCTGCCGGTTCAGTAGCGGCATCAGCCGGGTTGCCAGCGACTTCACGGCATAACGAAAGACCTCCGACTCCTTGACGTCGAGCCGCAGTGCGATCTCCTTCACCCGCCGCAGATCACCGACACCCAACCGCACCGAAATATTTTTCTTGTTTGCCATATGGGGAACCAACCTCGGGGAAAGGAGACGTCATCTCGCGCCTTCACTACCACCAGCGCCATCCTGGGTGTCGGGCAATTTCAGATCCTCCAGCCGGTATCGATAATCCTGTACCAGATTTTCGACCTGCACCTGTGAGAGTCCGGTAAACGGCTCCTTCTGCACCAACGCATCGACCGCGCCCTTGCCCTCGTAGCGGGCGAGCAATTCGCGGTTTATCTCGTAGAGCTTGTGGTTGTTGGCATGGCACTGGGTGAAGTTGCCGGTCTGTATTTCAAGCCGCTCCTCCAGCTCGGCAATCATCTGGCGCTGGCGCGCAGATTCCGCTCGCGCCTGCGTTATTTCACCGCCCAGCTGCTCCCTGTCGGAGCGCCACTGCTGCTGGCTGCCAGCCAGCTGCTTCGACAGCGCCGCCTGCTTCGCCGTCGCCTCGCTGCGGCTGCTGCTCAACTCGCCCTGCAGCTGGTCGACGCGTTTCTGCAGTTCTGCCAGCTGCTGTTCCAATGCCGATTTCTCACCGCTGACCTGACGCAGCATGAACTGCGCCCTGGCCAGTGCACGCTGTGCATTCTCGTCAACCTGCGCATGCAGTGTTGACGATGACAACAACAGCAGAGCGACCAGTGCCGGCTTCCACGTCCTCATCACCATCTCCTGTTCAGAAGCGCGCATTGAGATCGAGCTGCAGCGTATCGACGCCGAGCTTGCCCGAACCGTTCGCATGCGGAAAGGAGTCGCCATCGATCTCGTTGGCGCTCATCCAGCGCGCCGTCAACCAGACGTTGTTCAGCAGCCCGTAGTCGAAGCGCAGGATGTAACCCTGTGCGTCGGTGCCGCCGCCGTGGAAATCGGAGTCGGTGAAGGCGTCGAGCACGGCATCACGTTCGAGGTAGCGGTAGATGAACGAGAGCTGCCAGTCGCGCGGCTTCGATACCTGCGGCCAGCCCAGCGTGACGCGCGCCTGATACCCCTCGGTGCGCTCGCCGAAACCGTCGAAACCGATGCGCGCCGCCACATCGTCACTGTCCCAGCCGATGTTCCTGACGTAGTCGGCGGCCAGCGTCAGGTGCAGCGGCGCGAAGTTGGCGATGCCGTACTCGACGTAAAGATTGACCAGCTGATAGTCGACGGCGTTGGCGAACAGGTAATCATTGGAGTTGGTGGTGTTGTTGCGAATATTGAACAGAAGATTGCCTTTCTGCATGAAATCGGGCGCGGTGTAATCCTTCGTGCGGCTGTCGGCGCTGTTGCGCTCGCCGACGATGTTGTCGTAGTCGTAGAAGGCAACCGCTGCCGTCAATCGGTTCTGGTTGACGAAGTCGTACTGGAAGCCAGTCTGAGCGGCGTAAAGCCACTTGTCGCTGGCGCTCTGGTCAATTTCGCCGATCGGGAAGACGCCGACGGTGACGAACGGATGGAACGAACGGAACTCGGCCATGATGTTGTTGGAGCGCCGCATCCACCAGCTTGCCGCCACCCCCTCGAAAGTGAGGTCGGAGTCCCACACCAGGTCGCTGCTGAAAAACGGATTCTCGATACGACCACCGGCGGCGATCACTTTCCCGTCATGACTCTTGTAGCGCAGATAGGCGAGATCGAAATTATTCTGCCACTTGTTGCCGTAGTTGCCGAGCGTCTGGTTGGTGCTGATCGGATCGTTGATGTTGCCGGTCACCATGCGCGCGCCGACCTCGACCTCGTTGTTGACCTTCGCCTTGACACCGAGCCGAAAACGGGCGCGCAGACGGTGGCGATCCTCGGTGGTGTTCAGGAAAACGTTGGGGTCGGCCGCATCGTAGCTGCCGCGACTGTTCACATAGGGAATGTTGAGATAGTCGCCCTGTGTGTTGCCGTCGGCGAACAGCGTCGACTCCGAGCGCAGCCGCATATCGCCGGAGAACCTGACCCGCTCCACCCATTCCGGCAGCGCGCCGGGCAGTCCCCAGCGCTCCTGTTTGGCCTGGCTCAGCACATCGCGCGTCACATCCTCCTTCAGCCCGATGCGCACCTGGTCGCGAATCTCGTCCTTCACATATTTCGGCACGTAGGGAACACGTACCACACCGGGTTCGACGGCCGGGCGTTCGTCCTTGCTCTGAGCCGTGGTCGGTTCCACCGCTGCGCCGGCCTGGCTGCGCTGGCGCTCCTTCAGTTTTCCAGCAAGTGAGCGAACTTTTTCCTTGTCGATGACGCCCTCGTCGATCAGTAACTTCAGCAGGTCCTGCGTGGTGATCGCGTTCAGTGCATCCATCTCCTGGGCACTGGCGTAACCAACACCCATCGATGCCGCCGCCATCAACGAAATCGCACAGTTCAACAGCCTTTTACCCACCGGTGCTTTCATGATCAGACTCTATGTCCCAGAGATGAATGTTCGAGATCTATCTTTGCGATAGGCGCGTCAAATGACCGAGCGAACGCGCAGCTTTATCAGGCTGGCCGCTTCCAGCGGTCGCGGCTGTGAAATCCGCCGCTTTTTGCTCAGCAACGATTCGAGCGCCGCCTTTGCCTCCGCACTGCCGGAGACCAGATCGACATTGAACGTCTCTATCTCGCCATTGTCGGAAAGCCGCAGCGTGATGTTGGCGACGTAATCGAGATGACGGAGCTGCCTGTCCGCGATCACCGCCTCGTTGATCTCGTTGCGCACCGCCTGCTCGTAACCGCCAACACCGCCGAGAATGCCGCGCCCCCCGCGCTTGCCGACCAGACCGAAGCCGTCGCCACCGGCACTGCCCTCGGCATCCACGCCAAGATCCTCGCCGGCAGGTGCATCGGCACTGTTGTCGTCGACCGCGGCCGGTTCCGGCAGATCCTCCGGAATGTCCTCCTGCACCTCCGGCTCCCTGATCTCCTCCTTCGGCGGAGGCGGCGGTGGAGGTGGCGGCGCGATAATCGTCACCTGCTGGATCTGCTTCTTCGGTTCAGTCGTCTCGATCTTGAACATCTGCCGGAACAGCATGGCGACGACCACCGCACCGATGACCACGGCGATGCCCATTGCCAGCGGCAGGTAGCGTTTCCAGTTTTTTTTCGAAAAATTTTTCTGCATTTGGCGGATGAATCACCGACGAATTGTGTTGCCACTTCGTAACAAAGTGATGACAGCGATCACTTGACCAGCTTCTGTGTCACCAGCCCGAGCTGGTTGATCTCGACGCGCCCCAGCACATCCAGCACATCGACGATGCGCTGGTACTGGATCTGCGAATCGGCCTTTACCACCACCGGCAGCTCGGGATTGACCGCCTTGTACTGCAGCAGCAGCGATTCCAGCTGTTCGATCGTCACCGGGTAAGCGTCGAGATAAATGCTGCCGTCCTGCGTGATCGTCACCGCTTTTGTCTGCGGCTTGTTCAGGCTCGGCGCGTTGCTCGCCTTCGGCAGATTGACCTTTATGCCCTGCACTGTGGCCGTGGTCAGGATGATGAAGATGATCAGTAGCACGTAGGCCAGATCAAGCATCGGCGTCACGTTGATGTCGTCGAAGACCTTGTCGTCGTCACTCACTTGCATCGCTATTTCTCTCCATAGTATTCGGCGAGGCGCGTGACCAGCTCGTCGGAAAAAACGCGCATGTCGGCGGTAATCGCCTTGATCTTCGACATCAGGTAGTTGTAGGCAAACAGCGCCGGGATGGCGACGAACAATCCCATGACCGTCGCGGCGAGCGCTGCCGCGACGCCGGGCGCAATCGCATTGATGTTGACGTCACCGCTGGCGGCGATCGCCGCGAAGACGATCATGACGCCGATCACGGTGCCGAACAGACCGATGAACGGCCCGCCGGCCACACCGATGGTCAGCAGCACCATCTGCGAATTGAGACGCTGCATCTCGCGCACGATCTGCGTATCGAGCGTGGCGCGAATCGCCGAGATCGCCGCCGGCGTCAGCCCGGCCGCGCGCGCGCCGACGCTGGTGCCGATGCGGGCGCGCACCTCCTGCACGGCGCGGTGATAGACGTGGTAGATCGGCGAACTCTGGAAGTGATCGTGCTTGCCGAACAGCGCCTGCGTGATCGGCGCGTCGTCCAGCTCTCTGTCCTCCTCGCGCTCTTCGTGATCGAGCAGGGCCGGATCGGCAGCGCCGAGTTCGCGATATTTTTCCAGGAAGCGCTCGTTATCCTTCTGCACGCGGCTGACGTAGATCCCCTTGCCGATCATCACCGCGAAACAGATGGCGGCCATCACCATCAGCAGGATCAGCACCGCCCAGCCGGCCTCGTCCTGACTGCCGACGATCACGTTCCAGAAATCGCTGCCGTGACCGCCGCCGCCATCGCCAAGCTGCTCGGCCTGTTGCGGTCGCAGCAGGCGATCGAGCCCCTGGTTGTTGGCCTGCAGCTTCACCCAGTCGGTACTGCGCGCGACGGTGTCGAAACGCAGCTCGTCGATCTCGCCGACGAAGCCGCCGCCGATCGACAGGTCACCCGCCAGCGCGGCCGCTTCGAGCGCCGCACCCGCCACTTCGCCGCCGTCGACGAAGAGCGCCATGCGCCCGCTCTCCAGCACCAGCGCCAGGTGTTGCCAGTTGTCGGCGCGCAGCGCGGCGACACGCGCCGTCTCCACGACCTGACCCGCCCGCGCGAAGCGCGCGTAGAGACCGTCGGCATCGACGCCGACCGTCAGTTCACTGCCGGCACCGGCGCGCTGGAACAGGATGGCATCGCTCTGCACGCCGGTCGGCTTCAGCCACAGGCTCAGCGTGGCGCCCGTCTCCGCGCGCACGGCGAGCGACGGCGCATCGGCGATGTCAATGCGGCCATTGCCGTCGAAGGCTGCGCCACCACCGATCTGCGCCGTCACCGGCGTGGCCGTCACGGCGGTCGCGTCGTTGCCGTTGGCCGTCGCATCGGCACCGAAGGCCTGCGCGTCGAAATGCAGCACCAGCGCCGTGGCGACGTCGAAGCTGCCGCCGCTGTCCTGTGCGATCACGGCGTCGGCCTTGCCGTAGTACATCCAGAGTCGGCCGGTGTCGATGCCGCCGGTCAGTTGCGGAACCCTGACCCAGATGTAGATGAGCTGGTTGATCAGATCGACGCTCTCGACATGAAACTTCAGCGGCGTCCTGTCGTCCTCGCCGATGAAACGCACGTCGGCCAGCCCATCCTGCAGCAGGAAGAAATCCCCGAAATTTCCCGAGTGCAGTTTCACCAGCACCGTGGCGTCGGCGACGTTGTCCGCGATGGCGGCACCGGCGGCGGAGGTATCGACCGCGATCGGCAGCCGGTAGGGCCACTGGTCGTTCCACCACGCCTGCGAGATGCCCGGCACCAGCAACAGCACGGCGAGAAGAAAACTGGACAGTTTCGATCGGAGTTTCATGGATCTGCTTCGCTCTGTAGGTTGTTCGGTTTTCATTCGCCGACACCGATGATGTCGACGGTGACGAAGGCCACCGACGCCTCGGCCAGCGCCTCGGCGGTCTCCCTGATCGCATCGTTCATCGAACTGGTGGCCGACTCCGTCGCGCTCGATGCGACGTCGCCGAGACTGATCGTGTTGGCGCTGACCGCGGTGGTGGTCGGCACGCCGATCGAAATGCCGCCGACGCTGATGTTGTCGGCACCGACGACTTGTTGTGCTGCCAGCAACAGGTCGCCGCCGACGGCGATGCCGGCATCGCCCGCATCGATGGTGCCGCGCGGCGCGAACAGGTAGGCGTTGCCGCCGGCCAGGCTGCGGTGGAAGCGCTGGCGGTCGACGAGGATGGCGCCGTCGACCAGTGCGCCCAGGTCGGTGGCGCGCTTCTGCAGATTGTTCGCCGCCTGGATGCCAGAACCGGCGACGCTCGGCGGAAACACCGTCGAGATCGTTCCGTCCTCCTGCAGCACGAACTGCGGCGGCGGCACGTTGACGGCGGTCTTCGCCCCCTTGCCGGCGTCGATGTCGCCCTGGCTCGACCAGAGCGTGATCGGCGCGCCGTCGAGCGAGAAGATGCGCGAGGCGTTGACGTTGATGTCGTCGCGCGCGATGGCGTTGATGGCGCCGTAGCGCGAGGTGACGATGCCGAGCTGGTCGGCGCTCTTGTTGAAACCGGCCACGGTGCCGGCGAGGCCGACGTCGATCTTGCCGCCCGGCGTGAAGATGTTGATGTCGCCCTCGTCGAGCGTGCGCAGCGCGGTGAAGGCGAGGCTGAAATCGCCGCGCCAGTCGTCGCCGGGAAAGAGCAGCCCGATCGCGGCATCGCTGCGCTCGAAACCGTTCAACCCGCCCCGATTGCCGAGGAAGCCGCGGGCATCCTCGATGCCGCCGCTGCGCACCTCCGCCACCAGCGTGTCGAGCACCAGTTCGCGGCGCGCGATCAACGGCGCGCTGTCGAGTGCCGCGCGCGCGACGGCGTGCTGCCGGTCCGCCGACAGCAGCGCCAGCGCCGCCGCCGCATCGCGACGAGAGGCGTAGCTCTCTCCCGTCACCGCGGCGACATGACTGGCGAGTTCGCCGGCGAAGCGCTCGGAGCTGACGAAATCGACCAGCTCCGCCGAGTAGGCGCCGCGGTGACCGCCCGCCGCCGCGTAGTCGGCCGCCGACGCGCTCGACTGCACCGCCGCCTTGTGCAGCTGGTAAGCCTCCAGCGCGATGACCTGGCGCGTCAGTACCGGCAGCGTGCCGAACTCGGCGATCGCCTGTGCGTTGCTGCCATAGGCACGGCCAGTGAAGACGCCGACCAGCTGCGCCGCGTCGCCGTCGAAACCGCCGGCGGCGAACCAGTCGATGAAGCTGGTCGTCAGCGCATCGCTCTCCGCGAAATAGCGCTGCGCTAAGCCGGCGTAGAGCGATTCGTCGGTCACCGCGGTGGCGCCGTTGATGCCCGCCATCACGGTGATGTCGGCGCCGTTGTCGGCGATCGCCCGGTTGCTGCTGTTGTAGTTGCCGAGCGATTCGATGCCGCCGGAGATGCCGAGGTCGATGTCGCCGCCGGCGATCACGTCGAGGCGGCCCGGCCCGCTGATGCGGATCTGGCCGATGCCGAGCGAGACCTGGCCGGACGGCAGTACCTCGACGCCGTAGCGGATATCGCCGCCGGCCAGGATTTCGCTGATCGAGTGCTGGTCGGCGTGCTGGATCACGATGCTGGCGGCGCCGATGTCGCCGCCGGCGCGAATGCGTGTCTGCTTCGGCAGCACCACGTTGAGCCCGTCGATGTCGCCGTGCAGCGCGGTGATCCAGTTCGGCGCGGTGTCGCCGGTGTGGATCGGCGTGTAGTCGAGCGGCGCCGGCCTGTTGCCCAGCAGGCGGGCGGCGGCGCCGACGTCGAAGCCCCCCAGCGTGTTCGGCGCGGTGAAGAAGGTGTCGGTCGGATTGTGCGCGAAGGCCAGCTGGTCGAGCGGCACGTCCGTCATCCGCACCGTCCCGCTCTCATGCACCCGGATATCGTTGCCAGAGAACAGGCGCAGCGTGCCGTGGCTCGACGGAAACAGCGTCGTCTCCCCGTGCAGCGCGATATCGCCGCTCAGCGCGCTCGCGTCGAGGCTGCCCGGATAGAGCGAGAACATGTCCTTGCCGACCGCGTTCAGATTGATCACACCGCCCACGCCCGGCAGGAACCGGCTGATCTGCCATCTCGACTGGAACGTCTCCAGCAGCGCGCGCGAATCGTGGTTCAGGCTGATGTCGCCGCCAGCGCTGGCGAGGTTCACGCGCGCCACATCGGTGTAGGTGAAGAAGTAGCTCTCCGGCAGCAGATTGACATTGGGGTTGGTAAACAGCGCCTGGAAGCGGGACTGTGGTATCAGCGTGCTGTTGGTCACCGCACCGATCGCGATATCGCCGATCGCACGCACGTCGAGTCGGGTATCGGCAATCGCGAACAGCGCGTCCAGCCCGCCACCGCTCGCGGCACCGATTCCGCCTCCGGCCCGAAACGCAGCCTCTCCCCTGTCCACCAGAACGCGCGGCGACACGATATCGCGACCCGCCGTGGCAAAGAGGTCGCCGCCACCGAGCAGCTGTACCCGGTTCTCCACCGGCAGGCCGCCCTCCAGCCGCCCGGTCTGTTTGCCGGTAACCGGCAGCGCCGCGTTCAGGTTGACGATGTCGCGACCGGCATCGAGACGCAGGTCGCCGCCGCCGAGCACCGCTACCCCCTGCGCGTTGGCGGCTCCGCCGCCCCACTGGTCGCCATAGCTGAAGTAGCTGGCCCACACCCCCCAGGTGGTCGCGGTGAACGGCGGTGTCAGCCCGGTCAGAGTGCCGTAGTCGCCGGCGATCCGTACCAGCCAGTCGGAGAAGAAATGTTCGCGCTCCGCCCCCTGTGCCCTGGCGAAGCGGATATCGCCGCCGGCGCTGATCGACACATCGCCGCCGCGCTCGGGGTACATC
The DNA here is from genome assembly GCA_964386045.1 of uncultured Verrucomicrobiaceae bacterium. Classification (GTDB taxonomy): domain Bacteria; phylum Pseudomonadota; class Gammaproteobacteria; order Pseudomonadales; family CAMLJR01; genus CAMLJR01. Next base: position 66,289 of record CAYLRA010000003.1, on the reverse strand, counting down.
AGGTACTGGGCGCCGGTGAAGAAGAGCAGAGCGGGGTGCAGCGTGCCGGTATCCGGCACCGGCAGCGGCAGATCAAAGCCGGTGAATGGGTCGGCCCCGTAGGTCGAATAGGCGCTCAGGCCGAGACTGGCGATGACGCTGTCGACCCGTTCGGCCTCGATGTTGCCGCCGGCGGCAAGATCGATCGAGCCGGCGCCGGTGATGATGTCGGCGCCGTCGGCGATGATCAGGTCGCCCGCCCCGCCGTTCACCGCATTCGGCGCGGCGGCGTCGCCATCCGCGCCGGCCACCAGCCGGTACGACCACGACTCGCCCGGCAACAGCACCCGGTTCGGCAGCGGAGTGAGGAACGCCAGCTCGCTGACATCGTCGACCAGGCCGTCGAGCAGCGACGCGCGCAGCACGATATCGCCCCGCGCGCGCAGCGTCAGGACCCCGGGCCGGTCGTCGCCGCCGAAGCGCCAGCCGGAGAGATCGATGTCGCCGCCGCTGACCGTCAGGTCGGCATCGCTGCGCACCTCGATACCCGGCCGCACGCTGATTCCCTGCACTGCCGCCAGCCGCTGCGCGATCGCCGCCTCGCCGGCCATGAAGCTGTCGGCCTCGCCCAGCGCCATGGCCAGCAGCGCGCTGCCCAGCGTGTCGCTGTCGTAGCGCTGCACACCCTCCACCACCACCGTCTCGGCACCGGCGATGACGGCACCCGCCTCGATATCGACGGCGACGTCGCTGTTGGCCGCCACCCGCGGCGCGCGCAGGTGCACGCTGCCGCCGCGCCCGTCGCCGCCGCCACCGGCGACATCGATACGGCTGCCCGCCGCCAGCAGCAGGCGACCGGACTCGCCGCCACTGTTCAAGGCGCCCTGCGTGCCCAGCTCCACGCGGCCACCGCGCCCGTCGGCCGCGCTGGCGGAAGCATCGATGCGGGCACTCTCCGTCAGTGTCAGGTCGGCACCGGCATGGAGGCCGACCCGGCCGCCCTTGCCGCCCGAGGCATCCAGCGTGGCCGCCAGCAACAGCGAACCGCCGTCCGCGGCGATCTCGATATCGGCGGCGCGAATATCGCTGTCGATGGCCACGTCGCCGCTGCGCGCGCGCAGATGGACACGCCGGTCGAAACCGGCGCTGCCGGCCAGCGCCGCCCACTGCCCGGCGTCGGCCAGCGTCCGCTTGTCCACGACCAGGCTGCCGCCACTGGCGCCGGCGACCGCGTTGGCGTGGGTGGTCGCCTGCCAGTCGACGTCGCCGTTGGCGGCACCGATCGACAGCAGGCCGGCATCACCGCCGTGCTCGCCGCCAGCGAGATCGACCACCGCGCCCGCCTGCGCCTCGATCGAACCGTTAGTGCTGTGCAGACGGATGGCACCGGCGTCGCCGCTGACCCATCCCTGCGGCGCGGCGATCGAGTGCCCGGCGACGCGGGTCTCCGATCCGGCCAGCAGCACGATGCCGTCATCGGCGCCGGCGCCGTTGGCGGTCAATGCCAGCGCGCCGCCGATCAGATCGATGACGCCGCCCTGCACGATGCGCTGCGCATTCACCGCCAGCGTGCCGCCCATCGGCGTCGCGGCACCGAGCGGGTCCGCGCCGGCGCGCGCGAGAGTCACCGCCCCACCGGCCTCGATCCGCGTGTCGTCACCGCCGGCCACCGTGACTCGATCGGCGGTCATCGCCAGATCGCCGCCGACCGCCAGCTCGAACAGCCCCTGGCCGATGATCTGCTGCGTCAGCTGCGCCGCGCCGAGCTCGACCCGGTCGAAACCGTCCAGCGTCATGCGGGTGTCGTCGTCGCGCTCGTTGCCGAGTTCGACCCGCGCCGCCGCCAGCCGCAGCGTGCCGCCGCCGCTGTTCGACGCTGGTGCCACGACGTCGCCGGTATTGCTCAGCTGCAGGCTGCGCGCGGCGGTCACGTCGACGTCTCCGGCCACCATGCTGCGCAGCGCGCCGGCGTTGAACTGAACGTCGTCGCTGGCGAAATCGATGCTGCCGTGGAAGTCGATGCTGCTGCGGCTGCTGAGCCGCAGTTCGCGCGCGTTGAGCGCCGCCAGCTGTGCCGGGGTGAAGCTGACGCCGCCGCCGGCCGGTGCATCGCCGAGGCTGATGCGGTTGGCGGTCAGGTTCAGCGACCCCTGCTCCAGCGCCAGCGCGCCCTGCAGCTCCATGTCGGCGGTGGCATCGAGCAGCACCGAGCGGACGCCGCTGATCGACGATCCCTCCGCCAGCGTCAGCATGCCGCGATCGCCATCGACGTTGCCGCGCACCACATCGGCCTGCGAGGCAGTCGAGGCGCGCAGGAAGGCGCCGTCACCATCGAGCAGGAAGCGCTCGGTCTCGACGCTCGACGCGCCGCTGCCGCGGATCGACGCGCCGCTCTCCAGCGTCACCTCATCGCGCGCCGCCAGCAGCAGGTCCGGCACCGACAGCTCGGCGCCGCCGCGGATCACGACGCTGTCGGCGCTGACTTCGATGCGGGTATCGCCACCCTCGCGCGAGCGGCGCCCGCCGAGCAGCAGGCTGTCGACGCCGAGCCCGTTCAGCGCATCGGCCGCGAGCTGGATCGCCGCGCCACCGGAGCCGGTGCTCTCCACCACCTCGATGGCATTGGCGACGATGTCGAGCTGGGCGCCGCGCCCCTGCTGGCTCTGCGAGCCGATCACGCCGTTGAGCTGCAGCGCGCTGTCGGCGTCGATGACGACGCGACCAGCATCGCGCGCCAGATCGACACCGGTATCGGCGAAGTAGTCGTTGCCGCTGCGCTCGATGTACTGGCTGCGCGCACGAACCACCTCGCCGGTCTCGATGCTGAACCCGCTCCAGGCGCTCGCCTGCCCGGCGCCGAAGGCGCGGCCGAGACGGCCGGCGACGATCTGCGTGCCGGCCGTGGTGGTGACGCGCTGCCCCGGACTCCAGCCACCGCCGACTGGTGTCACGAGATAAGCACCTGGCAGCAGCGCGTAGTGCGCCGGCAGCACGGCGTAGTTGCCGGCCGGCAGACCGTTGCCACCTTCGAGCCAGACGACCTGCCCCGATGCGATGCCGCTGCCGGCCATCTCCACGGTGTCGTGCGGCGCGATCTCGCTGCCGAGCCACGGCACCACGGCAAAACCGCCCCCGGCATGTTCCGCGTCGAGGAAATCGCGCGAGCCGCCGGGGCCGGCGATGAATTCGAACGCGGTGATGTCACCACCGCCGCTGACATCGATGCGCGCGCCATCGCGCATGTCGATCGCGTCGGCCGTCAGCTCCACCCGCTTTTCCGGCGGCGCGGCGATCACCAGCGGGGCACTGGCGAGGATCGGATAGATCCAGTCGATGTCGGCGCGCAGCCGACCGAATGGCACCGGCTGGCTGGCCGACACGTCGAGATTGGAACCAGCCAGCAGCGTGATCTCGCGGGTGGCGGCCGTTCCCAGCAGGATTTCGCCGAGTGGCGACGCCAGCACGCCGCCGTGTTCGATGCGCGGCGCATCGACCTTCAGCGAACCGCCGGCGGCAAGAATCGGCGTGCGCGCGCCGCCGCTGGCGCTGGTCGAGAACAGCGAATCGGCGCCGGTCAGCCGGATCGTGTAGTCGGTCAGCGTCGACGGATAGATCTGCGCCGCGCGCAGATGCAGGTTGGCCGGTGTCTGCAGCTGCGCCGGCGCCAGCACGCGACCGGCAATGCCGGTGGCCGGATCGATGCCGGTCAAGGCGCGCAGGCGGATATCGCCGCTGCTGTTCAGTGTCACCCGCTCGGCGCCGCTGATCCCGACATTGCCGAGCAGCTCGATGAAACGGCCGTCGAGTTGCAGCTCGCCGCTGCCGGCGGTGGCGGTTCGCAGGTATTGCGCCGTCGCGTTCTGCGTATCGGTGATGCCGTTGTCGTCCTGCCCGAGCCGGACCTGGCCGGCGCCGATCGCGACGCGATGGCCGCGCAGGTCGATCTGTGTCGCGTCGAGCCACAACGTGTCGACCAGCGACAGCGCGCCGGCGTCGATGTCCGAAGCGAAAGCGACGACACCGTAGCCGCTGATGGCGCCGGGCGAGAGATCGTTGTCGGTATTGGCCGCGCCCAGCGTCAGGCTGCCGAAGCCGCCGGCCATGACCGCATCGGCGCCGACCAGGCCGCGGCCGCGCAACGCCGTCGGCAGCGCCGCGCCAAAATCGAGTCCGGCCCAGGCCGGCAGAGCCTGCTGCAGCTCGATCTGCAGGTCGCCCACCGGGAAGCTGCTGCCGGCGATCGGAATCGATCGCAGGTTGCGGTCGAGGCGAAACGCCAGCGAACCGGACTGGCCACCGGTGACGCCGGCACCGCGCAGGTCGCCATGGATCAGCAGCGCTTCGGCCGCGGAGAATTCGATCGAACCGGCGGCGGCGGCGACGTTGTCGCGGTAGTGGCCGAGTAGCGGCGTACCGCTGAAGCGCTGCCGGTCGATCGCGAAGCGCGCGCCGCTGACGTCGAACAGCGACCCCGGCTCGGCGACGATCGCGCCGCGCTGCGCGTTCACCGCGATGGTGCCGGCATCGAAGATATCGGCCAGCAGCAGGCCCGCGCTGTTCTGGCGCAGCTCCCGGGTCGCCGCCACGTTCAGCGCCGCGCCGCTGCCGAACCAGACCGCCAGGTCGGCGCGGTAGTTCTCCTTGGTATCCGCGTTCGGCGGCAGTTTCAGATCGATGCTGATCGAACCGCCGGGCGCGTTCAGCGCACCGTCGATGTAGATAGAGTCATCGCCGGCGATGGCGATGCGAGCACCGGCATCGCCGTCGATGCGGCTGCCGCTGCCGATATGGATACGCCCCTGGCCGAGCGCGCCGAACGCGCCCCGCACCGCGGTCAGCGAGAGGTCGACCGCGCCGCGCAGTTCGTCGCGCAGCGTCACGATGCGTGCCAGCGGCGAAACGCTGTCGCCGGAGCGCTGCCGCGAGGCGGCCTGGATATCGTTGATCTCGTAGTTGCGCTGGCGCAGCGCGATCGACGCGCCATCGGCGATGCGGATGCCATGCCGGTTGGCATTCAGCTCGAAGCTGCCGAAACCGCCGCGTGCGAAAAACGCCTCGTCCAGCAGCAGCGTCAGCGGATCGGCGGACGCCTCGCCGACCGCGATGGCATTGGCCTCGATCGACAGCGTGCCGCCGCGGCCGAAGCCATACGCGGAGAGCGCATCGGCCGGCAGTTGCAGCCGCGAACCGGCATCGTCGTTGACGGTCGCGTCAGTGGTCAGCGCGATGCGGCCGCCGTCGCCGCCGATCAGCTGGTTGCCGCTGGTCAACTGCGCGCCGGCATCGGCCAGCAGCCGCGCGCCGTCGGCGATCAGCAGATCGCCATCGGCGAACAGTTCGATCGAACCACCATCGCGCGCGACGCGACCCGTCGGCACAGCACCGCGCGCCGTCTCGAACAGATCGTTGCTCCAGTTGCCGCTGACATCGAGCAGCGCGCCGGCGCCGAGCCGCAGCGGGAACTGCGCATTGGCGTCGGTGACGGCGACCGGCTGCTGCCCGGTGGTCAGCGCGATCGAACCACCGGCGCTGCGCAGCCTGCCGTCGACGGTGATGGTCGCCGCGTCGATGGCGATGGCTGCACCGGGGCGCAGTTGCAGGTCGGCATCGGCGGTCACCTCGGCATCGCCATGCGTCTTCAGCGCGATACTGCCGATGCCGCTGCGGTTGAGTGCCTCTGCAGAGATCATCATCGGCGTGTCGGCCGCGTCGCCGGGAATCGCGTCGCCGACCGCCAGTGACTGGCTCGACGCCTGCTGTGACAACCGCAGGATGCGCTCGACGATGCTGTTGCCGACGGCGAGATTGACGTTGAGCCGCGACGCCGACGGCTCGATGGCGGCGATGCGCTGGCGCTGCCCCTGCACCGTGTGCGCCCGCAGATCGAGCCGATCGAATCCATACAGCAGCGGCGTCTCGATATTGAGCAGGCCGCCGCCGGCGCCGTCGGTGTAACCGTCGTGCCAGGTGCCGCGCTCGAACAGCGAGTTGCTGCCGAAGATCGTCTTGCCCCACTTCGGATGGATCGACTCGCCCTGGCCGAGGATGCCGTCGTAGCGCTGGTTGGGATTGGCGACACCGATGTCGACGATCCCGCCGAGCGACAACAGTTTGGTGGTGCTCACCGGACCGGCCTCGTAGCTGATGCTGCCACCGGAAACATCGATGACCCCACCGGCCACCACCACCTCGCCGGCGCTGAGCAGATTGACGGTGCCGCCGTCCGTCATCCGCTCGCGCACCCCCTTGCGCACCGTCGCCAGCCACGGCGACAGATCGGAAATCAGCGGGCTGCCCTGATGGATGTCGACGCGCACCGTCTTGCCGCGCAGCACGCCGTCGCGCTGCAGCGGCGCATCCTTCAGCTCGTCGCCGCGCAGCTCCACTTCGATCGTGCGCCGCTCCACCGGCAACAGCACATGCTCGCCGGAGACATCGATGCTGCTGCCCTCGGCGAGATGGATGCGCCCGTCGCCGATTCTCGCCTCGCCCGGTCGGGGGACGGTTGCGGGATCGGTGGTGGCGACCAGATCGACCCGCCCGGCCGGCGCCCGCACGCGGGCATCGCGCTCCAGCGCGATCGTGGCGCCGAGCATCTGGATACGCGACTGCGGCTGCAGCGCCGCGTCGGTGGCGCTCTTGCCGCTGTCGTCGGCGACCACTTCGGTGAGCGAACCCTGCGCCAGCGTCACCGTGCCGGTGCGGGTCGCCTGCGGCAGGTAGTCGCCGCTGGTCCCGGTCAGTTCGTCGGCGCCATCCAGAAACTGGTTGGCGATGAAACGGTTGTCCGTCGACGTGGAGCGGTTCACCGCCGTCGCGCCATCGCGCGCCACCAGCCGGATCGAACCGTTGACGTCGACCGACGTGGTCGCGCGCAGCGTGCCACCCTGGTTGACGGCGAGGCCCGCCAGCGTGATGTTGCCGCGCTCGGCGATGATGCGGCCGACATTGCGCACGTCGCCGCCGGTGCCGACCTCGACCAGCAGGCCGCGCAGGTCGGAGTCGCGATCGGAGTTGACCAGATAGACGCGATCGCTGCTGGCGGCCAGCAGCGTCTGCCCGTCCGGCGTGACGATCTCGCCGCGGTTCTCGACCGTCGGCGCAAACATCAGGATCTGGCCTCCGCTCTCGGCGACCAGACGCGCACCGCTGTCGACGATGATCGCGGCATCGACGGCGGAGCCGCCGGCGAAGATGGCATCGCCGCTGGCAATGGCGCTGCCGAGCGTGCCGTTCAGGAACTGGTCGCTGTCGATATTCAGCGTCGACGCGACCAGGCCGCGCACGTTCACCTGCGCGCCCTCACCAAACAGGATGCCGTTGTTGTTGATCAGGTAGATCTGGCCGTTGGCACTGAGCTGGCCGAAGATTTCGCTCGGCGCGTTGCCGCCGATGCGATTCAGCGCCGACGCCGACGCCGACGGCTGGTCGAAACGCACCGACGCGTCGCGACCGATGTTGAAACTCTCCCAGTTCAGGATCGCCCGGTTGCTGCTCTGGGTAACCGTCATCGCGTTGCCGACGGTGGCGCTGGCCGCACTGCCCGCCTGCAGCCAGTTGCCCGCCGCCACCGGCAGCGCATTGACCGGCGGCGCGGCATACAGCGGCGCGCTGCTGCTGAACAGCAGTGCCGAGCAGGTGACGGCCACCAGCAGGCGCGGCAGCGGCCGCTGCCGCCAGTCGCGCGAATCCATGCTGCTCTCAGTCATGGTGCTCCCGGGGTGGAGATCGAGGCGGCGATCAGAGTGGCGATCGAGGCGGCGAACTTTCATCGTCAGAATTTCCATTCCAGTCCGGCGTTGAGACGGTCATCGCCAGCGTCGATCCCGCCGTTGTCGCGCAGCGCGAAACCCCAGTTCAGCGAGAGATGCAGCTGCCTGCGCGCCGATACGGCGAGGCCGACGCCGACGCTGGCCAGATTCACTTCGTCCAGTTGATCGGGCAGCGGCTCCTGCACCCGCAGATGCGCCCCTTCCAGGAAGGCGAGCAGGCGCAGCTCGTCGATCGCGTCGAACCTCGTCAGCAGATGCGGTGTACGCACTTCGAAACCGATGCCGATGCCGTCGTCCCCGAGCGCCTGTGACTCGTAGTAGCCACGCACGCTGCTCACGCCGCCCTGGCTGAACTGTTCGTTGTTGATCAGCGGCGAATCACTGAGCTGGGCTCGGACGGTAGAGCGCAGCTGCCAGTCCCGCGGCAGCAGATCGGTGCGCTGCATCGACGCGCGCAGGTAGACGAAATTGCTGTGGGCCGAACTGCGCTTGTCGAAGAACTCCTCGTCGGAGTTGCCGATGCCGCGAACGCCGAAATTGGCACCGACATTCCACTGCACCCGACTCTTCTCGCGCATCTGCGTGGCGTTGTACTGGAGCGACCAGACCAGATAGTCGATCGGTGTCTGGATCGCGCTCTCGACGTCGAGGCGGATGATCTCGTTGTAGTCCTTGTAATCCGCGCCCAGGTTCAGCGAGTGGAAAAAGTCGCGCCCGGAGGGCAGCGGCATGACGAACCGCACGCCGTAGATGGTGCCGTCGCCGATCACGTTGATATCGCCGACGGAAGCGACATTGGAGCTGGAATCGACGATATAGGCGGCGATGCGATTGCCGCTGTCGAACCACGGCGCGATATAGGTGCCGACCAGCACGTCGACCTCATCCATATCCTCCGGCGAGGTCTGCCACTGCATGCCGAAGCTGTGCTGCTTCTGCCACAGGTTGTCGTAGCTGAGCGAGACGCCAAGGCGCGTATCGCTGGTGTTGGCCGAGTTGTAGTTGTTCAGCTCGACCGAACCGTGCAGCGGCAGCTGGTCGTTGACCTTCAGATCGAGATCGACGGCGCCCAGCGTGCGGCCCTGCTTCAATACCGGCACCACCTTCAGGTCGGGCGACAGCGCATTGAGTGCGTGCAGCTCCCGCTGCATGGTCGGCACATGCAGCGGCTTGCCCGACTCCAGCGACTGCATCCTGTGGCGGATGCCGGAAAGGGTGAAGTAACGCGACCCCTCGATCCGCACGCGGTCGAGCCTGCCCTCGACGACGCGCAGCGTGACGACGCCGCCGACCACATCCTGCTCCGGAATGTCGACGTAGATGGTCGGGTAGCCACCGTCGCGATAGGTGCGCTCGAGATTGGCCGCCGCCTCGTTGACATCCTCGATCAGTCGCTGCGGTCCCAGATACGGCGTCACCGCCAGTTCGATCCTGTCGGTATCGAGCAGCGAGTTTCCCTCGATGCGGTACTCCCAGATATCGAAGCGGCTCTCCACCTCATCGGCGACGGATCGGGAGGTGAGGACGATCAAAAACGCGATTGAAAACGCGATCGCAACGAGCAACCGGGCGAGAAAAAATCCCGACGCACCGCGCGATGAATCCGTCGCACCCCCAGCATTACCGAAACTCATCGATTCCATTTCCCGGACAATAAACGAGCTCCTTGCCGCCCCTTTTTAACCAGCGCGACGGGCAATGGAATCTCGATATGGAATCAGGCACTGCGAAGTGCGACGACAGGCCCGTTGTTCATGCAGACACATTGCAGCCCGGCTGTCTCATCAGGGGACGAGACCCGCGGCTTTCCGGACCCGCCTCGCGACGGGGGTGGCACTCGAAAACGCTGCGCCAAGGTAGCCGGCGCAGATGACGTTGCGTTGAACCTTTTGTGAAAACGCAGAAATTTCCTGAACTTTATTTCACGCATCCTGTCGTCGCATCGAAATACGAACCGATGACAAAACGACATACATTTTTCATACGTTGAAAAAAGAAGCCGGGAAATATCCCGGCTTCCAAACGCGGCCCGGCATTGCACCGGGCCTTTGGCGACTTTCTGTTGCCGATATCACAACACGCTGTCACCGATATCACACGGTACCGATATCAGACTGCCGCGATCACAGCACCGAATCGGTCTGGATGATCGAGGGACGGCACATGCTGGGAGCGCCCTGGCCGGAAAGACCGGCGCGGGTGGCCGACATCGTCGGCACGCTGTTCTGGAACGGAGCTGGCACCGCGCCACCCGTGTAATTGAACGGATAGAGGTAGCCAACGCAGGTTTCACCATTGTCGCAGCGACCGTTGGCAATCGACGCGGAGACCTCGGTGATGCGCGGGTTGAACGTCGCGTTCAGCTCGGCCAGATCCTGTGCCGGGCGGAAGCCGGTGAAGAACGCCCTGGAGACGCTGTTGGCAGCCTGGTTCGACCGCACCGTGATGACGTTTTCAGCCCAGAAGGAGTACTTGTTGGCGGCGACGTTCTCCAGCGTCGGCGCGTAGCCATCGACCTTGATGAAACGCCAGTTGTTGTTGCCCTGCTCCAGCGTCTGGATACCGATACCCCAGCGGTTCTGGGTTTGCAGCGTATCGAGGCAGGTATTCACACCGCCGGAGCTCGCAAGCTCGTGAATGGCGGCGGCACCACCGAACGGCAGAGTGGCGTAGTTGCCCGTACCATCGGTCGCTGTCTGCGCGGTGTTGTCCACTGCCGGTGCAATCCGGCCCGGACCGCACGGGTTAGACAGGAACAGTGCGTTGACGGTGGCCTGGGTGCCAGAGCCAACGGTGCGGCGGCAGACATGGACGCGGTCGTTCACCGGCCCGACTGTGGCCAGCGCCGGCAGCTTGGCACCAGCGGCGTTCTCGAAGCTATTCCAGCTGCCGATCTTGCCGCTGTACAGGCTGGTGAGCTGGGCGCTGGTCAGCGACGGCATGTCGGCCAACGCATCGGAGCCGGAGGTCAGCCCCTGTGCCTGCTGCAGCGCATTGCGCAGGTTCAGCGTGACCGGCACGCCGAAGGTCAGCGACAGCGTCGGCAGCGTGTCGATGTTGGCCAGATTGAACGAGCCGATGGCGTTCGGACCACCCTCGGCGAACAGCTCGGGCTCGACATCGGCCAGGCCGACGGTCGGAATGACGGCCTGCTGGCCGGCGGTGCCGCAGCTCCAGACGCGGACGCCCGGGGTGCCCAGAACGGTGTGGGTGGCGCCCACCTGCTGGCAGTTGCTGGTGTTGATCGCGCGAGAGGCGGCGGTGGCCGGCGTGCCATTGGCCACCGGAATGACACCGTTGGCAGAGCCGCCGGCGGTCAGTTTGCGAAACAGGAAGGGGGCGCTGTCGGCCGTATTGCCGTTGCCGTTGAGATCAGCGCCGAGCGCGGATTCGGAGACGACGCAGGCGACGGAGGTATCGTTGCTGCCGACAAAGGTGCCCGCGGTGATCTGGGCGGGAGTGCGGTCGGTATAGAGGTCGCGGTCGCTGACGCACAGGTTGCTCAGCACATGGCCGATGACCGCGCCATCCTGGGCCGATGCGCCGGCCGCGTAGAGCTTGGCGTTGGCGGAGACAGCGAGTGCCTCGAAGCCGCTGGCGGCGTTCGGCACGATGGCGTGGGCCGCGCCGGCCAGCAGCGAGCTGGCGGCGACGGCGATCGAGAGCGCTTTCAGTTTCATGGTGTTTCCTCCACAAGTCGTGATTGCCCCCCCGGCGAAGCCGGGGGGTGTTATCCCAGAAAGTGAATCGAGTGGATCAGGCCTGCGAGCGACGGCGGCGGGCGATGCCCCCCAGACCGAGCAGCGCGGAGCCCAGCAGCCAGCCGGCGGCCGGAATCGGCACGGCGGCGACGTGCACCGAAGGACCGCCTTCGCCAGTCAGGTTCAGCGTGATGTGACCCACCAGCAGATCGAGCGGATCGCCGTAACCGTCATCCTGAGTGAAGCCCTTAAGCCACAGCTCGATGGTTTCGCCGTCGGTACCGCTGGTACGGCGATTGAAGTTGAACTCCCAAAAGTGCGACCACTCGCCCTCTGCGTAGGCATAGCCGGGCGCGCCATTGGCCCGGCTGGTGACGGGGTTTTCGTCGGGAGAAATATTGAAGCCGATGCCAACCGCATTCTGCTGGAACAGACCCCAGTAGTTGCTGACGACCGCCACGTTGGTGTTCGCGTCAGTCCCGAACGGAGTCTGGCCAGCCTGCAGGGAGTACATGATGCCCGCGTTGGTGGCAATAAACGTATTACCCCCGTCGGCCTCGACCCTGTTGCTCGCCGCGAAAACATCGAACCGCACGTTGCTGAAGTCGCCACCGAATACGGCCAGATGGGCCGGGTCGAGCGCGATCGTCGTATTGACGGTACCGGCGCGGATATCGTCGAAACGGATGCCCAGGTCATGGCTGTAGGAGTGCTGGTTGACCGGATCGTAGATGGAGAGCAGCAGCTCACCATTGCCGATCGAATAGCTTCCCTCGGTGCCCGGATCCCAGGCCGCATTCGCGCCGGAGACGACCGCCAGCGATGCCGTCAGTGCCAAAACTGCTTTCTTCATTACCAAATCCTCCAAAGGTGCCTGTGAAAAGTGCGTTGTGCATCAATGCAACAAGAAGCGACGCTTTTCGAAGGAGGCTGGTACGCAGCGGTCCTGCACGAACTGAACTGCCACGCGACCCGCTCCTTCGCTTTCACGGTGGCAACCCGGCCGTCTCTCCCCAACTGTCCAACAAGAGACCCGTGGCTTTCCGAGCCCGCCTCGCGACGGGGGTGGCAGTTCCGTTGTCCGACCACATCCGGAAAAAATATCCCGGCTGCAGTCCGCAGCAGTTATCGCGGAGGCAGATGTCAGGTACAGGCGGTTCCGGTGAATCTTTATTGAATATCTGGCAATGCAAGCGACCGACAAACCGTGTTACGAACGCATGCTGCTGAGCCAGTAGGCGCGACTCCCGGAGCCGCCGATGCCAGGACACCGCCATCGGACCTTCCGGAATCTACGCAGGACAGGTGACACACCCATGAAAATATCGCCATCCAAATGGATGACGTTTGTCATGCAATCTATCTATGAATTTTTGGTTTCAATCACACAATTGCCCGCATGGGTGAGGTAGCGTTATGCAAGCTGGTGACGTAAAGCCAGCAAATTGGTGACACGTCGATCGCAAAACCAAACGATGGACGGTTTATTTACGGAGCGGCATTTGATGTATATTCCGGCGACGCGACAGCCTGCATGGATTCGCCATTTGCGCCGTCACGATTCTTTACACGGAAGAAAACAAAGCGATCGGGATGAGATGTATTCCATTGAATAACAAAACTATCTTCGCCGGTGGCACTTATATTGAGTGTGTTTGGATTGATAGAGTGTCAACGTATAACGGCGCAGATACACAAAGAAAATAACAACCCAATGGAATAGAAGCGTGCACTTTATATTTACGCGAAATTCATTCCCTGAGCATTCGAAGTGCGAGAAGCGTGAGGCTCCGCCAACCTGTCCAGAGGTTCATCTACCAAGGATGCTTATACATATTCCGTTCAACCAAACGGAACCACACGGAACCCCCAACCATTTCTGGAGAACGACCATGTTTTTGAAAAAACTGGCAACCTACGCAACCGTCTCACTCGCACTCACCCTCCCCTTCTCGGCCCATGCCATCAACGCCGAAAGTGGCATGCCGTGGGAGAACGAGTCGGCGTTACAGGCGCTGTCGCTGAAAAAATACCTGAATCAGGATCTCGAAACCGGCAGCTACCTGTTCGGAAACTTCAACCATTCAGGCAAGGGGTTCTTCGACAGCTGGAGTTTCTCGCTCGCCGAAACCAGCAACGTGACACTCTCCCTCTCCGACTTCAATCTCTCCCTGCCCTTCCTCGTTCCGGACAGCCATGGCAAGGGTTATCAGCACGACAAGAAACACCAGAAGCTCAACGACGCGATTGTTACCTCGCTGTTCGACAACAAGTTCCTGACCGCATCGCTGTTCGATGAAGGCGGCAACCTGCTGGGCACGATCGGCGAAAACGGCCTGCTCACCCTCAGCGGCCTGCAGGCGGACAGCTGGTACACACTGACTGTCTCCGGCAAGGCGGCCGGCCTGGTCGGCGGGCTCTACTACGGTTCGGCCGACGTCACCCCGGTTCCGCTGGGCGATACGCTACCGCTGTTTGGTTCCGCTTTGGTCGCGTTGACCCTGGTACGTCGTCGCCGCGCCAAGCTGGCGCTGGAAAACAGCGACGCCAAGAGCTGACCGGTGCTGGAAAAACGCGGTGGCTCCGCCCCTGTCGAGCCACCGCGCTGTTTACTCCAATAAGAAAATTGGCACTGTTCACAAGCAAAAAATCCAATCTGGCCGGCAGTCTGTTCATATAGATGCAGCAATCTCTCTGCATCATGGCCGGATGCCACTGCTGTAGGGCGCTTATTTCCCATGTTCAAGAACCTGTTTGTACGCGCATTCCTTCTCGCCATCTCCGTCCTGGCCTGCGCCGGCGCTGCTGCCGATGACCAGCGACCATCCGCGCCTGATGGCTACGCTGTAAACGCCGGTGACATTCTGGAGGTATTCATCTGGAACGAAGAGACGCTCAGCCGGGAAGTGCTGGTCAGGCCCGACGGCGGGATCTCCGTCCCCCTCGCCGGCCATGTTCATGCACGCGGCCGGAACATCGCCGATATCGAGGCAGATATCTCCCAGGCACTCACCCGCTACCTGCGCGACGAACCGACCGTCACCGTCTCGCTGCGCCAGACCTCCGGCTACAAGATCTATGTACTGGGCAAGGTCAATCGCCCCGGCGAATACCCGATCACCCAGCCGATCGACGTAATGCAGGCACTGGCCCTCGCGGGCGGTCTCAATGCTTTTGCCGCCGAGAATTCCATCAACGTTCTGCACCGCGACGCCAACGGCACGCAGCACTCACGCCGATTCCGCTATGGCGACGTCAAGCAGGGCGAAGGCCTCAGCAACAACTCCCTTCTCCACAGCGGCGACATTGTGGTCGTGCCATGAAAGGCCGAGGGATACGCCCCCATCTTCTGTCGATGGCTCTACTGCTCATGGCAAATGCGAGCGGCGCCACCGAATATCGCGTCGGGGGACATTTGCGACTGGAGGCCAATCACGACAGCAACCTGCTGATGAGCGAACCGGCCCAGTCGAGCGCGGGGCATCTGGCAGCCGCGAGACTTGACGCCGGCATGAACAGCGAAACCACCAATGCAAACGTCGACCTGACCCTGCTGTCGCGCCGATACGGCATGGAAGGTCTGGACAGCGACGACCAGACGCTCAATGTGCGTACCCGCCACCAATGGCAACGCAGCGCGATCGGGCTGGACCTGAGCGGCGTGCGCAATTCGACACTGACCAGCGAGCTTCTCGACAGCGGTCGTGTCGGCAGTGCCGGCAGGCATGAGCAGTACACCATCACACCCTATGCGGAGTACCAGATCAGCGAGCACGATCTGCTGATACTGCGCGCCAGCTTCATCGACAGCCGCTACCTCGACGACGGTTATGTCGACTACCAATACTGGAACAGCAGCCTGCTCTGGAGCCACGCCCTCAACGAACGCTTGAGCACCTTCGCGCAACTGGTCTACTCGGACTATCAGTCCGACACCATCGTCGCGGCAGCCGGCCAGAGCTACGATACCCGCTCCACGGAGTGGGGGCTGCTGCTGGGTGGTGAATACCAGATTTCCGAAACGTTGACCCTTTCCCTCATGGCTGGTCGCTCGCGCAATGAATCGACACCCAGCGTGCAGGACCCTGCCGACGTCTGCTCCTTCGCCGAGGAGTTCGAGCTGCTCCCCCTGTTCCCGCTCTGTACACTCGAAGAGTCGACCTCGAAACTAACGACGATTGACGGATCGCTGAGCTGGCGCACAACCCGCAACACACTGAGCACGCGCATCTCCCGGCGCACCCAGCCCTCGTCCGTTGGTTATGTGCAGGTCTCCGAGCAGCTCGATCTCGAATGGAGCCACCGCCTGTTCGAACAGGGCACGCTGTCGGCCAAGGTTACCGTCGGCAACAATGAAGTCTCCGGCAACTACCCCAGCAACCGCTTCAACCCTTCGCGCGACTATCACTACGGCACGCTGACCTACGGCCACCAGCTCGATGAGCACTGGTCGCTGCAGTGCAGTTATCAGTACCGCTCACAGCAGTATGAGAATGGCGACCCTATCGACTCGCATGTCGCCAGGCTCGGCGTCATCTGGAAGCCGACCGAAAAACGCTGGTCACGCTGAACTCAAGCAAATATGGAAGCCCCCAACCGATGAACATGGCCATGGATTTCGACGAGAAACAACTCTCGGCAAATGATCTGCGTCGGATATTCCTCCGCCGACGCAAGCTGTTTTTCATTCCGGCTGCGATCGTTATGGTGCTGGCTCTGCTCACGGCACTGCTGTGGCCCGCCAAATACCGCTCCAGCGCCACGATACTGATCGAGGAGCAGGAGATCCCGCAGGATCTGGTGCGCTCCACCATCACCGGTTACGCGAACCAGCAGATCAACGTCATCACCCAGCGCACGATGACCCTTGCCAACGTCATCGGCATTGTCGAGAAATATGGCCTGCTGGATGAGGTAGAACTCAAGCGCACGCCCCGCACCGAAATCATGAAGGACTTCCAGCGCGACATGGGGCTGGAGCTGGTCAGCGCCGAAGTAATCGATCCGCGCATTGGTCGCCCGATGGAGGCCACCATCGCCTTCAAGCTCGCCTTTGACCATCGCAACCCCGATATCGCCCGCCGAGTCGCCAATGAGCTGGTCAGTCTCTACCTGAACGAAAACCTGAAGACCCGCTCCGAAAAAACTGCCACCACCTCGCAGTTCCTGAAAAGCGAGTCGGGAGCACTGAATCAGCGAATTCTCGATCTTGAACAGGAGCTTTCGAATTTCAAGCAAGCCAACGAAGGGGCACTGCCCGAGCTCTATCAGTACAACATCAATGTCGTCGAGCGCACCGACGCCGAGCTGCGCGACACCCGTATGCGCCTCTCCGAGCTGGCCAAGCGCCGGCTGGAGTTGCAGGCCAACATAGCCCAGCTCAGCCCCTATGCACCCACCACGCTACCGACTGGCGAGATGGTACTCGGCGATCAGGATCGCCTTCGCGCACTGGAATCCGAGCTGCGCAGTAAAAGTTCGGTCTACAACGACAACCATCCCGACATACGTCGCCTGCAGCGCGAAGTGGAGACGCTGCGCCGCGAACTCGGCGACAGCAGTGACGATACCCAGCTCAAAATATTGCAGGCCGAGCGGGACAAACTGGCGCAGCTGCAGCGCAGCTATCAACCCGACCATCCCGAGGTTCTGCAGCAGCAGCGTCTGGTCAGTTCGCTTGCGGCCAATCCCACCGCCCCCGACAGCATTACCGCACCACGCGCAGACAATCCGGCCTACGTATTGCTTCACACACAGATCCGCAGCATCGAAGCAGAGAGTGCCGTGCTGGAGCAGCGAGCCGCTGACCTGAAAGAGAAAATCACCCGCTTCGAAAGCCACCTCGCCAGGGCACCGGATGTCGAGAAACGTTACCAGGAGTTGATGCGCGACCTCTCGACGACCACGGCCAAATACCAGGAGATCAGCTTCAAGCTGCTGCAGGCCGAGCTGGCACGCAACCTGGAAACCGAACGCAAGGGCGAGCGTTTCACGCTGATCGAACCACCGATCCGGCCCGAAGAGCCGGTCAGTCCGAACCGTGTAGCCATCATTCTGGTTGGCCTGCTGCTTGCCGGGCTCTGCGGCGCCGGCATGGTGGCGGCAGCCGAGATCATGGACGAAAGTATTCGTGGCGAGCGCGATCTGACGGATCTCATCACCGCCCCGCCACTTGCCACGATCCCGTTGTTCACTGCCGGCGATGATCGCCCGGCAACCTCGTATCGCTGGGCGATCGTGCTGGGCGCGAGCGTGGTGCTGGTCATCATCACGCTGTCACTGATCCACATCGCCTACAAGCCGCTCGACGTCCTCTGGTTCGTCGCGCTGCGCAAACTTGGCCTTTGAGTCGAACAGACCTTTTGGAGCAACCTGCCATGGACTTCATCCAACGCGCCATCGACAAGGCCAGAGAGCAGCGTGATCGCGCAGAGACCACCGCGGTCGCCGAGCCGCAACGCCAGCGACCCAGCCCGTCGACATCGAATAATAAAATCGAGTACACCCAGACCCGCACCGTGCGCCCAAATCCACAGCACCTGCTCAACCAGCTGGTGGTCGCCGGTTTCGACAACGACCAGCGCGCCGAGGTCTACCGCCAGCTGCGCACCCAGGTGCTGCAGAAAATGCGCGAAAACCGCTGGCGCACACTCGCGGTCACCAGCCCGAACAGCCACGCCGGCAAAAGCCTGACCGCTCTCAACCTCGCGATCTCGATGTCGAAGGAGGTCAACCAGACGGTGCTTCTTGTCGATCTCGACCTGCGCAACCCGACCGTCGCGGAAAAGCTGGGCCTCGACGTCGAAAGCGATCTGATCGACTGTCTCGAAGGGCGCGCCGAGCTGAAGGATGCACTGGTCAATCCGGGCTTCGAGCGGCTCGTCGTGCTGCCGAATGCCCGTCGCTCCCGCCATCGCTCGGAGATGCTCTCCTCGCCGCGCATGAATATGTTGCTGCAGGACATCGTCAACCGTTACGAATCCCGGCTGATCATCTTCGATCTTCCAGCCGTGCTCGACGATGACGACGCCATGACCTTTGCACCCTACGCGGACGCACTGCTGATGGTGGTCGAAGATGGCGTCAGCCGTCGCAGCGATGTCGAACGCGCACTCAAGCTGATGCAGGGCACGCCTCTGCTCGGCACCATCCTCAACAAGGCGCGGTGACAGTATGTATCTGGAGCACTTTGGTCTCCTGCGACCGCCCTTCAAGCTGGCGCCAGACCCGAGCTATCTCTACCTCTCGCCACGCCACCAGCTGGCGCTCAACCTGCTGCGCTACGGCCTGGGTGATGCCGGCGGCGGCATCACGGTGATGACCGGCCATGTCGGGGCCGGCAAGACCACCCTGCTTCGACAACTGCTGCGTGAGCTCGACGACAAGCAGTTCCGCGTTGGCTTGCTGAACAACACTCTCGACTTCGACCAGCATCTCATCCGCTGGGTCGCTTCGGCATTCGACCTGCCGTTTGAAGGGCGCGAAAGCATTTCGCTGTTTCGCGACTTTCAGCGGTATGTCATCACTGAATACGCTGAAGGCCGGCAGGTTCTGTTGATTGTCGACGAGGCGCAGAATCTCTCCGACAAAGCACTGGAAGAGATTCGCTTGCTGAGCAACATCAATGCGGATGAAGACCAGCTGTTGAAGATCGTACTGATCGGTCAACCCGAACTTCGGGAACAGCTTGCACAACCGAAACTCTCCCAGATTGCACAACGGGTCTCGGTCGAGTACCACCTCGAACCGCTGACACGCAACGAGCTCGAAGATTACGTCCTTCATCGGCTCGCGGTCTCTGGTCGCACCCAACCGCTGTTCGATGCCGATGCAATGGATGCCCTGTATGAATGCAGCGCCGGCGTCCCGCGTCTCATCAACACCTTGAGTGATCAGGCATTGGTATATGCCTTCGCCGACGGGCGTGAGGCAATCGATCGGTCGATCGTCGAGGCAGTGGCAAAAGGTCGCCAGCTCCTGGCCAGCGCCAGGGCAGCGGCGCGACCGGCCGTCGATCCAAGGCACGAGCAGCGGCTCGGTGACATCGACCGCGATTTGATCAGGGTCGGTCTACTGCCGTGACGCGAATCATCTTCTGCGGTCGCCACTGCCGCCCCGCTCACTCGGCGACCGCCCGGTTGCTGACCCACCTGGCCGAGTACCTGGCCGGGCGGATCAGGGAGGTCTGGCACCATTGCCAGGCAAAGTCATGACGACGACTTTAGTGCTGCTCATCATTCTCTCCTGCTTCCTGGTACCGGCATCGCTGCTGGCCAGACCTGAGTATTTTCTCGTATCGCTTTTCTCTGTATGGGCGATGTCACGTCAAGGCGGGCTGATATTCAAACTGTTTCGCCGAGAGCTCTCGATCATTGCTATTCTGATCACGCTCGCCGCGGTCACACTGGCATTCCAGATATTACTGCGCGGAAACTTTGCCGGTCGAGACTTCCTGATTCTGCTGCGGTACGTCATCTATTCGTGTGCAATCATCTCCGGCGCCATGCTTGCCTTGAGTTACCGGGGAGGATTTACTCTTAGAATTCTGACCTGGGCAATCATCATTGTCGCCATCGCAATAAGCTTCATTCAGTATTTCAACTGGATGAATCTCAACGCAGTCACTGTTCCCATTTACACGGCCAATTACGAGCAACTGATAGAAGGTTTCAGCTGGCGCAGAGTCATTGGAACACTTGGAAACCCAAACTACTGGGGGCTTTTGCTCGGCTTCGGCATGATCATCAGCTGCCACCGAACCGTGGCTCGACGCAGCCTCCCAGCGCTGGTGATTCTATTGCTGCTTTTCGTGGCAATCATAATGGCAGGCTCGCGTGGAGCGATGATTGCGAGCGTCTCCGGCCTGGCCGCGATGGGATACCTTCTGACAGACACCGGAAAGAGTGCAAATCTCGGTCAACGCACTATTGTCATCGCAGCATTTTTCGTCGTCGGCGTTGCTCTCTACTATGGATACCGAATATTCATAAGCGACTATTACGCGAACACAGATCGCTTTTCCCTTGATAACACCCACACGCTGGAGCTTCGCTTCGCCTGGTGGAGCGCCTTCCTGTCGAAACTTCTGGAAAGCCCCTATCAAATCCTGATAGGCCGTGGCCCATCAAAGAGCGTCGATGTTGGCTGGGCTGACAACATGTATCTCCTCATCCTCCGCGATTTTGGTTTTCCAGCCCTTTTGGCATACCTGTACTTGTGGTTCACCCTTCTGAGCCGCCTGTGGCACCTGCACAGACGTCTCAAAAAGCATCAGCCCTTCATGATCACGATCACACTGTCGGCGCTGATCAGCTTTGCCATATTCGACCTTGCGGCAGACGCCTGGTTTTACGTAAGGCTTTCTATACCCATGCTGCTCGCCTACGGATTTGCCGTTACCAGCGCCCACGTGCGCTTGTCGAGAATTTCGCGATGAAGGTGTCGACCGTCATCAACAAAAGCGCTGGCCTTCGTACCTGCTCGCCGGCAGGAAATCCAAACTTTAACGAACGACATATGCAGCCAAGATGAAAACCAATAAATCCAGCTTGAAAATATCGACGACAGATTCCAGATACGCCCCGCTTGTCTGGACGGCCTGCGCCATCTTCCTGGCAGTTCTCGTGTGGGTCTGCTACGACTCCCTCGCGCTGATGGTCTCCTGGTGGGACCGGGAAGAGTACAACCATGGATACATGATTCCGTTTGTATCCGCATTCCTGATCTACCAGAAGATCAACGATCTCGCACGCCTGGAGATACGAGGTTCCTGGTGGGGACCCATCCTGCTGGCATTCGCGATATTTCTCTTCGTGCTTGGCGAAATGAGCGCGATCTATACCGTCATCCAGTACGGATTCCTCGTCGCACTTTTTTCATTCGTGCTGAGCTTTCTCGGTACAGCGGGATTCCGGCTGCTTCTGGCGCCGCTCGCCTATCTCATCTTCATGATTCCGCTGCCGAACTTCATCTACTTCAATCTGTCGAGCCAGCTCCAGCTGATCTCGTCAGAGATCGGCGTGATGATGATTCGCCTCTTCGATATCTCTGTGTATCTGGAAGGCAACGTCATCGATCTCGGTGCGATGAAGCTGCAGGTGGTCGAGGCATGTTCCGGCCTCAGGTATCTTTTTCCCTTGATGAGCTTCGGCTTCCTGATCGCCTGCATCTATAAAGCCCCCCTCTGGCAGCGCGCTGTTCTTTTCCTTTCCACCGTTCCCATCACCGTGCTGATGAATAGCTTCCGTATCGGCCTGATCGGCATCACCGTCGATCGCTGGGGCGCCAAGATGGCGGAGGGATTCCTTCACGACTTCGAGGGATGGATCATCTTCATGAGCTGTCTGGCCATCCTTCTGCTGGAGGCCATGCTGCTTCACAAGATTTCTCGTACGCCGGGCCGGATACTCGACAAGCTTCAACTGGATGTCCCGAAAATCGATTTCAAGTGGCGTGATCTTCCGATATCCCCTTCTCGGCAGATGCCCCTGCTCGGCGGAACCGTCCTGCTGTTGCTGATGACCCCGTGGCTTCTGACGCTGGGTGGCCGAGAAGAGCTGCCACCCGAGAATCGGGAAAAGCTTTCACTATTCCCGCTGCAGTACTCCGACTGGAGCGGTCGCGAGGGCGCCCTGGATCGCGATGTCCTGGACACACTCAAGCTGACCGACTACCTCATTGCCGATTACCGGAGCACAAGTACTTCGCTCGTTGATCCCCCAGTCAACCTGTATGTCGCCTGGTACTCATCACAGAAGAAAGGCGCATCGATACACTCACCGCGATCCTGCATCCCCGGCGGTGGCTGGCGAATGGACGAACTGGATCAGATCTCGATCGATGATGTCAGGCATGTCAGTGGCAATAACCTGCGCGTCAACAGGGCAATCATCCGCAAGGATCATCACGCCCAGATCGTCTACTACTGGTTCGAAGGACGCGGCAGGAACATCACCAACGAGTATCTGGCCAAGTGGTACATCTTCGTCGACTCGTTGCTGGAGTCACGCTCTGATGGCGCTCTGGTACGTGTCACGACGATGGTTCCCGAAGGAGCATCGATCGAGGCGTCGGACCAGCGCCTGCAGAAGTTCCTGCGCGACTTCTATCCCACACTGACAAAGTATGCCCCCTGACGCCATGGAACTCGCATACAGCCTGACCGTTGCGCTATTTCTCACGATTGCGTTGATGCCAGTCGCGATGCGCCTGGCACCGAGGCTGGGATTGCTTGACAAACCGGATGCCAATCGCAAGCAGCACGCGCATTCGATCCCGCGCAGCGGTGGCATTGCCATGGCGATTGGCATCGCCATTCCGCTTGTCTACTTTTCATCACTTTACTTCGGTGACCACACCAGACTGCTTGCTTCCCTGTTTATCGGTGCGGCGATAATCATCATCTTTGGCGTTCTCGACGACAGATACAACCTGGACTACCGCTGGAAATTCATCGGCCAGATTGTTGCAAGCCTGATTGTTCTGATCGGCGGCGTGACCATGCAGCGCCTCCCACTGTTCGATTTTGAGGCAGCACCCACCGTACTCAGTTGCGTGGTCAGCTTCTTTTTCATTCTCGGCGTTACCAACGCCGTCAATCTCACGGACGGGCTGGATGGATTGGCGGGTGGCTCTTCGCTTCTGACACTATCCGCCATCGCCCTGATTGGACTATTGGCGGAAGACATGCTCAGTACGCTGATCGCCCTGACAGCCATTGGCGGGGTTCTCGGCTTTCTTCGATTCAACACCTATCCAGCGCAAATTTTCATGGGTGATACCGGCAGCCAGCTGCTCGGCTTTTTATCAGCCTGCCTGGCGATACTGGTATCCCAGCACGATACCGCCCCGGTAAGCCCGGCACTTCCTCTGCTCCTGCTTGGCCTGCCTGTTCTCGATACCCTGACCGTCATGACCATTCGTCTGCGGGAGGGAAGATCACCATTTTCACCGGACAGGAACCATCTTCATCACCAGATCATCGCACTGGGCTTCCGCCACAACGAGGCCGTAGCAATCATTTATCTGCTCCAGATACTCCTTCTGTCACTGGCATTTTTCTTTCGTTATGCGGAAGACTGGATCCTCCTGACAATTTACGCACTGTTCTGCGCAATTCTACTTGGGTCCCTCAAGCTGGCACGTCTATCCCAATGGAGATTTCACACGCAGGAGGCGCAACGTGACCACATAGACAGACGAAACTTTCTTCTCAGAAAAATGAAGTGGTTCTATCTCAACTCCGCTTACATCATCCAGGTCGCAATCGCTGCCGCACTGACTCTTCCTCTGGTTTCTCGTGATTCCCCACACTCTTTTATCAACGCGTCAATCGCATTGACGGCATCTTTCGTCATTTTCCTCCTGGCGCGCGGACTGACCCCCTGGATAACCCGACTTTTTGTCTACCCGGCCAGCGCCTTCAGCGCCTACCTGCTGTCCACATCGACAGAGTTTTCGGGCAGTGGGTCGATGATCAACGCACTGTTTGTCGCATTGGCCTGTCTTCTTGCCCTTGCCATCCGTATGACCCGGCGAGAGCAGTTCAGGCTGGACACTCAGGATCTCCTGATTTTACTTATCGTCGTCACCGTGCCGCTGCTCCCCATTGAGTCAGTCAGTCGACATGCTGTGGGAGAGATTGTCCTGCGCCTCTGCGTCCTGATGTATAGCTGCGAATTTGTTCTTGGTCGAACCCAGGGTCGCCATTTGGCTCCGCTGGGATGTATGGCGGGATTTGTACTTTTTTACACCCTTTTACCGGTCTAATGAAATCGCTCCGGAGTTCATCATGAATACCAGCTTCACGCTTCGCGCCTTCAATTTTCGTGCTTTGGCCAGCACGCCGATTTCGATCGTCCTGGTTGCATCAACGCTATATCTCTCTGGATGCTCCAGCGGCGAGGAGAGAGAGGCGAAGTATCTGGAGCGGGCTCAGGCCGCTTTCGAAGCAGAGGACTACGAAAAGGCGCGCGTAGACCTCCGGAACGTCCTGCAGATCAACACCAGTAATGCTCAGGCCCGCTTTCTCTTCGCTCGCCTCGAAGAGCGGCAGCAGAACTGGCCGCAGATGTACGCCAACCTCAGTGCCGCCGTGGAATCCGACCCCACGTTATGGGAGGCGCGCATCAAGCTGGCTGAGCTACTGATCGCCAGTAGCCAGATCGAAAAGGCAAACGAACAGATCGATGCCGTCCTCGCCCATGATCCGGATCACCCCGAAGCGCTGGCGGCGAGAGCCGGTGTTCTGTTCCGGGAGCAGAAGCTGGCCGAGGCGGAGCTTCTCTGCCAGAAGATTCTGGAAAAAACTCCGGGACACATCACCGCCACCGGCTTGCTGGCTGCCATCTATGGGAACAGCGATCCCGTCAAGGCCTTGGCCACCGTCGAAAAAGGCATCGACAGCAACCCTTCGAATATCACGCTGCAACTCCTGCGGATTCAGTTGCTGACCCGAATGGGAAACACCGAGGATGTCATTGATGCTTATCAGAAGCTGATTACACAGAATCCGGAGGCGCTGATCTACCCGGTGCAGCTCGCGGCATATCTGAACGTCCTGCACCGCAATGACGAAGCGGAGTCGGCGATTCGCGAGATGCTGAAGCGAAATCCGGACGCCGATCAAGCCAAGCTGATCCTGGTTGATTTCCTTGCCAGGACCGAACGTGCGCCGGAGGCCCTTGAGACGCTGCAAGGATTTGTCGACGGCTCTCCCGACAATCACCTGCTTCGCGTGGCACTGGCCAGGCTGCATATCGCGCTCAATGAGATCGACAAGGCCGAAGCCATTTACCACGGCATCATCGGCAAGGATCCGCGTTCTGCCGAGGCGATCGATGCAAGGAACAAGCTCATCGAACTCTCGCTGGGCAAGGGAGAGCGCGCCGCTGCAGATAAACTTCTTGCAGAAAACCTCGACATCGAGCCGGAAAACGGCGACGCACTGCTGATTCGCGCAAAGATACTGCTGCATGAGAACAAGGCGGAAAGCGCCATCGCCGACTTGAGAACCGTACTCAAGAACTCACCCAGCTCCATTCCTGCACTTGAGCTGCTTGGCCCTGCGCAGGAGCGCATCGGTGCCAGTAACCTCGCACTCGATAGCTATCAGCAGTTGCTACAGATCAACGCTTCCAATCTGACGGGCTTGACGGGTGCTGCCCGCCTTTTGCTGGCCGAGGGCAAGCTCGATGATGCCGCCAGGTTACTGGAACAGGCCTATAAACTTGCTCCCGGCAACTACGACGTGGCCAAGCAGCTGGTCGATATATTCTCGCGCCAGAAAAAGTGGGATCAGGCACTGGAGATTGCACAGAACCTGATTCTTCGCCAGGAAAGCGCATCGGCCGGCCACTACCTGCGCGGCATGGTGCTCGAACGTCGGGGCGATACCGAAGGAGCCATCGAAGCGCTGCAGAATTCACTCAACAAGGAGCCGCGCGCAATCGAGCCCCTGAAAGCGCTGCTGAGCATGTATATCCGCAGTAATCAGAGCGCCAAAGCCCTTGCGTATGCTGAAAACCACGTCAAGCAGTATCCCGACCAGCTCCATGCGCAGGAGCTGCTGGCAGCGCTGTACCATCAGCAAGGTCGCCGACAGGACGCGGAACGCCTTCTGACAGAGATCATCAAGAAGGATCCAAAGCGGGTATCCGCCTATCGGGAGCTCTCCGCCGTCTTCATCGCGGAAAAGCGTAAAGACAAGGTACATGCCCTGCTCAACGAGGGACTTTCACAGAACCCGGACAATCCCGGCCTGATGTTGCTGCTGGCCGAGCTTCACCAGTCAAATGGTGACAACGCTGAAGCACTGGCAATGTACGAACGACTGGAAAAGGCACTGCCCAACTCCGATATCGTGCGCAACAACCTCGCGATGCTGCTGGTCGAAGTGTCGCCTTCGGAGGAGAATCTGCGACGCGCGATGCGACTGACCGCTCATTTCGAACGCAGCAACAATCCAGTTTTTCTCGATACGCTGGGCTGGATACACGTCAAGAGCGGCAACTACCCGCAAGCCATTTCGCTTCTGGAAGATGCCGTGCGCCGGCAGCCGGCTCCGGAGTTGCGTTACCACCTGGGCATTGCCTACGTGCGCAACAACATGGTCGACAAGGGGCGCGAGCAGCTCGAACTCGCCACCGAGGGCGACACACCGTATGCCTGGCGAGCCGAAGCTGAGCAAACTCTGCGTCAGACCGAGCAGATCAACTGACCGACTGGCTCAGTCCGACAAGCTCATGACAACGGTCACACGAACAGTCACACGAAACGCTGACGTTATTCCGCGAAACGTCAGCGCTTTGTGTGCGCAAAATTTAACCAATACGAGATAGAAGCGGATTTCCGTCACTGTTACGTTTGCCGGCAGACGACTCCCCCGAGTTGTGAACGGTAGCCCACATGGCTACAGACACCGCACTGGCCAACAAATTGACGGAGGAAATCCCATGCCCAGCAGACTCAATACCCTGATTGCAGCCGGCACGATCATGTTGGGGCCGGTACTGGCTGCAATGCCGGCCAGCGCCGCAGCGCAACCACTCGTGCTCAGCTACTCGACGACCAGCCACGGCACAGAGGGCCAAGGCACCTCCGTCGGTGTCCCCGTACCCAGCAGCTACACCTATGGCAACACTTTTGTCGGTGAAGGTTTCGATACGATCTCCGGCACGTCCTACCAGTTTTACGACGATTATGTTTTCACGGTGAGCAACGCGTTCGCCAGTTCGATCACCGCCACCATCGATCTCGGAAGCGCCTGGAGCATCGGGGATCTGCAGGTGCGACTGTATGACCGGACGCTGCAGACCGAAACACCTCAGGTGCTTGGCGATCCATTGGGCACAGTATGGAGTGGAGTTCTTACCAGCCTCCCCGGCGGCGGTTCCATCTCCGTGCTGGAGGCGATCCTGCTTGACGCGGGCACCTATGCACTGCAGATCCGCGGCAATATCACTGGTGAATTCGGCGGCAGTTACAGCGGTGTACTGAACGTTGCTGAAGTGCCCGTTCCCGCCGCATTCTGGTTGTTTGGTTCCGCACTTTCAGCGCTTCTCGTGGCACGCCGCCAGCACGCGGTTTGAGTGGCACCGGGAACGGTGATGACCACAGCTCAGGGATGAGCTTTCCTGCCTGCAATTCCCCGCAAGATCCCGGCGCTGGAGCCGATCCTCACTCTCGACGCCAGGTGGTTCCGCCCGCTCCATCCTCAAGAACGACACCCTGCGCCTTCAACTCATCGCGAATCTGATCCGAGCGGGCGAAATCCCTGGCCTGGCGCGCCGCCAGACGTTCGGCGATCAATGCCTCGATCCTTTCTGCGTCAGGGCCACCAACAGCTTTGCCTTGCAGATAGGCAATCGGATTGTTCTGCAGGATGCCGAGCACTGCCGCCAACGCTTTCAGTTCAGCAGCGTGACGCTGAGCCGAGGTATCGTCAGCGGCCGTATTGATCATTCGCACCAGCTCGAACAGCACTGCCAGTGCTTCACGGGTGTTGAAGTCGTCGTCCATGGCTGCATTGAAGCGATCGTGGAAGGCACTGGACTCCAGCTGAGCCGGTGCCGCCGGCGCAACATCGGCATGGTCGCGCAGCGCGGTGTAAAGGCGATCGAGACCCGAGCGCGCCTCCTGCAGGCTCTCCTGCGAGTAGTCGATCGCACTGCGGTAGTGGCTGCTGATCAGCAGGTAGCGCACCACCTCCGGATCGTACTGGGCGAGGATGTCGCGAATGGTGAAGAAGTTGCCGAGCGACTTCGACATCTTCTCGCCGTCGACGCGCACCGCGCCGGCGTGCATCCAGACATTGGCGTAGTGCTTGCCGGTGGCTGCCTCGCTCTGCGCGATCTCGTTTTCGTGGTGCGGGAAACGCAGGTCGGGGCCGCCACCGTGGATATCGAAGGTGTCGCCGAGGCAGCAGGTCGACATCGCCGAGCACTCGATATGCCAGCCAGGGCGACCCGGACCCCACGGCGACTCCCACACCGCCTCCTCGCTCGGTTTGGCCGCTTTCCACAGCGCGAAGTCGCGCGGGTCGCGCTTGGCCTCGCCAACTTCGATCCGCGCACCGGCCAGCAGCTCTTCAGGATTCTTGCCGGAAAGTTTGCCGTACCCCTCGAACCTGGCCACGGCGTAGTAGACGTCGCCATTGTTGGCGCGATAGGCATAGTCCTTTTCAACCAGCTTCTCGATCAGCGCGATCATCTGGTCGATGTGTTGCGTCGCGCGCGGCTCGATGGTCGGCGGCAGGATGCCGAGGCGCTTTTCGTCTTCGTGCATCGCATCGATGAAGCGGCCGGTCAGCGCCTCGTAGGCTTCGCCGTTCTCGCTGGCGCGCTTCAGGATCTTGTCGTCGACGTCGGTGATGTTGCGCACGTAGGTGACCTCGAAACCACGCGAGCGCAAATAGCGCACGACGACATCGAAGGCGACCAGCACGCGCGCATGGCCGAGGTGGCAGTAGTCGTAGACGGTCATGCCGCAGACGTACATGCGCACCTTGCCCGGCTCGATCGGCGTAAAGGGCTCCTTGCCCCGGCTCAGCGTGTTGTAGATCTTCAGCGACATCGACAGGTCTCAGTGGAAATCATTCGCCGCCAGCAGCGGTTTCATTGAAGGTATCGCGCAGGCCGATGGTCCTGTTGAACACCGGGCGCGCCTCGCTGTGGTCGTACCGATCCGATACGAAATAGCCCTCGCGCTCGAACTGGAAGTGGCTCTCCGGTTTCACTTCGGCCAGCGCCGGCTCGATCCACGCCTCGCGCACTACCAGTGCCTGCGGATTGACATGGTCAAGGAAGTTGCCTTCGCCGCGATCGGGTGCCGGATCATTGAACAGGCGCTCGTACAGGCGCACTTCCGCCTTGACACCGCGTGTCGCCGACACCCACTGGATCACGCCCTTCGGTTTGACCCCATCGGCCGGATCGGCGCCGTGGGTTGCCGAATCATAGGTGGCGCGCACCTCGATGATATTGCCCGCCTCATCCTTGATCACCTCGTCGGCGGTGATGACGTAGGCATGGCGCAGCCGCACTTTCTTGCCGAGTACCAGCCGCTTGTATTTCTTGTTGGCATCGATGCGGAAATCGGCGCGATCGATGTAGAGCTCGCGGGTGAACGGCAGGGCGCGCTCGCCGAGGTCGGGACGCGACGGATGGTTCGGCGCGTGCAGCTGCTCAACCTGACCGTCGGGGAAGTTGGTAATGACCACCTTCAACGGATCGAGCACGCAGAGCGCACGCGGTGCGTTCTTGTCGAGATCGTCGCGAATGGCGAACTCCAGCATCGCCACGTCGACAACACCTTCGCTGCGTGTCACTCCGATCATGTCGCAGAAGTTGCGAATCGCACTCGGCGTGAAGCCACGGCGGCGCATGCCGGCCAGCGTCGGCATGCGCGGGTCATCCCAACCATCGACAATCTTCTCGTCGACCAGCTGCTTCAACTTGCGCTTGCTGGTGACGGTGTAGTTGAGGTTGAGGCGCGCGAATTCATACTGGCGTGGCTTGACCGGCACCGGCAGGTTGTCGATCAGCCACTCGTAGAGTGGGCGGTGATCCTCGAATTCGAGCGTGCAGATCGAGTGGGTAATCCCTTCGATCGCGTCGGACTGTCCGTGCGCGTAGTCGTAACTCGGGTAGATGCACCACTTGTCGCCGGTCTGGTGGTGGTGCGCCTTGCGAATGCGATAGAGGATCGGGTCGCGCAGGTTGATGTTCGGCGCCGCCATGTCGATCCTGGCGCGCAGCACACACTCCCCTTCGTCAAACTCTCCGGTGCGCATGCGTGCGAACAGCTCAAGATTCTCATCGACGCTGCGCTCGCGATAAGGGCTGTCCCGGCCCGGCTCGGTCAGCGAGCCGCGATATTCGCGCGCCTGCTCCGGCGTCAGCTGGCAGACATAGGCCTTGCCGGCGCGAATCAAATGCAGCGCCCAGTCGTGCAGCTGATCGAAATAGTCCGATGCGTAGTGCACCGGCTCCTGCCAGCTGAAACCGAGCCACTGCACGTCGGCCTTGATGGCGTCGATGAACTCCTGGTTCTCCTTCTCCGGGTTGGTATCGTCGAAGCGCAGGTTGCAGGTACCGCCGAACTGTTCGGCCAGCCCGAAATTGAGGCAGATCGATTTGGCGTGGCCGACGTGCAGGTAGCCGTTCGGCTCCGGCGGGAAGCGGGTCGCCACCCGCCCGCCGTTGCGGCCGGCAGCGAGGTCATCCTCGACGATCTGGCGCAGGAAATTGTTTGGCGCTCGATTTTCGCGCTTGGGGTTTTCGCTCTCGGGGCTTTCGCTCATGCGGCTCTCGGCGATGGGAGGGTTCGGCGGGGGACAGCGGTTCCGCGACAGGCGCGGGGCGCGTATTATAGCCGCCCCTCCCACCCGATGATAAAGACGGCCCTCGCATGATTACCCTGCATACCAACTTCGGCGACATCAAACTGGAACTCGACTTCGACAAGGCTCCGAAGAGCGCCGCCAACTTCCAGCAGTATGTCGAGGAAGGTTTCTACGACGGCACCGTGTTTCACCGCGTTATCGATGGTTTCATGATCCAGGGCGGCGGTTTCGAGCCGGGCATGAACCAGAAGCAGGGCCGCGACCCGATCGAGAACGAGGCTGACAACGGCCTGAAGAACGACACCGGCACCGTCGCCATGGCGCGCACGATGGACCCGCACTCCGCCTCGGCGCAGTTCTTCATCAACGTCGCCGACAACCACTTCCTGAACCACAGCGGCAAGACCCAGCAGGGCTGGGGCTACGCCGTGTTCGGTCGTGTCGTCGAAGGCATGGACGTGATCAACCGCATCAAGGGCGTCGCCACCACCCGCAAGGCGGGCCACCAGGATGTGCCGGCCGAAGATGTGGTGATCGAGAAGGCGACGGTCGAGCAGGCCTGACCCCCCTCCCCCGATGACCACCTGGTTCATCTCCGACCTGCACCTGCAGGCGTCGCGTCCCGAGCTGACGCGCGCCTGCATCGGCCTGCTCGACCAGCTGCACGGCTGCGACGCCCTCTATATCCTCGGCGACCTGTTCGAAGCCTGGATCGGCGACGATGATGACGCCCCCTGGCTGGCCGACCTCGCCGCCGCGCTGGGGCGACTCGCCGCCAGCGGCTGCGCCCTCCATTTCCAGCACGGCAACCGCGACTTCCTGCTGGGCGATACCTTCGCCAGCCATTGCGGCATGACCTTGCTGCCTGAATCGACCGTCATTGATCTGTACGGTCGCCCCACACTGCTGCTGCACGGCGACACGCTCTGTACCGAGGATCGCGACTACCTCGCCTTTCGCAACCAGGTGCGCAACCCGGCCTGGCAGCAGGCGGTGCTGTCGAAACCGCTGGCGGAGCGGCGCCAGCTCGCGGCGATGCTGCGCAACGAAAGCCGCATGGCCGGCGCGGAAAAAAGCGGCGAGATCATGGACGTGACGCCAACCGAAGTGGAGCGGGTAATGCTCGATGCCGGCGTCGACCTGCTGATCCACGGTCACACCCACCGCCCCGCCCGCCACCCGCTGGTGCTGGATGGCAGGCCGGCGGAGCGCATCGTGCTCGGCGACTGGGGCACCACCGGCTGGAAGCTGCGCGCCGAACGCGACAGCGCGCTGGCCCTGCAGCAGTTCCCGATCGTCGGCTGAACGCGAGGTTCGCTCAGGCCGCGACCGGCGGGCCGCTGTGAAAGCGCAGCTCGCCGTCAGCCGACTCGATCAGCTCGCGCTCGACCGCCGCAACGTCGGCGATGCGCCCGTCGATCGGCCCCAGCCCACTCTCGGCGGCGTAATGTCGGGCCAGCTTCAGGTATGACTGGAAGTGCCGCCCCTCCGAAGCGAGCAACCCGCGATAGAACTTCGCCAGCTCGGCATCGATCGGCTCCAGCAGCGGTGCCAGCCGGGCAAAACGCTCGCAGGAACGCGCCTCGATAAACGCACCCACGATGAGGGTATCGACCAGCTTGGCCGGCTCGTGCGAACGAATCTGCCTGTGCAGGCCGCCGGCATAACGGGCCGAGCTGAGCTGTCGATAGGCAACTCCACGCGCCGCCATCAGCGCCGTCACCTGCTCGAAGTGGCGCAGCTCCTCGCGCGCCAGTCGCGACATGCGCCAGATCAGCTGCGGCCGCTCGACGTAGCGGTAAAGCAGGTTGACGGCGGTCGCCGCCGCCTTCTTTTCGCAGTTGGCGTGGTCGATCAGCAGCGTCGGCAGATCGGCGCAGGCAGCGACCAGCCAGGCATCCGGGGTGGGACAGGGAAGAAAGGCTTCGATGTGCTGCAGATCCGACATGCCGGCGGCTTCCAACGAGGGGGCGCCAGTATAGCGGCGCGAAAGCGGCTGGCCAGAATGGCCGCAGCTGCTGGCCGATGTGGCGTGAACGGGGCATCGCAGGCCGACATGTCCAGATATATTCCAACCCATGGCGCCGCCTATTGCTCAAAAACGGGGTTGAATGTCGAAACTTGTCCGGATCAATGAATGCGATCCAGTTGCACCGCGACAACCGCCGGCGCTATGCTGCCTGCCCTCCAGAAGCACCGAAGCCCCATAAGCAGCAGAGCCAACAGCCAACCTTTTTTCCGGGCCGGTCCGCGAGAGACATCTGCAGCATCGCCCACCCGTTCGCAACGATGAGGATTCCCAAGCCATGGCAGTGAAAGTCTACGAACGTATCCTTGAGCTCTTCGAAGCCGAAGGCATCAACACCGTCTTCGGTATTCCGGATCCCAACTTCGTTCACCTGTTCGTGGCGGCTGAGAAGCGCGGCTGGAACGTCGTCACCCCGCACCACGAGCTGTCGGCAGGTTTCATGGCCGAAGGTTATGCCCGCATGACCGGCAAACCGGCACTCTGCATCGCCACACTGGGCCCGGGCATCGCCCTGACCTCCGGTTCGATGATGACCTCGCTGGTCGAGAACACGCCGGTCATCTATATCGGCGGTCAGCGCGCCCGCATCACCGAACAGCGCGTGCGTCGCGGTCGCATCCAGTTCATCCAGCAGGAAGCGCTGTTCGAGAACTCGGTGAAGTGGAGCGCCAGCATCGAGTACGCCGACCAGACCGACGAAATCATTCGTCACGCCCTGCGCGTCTGCCAGTCCGGTACTCCGGGCCCGGTCTACATCGAATATCCGTCGCACATCATCCAGCAGGAGCTGGACGTACCGCCGGCTCTGCCGCCGTCAAGCTACCGCCTGGTCGAGCCGGGTGCCGATGGCGACATGGTGGCGAAGGCCGCCGAGCTGATCAAAAACGCCGAGTGCCCGGTGCTGCTGGTGGGCCATGCGGTGCAGTGCACCCGCGCCGGTCAGAAGGTGAAAGAGCTGGCCGAGCTGATGGGCTGCCCGGTGCTGCAGACCTCGGGCGGCAGCGCCTTCATCGAAGGCATCGAAGACCGCACCTTTCCCTACCTGTTTGCCACCGTGGCTGACGAAATCGTCGCCAAGTCGGACGTCGTCGTCGCCATCGGTACCGAAATCGGTGAGCCGGTGCACTACGGCCGCGGCTACCTGTGGGCCAACGGCAAAACCGATCGCAAATGGGTCTACGTCGAACTCGACCCGGAAGCGATCGGCCAGAACCGACCGATCGACGTGCCGCTGGTCGGCGACCTGCGCACCGTCGTGCCGCAACTCTCTGCCGCACTGAAGGGCAGCCCGCGCAAGGAACACCCGGATCTGCAGCGCTGGATCAAGGAAGACAAGGAGCGCCTGCACGCGCTGACCCAGCAGGACTTCAAGACCGAAAGCGGCCGCGTGCACACCGGCCAGTGGGTCATCGAAGCCACCAAGGCCATGCCGAAGAACGCGATCCACGCGCGCGACGGCGGTTGCACCGTCATCTTCACCTGGACCTACCTGCAGTCGAAACCGCACGACGTGGTCTGGAACCAGAACTTCGGCTGCCTCGGCACCGGTCTGGGCTATGCCATCGGCGCATCGATCGCCGACGGCGGCAAGCGCCCGGTACTGCTGACCACCAGCGACTCGTCGTTCCTGTATCACATCGGCGATCTGGAAGTGGTGCAGCGCTTCAACCTGCCGATGGTCATCGTCGTCGGCGTGGATAACGCGTGGGGTCTGGAAGTGGGCGTCTACAAGCGCACCTTCGGCCACGGCAACACCACCGAGCCGGGCGTGCACTGGAGCAAGAACGTGCGCTTCGACCAGATCGCCAAGGGCCTCGGCTGTGAAGGCGTCTACGTCGACAAGGGCGAAGATCTGGGCGCAGCCGTTACCGCGGCGTTCGAGAGCGGCAAACCGACCGTCATCCACGTACCGATCGATCCGGTCATCAACCACGGTGGCAACAAGAACCTGGATACGCCGAACTACGATCGTTTCCGCACCTGGTACGCCGAAGGCCAACAGTAATCACTGTTTGCTCTTCAATAAAAAACCGCGCTTCGGCGCGGTTTTTTATTGCCTGAAAATCGGCTACCGAAAATGAAAAAGGCCGTCGATATCGACAGCCTTCCCGCGTCATTCTGCGCGTAGTCGCAGAATCCATTGATCAGCGCAGTAACAGTCTGGATTCTGCGACTTCGCTTTGCTCCGCGCAGAATGACGGAGTGCCGCAAATTACTGAGGCTGATAACCCAGCAGCGACTTGATCTCCAGATATTCGTGGAAACCAAACTCGCCCCACTCGCGCCCGTTACCGCTCTTCTTGTAGCCACCGAACGACGCGTGGAAGTCGAAGCCGTCATTGAGCGAAACCCAGCCCGAACGAATCTGGCGACCAACCGCGCGCACCTTCTCCAAATCGGCACCGGCGACATTACCTGCCAGACCAAACGGCGAATCGTTGGCGATTTCGATGGCCTGATCGACATTGTCATAACCAATGATGACCAGCACTGGCCCGAAGATCTCTTCGCGCGCAATGATCATCTGATTAGTGACATTGCCAAACACCGTCGGCTTCACATACCAGCCTTTGTTCAGACCTTCCGGACGGTCAGGACCGCCTGCAACCAGCGTGGCGCCCTCTTCAATCCCTTTGCGGATGTAATCCTGGATCGAGTTGTACTGCGACTTCGACACCACCGGGCCCATCGCCACGTCGGTATTGGGATCGCCGACCGTCACCGTAGCAACAGCTTCTTTCGCCACGCGCATCGCCTCTTCCATGCGCGCCTTCGGCACCAGCATGCGCGACGTGGCGCTGCAGGTCTGGCCGGAGTTGACCATCATGCCGACCACGCCCTTGGCGACGTTCTGCGCGAAATCACCGTCATCCAGAATGATGTTGGCGCTTTTGCCACCGAGTTCCTGACAAACGCGCTTGACCGTGTCTGCTGCCGCTTTCGCAACTTCGATACCGGCGCCTTCGGAACCGGTAATCGACACCATATCGATATCCGGATGGCGCGCAATCGCATCGCCCACCACCGAGCCGCGACCCTGGATCATGTTGAAGACACCGGCCGGCACCTTCGCCGCATCAAAGATCTCGGCGAGAATCTGCGCCGAGTAGTGCGACTCCTGCGACGGCTTCAGCACCACGGTGCAGCCGGCGGCCAGCGCCGGGAACACCTTGACCGTGACCTGGTTGATCGGCCAGTTCCACGGCGTGATCATGCCGACCACGCCGATCGGATCCTTGACGATCATGGTCTGGCCGCGCAGCTCTTCGAACTTGAAGGCTTTCAGCACTTCGATGGCGGTGGTCAGGTGACCGGCGCCGAGGCCGATATGGAAACCGCCGGCCAGCCCCTTCGGTGCTCCCATCTCTTCGGTTACCGCGCTCGCCAGATCGGCCGAACGCTTCTGGTACTCGGCGAGAATGCGCTCCAGTACCGCGACGCGCTCTTCACGCGTGGTGCGCGACCAGCTGGCGAAAGCCTTGCGAGCCGCCTTGGCAGCGCGATCGACATCGGCAACGCCACCGAGGGCGATGGTGCCCGACGGCTCTTCGGTCGCCGGGTTGATCGGGTTGACCGTCTTGAATTCGATCGGATCGACCCACTGGCCGTCGATGTAGAACTTCAGGTATTCGCGCATGAGCAGAACCATCCTCTTTATAAGCAGATAGCCGGCGACGATGCGCCGGCTATAAGTGACAGATGTCTGAAATAACCGTGTCGATGATCTATAGCCGAGCGGTGATCTTAAGCAGCGACGCGATTATTGCAACCGATCAGTCCGTACAACGCTTCAGTAAGCATCTTCCGCTTCAGCGCCGTAACCGGCCTTGAAGTCGGTGTACCAGGATTTGAACTCCTCGTAGTTCGGCGCGTCCATGGCGTTGGCGTAGGGATCGACCGGCACCTGGATCACCACCGGCCTGCCCGTGGCGCGGGCGCGCTCGATGGCTGCGGCGACCGTCGGCGCGATATCTTCTTCGCGCTCGATGTAGTGACCTTCCGCACCGAAACCTTCGGCGATCTTGTCGAAACGCACCCAGTTGCCCCAGTGCGCTTCGGTCTCCGGCGAATCCGGGCCGACCTGCTTCTTCCAGCAACCGACTTCCAGACCCCAGGCGTAGTCGCACGCCACCACCGTCACGATCGGCAGCTTCTTGCGCACGGCGGTCTCCAGTTCGTTCAGCGAGAACATGAACGAGGAGTCGCCGGTGACGAAGACCACAGGACGCTTGCCGTCGGTCGCCAGCGCCGCGCCGATGGCGTAGGGCAGGCCGGTACCCAGATGGCCGGTGTTCTGGTTCCAGACCAGATCCTCCGGTTTGTACTGCGAATAGGTCCAGCCGTAGATGGTGGTGGAGCCGCCGTCCGCCGCGTAGATCGCGTCGCCCGGAATCACCTTGGTCGCCTCGACGATCAGGCGCGCCGGGTGAACCTTGGCACCGCCGGTCGGCACTTCCGCGAGCAGCTTGGCGCGCCACTCCTTCTGCATCACTTTCCAGCTTGCGAATTCAGCACTGCCGGTGCGCTGGAGATCACCCAGCGCTTCGAGCAGCTGCGGAATGATGTCGCGCATGCAGCCGACCAGCGGCGCATCGATGGGACGGTTCACGCCGATCGCGGCGGCATCGCGCTCGACATAGATCCACTTGCGATTGGCGTCGCCTTTTTCCCAGTGACGGCCGATGCCCATGTGCACCGGCTCACCCAGTTCGGTACCGATGGCGATGCAGAGATCGGATTCGCTGGCAGCCGCGCGACCGGCGGGAGAGAAGCCGTAGGCAAACGTGCGCTCTTCCTGACCCTTGATGGTCATCGAGCAACCGGAGGTCTGCAGGATCGGGCAATCCAGCTTCTCGGCCAGCTGCGCGACCAGCGCATGCGAACGCGAGGTGAACATGCCCTGTCCCACCAGCATGACCGGGTTCTTGGCCGCTTTGATCAGCTCGACCGCCTTCTTGATCATGTTGCCGCTGGCGGCCTGTTCGACCATGCGGTACTTCTCCGGCGGTTGCACCGGCGGCCACTTCCAGGTTTCGTGAATGACGGAGAGCGGCAGCTCGATGTAGACCGGGCCGGGTTTGCCGGTGGTGCACTGACGGATCGCCTCGCGAATGATCTCGTCGGTCTGATCCGGCTCTTCAATGATCGCGGCGTATTTCACCAGCGGCTTGAAGTGGTCGAGCTGGTTCATGTACTGGATGCGACCGACACGAGCGCGCTGGTTGGCCGTGCGCGAACGGTTGCCGCCGAAGAAAATGGTCGGCGAACCCTCTTTCTTCGCCACGATCATCGCGGTGGCGAGGTTGGAAACACCGGGGCCCTGGGTGCCGAAACAGACACCCGGCTTGCCGGTCATGCGCGACCACGCATCGGCCATGAACGCGCCGTTCTGTTCGTGGTGTGGGGCGGTCACTTTCCAGCCGCGCTTTTCGCACACCATGGACATATGGATGAAACCCGGATCGGGAATGCCGAACAGCGTGTTGATGCCTTCGGCTTCGAGCAGATGGATGATGCGCTCATAGACAGGTACGGACATGGATCGAGCCTCCAGTGGATTGAATCCGGCAGCGCGACGCCGGAGCGGAGAACGATCTCCACTCCGGCGTCGCGCTCATCGAGTCGATGACAGACGAAAAAATCGTCTTACTTCTTCAGCAGTCGCGGCGCGCCTCCTATTTTTTTATCAGGCGCGGTGCGCCTGTGCCCATGAACCGGGCGAGATGGCGGTGGAAGTTGGTGATCTTCTGCTCCTGGTGCGGGTTGGGCAGCGTGCCGCGAAAACCGCGCGACTTCATCCCGCGCTGTACCCACTCCATGTTGGCGAAATCCTGCGCCAGTACCGCGCCCCACTTCTCGGCGGTCGGCTCGGCATAGACCCACTCGGCCTTTGGTTCCTGGCCTTCCGGGAAACGCTCCAGCGCATAGGATTCGAAAATACATTTGTTCGGATCGCGACCGTACGGCCGCACGCGATAACAGAGTGCGAACGTGATGCCCTGCAGAATCGTCTGGTTCGGAAACAGGCTCCACGCCAGCCCCGCTTCAGACTGCTGCGCCGGCGTCAGCTCCGGCCAGATGACACCGCGCTTGGCATCGTCGGCCTTCGCCGATTTCAGCCAGTGCGACAGCACCTCCTGCACCGGCGTGCCCTCGGGCAGTTCATCTTTCAGACGCTTGGCGGCATTCACTAACGTTTCGGTCGAGGCGGCGTAGTTGACCGTCTCGTAGTTTTCGCGTGCCAGCTCATAGGTGGAGATACGCGGGTCGCCGAGACCGGCGCGGGTCACCGACGTACTCTGACTGGTTTTCTGGCTGGAATCGCGCTCATCGAAACCACTGACCCCGTGCAGGCCGTACGGTTTGCTGTAGGCGTAGAACTGTCCGTACTTCAGCAATTGCGAGTGGGTGCCGGCGACATGGTAGGGCTCCATGAACGCTTCGATGGCGGTCTTCCAGTTGCAGGGGTAGATCGCCCACTGCCGCCACTTGTAACGCATCTTGTCGAACTGGAACGGGCCGAGGATGCGATCGACCTCGCCGAGGAATTCGAGCAGCGGCTCGCACTCCGGATCCATGTTGACGTAGATCCAGCCACCCCAGGTATCGACCTTCAGCTCGGAGAGGCAGGTGCGCGACTCATCTTCCAGCGCCCCTTTCCAATCCTGCTTGTCGAGGATGTGCGTGTTCTGGCCGTCGAGGTTGAAGGTCCAGCCGTGGAAGCCGCAGACGAAATTCTTTTTCTTGCCCTTGACGCAGTTGACCTCATCCGGCGTGTTGACCAGCTGGCGACCGCGATGCGGGCAGACGTTGTAATAGGCGCGCAGCGTATCGGGCGCGGTGCGCACGATGACGATCGATTCGTCGAGGATGTTGTAGGTCAGGAAATTGCCGACCTCCGGAATATCCTCGACGCGGCCAGCCATCTGCCACACCTTCGACCAGAGCTTCTCCATCTCCGCATCGGCGTACTCCTGCGAGAGGAACGCATCGACCGGATAGGTCAGCGGCTCGGCCAGATCGGCATCCGTGAGTGCAATTCTGTCCTGAACCGGAATATCTGTTTTCTTGTTCATGACTCTCACCTGTCAGTCGGATTTCAATACGAGACCTTCGAGGTCCCCCTGGTCCCGCCACTCCTGCATCCACTGTTCGAAGGCGTCCCAACCGGGACCATAGGTTTCACCCAGCGCGTAGCGGAATCGCTCCTTGCCTTCGTCGTCGGTGACCTTCTTGCCTTCGTTGTTGTAGTAACCGGGCGGACACTGGTTGAGGAAGTCGGAGATATCGATCGCCGTCTCGCGAATTTTCTGCACGTAGGCAGCCTGCGCCTCCTCGCTCGGCTCCACCGCCGCCGCACCGCGTGCCAGCGCTTCCTTGATGATGTAGGCAATGTGGTAACCCTGCTGGCCATACTGCTCGGTGGTGCTGCCGTTGAGGCCGCCCTGGTAATAACCGATGAAGTACTGGTTCGGGAACCCGGTGGTCATCACACCATGGAAGGTTTTGTAGCCGAGCGCCCAGTGTTCGTAGATGGAGACACCATCGCGGCCTTCAAAGGTGTCGATGCCCCAGCGGCGATCCAGGTCGCTGCTCACCTCGAAACCGCTGGCGAAGATCATGCAGTCGATTTCGTACTCCTGGCCATTGGCAATGAAGCCCTTCTCGGTCATGCGCTCCACGCCCTGTGTCGCCGACACATCGATCAGCTCGACGTTGGGACGGTTGAAGGCGTTGTAGTAATCGTCGTTGGAGAGCGGACGCTTGCACAGGAAGCGATACCAGACCTTCAGCTTCTCGGCGGTCTCCCTGTCCTCGATCAGCGCATCGACGCGACGGCGCATGCGCTCCATCACCTGGAAGTCCATCACCTCGCGACGGGCGAAATAATCCTCGATGGTGATGGTCTCCTCGATACCGGCGGCGCGCAGCTCGGCCGCCATGTTGCGGCTGATCTCGGTCCAGAAGTCGCACACCTGGTCATCTTCACCGGGACGCAGGCGCCCCTCCACCGCGGCGTGGTGGAAGTTGGCGATGCGCTCTTTCTGCCAGCCCGGCTTGAGGCTCTTCACCCACTCGGGATCGGTGGGGGCGTTGTGGCGCTGGTCCACCGCCGATGGCGTGCGCTGCAATACGTAAACCTGCCTGGCGTACTTGCCGAGGTAGGGAACCGCCTGGATCGCCGTGGCGCCGGTACCGATGATCGCCACACGCTTGTCGGCCAGCCTGTCCAGCACCGGGTTGCGATAGCTGCCGCCGGTGTAGTCGTACTCCCAGCGCGAGGTGTGGAACATCTTGCCCTTGAAGTCGTGGATGCCCGGAATGCCCGGCAGCTTGGGGATGTTGAGCAGGCCGTTGGCCATGATCACGTGGCGGGCGCGGATCTCGTCGCCGCGGTTGGTGCCGACGCGCCAGCGCTTGATGCCCTCATCCCAGCGCAGCGAGGTGACCAGCGTGTGGAACAGCGCGCCGTCGGCGAGACCGAACTGGTTGGCGATCTGCTTGATGTAATCGTGGATCTCGCTGCCGTCCGAGTACTTTTTCGACGGCATGAAGCCGGTCTCTTCCAGCAGCGGCAGGTAGCAGTAGGCGTCGTTGTCACACTGGATGCCGGGATAGCGGTTCCAGTACCAGACACCGCCCCAGTCACCACCGTGGTCGATGTTGCGGAAATTGGTCACGCCGGCCTTCTTCAGGTGATAGGAGGCGAGCACACCGGAAAAACCAGTACCGAGCACGGCGACGTCGAGATCCTCGATGATCGGATCGCGCGGCACCACCGGCATGTGCGGATCGTGGATGTACTCCTCGCTGAATTCCTGCTTGATCTTGGAGTACTGCTTCTGACCATCGGGCCGAATGCGAATGACGCGCTCGTGTTCGTATTTTTCCTTGAGCGCCGGAATGTCGATCTCTGCGGGGGACGGAATGTTGGTGGCTTTACAGGTCATGGCGGTCTCTGGTCTCTCGTCGCTTGTCCGGGGCCGATCTGGTTCAGCGTGGAACCCTTGCCGACGGCACAGAGGGCCGTCGGCGGATGCAACCGATGGTATTGTGAATCAACAGTGTTGTCTACTGCTGAGCCGACCGGGTCACTGCATGTAACGGCCACCGTTGACGCTGAGCGTCAGGCCGGTGATGTAACCCGAGGCCTCGGAGGCGAGGAAGGCGACGGCGTTGGCAATGTCCTCGGGCTGGCCCACCCGTTTCACCGGGATGGTGTTGTTGACGTAGCCCTGAATGCCACCTTCGAGACGCGCCTCGACCGACTTCAACCCGTCGGTGTAGACCGTGCTCGGCGGGATGTTGTTCACCGTGATCCCCAGCGGCCCCATCTCCTGCGCCAGTGACTTGGTGAAGGCGATGACACCGCCCTTGGTGGCCGCGTAGTGGACCATGCGACGGGCACCGGACTGCGCACTCGACGAGGAGATGTTGATGATGCGCCCCCAGCGCGCCGCGATCATGTCGCCGATCAGCACCTGGGTGCAGAGGAAGGTGCCCTTCAGGTTGATGTCGAAGACCCGGTCCCAATCGTCGTCGCTGATCTCGACGAAATCCTTCTCGGGCGAGATGGCGGCGTTGTTGACCAGGATCGCCACCGGCCCCAGTTCGGCCCGCACCCGCTGCGCGGCGGCTTCGATATCGCGCCGGCTGGCGACGTCGACGGCACAGACCAGCACGCGCCGCCCCAGCGCCTCGACCTCCCGCGCCACCTCCTGCGCGGCCTCGACATTGCGATCCCAGATGGCGATATCGGCACCATCGCGCGCCAGAAAGCGGCAGACCGCCGCCCCGATTCCCGCCGCCCCGCCCGTCACCACGGCCACTTTATTGGTCAACCCGCTCATGAAACCCCCGTCATCGCTGTCCGATCAAAGTTACTGTTCGCATGTGCGAACAAATCTACGCAAACACAAACGCGATCGGATTCTTGCGGATACCCGGCGGATTTTCAACCAGGCGGTCAGGCGGTGATGACGGCGGCAGCCTCTTTCAGCAGCCGGGTGCAGGAGGAGAGGTTCTTCTGCATGCGGGGAATCGGGCCGGCCATGCCGATCGCCATGCGGTGCCCCTGCACCGTGATCGGCACGGCCAGTCCCATCACCTCGGCCAGGTGCTCGCCCAGCGTCATGTGGACGCCATCGCGCTCGCCCTGCGCAAGATTCTCTTTCAGATCCTTCTTGCGGGTGATGGTGTGCTCGTTGAAGCGGGTCAATTTCAGTTCGGCGATCAGCTGGTCGCGCACACTCTCGTCCAGATTGGCCAGCAGCGCTTTGCCCAGTGCGCTGGCGTGGATCGACTTCAGGTCGCCGGGGTGTGCGTTGTACCGGACGGTGTGGGTGCCATCGAAGACTTCGAGGTAGACCACCTGCGCCCCCTGCAGCCGGCCGATGAAGATGGTCTCGCCGGTGGCATCGCGCAGCCGGCGCAGTTCGTTCTGGATCTTCTCCTTGACCGGGTTGAACTCGCCGATCCGCTGCGCCATGTCGAGCAGCCGCTTCGACGGGTAATAGCTCCTGCCGCCGTCGATGGCGAGGATGTAGCCGAGGTGGATCAGCGTCTGCACCAGCTCGTGGCAACTGCTCTTCGGCGCCTTCATCGCCTCCGCCAGCTCGCCCAGCGACAGCGGGCGCCGCTTCTCGGCGAACACCGTGTACAACTGCATCGTGCGAATGGCCGACTTGACCAGCTTCGCCGACTCACCGTTTTTCGCTATCAATTGACCGGTGCTCTGCGCGTCTGCGTCGGTTCGTCCGCTGCCGGCCTGCCGGGGAACGGGCCGTAGTCGGGCGAGTCGACCAGCGCGGCGGAGAGATCGGAGGGGCCGCGATAGTGCAGGCTGAAGTGGCGCCACTGAAACAGCCAGCGGCCATCC
The DNA here is from genome assembly GCA_964386045.1 of uncultured Verrucomicrobiaceae bacterium. GTDB lineage: Bacteria > Pseudomonadota > Gammaproteobacteria > Pseudomonadales > CAMLJR01 > CAMLJR01. Next base: position 22,587 of record CAYLRA010000003.1, on the reverse strand, counting down.
GCTTCGGTGTAGAGATCATGGTAAACACCCAGTGTCAGCGCCGTGCTGCCGTCGTTCATCTTGGCCAGCTCGGTGACGGGGATGCGCCCCTGCGCCTCGCCATTGCCAACCTCCAGCAGCGGCAGGCCGACGATGAGCTGGACGCGAGCACAGGTGCCAAGCAACTTGCCGATCATGGTGCGAATCTCTTCGCGACCGCGAATGTGCAGGCCGGCGATCTTCCACTCGGCGTTGTCGGCGAAGCAATTGGCGAAGGCGTCGGCATCCTTGCGAAACACCGCGTCGACGAAGCGGGCATGCAGCTGGCGGATGCCGCACTCGGCAGAAACGAAATCGGTCATGGCGCGCACTCGGGCTGGTGAAAGAGGCCCGATTCTAAACACCGCCCGGGGCGGGTCAACCATTGCGTCGACCCGCCCCGCACGCTGCAGTGCTGTTACTGCCTTCCGTCGAGCAGCTGCGGCGCACCGTCTCCCATGAACTCGGCCAGATTGCGGTGCAGGTTGCTGACCTTGCGCTCCTGCCACGGATTGGGCAGGCAGCCGGGAAAGCCGCGCGACTTCATCCCCTTCTGCACCTCGACCATGTTCGAAATGTCCTGACCGATGACATAGGGCCACTGCTCCGGGTCCTGCGGCAGAAACGTCCACTCGGTCTGCGGCGCCTGCCCCCCGGGGAAACGATCGAGCGCAACGGCTTCGTAGATACATTTATCCGGGTCGCCACCGTAGGGACGCACGCGGTAATAGAGCAGGAAGGTCGGCCCCGGCAGCAGGTTCATGTTCGGGAAAACACTCTGCGCCAGTCCGGCATCCGTCATCTGTTTATCGGATATCTCTGGCCAGACCACGCCGCGCGCCGCATCGTCGCGTTTGGCCGATTCGAGCCAGTGATGATGCACATCTGCCGCCGGCGTACCCTCCGGCAACTCGTCGACCAGACGTTGCGCTGCCTTTACCAGCGTCTCCGTGGTCGCGGCGCCGATCGTCTCCCAGAACTCCATCTGCATCTGCGCGATCGACACACGCGCATCGTTGCCCTTCGCGGCGCGATGCACGCTGGTGTCGACCGATGCACCCTCGCCTTCCACCTTGTGCTGGCGGGTGTCGTAGCCGTCGTGACCGTGGCGACCGAGCGCGCGGCTCCACGCGTAGAAATCGCCATATTTGGTCAGCTGCGGATGCGTGCCGGCGACGTGATAGGGTTCGAGGAACGCTTCGAGCGCCACTTTCCAGTTGCAGTCGAAGATGCCCCAGACGCGGAAGCGGTAACGCATCCGATCAAATTCGAACGGATCGAGCAGCGTCGCGACCGGTTCAAGATACTGACGTAGCGGTTCGCACTGCGGGTCCATGTTGATGAAGATCCAACCACCCCAGGTATCGACCTTCACTTCGCGCAGGCTGGTACAGCGTTCGGTCAGTGCACCCTTCCAGTCATCCTTGTCGAGGATGTAGGTCGCCTTGCCATCGAGATCGAAGTTCCACGCGTGATAACCGCAGACGAACTTCGTCTTCTGGCCACTCGCACTGTGTGCGCCTTCCGGCGTGCTGACGAGGCGACGACCGCGATGCGTGCAGACGTTGTGGTACGCCTTGATGGTGTCCGGCGCGGTGCGCACGATCAGGATCGAATCGTTGCAGATCTCGTAGGTGATGTAGTTGCCGACTTCGGGAATCTCTTCGACCCGACCGGCCTGCTGCCACACCTTCGCCCACAGCCGGTCGCCTTCGGCCTGCGCGTACTCCTTCGAAATGAATGCCTCGACCGGGATCAGCAGCGGCTCGGCAAGTTGCTCTGCGGTAATGTTGCTGCGCTTGTCCATCGCTTCACTCCTTATCTGTCACTGCCCGTGGTGAGTTTCAGGCCGGCGAGATCGCCCCCGTCGCGCCACTGCTGCAGCATCTCCTCGAACGCGTAGTAACCCTCGCCCCACGGTTCGCCAAAGATGAAACGTTTCTTGGTGGTATCACCTTCGTTGTTGAAGTAGGACGGCGTGCACTCGGTGGTGAAGGTCGAGTTGTCGACCGCGACCGAACGCAGATGCCTGATGTAGGCCTCCTGCGCCTCCTGGGTCGGCTCGACGGTGACAGCGCCACGCTTCAACGCCTCGCTGGCGATGTGGCCGATGTGGAAACCCTGGTCGATGAAGGTCTTGGAGTTGGTGGCGCTGGCGCCGGCCTGGGTGAAGCCGGTGAAAAACATGTTGGGGAAGTTGTGCGCCATCATCCCCTGGAAGGTCTGGAACCCTTCGCGCCAGTAGTCGTAGATCGACAGACCTTCGCGCCCTTCGATGACGTCGATACCCCAGCGGCGATCGAGATCGTTGGTCACCTCGTAACCCGAGGCGAAGATCATGCAGTCGATCTCGTACTCCACCCCATTGGCGACAAAACCCTTCTCGGTCATCCGCTCCACACCCTGCGTGGCAGCGACATCGATCAGCTTGACGTTGGGCTGGTTGAAGGTCGGATAGTAGTTGTCATTCGAGCACGGGCGCTTGCACAGGAAACGGTAGTAGGGTTTCAGCGCCTCGGCCGTTGCCGGATCATTGACGATCTCGTCGACGCGGCGGCGCAGACGCGCCATCACGCGATAGTCCATCACCTCGCGTTTGGCGGCGAACTCGGCCGGTGTCTGCGGCCAGCCGTCACGACCGAACTCTTCCGACAGATTGCGGCTGATCTCGGTCCAGATATCGCAGATCAGATCGGGTTCACCCGGCGCCAGCATTTCCATCGCGGCGTGGTGGAAGTTCCTGATGCGCTCCTCCTGCCAGCCGGGCTGCAGCGACTTGTACCACTCGACATCGGTCGGCTTGTTGTTGCGCGCGTCGACACTCGACGGCGTGCGCTGGATGACATAGAGCTCCTTGGCGTATTTGCCGAGATAGGGAACCACCTGAATGGCGGTGGCACCGGTGCCGATGATGGCAACGCGTTTGTCGGCCAGCTTCGACAACACCGGATTGCGCCACTCGCCGCCGGTGTAGTCGTAATCCCAGCGCGCGGTGTGAAACAGATGCCCCTTGAAACTGTCGATGCCGGCAATACCGGGCAGCTTCGGCTTGTTCAATGGTCCCATCGCCAGCACGACGAAACGCGCCTTGATGTCGTCGCCACGGTTGGTACCGACACGCCAGCGGTTGAGCGAGGCATCCCACTTCAGCGTCTTGATCAGCGTGTGGAACAGCGCGTTTTCATACAAGCCGAAGGTCTCGGCGATGATGCGGCAGTGGTGCTGGATCTCGTAGCCGTCGGTGAACTTCTTCGACGGCATGTAATTGGTCTCTTCCAGCAGCGGCATGTAGCAGTAGGCGTCGTTGTCGCACTGGATGCCGGGGTAGCGGTTCCAGTACCAGGTGCCGCCGAAATCGCCGCCATGATCGATGTTGTAGAAGCTGTCGATCCCCGCCTTTTTCAGCTGCGTTGCCACCATCATGCCGCAGTAGCCGGCGCCGAGAATGACGACGTCGGTTTCACCGCTGACCGGATCGCGCGGCTGCACCGGCAGGTAGGGATCGACCTCGTAGATCTTCGCCCACTTGCCACTGGTCGGAATGTACTGATCGTTGTGATCCTTCTTGATGCGGCGGTCGCGCTCGCGCAGGTACTTCTCGCGCATCGCCGGAATATCGATCTCCGAAACCGGGGGTACATTCGTCGTTTCGCATGTCATGGCGGGTTTCCTCGCAGGTGCGGATGCCGTCGGTGTTGCTGAAGTTCTTCGAAGAATTTTTGTAGACAGCACTGTTGATTGATGTCGGCAGGCTACTACGCCCGCTTTTCACCTCATTGATCCGCATCAACATGTCGATGGCGATGCGAAATAATTTTTTTCGTGCAAACAGTTTTTTCGTACAAACGGTTTTTCATACAAACAAAAAAGGCCACGCGCACCGGACAACCGGCGCGCGCGGCCTGCCTGCGATCGGCAGCGATCAGACGATCGGCTCTTCACCTGCCGTCTTGGTGCGATGCAGCAGACGACCGCAGTCCGGGTCGTAGGGCATCGCGCGGTGCATGGTGCCGGTGTTGTCCCACATCACCGCGTCGCCAACCGACCACTCGTGGCTGTAGACGAACTGCGGCTGCGTCGCCCAGTCGCGCAGGCGCACCAGCAGCTTGGTGCTCTCGGTCGGGTCCATGCCGAGCACATGGTGCGCGGTGCAGCCGAGCACCAGCGACTTGCGACCGGTGCGATGGTTCCAGACCAGCGGCAGCTCCACCTCACCGATGCGAATCATCTCCAGCAATTTTTCATAACTCGGCTCCGGCTCGTAATAGAACAGCGACGTCCACGCCGAGTGCATCGCCTTCAGATTGGCGATCAGCTGCTTGTCCTGCTCGGGCAGCAGTTCATAAGCCGCGTAGGTGTTGCAGAATTCGGTGTTGCCGCCCCAGGTGGGCAGCACGTGGCTGGTCAGGATGGCGACACCGATCGGCATCTTGTTCATCGTGCCGTCGGCGTGCCAGTAGAGCGAACCCTTCAGGTAATCGGACTTCGCATTCAGTTTCTGGTCGAGCGTGATGTTGTAGATCTCCTGCCCCTCCATCTCTGGCAGGAACTTGCCCATGGTCTTGGTGAAGGCGATCTGCTCGGCATCGGTGAAGTTGATCTTCGGGAAGACCAGCACACCGCGCCGTTCGAGCAGCTCGCGCAGGTCGGCGGCAAATTCACCACTCAGCAGCGCCTGCTTGCTCAGGTGAACCTTGCTCGCGATCAGCGGCGAGAGATCGGTGGCTTTCAGGCGCTCTTCCAGCGAGGCGATGGATTCCAGCGTTGCGGCGTTGCTCATGGTCTTCGTTCCTCATCGTGCTTGTTGATATGGGCCAATGATGGCCGCGGCGATGAACCGCGGCCTTGACCGAAATCAACGACGGCGCAACAACCCACCCCCTAGCATGGCGCCACAACCGATAACCAGACGGCCCCACACCGTGGCCGCCCTCTTTCCGTCGATGAGGAGCACCTCATGAGCGCTATTTCCCGCAACGTCATTGCCAAGGACTCCGACCCCTCGACAGCCCCCGCCGTGGAGTGGCCGAAACGCTGGCAGACGCTGGCGCAGGGCGTCGGCGTCGGCCGTTACACCGATCCGGCGTTCGCGCAGCTGGAGTTCGACCGGCTCTGGAGCCGCGTCTGGCAGGTGGCCGCCCGCGTCGACGAGGTGCCGGCGGTGGGCGACTACACCACCTACAAAATCGGCGACCAGTCGATTCTCGTGGTGCGCACCGACGCCTCGACGATCCAGGCCTACTACAACTTCTGCCCACACCGCGGCACCACGCTTGGCGATGGCTGCGGCCATTTCGAGGGCGGCAAGATCATCTGCCCGTTCCACGGCTGGCGCTGGGATCTGGAGGGCAACGTCAAGCTGGTACTGGAACGGCAGGAGTTCCGCAACGGCGAGCTGCAGGATGGCGACGTCGCGATGCGCAAGGTCCACACCCGCGTCTACGCCGGTTTCGTCTTCGTCAGCCTCGCTGCCGATCCGGAGTCGTTCGACGATTTCATCGCGCCGCTGAAACAGTTCCTCGACGACACGGCGATTGGCGAGATGCGCCACATCTGGTGGAAGCGCGCCACCATCCCCTGCAACTGGAAGGTGGCGCAGGAGGCGTTCTACGAGGCCTACCACGTCTCGGCCACGCATCCGCAGCTGGAAAAGGTCGGCCGCGAAGTGATCTACGGCGACCGCGACGACGGCCCGATGATGTACAAGGACCTGACCTACGACGCCTTCACCCACGGCCACGGCCAGTTCTACGGCGGCGACAAGACACCGATCGCCGGCCACGTGCAGGAAACCGAGCAGAAGTCGATCGAAGATCGGCTGGAAGAGATGGCAGCGCGGATGAACCTGACCGCCGAAGGGCTCGGCGCGATGATTTTGAAGGAAGACATCGAGCTGCTGTTGACGCTGCGTAACAAGCAGCTTCCGGCCAACGCCAATCTCGGCGCCGAATATGTGCGGTTGCAATACGAACATGCCGCCGCCGTGAAACGGCCGATGTCGAAACTGTCACCGGAGATGCTGGCGCGCTGGGGCGGCGTCACCGTGCTGTTTCCGAACATCGTGATCCTGTTCCAGGCCGGCAACGCAGCCATCTACCGCGCGCTGCCACATCCGACCGATCCCAACCAATGCACCTTCGAGATTCACGCCATCAAAACCTACCCGGCTGCCGTCACGCCACCGCGAGCCACGCTGGTCGATGTCACCGACCCGGAACAGGTCGGCCTGATTCCACGTCAGGATCTCGGCAACCTGCCGCGTATTCAGGAGGGTTTGTGCTCACACGGCATGAAGCAGACGTGGCTCGCCAATAATCAGGAGAAGCTGATTCTGAATATGCACAAGGAAGAGGATCGTTATCTGAAAAGCTGACGCCCTTCGTCATTCTGCGCGAAGTCGCAGAATCCATCGCCACATGAAGTGCTATGGATTCTGCGACTACGCTTCGCTACGCGCAGAATGACCGCATCGCCCCCGGTCCACTCAAAGCCCTGCCTCGTCTCGCCCTGCCTCACACCAACCCCTTTTTAACTGGCCAGCCAAAACAGACCGCAAAATCCGACAATGGCGCCCCTTGATTCGACACAAGAGGGAAGTATGATATTGTCATACCCCTGTGTTGTCAGGAGCACCCACCATGAGCATGCACCGGAAAACCATCACGCTGACTGCGCAACAAGATGAATGGGTGAAAGACCAGATTGAAAGCGGTCATTTTGGCAATGACAGTGAATATATTCGCGATCTGATCCGACGAGATCAGCAGGCCAAGGAACGGCTCACCCTGCTGAGACAGGCCCTCGCTGAGGGTGCATCAAGCGGAAAACCCAAGCCGCTGGATATATCCGCCATCAAGGCGGCTGGCCGTAAGCGAATGAAGGCGGCCAATTAGTGCTCAAACTGAAAATCACGCCGAAGGCGGAGTCGGATCTCGTCGGAATCTGGGTCTATACCTGCGAAGCATGGGGTGTTGATCAGGCGGATAAATACCTGGATCAGCTGGAGACAGGAATGAAACAGCTGATCAATCATCCGTCACTCGGCACGAACTACGCCCACGTTCTTCCTGGGTATCGCAAATTACAGGTCGAGCATCACGCTGTTTTTTATCAAGTGCTCGAACCAGAGGTGCTGATTGTTCGTGTGCTGCACGAGGACATGGATGCACCCGAAAGGCTTCTGGATTAGTGCCGGCTATTCTTTGCAAGGAGAAAGACTTGAGCCTTGACTGCAACTGGTCAGGCAACGCAAAACGCAAGACCTGACACGAGCGTCCTGTTACAAAAAAGCCGGCGTTGATCGCCGGCTTTTTCGTTGAAACAAGATCAATCACCGCGGCTGCGTAACACTCCAAACACCCGTCGCCTCCATCACCTCCTCGCCCTCGACCCGCAAAATGCCGCGCGCAAAGACGAGCTTTTTCCCCTGCCGACGAATTTCGCCATCGAGTTCGACGAAGGCTGGCGGCCGCACGCCTTTCAGGAAGTGGCTGTCGAGATGCACCGTCGTGCACATCGCACGGCCCGACGCCTCCCAGATCATCAGCGACAGCGCGTGGTCGACGAAGGTCATCAGCACGCCGCCGTGGACGAAACCCTGCGCGTTGGCGTGGGTTTCATCCAGCTGTATCGCATAACGAAAACCATCTGCCTCACGGCGCGTCCACAATGCGCCGAGCGAGGCCGGGATTCCCTTCATTTCGCGCCGGGTCCAGTCGGCATTTGCTGCCGGTACGTTCTTGCTTTCACTCACTCCGCTAACTCCCCCACCTCAGACCGGACGCAGCGCCAGCACGCTGCCATCGGCATCGGCCGACAGGTAGAGCGTGCCGTTGGCACCGGCGGCGATGCCGGCGAAGGGAGCAATCGCGCCAGAGAGCGGCGGGAATGGCCGTACCGGCTTGGGCACGACGCCGGGCGGTGCGCCGATCGGCAGGCCGGCTGCCAGTGTGCGGCGCTGCTTGCGCACCATGTCGTACTCGACCAGCTCGCGGGTACCAACGTCGACGATGTAGAGCAGGTCGCCACGCCCCAGAATCCCCTGCGGCTGGCGCAGGCCATCGAGCACGGTTTCGACTGCGGAGCCATTCACCTTCGCCACGCGCCCACCCGCCTCTTCGGCGACCAGACAGCTGCCATCGGCGGCAATCGCCACCCCTCTCGGCTCGCGCAGGCCGGCGGCCAGCTCGACGACATTGCCCGACTGCAGCGACAGCAGACGCCCGGTTGCGGCATCGGTAAACGCCACGGCGCCGTCACGCGCGATCGCGATGCCGAACAGGCGCTCGAAACCGTCGGCCAGCACTTCGTGCCGCTGCTGCGCCGGCCACCAGCGCGACACCTGCCCCGCTGCGGTGGTGACGATGAATTCGCCGGGCGCCGCTGTGGCCACGCCGCGCACATAACCGGGATAACCCGGCGTGAAGAACATGCCCAGCGACTCGCGTTTGCCATTGCGCAGTGCATAGGTGAAGCCGCCGTCGGCGATCAGCAGCGAACCATCGGCATCGACCGCGAGACCGAGCGGGAAGGTAAAGCCATCCGGTACCACCGAACGCAGCGTGCCATCGGCCAGCACTTCGTCGACCTGACCGGCGATGTTCGACACGAACAGCCGCTCACCGACGAAGACGAGGTTGTCGAGACCGGGCGCGATGTTGGCCAGCACCGTCTTGTCGCCACTGCGCGGATCGATGCGCAGCACCTGGCCGCTCGCCACCTGCGTCGAGACGATGAAACCCTTGCTGTCGAACTTGACCGCATCGGGCACGCCGAGATCGCCGGCCACCTTCTCCACCGGACCGCCGTCGAGGCTGACGCGACAGATCTCGTTGGTGCCCATCAGCGGGAAATAGAGTTTGCCGTCCGGCCCCACTTCCATCGCGTTCGGCATCATCAGGTTATCGGCGATGATGCGCGGCGGCCCGCCGTTCAGGTCGAGTTCCATGATGCGACCACCGGGCCGGCACTCACCGGCGATCAATCGTCCGTTGTAGAAGGTGATCGGATTCGCGCAGGGCAGGTCGCCGTAGACGACGCGGTAGTTGCCCTTCGCATCGAGGGCACCGACGCGCCCCTCGGAAATTTCGGTGACGTAGAGATTGCCCTGCGGATCGAACACCAGATCGTCGGGGGCAACGATGTCGCCACCCATCGGGCTGATGGTTTCGATGGCACCGCTGCCGACATCGATGGCACTGACCTGGCTGCCCGCCACCTGCGCGATATAGATGCGACCGTCGCCGCCAACGCGCATACCGTTGGCGCCATAGAGGCGGCTCGGCGGCGTCAGCCGCTCCAGCGCCCAATCCTCGGCGACCCTGGCGGGGCCCGCCGACATATAACGACCTGCCTGCTGCGTCATGCGACAACCTCCTGCGAAATTATTCTTGAGATGGCTAGCGTGTCAGTTTCAGTGTCAGCGTTTGGATGCCATCGCGAAACTGTACTTCAGATGGTCGAGCTGACCGGATGGCACCGCATCGAACAGCAGCGGTGATGCTGTATCGCGAATCGCCTCGATCTGCGCCGCCATCTCCTCGATGCTCCACTGTGGAAGGTAGACGCCCGGCGTCTCGGCGACATAGGCGCGGGCAACGCGCCCGGCGGCGGAGACCAGCATCTCGCCGGTCACCGAACACGATTCGTGGCAGAGCCAGCCGACGGTGGCGGCCACCATCTCCGGCGGCATCGGCGGGAACGCGGAGGTGTCGACCCCTTCGGACATGCGTGTCACAGCGGCCGGCAGGATGACGTTGCTTTTCACGTTGTGCGCCGCACCCTCCAGCGCGACCACGCTCGACAACCCCTGCGTGCCGGCCTTGGCGGTGCTGTAGTTGGCGTTCTGGTAGTTGCCGTAGAGACCGTTGATCGAACCGGTCAGCACGACGCGGCCATAGCCGGCCTTGCACATCAGCGGAAAGGCCGGACGCACGACGTGGAAGGCGCCGCGCAGATGGACGTCGAGTACGAATTCGAAATCCTCATACGACATCTCGGCCAGCGGCGAGCGGCGCACGACGCCGGCGTTGTGGATCAGGATGTCGATGCGACCGTAGTGATCGAGTGCCGACTGAATGATCGCCCTGCCACCTTCCGGCGTCGCCACCGAATCGGCATTGGCGACCGCCTCGCCACCGGCTGCCTTGATCGCGTTCACCGTCTCACCGGCGGGATCCTCGCCGATGCCGTCACCCTTGAGGCTGACGCCGAGATCGTTGACGACGACCTTCGCACCGCGCGCCGCCAGCAGTTCGGCATAGGCGCGCCCGAGTCCCCTGCCGCCACCGGTGATCACCGCCACGCGATCGTCGAACCTGAGCTCTGACATCGAACCTCTCCTCGCTTGTAAAAGGGTCGGCCATTATCGGCCATTTGCTCCAAATGTCACCCAAGTGGCAGACACCACCATGGCAATCGACGCAGCGACATGGACAGACGACGCAGCGCGCCGGCCGATCGTTGTGTCGCCACCCGCCACTCATATACTGGTCCAGCCACCAACCCCTTCGAATAACAGAACAACACCGGGGATTCACACCATGACCAGCCTTTCGGAAAGCCTGGACCACTTCTTCATGGAGATGTCCGACGACCCGTACTGGACCGAGAGCTCCTGGTTCTCCTGGGCGATCCCGGAACGCGGCATCAACGGCTTCTTCTACAACCATTTCCGCCCCAACATGAACTGCATGCTCGGCGGCCCGGCGATGTGGGACAACAGCGGTCGCCACGTCTGGCACTTTCTCTTCTTCGACTGGCAGGCGATGCGTCTGCCGCCAGCCGGTCGTTACGGCATCGACTACGACAAATACGACTTCACCACGCCGTGGTCGATGTCGATCGAGATGATCGAGCCGCTGCAGCGCTACAAACTCGGCTACGACCGCGAAGGGTTCAGGCTCGACCTGCTGTTCACCGCCATCGCGCCACCGCACATCATGAACGCGAAGAGCCCGGAGCAATTGAAAGGGGCATTCAAGACCCACTTCGAACAGCCAGGTCGCATCCGGGGCAGGGTCGAACTCGACGGCCAGTGCTTCGAGGTCGACTGCTTCTCGATTCGCGACGGCGGCCACGGCCCGCGCTTCCTCGAAAAATCGCCGCCCGGCGGCTACGCCTGGTCCACCGCTGACGAACGCAACGGCTGGCATATCCTCGCGCCGAAGGCGATCCACGGACACACCACGCCGGCGATCGGCGGCTACCTGCTGCGCGACGGCGAGATGGCCACCATCGTCGAAGGGAGCCGGCGCGTGCTGGAACGCGACGGACCGCGCCCCATCGCCACCGAAATTCGTGCGCGCGATGCCCTGGGCCGCGAGTTGCACGCCATCGGCCGCGTGCAGACACCGGCCGAATTCATGCTGTTTCCCGATCGCGGCCAGTGGTGGTCGCTCTGTCAGTGGGACTACGACGGTTTCACCGGCGTCGTCGGCGAGGATCAGGAGTACTACGGCATCCAGGAGTTCCGGCGCTGGCAGCGCGCCGGGCCCGATGTGTGGAAAACCCGCTGAGACACTCCTCGTCATTCCGAGCGCAGTCGCGGAATGACGAGCACTGAACAATAACAACAGGAACGCGGACGTCATGAGCACAGGACAACTGCTGATCATCACCGGCACCACCGGCAGCGGCAAAACCACCACCTGCAAGAGCTTCGTCGATCTCGCCGACGAACTGTGGCTGCACTTCGGCGCCGACCAGTTCCTCGGCGGTGTCATTCCGCGCAAGTTCGTCGACGGTGGCGCGCGTTGCGACGAAGGGTTGCGCAAGGTGCTCGACGACCCCGCCAACCCCGACGGGCCTCGCCACCTTGAGCTGGGGCCTTACGGCGCGCGCATGATCGACGCCTTCCACGCGATGGTCGCCGCCGGTGTGCGCAGCGGCGCCAATATCGTCATGGACCACATCACCACGCTCGACCCGCCGCTGCTGCAGAGCTGCATCCGGCACTTTCGCGACCTGCCGGTTCACTTCGTCGCGCTGAAGCCGCCGCTGTCGGTCACGCCGGAGCGGCTCGACAACCGGCTCGACAAAATCGTCAGCGCACTCGACCGCACGCAGGCGGCAATCGCCAACGCCAACACCAAGCGACTGGCCGAGTACCTCTACCGGGAGATTTTTGCGCACGACCTGTTCGACCGGGTGATCGACTCGCAAGCACACGATCCGATCGAGGTGGCGACGATGATCACCGAGACCATCGGCCAGCCGGGGCGCGCCTTCGCCGAACTGGCGCGCCGGCTCGATCAAGGCGCAGCGCCGTTCAGCGCCCGCTGAACAGCGTCACGCCGCCACTCACTCTATTACGCCGGCCACGCGCAGCGCCTCGATCTGTGCTGGCGCCATGCCGAGCACGCTGGCCAGTATCTCTTCGGTGTGCTGCCCCAGCACCGGCGGCGCGGTCGGCACCGGCTGTGGTGCGTCGCCATATTTGATCGAACGATTGACCAGCGGAATCTTGCCCAGCGTCTTGTGTTCGGCCTCCACCACCATCTCGCGCGCCTGCGCCTGGGGCTGAGACAGCGCTTCGGTGACACCGAGAATCGGCGCGTTCGGCACCTGGTGCGCGGTGAAGATCTCGACCAGCTCCGCCACGCTTTTGCGCTGGGTGAATTCGGCGACGATGGCATTGACCTCGGCACGGCGATCGCGGCGTTTCTCGATCATGTCGAAACGTGTATCGACCGCCAGCGCCGGGCGCTCGATCGCGCTGCAGACCTTTGCCCAGAAGCTGTTGGTCAGGCAGGCGACGATGATCGAGCCATCGCTGGCCGGAAACGCACCGTACGGCACCAGGTTCGGATGCTGCGACCCCTGCGGCTGCGGATCTTCGCCGGTGAAAAACGCCAGCTGCGCGATATACCCCAACATGCCGAGCATGCCATCGAGCAGGCTGATGTCGATGTAGCGACCACGCCCCGTCGCATGGCGCTCATGCAGCGCCGCCAGAATGGCGATCGGGCCGTTGATGCCGCCGATCAGGTCGCCGAGCGGAATGCCGAGTTTGGTCGGCAGCGCACCGGGTTCGCCGTTGACACTGAGTGCACCCGACATCGCCTGCAACACGATGTCGAACGACGGGCGATCCCTCAGCGGGCCGTTCTGGCCGAAGCCGGAGATGGCGCAGTAGATCAATCGCGGGTTGATCGCCGACAGCGTCTCGTAACCGAGCCCGAGACGATCCATGACGCCGGGGCGATAGTTTTCAACGACGATGTCGCACTTCTCCGCCAGCTGCTTGACCAACGCCACGCCGGCCTCGCTCTTCAGGTCGACGACGATGCTTTTCTTGCCGCGATTGACCGCGATGTAATAGTGGCTCTCGCCCTCGCGAAACGGCGGGAACGAGCGCGTTTCATCGCCGCTGCCCGGCGGTTCGATCTTGATCACCTCGGCGCCGAGATCGGCCAGCGCCAGCGACGCCGAAGGCCCCGCCAGCACGCGAGTGAAATCGAGTACACGCAGGCCATGCAACGGGCCGGCCCACGAGGAGGATTCACGCTCAGCCATCTGCGTTCACCTTGTTATTAGATGACCTGCCGCAGCGACTGCGACAGGCGATGGATCGATAAAAAAATGGCCCCTGCGGAAGGAGCCATTCGGTACTTCAGTCAGCCTGCGACCGTTTGTCAGCTACGGCTTGGCAGCTCCACGATGGAGACACCCGATGCCGACAGCTCACCGCGATGGGTTTCGGCCTTGTGGCTGATCTCCACCAGGTGCTTGCCATCCTCGACGAACTTGCGGGTGACCGCGCCGTTGATGACGATGACATCGCCATCCGGGTTGTGGCGGCGGATCTGGCACTTGCTCTTGCGCAGGAAGCCGTCGTCACCCATCCAGTTGGTGGCGTGATGGGTCAGCCACGAGCAGCGCTCCGGACCGTAGTCATAGGCACCCGGTGCGCCGACTTCAAGGGCGAAGGCTTCGTCCCAATGCACGCGCTCGGGGCAGTCCGGCACGTTGAAGCGGTTCTTGATGCCGGTGCCCGGGTGTTTCTGCTGCATCTTCCACGCGAGTTTGTTGGCGCGGATGTAGAGGCCGCCCCAGCCCTGTGCGTAGCAGATGAAGCCGGTAACGGTCATCGGGCCTTTCAGCATCGACGGCAGCGCTTCGCCTTCCTTCACGTCTTCCCAGTAACGCGGTGTCGCGCCGCGAATTTCCTCTTTCTCGTACAGTTTGTAGAACTCGGCCAGCTGCTCGTCGGTGAACGGCTCGACCTTGCCCTTGACGTCGTTGTACTTGGTGCCGCGCTCGCGTGCTTCGTCGCGATCGGTGCGGAACACCCAGCTGTCAGCCTCGGCCACCTTGTCGCCGTTCTGATTGAAGAAGTCGACGTGGTAGATCTGCTGGAAGGCGCGACCGGCGAACTTGGTCTGGTGCTCGACCAGATCCTTCAGGTAGGCCTCGGTGGTGATCACGTCGTTGCGCAGCACCGGCTTGTGCCAGGTCCAGTCGGCGCCGGCCCACATGGCGTGAACGCCGGAGAGACCGCCGCAGTAACCGGAGATGATGCGGCTGGTGGTGAACAGGAAGCTCGGCAGCGCCTGAAGCGCGCCGATCTTGGTGTTCTTGGCGTACTCGGGGTCGCACCACAGCGGGTTGTCGTCGCCGATACCGTGTGCGTAGTGGCGGATCGCGTCGCGCGTCGCTTCGTAGTTCCACGGCTCAACCGTGTTGGTGATCTTGACGCCGATGCGCTGGCGCAGATCGTCCAGCCCCTCTTCGGTGATCTTGGGGAATTTGGCGGACATGGCTTCTCTCCTCTCTCTGATGTCAGTTGGCGGTCGCTGCGGCCTTGGCGGCCTCGCGATCGCGCAGTACCTTGCGGTGAACCTTGCCAGCGGGCGTCTTCGGAAGCTCGCTCACAAATTCGACGTGACGCGGGAACTCGTGCTGACTGAGCTTTTCCCGCGTGAAATTCTGCAGCTCGGTGACAAACTCGTTGCTCGACACACGGTCGGTGACGACAAACGCCTTCACCACCTGACCACGGGTCGCATCGGGCACGCCGATGACACCCACTTCCTTCACATCCGGATGCTTGAGCATCGTATGTTCGATCTCCACCGCGCTCATGGTCCAGCCGGCGGAGATGATGACGTCGTCGGCGCGACCGCAGTGGTAGAGATAACCCTCGGCATCGACGCGCGCGCGATCCTTGGTGGTCTCCCAGTGATCCTTCTTCCACAGCATCAGTTCACCGACCTCTTCCGGGCCGGTCTGTGTGCCGTCGGGACGATGCACCTCCAGCTTCAGGCCGGGGATCGGCTTGCCGAGTGAGCCGGGTTTGACGACGTAATCTTCCGCACCCGGATAGTTGACCAGCACGACACCGATCTCGGTGGTGCCGTACATGCTGCAGGCCGGCACGTGGAAGGTCTGGTCGATGAATTCGAGCGTGGCCGGGTCGATCGGCTCACCGGTGAACGACAGCTTCTTGAAGAAGAAGTCGAACTCACCCGCCTTGCCGGTGTTCTTCATCATCCGGTAGTGGGTGGCGGCCGCCGACATGTTGGTGATCTTGAAATCCTGCAGCGCCTTCATCAGCCGCACCGCATCGAACCTGCCGGCGAAGGTGCCGGTGCTGACCCCCAGCGCCAGCGGCGCCAGCGTGCCGTGCCACAGGCCGTGGCCCCAGGCCGGTGACGACGGGCAGAAAAATTCATCGCCCGGGCGGATACCCGAACCGTACAGCGCGGCGAACATCAGCGTGACGACCGCTTTATGGGTGTGCCTGACCGCAGCCGGCAACTCGCGCGTGGTGCCCGAGGTGTACTGGAATACCGCGAGATCGCCGGCCGAGGTTTTCGGCTCATACGTGGCGGGAAACCTGGCGATTTCGTCGAGCAGACTCTGGTCGGCGATGATGACGCGCAGATCGTCCCTGCCCCGCACCAGCTCGGCCTTCTCGGCGTTGGTGATCAGGATCGACGGCTTGCAGTCGTCGATACGCAGGCGCAGCGCGTCCGGTCCGAACAGCGTGAACAGCGGCACCGAGATCGCGCCGGTCTGCATCGCACCGAACAGGCAGACATAAAACGGCAGCGACGGTTCGAGCATGAAGGCGATGCGCTCGCCCTTCTGCACGCCCTCGGCATCGAGCCAGTGTGCAAACCGGGCGGCACCCGCGGAGAGCGTATCGAAACTCAGAATCTCGTCGCTGCCATCGGCGCGCGCAATGCGCACCGCCGCGCGGCCGGAACCGTCGGCGTGGCGGGTGATACATTCGTGAGCGATGTTGAAGTGTTCTTTGTTGCCGTCGAACAGCGCCCACGTCGCCTCGGAACTGGCGTACTTCTGGGCATCTGCATAGGAGGTGTAGTCGGTGAGCCTTGTCATCGTTGCACCAGTTTTTCCGGGGTAGCCCCGTCGGCGCAGCCGCGCCCCCGAGGTGGGGCGAGACATTGGCACAAAAATAAATCGTTGTAAATATAGAATGGGATTCTATATATTGAACTCCAATAACAACCTGCAATCCCTTTTCACAGAGAAAGCCCGATGACCGAACGCGCCAGACAGGCCTCGCCGCAAAGCCGCAAGCTCGCCAGCACGATCAAGGAGAGCAAGGCGCCCGCCATCTCGCGCGCGGCGGCGATCCTGCGCCTGCTCGGCAAGAGCGATGCGCCGCTCGGCCTGCAGACGATCGCGCGCACGCTCGATCTGGTGCCGAGCACCTGCCTCTACGTATTGCGGGCGCTGGTCGCCGAGGAGCTGGTCGCCTTCGATGCCGACACCAAGCGCTACTCGCTCGAAGCCGGCGTGCTGACCCTCGCCCGCCACTGGCTGCGGCGCGACCAGTTCACCGACCTGGTGCAGCCGTGGCTCGATCGCGTCAGCCACTCGTTCGACGTGACGATGCTCGGCGTGCACATCGTCGGCCTCGACCACATCATCGTCGTCGCCACCGCGCAGTCCGGAAACAACTTCCAGATCAGCGCGCAGATCGGCAGCCGCTTCCCGGCGCTGATCAGCGCCACCGGCCGCTGCATCGCCGCCTTCGGCGATTTCTCCGAACAGGAACTGCGCGCGCGCTTCGAAACACTGCGCTGGGACGAGCCGCCGACCTTCGCCGAGTGGCAGAAGCAGGTGGAGCAGACGCTCAAGCAGGGTTTCGCCGTCGACGCCGGCAACTACATCTCCGGCGTCACCGTGCTGGCGGCGCCGGTCTGGAAGACGCGCGACAAGCTGAGCCACGCGCTGGTCGCGATCGGCATCGGCAGCGCGCTGAAACGCAGCGGGCTGGCGCCACTGCAGAAGGCATTGCTGTCGGCGGCGCAGAACCTGTCGAACCAGCTCTGCGGCGAGCCGCTGCAACCGGAGGCGTAGCGCACCGGTCGCCGAAGCGGGCGCCGCAGCCGGCTCAGCCTTCGGCGACCACCTCGAACTTCAGCAGCTCGGCACCGCCCGCCACCAGATCGCCCCGCGCGTAGTAAAACTCGGCAACAACGCCGTCGGCCGGCGCGCGGATCGTGTGCTCCATCTTCATTGCCTCCATTACCAGCAGCGCGTCGCCTTTTTTCACCGCAGTGCCGGCCTCGGCCAGCAACGCGACGATGGTGCCGTTCATCGGTGCGGTCAGCGCGCCGTCGCCGTGTGCACTGTCGTCGTCGCCGAGATCGACCGCCACCTCACTGAACTGCAACGCACTCTGTTGCGTGTAGAGGCTATAGGTGCCGTCGTGTTCGGCAACGGTGACACGCGAGCGGTGGCCGTCGATATCGGCGTACAGCTCGCTGCCGCTGAGCCGGCCCTGCGCGCGCACGGTGCGGCCGGCCGCCGTGATATTGTAACGGATGGCGCTGCCCTCGCCGATCTGCTCAACCTCGATCGCATACGCCTGACCGAGGAATTGCAGCTGGAATCGATGGACGTGCGCTTCGTTCAGGCGCCAGGCGTTGCTGAGATTCCACGGTGACTGCGGATCGACCCTCGCCACCGCACTGGAGCCGGCCAGCTGCGCCCGGCGCAGCACCAGATAGAGCGCAGCGAGCGCGGTGCCTTCGGCAATATCCTGTCGGCTCTCGTGGAAGATCTGCTCGCGATGCCTGGCAATAAAGCCGGTATCGAGATCGGCCTTGCGGAACGGTTCGCAGGTGGCGAGGTTGTAGAGGAAATCGACGTTGGTGGTCATGCCGCTGATGCGGTATTCACTCAACGCCTTGCCGAGCCGGCGCAGCGCCTTGTCACGGTCCTCGTCCCAGACGATCAGCTTGGCGATCATCGGGTCGTAGAAAACGCTGACCTCATCGCCCTGCAGCACGCCGGTATCGACGCGCACGTGCTCGCTCTCGGCCGGCGGCTGCAGGAACGACAACGTTCCAGTCACCGGCAGGAAGTCGTTGGCCGGATCTTCCGCGTAGATGCGCGCCTCGAAGGCGTGGCCGCTGATCGCGATCTGCTCCTGCGACAGCGGCAATTTTTCACCCGCGGCGACTCGCAGCTGCCACTCGACCAGATCCTGCCCGGTGATCATCTCGGTGACCGGGTGCTCGACCTGCAGGCGCGTGTTCATCTCCATGAAGTAGAACGAGCCATCTTCGTCGAGCAAAAACTCGACGGTGCCCGCCCCTTCGTAATCGATCGCCTGCGCCGCCTTGATCGCCGCCTCGCCCATCTTGCGGCGCAGTGCTTCGCTCATGCCCGGCGCCGGCGCCTCCTCGATCACCTTCTGGTGGCGACGCTGCACCGAGCAGTCGCGCTCGGCGAGATAAACGGCGTTGCCGTGTTTGTCGCAGAACAGCTGAATCTCGACGTGGCGCGGTCGCGTCAGGTATTTCTCCACCAGCATGCGGTCGTCGCCGAAGCTGTTCTTCGCCTCGCGTTTCGCCGCCGCCAGCGCCTCGTCGAACTCGGCCGCCGACCAGACCTGGCGCATCCCCTTGCCGCCACCGCCAGCGGTCGCCTTCAGCAGTACCGGGTAGCCCATCTCGTTGGCCGCCTTACGCAGCAGTTCCGGGTCCTGCGCCTCGCCGTGGTAACCCGGCACCAGCGGCACCCGCGCCGCCTCCATGATCCGCTTGGCGGCGGACTTCGAACCCATCGCCTCGATCGCGCCAACCGGCGGGCCGACAAAAACAATGCCGCTGGCATCGCAGGCCTGGCTGAACGCCGCGTTCTCGCTGAGGAAGCCGTAGCCGGGATGGATCGCCTCGGCGCCGGTTTTCCTGGCCGCCTCGATGACGCGATCGATAAGCAGGTAGGAGTCGCGCGCCGGCGCTGCGCCGATGTGCACGGCTTCGTCGGCCATCGCCACATGCAATGCGTTGGCATCGGCGTCGGAGTAGACGGCGACGGTGCGAATGCCGAGTCGGCGCGCGGTCTTGATGACGCGACAGGCAATTTCGCCGCGGTTGGCAATCAGAATCTTGTTGAACATCTTTTATGAAGCTCCATTGACCGGGCGGCAGGCTTACATTCGGAAGACGCCGAAACGCGTCTCGTCGATCGGCTTGTTCAGGGCGGCGGAGAGCGCCAGCCCCAGCGTCATGCGTGTCTCGGCCGGGTCGATGACACCGTCGTCCCACAGTCGCGCCGAGGCGTAATAGGGGTGCCCCTGCTTCTCGTAGGTATCGAGCGTCGGCTGCTTGAAGGCGGCCTCCTCCTCCTTGCTCCAGCTCTCGCCCTTCTGCTCTTTCTGATCGCGCTTGATCTGCGCCAGCACGCCGGCTGCCTGTTCGCCGCCCATCACCGAGATGCGCGCGTTCGGCCACATGAACAGGAAACGCGGATCGTAGGCGCGACCGCACATGCCGTAGTTGCCGGCGCCGAACGAACCGCCGATCAGCACGGTCAGCTTCGGCACGTTGGCGCAGGCCACCGCGGTGACCATCTTGGCGCCATGCTTGGCGATGCCGCCCGCTTCGTATTGCTGGCCAACCATGAAGCCGGTGATGTTCTGCAGAAAGATCAGCGGAATCTTGCGCTGCGCGCACAACTCGATGAAGTGCGCCCCTTTCACCGCCGACTCGCCAAACAGGATGCCGTTGTTGGCAACGATGCCGACCGGGTAGCCGAACAGCCGCGCGAAGCCGGTCACCAGCGTGGTGCCGTAGAGCGCCTTGAACTCGTCGAACTCGGAACCGTCGACGACGCGAGCGATGATTTCGCGCACGTCGTAGGGCTTGCGAGCATCCTTCGGCACCAGACCGTAGATCTCTTCGCGCGGATAGATCGGCTCCACCGATTCGCGCAGGTCCATATCGACCGGCTTGACCCGGTTCAACCGCGCGATGCACTGACGGGTCAGCTGCAGCGCGTGGTGATCGTTCTGTGCGTAGTAGTCGGAGACACCGGAGGTGCGGCAGTGCACATCGGCGCCGCCGAGATCCTCGGCGCTGACCACCTCGCCGGTGGCCGCCTTCACCAGCGGCGGGCCGGCGAGGAAAATCGTCCCCTGCTGTTTGACGATGATCGACTCGTCGGCCATCGCCGGCACGTAGGCGCCACCCGCCGTGCACGATCCCATCACGCAGGCGATCTGCGGGATGTTCCGCGCCGACATGTTGGCCTGGTTGAAGAAGATGCGACCGAAGTGTTCGCGATCGGGAAAGACCTCATCCTGACGCGGCAGGTTGGCGCCGCCGGAGTCGACCAGATAGATGCAGGGCAGATGGTTCTGCTCGGCGATCGCCTGCGCGCGCAGATGCTTCTTCACCGTCAGCGGATAGTAGGAGCCGCCCTTCACCGTGGCGTCATTGGCGACGATCATGCATTCCTGACCGGCGACACGACCGATGCCGGTGATGATGCCGGCCGCCGCCACCTCTTCGTCGTAGACCTCGAACGCCGCCAGCTGCGACAGCTCCAGGAACGGCGAACCCGGATCGATCAGCGTGTTGATGCGTTCGCGCGGCAGCAGTTTACCGCGCGCGGCGTGGCGCTCCTGATAGGCCTTGCCGCCACCGAGCTTGATGGCTTCGAGCTTGTCGCGCAGGTCGTCGACCAGCGCCTGCATGTGAGCGGCGTTGCCAGCAAACTCTTCGCCGCGCGCATTGACCTTGGATTTGATTATCGGCATCGCTTTTTCCGTCGATGGGAACTGTGGTGAAACCTGTCTTCGCCCGAGCAACCCGGGCGCATGAAAAAACCATTAACGACCCGTGAAGTTGCCCGGACGCCGCTCGGCAACCGCGCGCAACCCTTCGGCGAAATCGGCCGTGTCGCGCAGCTTGAGCTGCTCGCCATGTTCGTGCACCAGCGTCGCCCGTACCTGCCCGGCCAGCTCGCCGCGCAGCGTGGCGCGCGTCGCCAGCAGCGACAGCGGCGCGTTCTCGGCGATCTCGGCAGCGAACGCCAGCGCCGTTTCCAGTAGCTTGCCGGTCTCGGCGACACGGTCAACCAACCCCCAGGCTGCGACCTCATCCGCTTTGTAGCGACCGGAAGTCATGAACATCTCGGCCGCGCGCTGCTGGCCAATCACGCGCGGCAGCGTGCAGGTGAGGCCGAAGCCCGGGTGAAAACCGAGCTTGGTGAAGTTGGCGGAGAAACGTGCCTCGGGCGTGGCGATGCGGAAGTCGGCCATCACGGCGAGTCCGAGCCCGGCGCCGATGGCCGCCCCCTGCACCGCGGCGACGATCGGCTTGCGCGTGCAGAAGAGGCGGATCGCCTGATCGTAGAACTCGCGCAACGGATCGCTACCCGCTGCGCCAAAACCGTTGGGCGAAACCAGATCGGCGCCGGCGCAGAAAGCCTTGCCCTCCGCCGCCAGCACCACCGCGCGCACCTGCGGGTCGTGGTCCAGCCGCTCCAGCGCATCGGCGATCAGTCGCAGCAGCGTCACCGTGGCATGGTTGTGGGGGGGATTCTGGAACAGCAGCAGCGCGGTGTTGCCGTGCAGCTGCAGGTCGAGTCGTTCATTCATGATCATGTCGCGGGGAGTACCCCTCGCCTCCGAATCACCGTTTCAACCAGCAGAATCAGCCATGACTGACGCCGACCCTTTTCTTCAAAGCCGCCGATTGTAGACCTGCCAGCACATGACAGAAAACGCCCGCATGCAATTTGCATATGTTGAATCGCTTCGCCACACCGGAGCCGGCCGCAATCGCATCTGGTCCGCTGTGAAAACTGCGCACGAGAGTGTGCACCGCCACGGCGGAATCTGTTCAGAACGGATTGCCGGGACGAATGCGATTGCGGATAGCGATGAGGAAATAAGAGACGGCGATCGACAGACGGGCCGTCATCGCGATGGCAACACCAGAGGGAAACCAATCGGCGCAGTGCTGGCGCAATGCACGCGCGGGAGATCGTCGTTGAATGGGGTGGCCGACGGGGATCGAACCCGCGACCACAGGAATCACAATCCTGTGCTCTACCAACTGAGCTACGGCCACCATTACAACTGTTGCTGCTGCTTCCATGCTCACTGCCGACAGGCGACAGCGACATACCATCCAGCACTGCTGCAGAACTGCTCGACCCGCATCACCGAAGAGACAACCTCGCAGGGCTGGCACCATCGGTTTTCAGCGTGCTCACCCATGGAGTGGCGCGCCCAGCAGGATTCGAACCTGCGACCCACGGCTTAGAAGGCCGTTGCTCTATCCAACTGAGCTATGG
>CAYLRA010000002.1:0-109650 GCA_964386045.1 uncultured Verrucomicrobiaceae bacterium | reverse complement strand
GGCGCGTCACTTCGTTGAAGGTGCCGGACGCATCGGTGACGACGAACACATCGAACCCCTCCTCGATCGCCGACAGCGCCGGAAACGCCACGCACACCTCGGTGACGACACCGGCGATGATCAGCTGCTTCTTGCCAGTTGCCTTCACGGCCTTGACGAAATCCTCGTTGTCCCAGGCGTTGATATTGCCGGGACGCGCGATGTACGGCGCCTCCGGAAACTGCTCTTTCAGTTCAGGCACCAGCGGGCCGTTGGGACCGGTCTCGAAGCTGGTGGTCAAAATTGTCGGCAGCTTGAAATATTTGGCCAGATCGCCGAGCGCCAGCACGTTGTTCTTGAACTTGTCAGGGTCGATGTCGCGCACCAGCGACAACAGGCCGGCCTGATGATCGACCAGCAGCACGGCGGCGTTGTTCTTGTCGAGACGGACGTAGGGTTTGCTCATGGCGTTCTCCTTCGCGGGTGTGAGGTGCGGATGCACCGGGTAGTAACAAAAGGTGCGGATGCACCGGGTATCTGCTCGCCCCTTCGGGCGAGCAGAGGGGAACTAACGCGACAT
Organism: uncultured Verrucomicrobiaceae bacterium; assembly: GCA_964386045.1. Lineage (GTDB taxonomy): Bacteria > Pseudomonadota > Gammaproteobacteria > Pseudomonadales > CAMLJR01 > CAMLJR01. The sequence goes on along the minus strand of CAYLRA010000002.1, from coordinate 109,091 downwards.
CTGGCCGAAACGGCCGCTGCTGAAATCGGCAATCGCCTGCGCGATCTCCTGCTGGCTGTTCATCACGAACGGCCCGTGCCCGACGATCGGCTCGTCGATGGGTTCGCCCGCGAGCAGCAGGACGACGGCATCGCTGCCGGCTTCCACCGCGAAGTGCTGGCCGGTGCGATCCAGCACCACCATCTGCGCCTCGCCAACCGACGTGCCGCCCACCTGCACGCTGCCATGCAGCACGACCAGCGCGGTAGTCCAGCCGTCGGGCTGCGACAGCTCGGCGACATGGCCCTGCGCCAGCCGCATGTCCCACACGTTCATCGGCGTGAACGTGTGCGCCGGGCCGGCATGGCCGTCGAACTCGCCGGCGATGACCCGCACCGTGCCGGCGCCGTCGGGCAGCACAACCGTCGGGATATCGCGATCGACGATGGCCTGGTAGCCGGGCGCCGTCATCTTGTCGCGGGCTGGCAGGTTGACCCACAGCTGCACCATCTCCAGCGCGCCGCCACTGGCAGTGAAAGCCAGCGAGTGAAACTCCTCGTGCAGGATGCCGCCACCGGCCGTCATCCACTGCACGTCGCCGGGGCCGATGACGCCGCCCTGCCCGGTCGAGTCGCGGTGCGCCACCTCGCCCCTGTAGACGATGGTGACGGTCTCGAAACCGCGATGCGGATGCTGGCCGACACCGCGCGGCCGTGTGGCGGGCGCAAAGTCGGCCGGGCCGGCGTAGTCGAGCAGCAGGAACGGGCTGAGCTGTCTGGCGTGGCTGTCGTACGAGAACAGCGAACGCACCGGAAAGCCGTCGCCCACCCAGTGCGGGCGGGGCGCGCTGTAGACACCGAGAATCTTTTTCATGTTGCCCTCCTGAAAACTGGCCAAGCCATAGTGCCCGCGCAGCATTGCAGCAGGACGACAGTGAGAAAAGCCTGCTAAATTCGATATCAGCGTCCTACCAGTGGAACGATAAAGTGCAATGGAACGGTAAAGCGCCATGCAGGATCTGAACGACCTCTACTACTTCGTCCAGGCCGTCGACCACGGCGGCTTTGCGCCGGCGGGTCGCGCCATTGGCCAGCCGAAATCGAAGCTCAGCCGCCGCATCGCGCTGCTGGAGGAGCGGCTCGCTGTTCGCCTGATCCAGCGTTCGACGCGCCACTTCGCCGTGACCGAGATCGGCCGCAGCTACTACGACCACTGCAAGGCGATGCTGGTGGAGGCCGATGCGGCGCAGGAGGTGATCGACGCGGCGCGCGCCGAACCGCGCGGCATCATTCGCATCAGCTGCCCGATCGCGCTGCTGCATGCCCACGTCGGCGCGATGCTGGCCGACTTCATGGCGCGCAACCCGAAGGTGACCATTCATCTGGAGGCGACCAACCGCCGCGTCGATCTGGTCGGCGAGGCCGTGGACATCGCCATTCGCGTGCGCCCGCCGCCACTCGCCGACAGCGATCTGGTGATGCGTGTGCTGGCGGATCGGGGACAGTGTCTGGTCGCCAGTTCCGCGCTGGTACAGAGATTCGGTTTACCCGCCGCACCCGCCGACCTGAATGCATGGCCGAGCCTCGGCCTCGGCGAGCCGCAACATACCTACAACTGGACGCTGAACGGTCCGGACGGCGCGCAGGCTGTCGTGCATCACACGCCCCGTTTCGTCACCACCGACATGATCGCGTTGCGCAATGCCGCGGTGGCGGGTGTCGGTGTCGTGCAGCTGCCGCGACTGATGCTGCATGAGCAACTGGCCGCGGGCTCGCTGCTGCGGCTGCTGCCGGCGTGGACACCGCGCCGCGAAATCATTCACGCGGTGTTTGCCAGCCGGCGCGGCCTGCTGCCGTCCGTGCGCGCACTGGTGGACCATCTCGCCGAACGGTTCGCGGCGATCGATGAAGAGTGACGGCAGATGAGAACTGCCGCGCAGCCGGCAAGCTCGACCGTTCCGGCCCATTGAACTCCCGCCGCCTACCTCCCTCCAATCACTTCGATACCCGAGTGCCTCGCATAACCCACCGGAAACTCCGGCCCCGATGGCATCCACCTCGAGGAGCGATTACGTTAAGGATCGACAATGCGTTACCGACACTCCCTTGCGATAACGCTCCTACTGGTTTCTGCGTTGTCGGCCAGCTCATCGCTGCTGGCTCTCCAGTTCGAGGACATCGTCGACATTGCCCAGCAGCGCGCGCAGTCCGCCTACCAGCCCGGCGAACCCATACCCGATTTCATGCGCGATCTCGATTACGGACGCTACCGGAGCATCCGCTTCGATCCACGACAGAGCCTGTGGCGCGACAATCACGCCTTTCAGGTACAGATGCTGCCAGCCGGCAGTTTCTATCGACGGCGCGTCAAGCTGCATGTCATCGACGGTAACGACGTTCACGCGATTCCATTCGAGAAGCGCTATTTCCACATCGCCGATCCGGCACTTGAAAAAGAGGTACCAGCCGACCTCGGCTTCTCCGGTTTTCACCTCACCTTTCCCGGTATCGCCGACGACGATGCAACCCCGTTTCTGACTTTCGCCGGCGGCAGCTATTTCCAAGCAATCGGGCGCGACCAGCGGATGGGAACCTTCGGACGCGGCATCGCTATCGATACCGGACTCTCCTCCGGCGAGGAGTTCCCGGACTTCGTCGAGTTCTGGCTGGAGCGCCCGACCGAACAGGCGAAATCGATGCGGCTGTTCGGCCTGCTCGACGGCAACAGCCTGACGGGTGCGTACGAGTTCGTCATAACCCCCGGCGATGCCACTCGCATCAAAGTGCGGGCACGACTGTTCCTGCGCAACCAGCCCCAGATACTCGGTATCGCACCGCTGACGGCCATGTTTCTCTACGGAGAAAACACCTCGCGCCCGACCGGCCACTGGCGTCCGCGCGTACACGATGCCAACGGCCTGCTGATTCACGACGGTACCAGCGGCGAATGGCTCTGGCGCCCTTTGCTCAACCCAACCCGGCTGCAGACCGACCGATTGGAAGTGGGCGACCTGAAAGGTTTCGGACTGATGCAGCGCAACGCACTGTTCGACGATTTCCAGGATCTTGACGCACGCTACGAGCGCCACCCCAGTGTATGGGTGACACCTGATGGCACCTGGGGCGCTGGGCACATCACGCTGATTCAACTGCCGGCGCCCAATGACACCAGCCGCAACATCGTCGCCTTCTTCGAAACCCGAGAGAAACCTGCGCCCGGACGCCCCCTTGCCCACGATTACGAAATCCAGTTCGGCGATCAACGCATCAGCCAATCGCCGCTGGCGCGCAGCGTCAACACCTTCGTCGCCGATGGACAGCGCGCCAACAGTAGCAATGAAGCGGGCAGTTATCTGATTACCGTGAACTTCACCGGCGAGCAACTGGCGAAGCTGCCACGCGACGCCGCCGTAGTCGCCAACGTAACCGCACTCGATGGCGGTCAGGTGCTGCGGCAATACGTCGAACATCTCCAGCCGCTCGATGGCTGGCGACTGACGATGCTGGTAAAACCGGGTGAAGGTCGACCGCTGGTACTGCGCGCCTATCTGCTTCAACGCGACGCTGAATCCGGCGAGGAGAAGGCGTTATCCGAAACCTGGAGTTACCACCTGCCCGTCGAAAACGACATCCGACAGGTGACGCCATGAGCGCGCCGACCGCCGATATAGTGTTGACCCGCCTGATCAGCTATGTGCGACTGGCCGGCGTCGATGTCGACGACGCGCTGCTGTTCGAACTGACCGACATCGTCCGTGAGGGCTGCACGACAAACGTGTCAAACCTGTTCAGCTGGTGCGTCAAGCGGCTGAATGGCCGTCTCTGCAGTACCCAGCCGACCATCGCACCACCACTGCCACCGCTATTGCGCGGGCATATCGGCTATGACGGCCAGTGGCAGCGCGAACGATGAACGTCCTTCAAAGTGCCACCGAGCTGGTCGAGCAGAAAGATATCCGCTGGCGATCGGCGGCAATGGTACGGCGTTCCATCCTGTTACTGCTGATCGCCGCGCAGAGTTACGCAGCTGCCTCGGTAATGCTTGCAGTGCTCCCGTATCACGGAGCCATCACCATCGAGAAGACCTTGGTGGTGCTGTTCACGCTGCTGTTCGCCTGGACCTCGTTCGGCTTCTGGATCGGCGTTTACGGCTTTCTGCTGAGGCTCGCAGGCGGCGATCGCCTGAGCCTCGCGCACCGCTATCCGTCGGCCGCACTGGAGGATGTTGCGCTCGCGCCAACCGCCGTATTGCTGCCGATTTATCACGAACCGATCGAACGAACGCTGAACGGACTGCGCACCATTTACGAATCGCTGGCCGCTACCGGCAAGTTGGGCTACTTCGATTTTTACATCCTCTCTGACAGCCGTGACCCGGAGGTGTGGCTCAACGAACAGGCGGCCTGGCATGAACTGGTCGAACAGCTGGGCGCACAACGCCAGATTTTCTACCGGCGGCGCATCCTCAATCAGAAATACAAAAGCGGAAATGTCTCCGACTTCCTGCGACGTTGGGGCCGTCACTATGAATACGCGCTGGTGCTCGACGCCGACAGCCTGATGGGAGGTGACACCATCGTGCGCATGGTCCGCCTCATGCAATGCGAGCCGCGCATTGGCATTCTGCAGAGCAGCCCGCAGCTGGCCCGCGCACAGTCACTGTTCGCACGTACGCAGCAGTTCGCCAATCAGCTGTTCGGACCAATTTTCACCACCGGCCTCGCTGCCGTGCAGCTCGGAGAAGCTACCTTCTGGGGTCACAATGCCGTGCTGCGCTGCGAGCCGTTCATGCGTCACTGCGGTTTGCGCAAGCTGAACGGACCGGGGCTTTTTAACGGCGCCATCGCCAGCCACGATTTTGTCGAAGCAGCGCTGCTCGGTCGCGCCGGTTACGAAGTGTGGCTGGAGCCGGCGCTGAAAGAGAGCTACGAAGAATCCCCCCCCAGCCTGGTCGACGACCTGACACGCGACAAACGCTGGTCAAAAGGCAATCTGCAACACCTGTGGCTGCTGTTTCATCCAGGGTTGCGCATGGCCCATCGTTTCGCATTCCTGAACGGCATCATGTCCTACCTCGCCTCGCCGATCTGGTTTCTGTTTCTCGCATGTGCCACCGTCGAGACGGCGCGACTGGTGTTGTGGCCGATCAACTATTTCCCCGAGGCTTACAACCCATTCCCGCTCTGGCCTGAATGGCGTCCAGAGTGGGCAATTGGCCTCTTCCTAACAACAATGGCACTACTGCTGACACCGAAATTACTCGCTGTCATCGATGTGTTGCGCGAGCGCCGTAGCCACCAATTTGGCGGCCCCTTCAACCTGCTGCGGTCGCTGCTTCTGGAGATTGTCATCTCTGCGTTGCTCGCGCCGATCCGGATGCTGGCACACACCCGCCACGTCATCGAAGCACTGCTCAACGTGCAGCTTCGCTGGGCCGGTCAGAACCGCTCCGCCGAAACGCAGTGGGGTGAGGCATTTGTCGCACAGTTGCCGGCCGCGCTACTGGCGACGGCATGGGCGCTGTTCGCCTACCGTCTATCGCCGGATTTTTTTTACTGGTCACTGCCGGTGGCCGGCCCCTTGATCCTGTCGGCACCGACATCGGTATTGCTGAGCCGGGCCGCACTCGGTCACTGGATGCGACAACGCGGCCTGTTTCTCACACCTGCCGAACTGAGCCAATCGCCGCTGTTGCAACGATTACAAGCAGCTCAGCCACTGCTGGCTGAAGAGGAGTCGGCAGTGCAACTGGCCATTATCAACCCGCGCCGCAACGCGATTCATATTGCCCATGCACGCGACTGCCGTACTGGTATCCGCGAGCGATTGTTACGAGCCTGTACTACGAAACTGCTCAACCACGGACCGTCGGCACTCAGCGTTCGCGAACTCAATCTCGCCCTACGCGACCGCGACACCCTGCTTCAGCTGCATCGCGCGGCATGGAATGAGCCGAGCGACAGTTATTGGGGGCAAGCGATTGCCCGCTACCTCTATGAACACGTACACAAACGTCGCAACAGCGCATCTCCGTGTGCAGTGAACGAAACCAAAGATGTAAGGAGCTAACCATGCGCAACGCGCTTTCTCTGAGCCACCTGCTGCTAATCCTGACAGCATTGATGCTGGTACAGACAGCGCAGGCTGCGACCACCCAGACCACTGGCGAAGCCAAGCGCTTCGACTACGCAGCGCTGAAAGGGCTGGCCCGACACACCGCTGAGCAACCTTATCGCAGCGCACAGAATGAGCTGCCGCCGTCGCTGCTCAAACTCGACTGGGACCAGTACCAGGAGATCCGTTTCGATCCCATGGAGGCGTTATGGCGCGGCGAAGAGACACTGTTCCAATCCCAGCTCTTTCATCTCGGTCTCTATTTCCGCCATCCGATCAAGATTTATGAAGTGATCGATAACGAAGCACGCGAGGTCGCCTACCGACCAGGGCTTTTCGATTACGGAAAGTCCGGTATCAAAGCCTCGGCCATTCCCGAGGACGCCGGCTTCGCCGGATTCCGCCTGCACTACTACACGGACTGGCAGCGCGACTTTGTCTCGTTTCTGGGCGCCAGCTATTTCCGCGGGGTGGGCAACGAAATGCAATACGGCCTGTCAGCGCGCGGCCTGGCGATCGACACGGCACTGCCGCGCGATGAAGAGTTTCCGATCTTCACTCATTTCTGGCTGATCAAGCCGAAGCCGGGCGAACGACAGGCAACCGTTTTTGCGCTGCTCGACTCACCAAGCATCACCGGTGCCTATCGCTTCGTCATTACACCGGGACCGCTGCTGAAGATATCTGTCGACGCCTCGCTCTACCCGCGCAAGGCCATCGAGAGGCTCGGCATCGCGCCGCTGACCAGTATGTTCATGGTGGGTGAGAATGATCGGCGCACCAACTACGACTGGCGCCCGGAGATTCACGATTCAGACGGCCTCGCCCTGGAAACCGGCAACGGGAAACGTATCTGGCGCCCACTGACCAATCCGAGACAGCTGCGTTTCAATGCCTATCTCGACCAAAACCCGAAGGGATTCGGCTTGCTGCAGCGCGACCGCGACTTTGACCACTATCAGGACGATGGTGTGTTCTATGAGCGCCGCCCCGACCTCTGGGTCGTTCCGCGCGGCAACTGGGGAAAGGGCTCCGTACAGCTGGTGGAGATACCTACCCTCGACGAAACGTTCGACAATATCGTCGCTTTCTGGAATCCCGAAAAGAAGGTCAAGAAAGGTCAGGAGCTGCTCTTTGGCTACGATCTCTACTGGGGTAGCAATGCACAACCGCGCGACAAACTCGCCTACGTGGTCAATACCTTCAATGGCCTCGGCGGCGTCGTGGGGAAACGTCGATCGTATTACAGCACCCGATTCGCCATCGACTTCGCAGGAGAAATATTCTCCACATTGGACGCCGATCGGCCCGCCCAGGCAGTCATAAAGGTCTCGGCCGGTCGCAGCGAGATCGAATCAACGCGACCACTACACAGCATCAACGGCTATCGCGTGATGTTTGACCTGGTACCACCGGATGAGAGCGAGCAGCCAATCAATATCGAAGTGCAGCTCAAGTCCGGAGAACGCGTTATCAGCGAAACGTGGATGTACCAGTGGAGTCCGCCGCCCCAGAGCGAACGCGAGCTGCATAACGCGGGTCATCTGCAGTAGTCACAGATACCCCACCGCTTGAGAGGGACGCCGCTGCCGAGATCTAGCGGCGGAAGTCTTTTATGAAAGAGCGGTTCCCCAGTTGGATTGGACGCCCTCCAGCCAGACGTTACTCCCGCAAATCATGCGCAACAAAATATCATCACGGCCCTTTGCTTTTCTCCGTGAATCAGAACCAAGACCCACAAGATCATCTTTGATAAAAATCGCCAATATTTTTTTGAGTAAATTCACACTCCGGGAATATTTATATTTTTCACAAAGTAATACATAAGCAGCTTTTTTGTTGCTTTTAGAGAGATGGTTTATCACATGTAAATAAAATCAAACATTTCAACCGCTTATACGAATAAAAACAGAAGATTTGGTTAGCAAAATAATCTGAGTAATATTTTTTTTGTTTGTTAGATTCTTCGCGCCGGACCGACCATCCGGTATTTAAGACCAACGTTACTTGGTGTTTCACTTCAATGATCTATAAATCATAGGGATCTTATGTATGAATAAAATTATGACTTCGATGTCAGTCGTAGCATTCTCCATGGCAGCCAGCCTGGCAGATGCTGCGGTATACGACGTGTACGGTCTCTGGGATTCCACGTCGATCATCAGCGCGTCTTCAGGCGGCCCCTCCAACTCCCTGATCGGCGCAAACCTCACCATCAGCGGACAGGTAACCACCGACACCAACACGGCCGGCTACAACATCACCGGCGGTACCTTGTCGATCACCGGCACCCTCGAGATTCCCTACAACCCCGGCACCGGCGTTGTTTCGCTTTACCAGACCTACAACGGCACCGGCACGGCGACCAATGCGGGCGTCGTCTTCAACTCGGGTTCGCTCTGCCTCGGTTATTCCCCCGGTGATTGCTCTGCTGCCGCCACGGACATGAGCGTCAATCCGTCAGTATTCGATGGCACCGGCGAGTTTGGCGGCTTTTACGGTTCGCAGGGGCTGCAACTCCTGGGCGGCGCAGGCGGTGCTTCGTTCACAGTCGCTCAGCCGGGCGTCCTGACCGGGCCAGTTGACCTCATCAACAACAAGGCGACGGGCACCATGTATGTCGCAGGTAACTACGGCGCACTGTTCCTCGGCGGCAACCTGGCCTTCACCGAGGTGGTCGACACCCCGGAGGTCCCGCTCCCGGCCGCTGCCTGGCTGTTTGGTTCGGCACTGCTCGGCCTGACCGGTGTTGCCCGCAATCGCAGAAACCGCGCCTGATCGTGAGTCGCTAGGCGACAGGACGTCCCGACAGATCGCTCTGGAGTGAGCAAGAGGAGAGGCCTGGCCTCTCCTTTTTTTGCCTGCAGCTACGCGAACCGAGCGTCACACCGCCACACCCGAAAATCGATACTCTCCAGGGGTTTACCCCCCGCCCCTTCTGCGATTTCATACCGAGGCTCGACGTAAGTCAGCCCTTGGCAAGAATAACCAGCAGATCGGGAGCACCCTGCGAAACGGCGGGGCAACCGGCAATGGAGCGTATCGTGAAGGTTCAACCCGCCGCATTCCTGCGCACAACACTACCCCTGGGCCTCGATCAGATCGACCAGCTCGACAGCGGTCGCTATCACTCGATCTGGCTGCCCGACCACATGGTCAGCTTCTGGCCCGACTCGATCTGGACACCCGAGTTCACCGATCTCGCCACCGTCTCGCCCTCCCCGCACCGTCATCTCGACGCGATGGCCGTGGCCGGTGCCGCCGCCGTGCTGACGAAGAACGTGCCGATCGCCACCAGCGTGGTCGACACCGTGCGCCGCCATCCCGCCATGCTGGCGCAGAGTGCACTGACGCTCGACCACCTGTCGAAAGGGCGCTTCATCCTCGGCCTCGGCAGCGGCGAGACGGAAAACACCGTGCCGTATGGTTTCGATTTCTCGAAACCGGTGAGCCGTTTCGAGGAGGCGCTGAAGGTCATCAGGCTGCTGTGGGAGAGCGATGGCCCGGTCGATTTCGACGGGCAGTTCTTCCGCCTGCAGCACGCACGCATGGATACTGAACTCCACGACGGCCGCTGCCCGCCGATCTGGATCGGCGCCAGCGGGCCGCGCATGCTCGAAATCACGGGCCGCTACGCCGACGGCTGGTGGCCGGCCGGCGCCTGGACGCCAGAGGATTTCGCCGCGAAGCTGAAAGTGGTGCGCGACTCGGCCGAGCACGCCGGTCGCGACCCGCTGGCGATCGTGCCCGCCTTCATCCTGATCTCGCTGATCGGCGATGACGACGAACTCGACGAGATTCTGCAGGCGCCACTGGTCAAGGCGATCCTGCTGCAGGTGCCGGCCATCGAACTGAAGAAGTTCGGTCACGACCACCCGATGGGCGAAAACTGGCGCGGCTATCAGGACATCGACCCCGGCGTGTTGACGCGCGAACGCATCCTCGAATTCCTCGACAGGGTCGACCCACGCGCGATCCTCGATCTGGTACCGCACGGTTCGCCAAAACAGGTGGCGCAGATCGTCAAGGGCTACTGCGATGCCGGCCTGCGCGTGCCGAAGATCCTCGACTACGGCGGCATGGCGGGTCTGAAATATGGCGCCCTCTCTGCGCAGAAGGTGCGCGACGCCGAGGACGAACTGCTGAAGCTGACCGGAGGCCACTGAATATGGTCGACCTTCTGAATGCCACCGCACTGCTCGCTGCCGCCGAGACCGCCACCGACTGCAGCAACTGGGGCGACCCGACCTTCAGCGAGCGTTTCGCCAAAGCCATCGAGCTGATTCGCGCCGCCAACATGGATGAAGCGGGCCAGCGCCTCGCAGCCGACAATATTCACTGGCTGCTGACCGATCGGCTGCGTTTCTTCGACGACCACGTCAAATACGCACTCGACAATGAAGTGATCGAACGGCCGCTGTTCGTCACCGGCGAACCGCGCTCGGGTACCACGCTGCTGCACGCGCTGCTGTCGGTCGATCCGAACGCTCGCGCGCTGCGCTTCTGGGAAGTGATGCATCCGTCGCCGCCGCCGGGACTCGCGGCAGCCGACGATCCGCGCCGCGCGATGGCCGATACGGAGTGGCGCGAGATCAATGCACGACTGCCACAGTGGCTGCGCAGCCACCCCTACAACGACATGCTCGGTGACGGCCTGCCGGAAGATGAACGCAGCTGGGCCTTCGATTTCCGTGTGTTGACGCCGACCGCGTGGTGGCGCGTGCCGATGGGCGTGGCCGTCGGCAGTCTGCCCACCGACCCGGTGGCGCAGTACCGCATTCACAGGATGATGCTGCAGGCAATCCAGCATGGCCGCCCGAAAAAATATTGGGTGCTGAAAGGTTTCCACGCCACTCGTTTTCCTGCCTTCTTCGACTGCTATCCTGATGCACGCGTCATCTACATCCACCGCGATCCGGTGCAGAGCATCGCCTCGCGCATCCAGATGATGGCCGATCTGACCGAAGGGCTGACCGGATCGGTCGATATCAGGCAGCAGTCGAAGATCCACACCGCACTCGGCCGCGCCGGTTTCCACGCCATCCTCGACAACCCGATGATGAGCGACCCGCGCATCCATCACGTGCGTTATCAGGACTTCGTCAAGGACCAGATCGGTACGATTCGCAGCTTCTACGAATTCTCCGGCTACCCGTGGACCGCTGAAGCCGAAAAGGCGATGCGCGACTACCTCGCCGGCAACAAGGGCGACCGCCACGGCAAATTCCACTACGCCACCGACCTGATCGACGGCGATGTCGGGGCGCTGCACGCCGAGTTCGCGCCCTACCGTGAGCGCTACGGCATCGATATCGAGAAACGCGGATAGGTATTCGAAAACCATGCACGAGCGACTGTCGATTCATCAGATCTGCTTCGCCAGCCTGTCGCTGACCGATTTCGTGCGGCAGTGTCAGGCACTCGGCGCCAGACGCATCGGTTTCATCAGCCCGGCGCTGCTGGCGCCGGGCGCTGTTGCCGAGGCGCGCACAGCACTGGCAGGTAGTGGATTGCAGGTGCAAACCGTTGCGCATGTATTCAGGGCCGGCCATCTGTCGGCGAATCGCGACGAATGGCACGACTCGCGCGATGCACTGAACCGGTTGATCGACATCACCGCCGAACTGGGCGGCCGCTCGATCTACCTATTGACCGGCGGCCACGGCACTCATACCTGGGAAGAGTCCGCCACCCTCTTCTGCGAAGCGATCGCGCCGTGCGTCGAGCGCGCAAAAAAGGCGGGCATTGGCCTCGCCATCGAAAATGCGTCTTCACTTTACGCCGAGCTGCATATCGCCCACTCGCTGGCCGATACGATCCGGCTTGCCGAGATGGCCGACGTCGGCGTCTGCATCGAGCTCTTTTTCTGCTGGGGCGAAGCGGGATTGCCGCAACTGTTCGACCGCGCACTGCCGCGTTGCCAGATGGTGCAGCTCTCCGATTATGTCTACGGCGACCGCTCGCTACCGGCGCGTGCCGTCCCGGGTGATGGTGTCATTCCGCTGGAGCGAATCGTCAAGACACTGCTCGACATCGGTTACCGTGGCGCCTTCGATCTCGAACTGCTCGGTCCGCGTATCGACGCCGAAGGTGCGGTCATTGCGGTGGCACGCGCCGCCGCCAATATCAGCGCGATGTTGCAGCGGCTCGATGCCCGGCGCCTCTGACAAATACGCTCGCGCCGACATTTGCCAGGTGCGGTGCCGTGCATTGTGCCGGGACCGTGTGTCGCCAGGGATGGCGACACCCGAGCCTGTCCATGGATGGACGTCTTTGCGTGTCCCGGCGCAATGCACGGCACCGCGCCCCCCTACTGAGCCCTCCGGCGCATTTGTCAGAGGCCCCAAGGAGTTTCAGAGATGGCATTCGGCGACTCTCCCGACGACGCGGCGCTGCGTGAAGCGTGGAATCACTTCTGCGACCGGCTGCGCACTGCCGGCGACGAGGTGTTCAAGGATCACAACCCGGCCAATGCGCTGCAGCGCGCCGACGCCTTCCGCTTCCTGACCCAGAACCTCGGTCAGGCCTTCGATCTCGCGCTCGAAACCAAAGACACGCGCTACCCGCTGCTGCACGCCTTCTGCACGCCGACCTGCAAGCTCGGCGGCGACGCCGCCGACTTCACCTACCGGCAGGCCTGGATCGACGGTCAGCACACCTACAAAATCAGCGGCAACACCGGTACCGCGCGCTTCTTCAATATCACCGTACAGGGGCCGCGACCGGAAACGCAGCCCGCCACCGGCTGGCCGAGCCTGCACGAGCCGTTCGGCGATATTCCGGAGGCCAATCTGTTCAGGCACCAGATCGAAACCGATGGCGATGGCAACTTCGAGCTGTTCATCGGCGGCGACAAACGCAGTGGCAACTGGCTTCCAACGACCGTCGGTTCACGAAAGCTGTTCATCCGCCAGGGCTTCGACCGCTGGGATGAAACCCCGGCACAGCTGACCATCGAACGTATCGGCATGGATTCGCCGCGCCCGTTGCCGACACCAGCGACGATGATCGAGGCGATGCAATGGGCGGGAGATTTCCTGGCCGGCATGATGCACGACTGGCCCGATCATCCTTACCAGTACAGCGGCGGCATCGTCGACCCGAACTTCGTAAACCAGTTTCCGCCGGATCGCCATGCCAACAACGCCGACGACGCCAAACGTGGCCGGCTCGCTGCACATCTGTGCTGGGCACTGCAACCGGACGAGGCACTGATCGTCGAATTCGACGCACACGACGGCTTCTGGATGGTGTCGCTCGGCGGCGCCTTCATGAACAGCATGGATTACCTGTACCGGCCGGTCAGCTACACACCGGCACGCACGCGGGTCGATGGCGACAACAAGGTGCGACTGATCCTCGCGCACGACGACCCCGGCTATCACAACTGGCTCGACACGCAGGGTTTCGCAGCGGGTAATCTGACCTACCGCAATCTGATGAGCACGGCGACGACAAATTTCCGCACGCAGCTGATCAAACAGGCGGAGCTGGCTTCAGCGCTGCCAACGGAGAGTGCGCGAATAGCCGCAGAAGGGAGAACGGCGCAGATGCACGCCCGCTTCGACAGCATCCGACGCCGTTACGGCTGGTAGTCCAGCGTTTCGAAAGAGAATCAGGCCGCTGGCAGATCGGCCGGCGCGCGCGTGATGCGCATGAAGGGACGATACGCCGCGTGTTTCGCCTCTTCTTCGCGGTGCAGCTCCACCGCCATCGCCACATGACCGAAACTCAACACCAGCTTCATCAGACGCTGCTCGCTGTCGTCATGCTGGGCAAGCGGCTTGCTGTCGAGGTACTCCAGCGCCTTCGGCACCAGCGGCTGTATCGCGTCGTAGAACGCAGTGCGTCCCACCTCGTCACTGGCATCGCGGCAATGCGCCCGCCCGCCGGCCGTGTCGGCCGCCCAGAACTCGACGAACGGCACCAATGCTTCAAAGCCAACGGGCAATGTCATTTGGCTGCTCATCCCGCACCTCCAGAAATTTCTGCCTTGTAAGCCTGTACACGCTGATCGACGTGGTGCATCAGATGGCGCAACAACACTTCGTTCTTCTGGAAGTGGACATATTCCAGTGCACCGCTGTTCAGCCCACGCTGACCGGCCTCGATCACCGCCCGATCCTCAGAGTGAACGTCACGCGCCATCGCCATCGAGAACTCGCGCCCGAAGCGCTCGCTGGCGCTGCCGTCATTGCCCACCCAATAGATACGAATGACACCGCGCGACTTGCGCGCGCTTATCGGCATCACCACATGCGAGAAGTGCTGCGTCGGTGTGCCGATCAGGAAGAAGTTCGGGAACAGCGCGTAGTACTCGCGGCCGTGCGGGCTGCTCATCAGCCCCTTCTGCATCAGCGCCGGAACCAGCTTGCCGAAGGCCAGCATCTGCGTCGCGCTCAGTTGCGGCGCCGGGTTGGTCCAGATCGTCTGCGTGCGATTCTCGCCGTGAAAACCGTAGCGCACCGGGTAGCCGAACGGATTGTCCGGCCCCACCGCGCCACCGCCGCCCGAGCGCGGGTGAATAAAACGCAGGTGGTAGTTCTCCTGGAAGTTGTCGTAGGTCAGCTTCCAGTTGCCGTCGATCTCGTAGACGTACTCGGAAAAGGTCGTGGCCTTCGCCACCGGCAGCGTCTCCATCTGCTCGGCGAGCGGGCCGAGGTAGTCGCGCAGGCTCTGCGGTGCCTTGTCGAAATTGATGAAGATCAGCCCGGCGCAGATGTCGAGATGGATCGGCGGCAGGCCACACTTGGCTTTGTCGACATAGAAGTTGTCGAAGTCGGGTGCGGAACGGAGCTGGCCGTCATTGCCAAAAGTCCAGGCGTGGTAGGGGCAGGTAAACGTTGAGCGCTTGCCGCTGCGCTCGGTCGTCAACTGCGTGCCGCGATGGGTGCAGACGTTGTGGAAGGCGCGGATGATGCCCTCCTTGTTGCGCGTGATCAGCACCGACGCATTGGCGACTTCGACCTCGCGCACGATGAAGCTGCCCGGCTCCGGCAGCTCGCAGACATGGCCGACCTGGATCCAGCTGCGCTTGAACACCGCCTCGCGCTCCAGCTCGAAATAGTCGTCACGGTAGTACGGGCCGGCCGGCACCGGCTCCGTTCCCAGATAGGCCGCCTCGTCGATGGACGGTGATACGTAACTACCGGTCTGCATGTTCATCACCACACCCTCACGCTGTCTGGCTGAGATCGTTGAGAGGCCGGCTCCCTGAGACTTCTCGGACCACCCGAGATGCCAGCGCAAGCCTCCTCGATCATTAGGTGGCCAATTTATACGACACAAGTGTTGTAATTTCAACACTGCTGTAGCGAGAATACACTGGAGTGAGGCTCGCCGCCGCAACTGGCCGCCCGATCTGGACGCCGTCGCAACTGGCCGGTACCGTGCAACCCTTTTGAATCACACGCTTTGGAAGCTCATGGATACCACCGGCACGCAGCGACGCAACAAGGGATTCGAAGAGACCCATCAGGAGATGATCGAGACGGCGGTCCGGCTCATCTCCGAGCGCGGCACCGACGCCCTGTCGATCGCCGCACTGGCGCGCGCCATGCGAATCAACCGCACCACCATCTACTACCACTTCGAAAACCGGGAGGCGCTGATCGCCGCGGTCAAGCAGTGGTCCTCGGCACAACTGGCCAAGGGGTTGTCACTGGAAGTGCCACAACAGGAGCGGATCGACTTCATCACGCGCTTCGTGCTGGAGAATCCCGAGCTGATCAAACTCTGGATCGATGACTTCATCGCTACCGGCGACATCAGAGACCGCTACCCGCTCTGGGACACGCTGGTGCAAGGCATGCAGGCGAGTTTCGCGACCAACCTGCCCGACGAAAGCGCCGACGCCGAGGTCTATGCGGTCATCCTGCTGAGCAGTGCCATCATCGGCCCGCGTGTCTTCAGGAACAGCATCGACCCCGCCGCCGATACGAAAACCATCGTCGAACGTTTCCGCCGCGAGCACCAGCGCCTGCTGCGACACGAAGTGCTGCTCAAGGACAGGTGACACCCTCCCCGCAAGCATGCAGCATGCACCACCCCGACGCCCCCGCCCTGAGTCGCACACTCCGTTCTGCCCCTTCCGGTTCTGTCCCAAAAATTTACACACCCCCGAAAAAACTCGTTTATCCGTTTTTTTACAGTCATTAACTTCTTTAAAAACAGACAAATAAGAAACTGGTTTCCCTTTTGCTTGGCACATGTAAGGGAGACGGGCAATGGCTCCCGCCCTGACGCTCAAATATAAGAAAGCGTCGTAACGCCCGCTCGTGAAAATGAATCCTGCTGGAGTCCTCATCCTTTGTCTCTGTAGAGGAGAAAAGGATTGCGCCCGAAATCCAGTGATTGTCATTTCTACAAAGCCAGTGAAATACGCTGACGAAACAACGCCAGCCGACAATAAGTAAATAACGGAGAAAACAGATGAAACACAGGAAATACTATTCACCACTCCTGGCAACGACCGCGCTGATCTTGACCCCATCTCTTCCGGCGCTGGCCCAACAGAGCGATACACCAAAAGCCAGCAGGGCCATCGAAGAGGTGATGGTAACCGCACGTCGCAAGGAGGAAGCAGCGCAGGATGTCGCCATCTCGATGAGCGTGTTCAGCCAGAAACAACTGGACGAAGCCAACATCACCAACCCCAGCGACCTGGCGCTCTACACGCCGTCGCTGCAGGCCAACAACCGTTTCGGTGGCGACAACACGACGTTTGCGATTCGCGGCTTCTCGCAGGAGCTTCGCACTACCGCATCGGTGGGTGTCTATTTCGCTGAAGTTGTCGCGCCGCGTGGCGCAAACGCGCAACAGTCAGGCGATGGCGCCAGCCCCGGCGATCTGTTCGATCTGGCCAACGTGCAGGTATTGAAAGGCCCTCAGGGCACACTATTCGGACGCAATACGACGGGTGGTGCAATCCTGCTGGTGCCGAAAAAGCCGAGCAACGAATTCGAAGGTTACGTGGAGATCAGTCACGGAAACTACGACCTCTGGCAACAGCAGGCAGTGGTCAACGCTCCGATCACCGATAACTTCAGGCTACGATTGGCCATCGACCACAAGGAGCGGGATGGTTATCTCAACAACTTCTCGGGTATCGGACCCAGCGACTTCGCCGATGTGAAATACACCTCGTATCGCTTGAGCACCGTTTGGGATCTCACCGAAAATCTCGAGAACTACACGATCTTCAAGCACACCGACTCCGAGAACAATGGCTATCCCGGGGCTGTGCTGGGCTGTTACGAGGGGCCGATATCGTTTGCAACCTTTTTTGCAACGGCATGCCGGAACGATCTCAACCGCCGCGCGGCCAATGGCAACGACGGGTTTTACGACGTCTACAGCTCGGTACCAGAACCGGTCAACAAGCAACAGCTCTCCCAGATCATCAACACCACCACCTGGCAGCTCAGCGATGACATTCTGATCAAGAACATCCTCTCCTACGCCACGCTGGAGACCTGGCAGAGAAGCTCACTGTTTGGCGAGAACTGGAGTCCACAACCCATTGTCGGTGGCACGGCTCCGTTTATTTTTCAGCAGGTCGGCCTGGCGGATGACCTTCCCACCACCGACCAGAACACGATCGTCGAAGAGATTCAGGTTCAGGGATCCAGCTTCGAAAGTCGCCTCAACTGGCAGGCAGGTCTCTACTACGAAAAGAGCAGACCGGGCAGTAACTCCGGCGCCCAGTCACCCGCGATCATCTCCTGCGACCAGCAGAGCATCACCTCACCCAATGGGCAGGATCTCCGCTGCAACAATCGAATACTGAATGCCGGCAGGGTCGTCAGGCTGGAAGGCGGCGTCGAATATACAAACCAGGGCATCTATTATCAAAGCACCTACGACCTCAACGACGTTTTGAGCTTGACCACCGGCCTTCGTTACACCAGAGACGATACCAAAGGAAAAGTGGCAGAAACCATATACAACTTTCCATTTCTGCCTGATGGCCAATACGCCCCCCCAGAAGATATTGGACCGGACATTACTGATAGCAACTTCAACCGCAGGGCTCCGAAAGAGACCAGCGAAGCGCCAACGTGGCTGCTCGGACTGGATTACAAACCCACCGAGGATCTCCTGCTCTATGCAAAGTATGTCCGCGGGTACCGGCAAGGTAGTGTCAACATCGCCGGCTCCAGAGGTTATGACAAACACAAGCCGGAGGAAGTTGACACCTATGAGGTCGGTGCCAAGACCCAGTTCGAGGCGATTGTTCCAGGCACTTTCAATATCGCGGCGTTCTACAACGACTTCAGAGACATGCAGGTCCAGTTCGGCTATTTCAACAGCTCCAACGTCGGCACCACGGCGGTAACCAACGCCGGCAAGGCCACGATATGGGGCGTGGAAATGGATGGCAGCCTGAT
This sequence comes from uncultured Verrucomicrobiaceae bacterium, assembly GCA_964386045.1. Taxonomy (GTDB): domain Bacteria; phylum Pseudomonadota; class Gammaproteobacteria; order Pseudomonadales; family CAMLJR01; genus CAMLJR01. The sequence goes on along the minus strand of CAYLRA010000002.1, from coordinate 90,610 downwards.
GCTGCCCGGCGATATTCTGCTGACCGCCAGCTACAGCCATTTGGACACCGAAATCAAAGAGCTGAACTTTCCAGATCTTGACCCAGGTGTTCAATCACCCCTGTTGGGTGAACCCAGTATCACCACAGCCGTGGGCGAGCCGCTTTCGCTGGTACCGAGAAACCAGTTCGTCGGCTCGGCAGCGTGGCTGTTGCCTGTCAGCCCTGAACTGGGTGACCTGAAATTTTCCGTCACCTATGTGTTTACTGACCGGATGCAGGCGGTATCCAAGGCATCCTCTCCGTTGGCGGTTCTTCCTCAGTATGAAATCTGGAATCTCAACTTCAGTTGGGATGCGATGTTTGGCAGCAACTTCGATCTCTCAGCCTTCATCACCAATGCCAAGGACGAGGAGTACATCACCTATATCGCGGGAACCTATGTCAATGCGGGTATCGAGACAGGATCGGTTGGCCAGCCCCGGATGTACGGCGCTCGTCTCAGGTACACTTGGTAGAACCCTCTGACAGAGAGTCAAAAAAAGCCGCGACATTTGTCGCGGCTTTTTAGTTTCTCTTCTACTTAAGCACGACAGCGACGCGCCACACCAGCCAGACCCATCAGAGCGGAACCAAACAGCCAGGCGGCTCCCGGCAACGGCACTTGGGGTATCTCAGGCTGGAATACAACCTGACCAAAGCCGGTGGTCATGGTCCAGACCTGCGGACCTCCGCCGATCGGGAACGGCGTTGCTGCGACCGTGCCCACGAAGTTGGCACCGAGGCCAGCACAGCTTCCCAGCGGACCTTCACAATTGGTGGGTGCAAAGAACGCACCCAGGCCGGTAGTGGCGTTGATGGTGAAGGTCTGATCGAAGCTGATGGTACCGCCGCCGATAATGCCGCCCGCTTCCAGCTCGGCCGTGATGTTCCAGAAGCCTTCGCCGGTCACATCGTCGTAGACTCCGCTGTTGACGGTGAACGGAATGTTCCAGGTCAGTACCGGAACGTTGAAAGCGCCGGAAACATCATAAACAGCTGCATTGGCCTGGGCCGCGACTGCAGCCAGAATGGCAGAGGAAGCAAGGGTAGCGAACCTTTTCATATCAATATTCCTCGATGTTTTCCGATCGTTTACTCGAGAAGGGTAACCCGGCCATCTTCTGTCAAAGCAACTCGCTGGCTCCGTGGTATCGCCACTCGGCCGGCTGACGGAAGATCCGTTGGCTTTCCGCCCCCACCTCACGATGGGGTTGGCGATTTTCTTCAGACGTTAGACTTATTTGTATCGGCGATCCATCTACAAACCAGGATCAGCAGATCACACCACATCGATGACGAGCCAGACCATCAATGCACAGGTCATCGAGCAGCATTATTGAATAAAAAAGCCGCGACTTTACGTCGCGGCTCTCTCTGCTTCTTGCTTCCCGACCAGATCAGGCGCGGCGACGACGTCCAACGCCAGCCAAGCCCAGCACTGCGGAACCAAACAGCCAAGCGGCTGCCGGCAGCGGTACTTCGGACAGCTCTGGTTGGAATACCACGTTGCCGAAGCCGGTGGTAACAGTCCAGACCTGCGGCCCCTCACCCAACGGGATCGGCGTCGCAACGACGGTACCCATAAAGTTGGCGCCAAGCCCTGCACAGCTACCCTCCGGACCTACGCAGTCGGTGGGCGCAAAGAACTGCCCCAGACCGGTAGTGCCGTTGATGGTGAAGGCTTGATCGAAGGTGATGGTACCGCCAGCGATGATGCCGCCTGCTTCCAGCTCGGAGGTGATGTTCCAGAAGCCATCACCCGTGACATCGTCATAGGTTCCGGAGTTGACAGTGAATGGGATGTTCCAGGTCAGCACCGGAACATTGAACGCACCGGAAACATCATATACAGCTGCATTGGCCTGAGCCGCGACTGCAGCCAGAACGGCAGCAGAAGCAAGAGTAGCGAACTTTTTCATATCAATATTCCTCGAGGTTTTTTCCGATCGTTTACTCGAGAAGGGTAGCCCGGCCATCTCCTGTCAAAACGACTCCCCAGTGCCGTGGCATTGCCACGCGACCAGCTGACAGAAGATCCGTTGGCTTTCCGCCTCCACCTCACGATGGGTTTGGCTGTTTCCTTCAGACGTTAGACTTATTTGTATCGGCGACCCACCTACAACTCAGGGTCAACAACTCACATCGCATTGACGAAAAGCGAAACTCATCAATGCACCTGCCTTGGAGCAGCAAAGGTGCCAAGAAACATAAGCCCATGATTCAAAAAAGCTAATGCGTAATCGAACGAAGAGATTCAACAACTCCCCGCGCAACTGTAAAAGATCGTGAACATCGAGAATGGGCGCGTCCGGAGAGCACAGGGAACTGTCTGCTGGTTCACATTAACGACACAGCGCGAGACCTGACGTTCACTGCGCCATATGTTGCTGAAATGCTTCAGCACACCCGGGAGAACGGCTGAGTGGTTGGATTCAGAGGGCTGTCACGTATTTTTCCACTCCGCCATGAACGACGTACTCAGACGGCAGGGTGCTTGCTGACCAGATCGACATCAAGTTCGCTCGCCGATGCGGCGGGCGACGTTGATTCTCAGATGAAAAAGGCAGCCAAGGCTGCCCTTTTTCATTACGCGAGGATCAGAACTGCTGCTCGATTTCATAGATGGCGGTCGTGCCACTCACTTCGTTGCCCACCATCAGCAGCGGTTTTCCGTTCGGGGAATCGGATGCCGGAATGAAATGGAGACCTTCCGGACCGAGATCGCCGGCGCTGCTCAACACACTGCCGACATTGGCTGTTATCCAGTCTTCGCGGGTGTTCAGGTAATCCTGGAATACCGGTGCTTCCGGGTCGGTCACATCGAACACCATCACGCCACCCATGCGCTCAAGACCGAGGAACAGGAACTGTTTATTTCCGATCTTGCCGATGGCCAGACCTTCCGGCTCCGGCCCCTTGTTGTCGCTGCGGTTGTCGAAGGTGTTGCCTGCTTCATGGTTGCTGTTGAAGAAGTCCTTGCACGGTATGTCGCGGTTTTCGCCCAGCATGCAGTCATCGCCGGCAAGATACTGCTCCAGAAAATCGCCGGAATCGAAAACCAGTGACATGTCGCTGGTATCCCAGATGGAATAGGAGCGTGCACCAAAGGCGTACAGGTTGTCGTACTTCAACCAGGTGTTGGCTGCCACAGCCGTGCCTTCAGCAAGTTCGACACCGGTCTCCCGATTGAACAGTTTGGGTGCACCGCTCTCCCAGGTCTGGTAACCCAGGGTCCAGGTGATGTTCAGGCGGCCAAACACGCTGTCGTCACAACCGCCCCGGGGATCGGAGCTGTTGTTGGTGCCAACGTCGGTAGCGCCACACCAGCCAAAGTTGTCCGGGTTCAGGAAGGCACCGCCCGCGATGGCGGCCAGTTGCGGCGGCAGATCCTCACCACAGCGACGGTTGTAGCCGCGCGAATCCGTCAGGTGCTTGATGCGGAACTCCTCGACAAAACCTTTGGTCGCATCACCGCCGGTACAGAGGGTTGTCGGTGAGTTGCCGTTCGAGACGGTTTGTGAACCCCAGTAATCAGCGTTGCCTTCACCCCAGGCACGGGCATCGCCCTCATTGGCGGTGATCAGGTAGGTTTTACCGTCCACCTCATAGGCTGCCATCGCATCCGGATGGTAAATACCGTTGACGCCCGGCAGCAGGGTGATGTTGATATTGCCGTCTTCATCGGCGGCATCCATACCGTTGCCGGCCGCGCCATGATCCTTGTAGCCCAGCGGCAGGATTTCGGTGACGGTGGCGGTTTCGATATCGATCACGGCAACCGCGTTGTTTTCCTGAAGCGCAGCCCAGGCGGTCCTGCTGTCGGCGGAAACCGCGATGTATTCCGGTTCCATGTCCTGCGCCACGCTGGCGCCCGGCCCGAAGATACGAACACCGGCAGCCAGCAGTGCGGCTCTCTGGTCATTGAACGCGGTGAAACCGGCGGTGCGAACCTTGTCCTGGTCGATGGCATCCAGATCGCTGACATCGATCACGCTGATCGAGCCTTCCGGGTCCGTCTGGTAGTCGTCGCTCGGCTCACCTTCGTTGGCCACCAGCAGCCAGTTGCCATCCGGCGTGAAGGTCAGCATGTCCGGCAGCGCGCCGACCTGAACCTCGGCGATTTTTTCGAGGTTGTCGGCCCGGTAGAGCGCAACGAAACCATTGTCGGTTTTCACGGCGGGCTCAATGGCAAGTGCCAGCACGCCATTGAAAATGGCGACGCTGTTGACAGTCGCGTCCGCGGCAATATCGCTGACATTGATCGCGGCTACTTTCGATGGCACCAGATCGTCATCCAGCTCCAGCACATCCAGCTCGCCCGCCTGGGCATTGACGACGAACGTGCGCTGGCTGGCCGGGTCGAACGTCACGATTTCAGCGGCGCTTTCGGCAAACACGCCACTGGAATAACGGTTCACGAACGACAGGCTGATGCTGTTGGGCGTGGGCTCACCAACCGGGGGCGGCGGGTTTTCGTTGTTGCCATTACTGTTGTTGCTGCTGCCACCACAGGCAGCCAGCGCCAGTACCAGCAATGAAGGAATAAGCAGGCGAGACGACATGATGAACTCCGGTATCAATAAAACGCGGCACACAGATACCGGAGCAAGATGACAATTGTGTGGCGGATTGATGAAACCGCCGCGGCGTCGCTACACGGCGAGATGCTTGCCGATCAACCCGGCGTCGAGTTCAGCCATCGCGCCGTGCGCCACCACCCTGCCCTTCTCCATCAGGAAGAACTGTTCGCCGATGCGGCGGGCGAAGTTGAGTTTCTGCTCGACCAGCAGGATGGTCAGCTTCTCCTCCTCGTTGAGTCTGAGCAGAATGTCGCCAATCTCGGCGACGATGTTGGGCTGAATGCCTTCGTTGGGTTCGTCGAGGATCAATATCTTCGGATCAAGCACCAGCGCGCGGCCAATGGCGAGCTGCTGCTGCTGGCCGCCGGACAGATCGCCACCGCGCCGCCTGCGCATCTGCTTCAGCACCGGGAACAGCTCGTAGATGCGTTCGGGAATCCTGCGCACCTTGTCGCGGCGCGCGCCGAGTCCGACCATCAGGTTCTCTTCGACCGTCAGCTGCGGAAAGATCTCGCGCCCCTGCGGCACGTAGCCGATGCCGAGACGCGGACGCGCTTCGGCGATCTTCGTGTTCAGCTCGACATCATCGAGGCGGATATGCCCGGAGCGGATCGGCAGCAGCCCCATGATGCATTTCAGCAGCGTGGTCTTGCCGACACCGTTGCGCCCCATGATGCAGGTGCGGGTGCCGGGCTGGATCGCCATGCTCAGGTCCCACAGGATCTGCGTGCCGCCGTAGAGCTGGTTGACGTTTTCGATTGAGAGCATCGCTACTGAATTCCAATGGACCCAACATTGTCCTCCCCTATGCAATAGGGGAGGTGCCCCAAAGGGGCGGAGGGGTCAGTCCTTCTTCACCAAGCCTTGATCAATCGCGGACCCCTCCGCCTCGCTGTGCTCGGCACCTCCCCTACTTCGCAGGGGAGGACCGAAAGCTATTCGCCAAGATAAACCTCACGCACCGCCTGATTGTTCTGCACCTCGTCCATCGACCCCTCGGCCAGCACACTGCCCTGGTGCAGCACGGTGACCGGCGCATTCAGCGAACGCACGAACTCCATGTCGTGTTCGACGACGACAACCGAGCGTTTGCCTGCGAGGCTCGTCAGCAGCTCGGCGGTGCGTTCGCCCTCCTGCGCGGTCATGCCGGCCACCGGTTCGTCGACCAGCAGCAGGCGCGGGTCGGAGATCAGCAACATGCCGATCTCCAGCCACTGCTTCTGGCCATGCGACAGCGCGCCAGCCTGTTTGAAGCGTTCGGCTTCGAGGCCAATGGTCTTCAACACCTCGTCGATACGTCCCAGCTGTTCGCTGGAGAGTTTCGCCCTGATCGACGACCAGACCGATTTATCCGCCTTCATCGCCAGTTCGAGGTTGTGAAAGACACTGAGCGGCTCGAACACCGTCGGTTTCTGGAATTTGCGGCCGATGCCGATCTCGGCGATCTCCGGCTCGCTCATCTTCAACAGGTCGATACTCTGGCCGAAGAAGACCTGGCCGACATCGGGCCGGGTCTTGCCGGTGATCACATCCATCATCGTGGTCTTGCCGGCGCCGTTGGCGCCGATCACGCAGCGCAGCTCGCCGTCGTTGACGTAGAGCGACAGATCATTGAGCGCCCTGAAACCATCGAAGCTGACGGTGACCCCTTCGACGTAGAGGATGATCCCCTTGCCAACGTCGAGCACGCGGTTGTGGGCGCTGTCGACCATGAAATCCCAGACGCGGTCGCGCCGCATCACTTGACGGGTCTTCTGCAATAGATGATTCGGCGTATCCATCAATGACATCGCATCAACCCCCGCGCCGGTTCAGCAGGCCGACGATTCCCTTCGGCAGGAACAGCGTCACGAACACGAACAGCGCGCCGAGCGCGAACAGCCACGCCTCCGGCATCACGCCGGTGAACCAGGTCTTGGCGTAGTTGACCAGCAGCGCGCCGAGCACGGCGCCGTAGAGCGTGTAACGACCGCCGATCGCCACCCAGATCACCATCTCGATCGAATTGAGCGGCGAGAACTCGCCCGGGTTGATGATGCCGACCTGCGGTACGTAAAGCGCACCAGCGACAGCGGCCAGCAGCGCCGAGATAACGAAAATCCACAGCTTGTAAACGTCGACGCGGTAGCCGATGAAGCGGGCGCGACTCTCGGCATCGCGCACGGCAACGATGACGCGACCGAACTTCGACGTGACGAGAAAACGACAGATCAGATACCCGCCTGCCACCGCCGCCGCGCTGAGCACGAACAGCACCACCCGCGTCACATTGGACTGCAGGCTGAAACCGAGGATCTCCTTGAAGTCGGTCAGGCCGTTGTTGCCGCCAAAACCGAGTTCGTTGCGGAAGAAGGCCAGCATCAGCGCATAGGTCAGCGCCTGCGTGATGATCGACAGGTAGACACCGGTGACACGCGAGCGAAACGCCAGCCAGCCGAACACGAAAGCCAGCACGCCCGGCACCAGCAGCACCATCGCCGCGGCGAACCAGAACATGTCGAACCCCTGCCAGTACCACGGCAGCTCCTGCCAGTTCAGGAACACCATGAAGTCCGGCAGCTCCGGATGGGCATAGACGCCGCGATCGCCGATCTGCCGCATCAGGTACATCCCCATGCAGTAGCCGCCGAGCGCGAAGAAGGCGCCGTGGCCGAGGCTGAGGATGCCGCAGTAACCCCAGATCAGGTCGACGGCGAGCGCCAGCAGCGCATAGCAGAGGTACTTGCCGAGCAGTGTCACCGTATAGGTGGAGATGTGCAGCGGCGAACCCTCGGGAATCACCAGGTTGCAGAGCGGCACAACAACGGCGGCAAGCAGCAGCAGCGACAACAGGATCGCGCCGCCGCGATCGGTGGTGTTGCCAGTGCGTTGTGCACCGCCCGGTAACACGGAGCGAATGGCTTCCACGAACATCTCAACCCTCCGCCGCGCGACCCTTCTGCGGGAACAGTCCGCGCGGGCGTTTCTGTATGAACAGGATGATGAAGATCAGCACCAGGATCTTCGCCAGAACGGCGCCGCTGTACGGCTCCAGGAACTTGTTGGCGACACCGAGCGACAGCGCGCCGACCAGCGTGCCCCACAGATTGCCGACGCCGCCGAACACCACCACCATGAACGAGTCGATGATGTAGGCCTGCCCCATGTTCGGGCCGACGTTGGTGAGCTGGGCCAGTGCGACACCGGCGATACCGGCGATGCCAGAACCGAGGCCAAAGGTGAGTGCGTCGACCCAGTCGGAGCGAATGCCCATCGCCTTCGCCATCGCGCGGTTCTGCGACACCGCGCGCACGTAGAGGCCGAGCGAGGTTTTCTTCAGCAGCAGCAACAGCAGCACGAAAACGATCAGCGCGAAGATGACGATGTAGAGACGGTTGAAGGTGAGCGAGAAGATCGGGTTGATCTGCCAGCTGCCGCTCATCCACTCCGGCGTCGTCACCGAGCGGTTCAGCGGCGAGAAGATCGAACGCACCGCCTGTTGCAGCACGAGACTGAGGCCAAACGTGGCGAGCAGCGTCTCCAGCGGTCTACCGTAGAGCCAGCGGATGACGCCGCGCTCGATGGCGACACCGACCAGACCGGCGACGATGAAGGCCGCCGGCAGCGCCACCAGCAGCGAATATTCGATGTGGTTCGGCATCAACAGCTGCACGACGTAGGTGGTGTAGGCGCCGAGCATGATCAGTTCGCCGTGCGCCATGTTGATGACACCCATGACGCCGAAGGTAATGGCCAGCCCAATCGCCGCCAGCAGCAGCACCGAACCGAGGCTGAGTCCGAAGAAGACGGTTTCGGCCAGCTGAAACAGCTCGCGCTTACTGTCGATGCTGACGATCACACTGCGTGCCTGTTCGCGCACGGCCTGATCCGGATCGCTGTCGGCAAGCACCAGTACGCGGTTGCGCACCTCCGGCTCGATGTTGCCGGAGAGCGTTTCGAGTGCGGTGACACGCAGTGCGACATCGGCGCTGTTCAAATCAATCAGGGCGATCGCCGTCTCCAGCAGATCGGTAACGCGCCCGCTCTCCTCTTTTTCCAGCGCCTCTCGCAACAGCGCGCGGTCGCCGTCGCCGACCTGCGACAACATGGCGCGCACGGCGGCGCTGCGCAGGCCGCTGTCCTCGCTCGCCAGCTGCAGGCGCGCGATCAGTTCACGCAACTGTCCGCGCACGCTGTTGTTGATGATGATGCGGCTGTAGTCCGACATCGCGGCGACTGGCTCGGCGTCGCCGCTGGCGGGGTCGATCGCCAGCCGCTGCGCCGCCCGGTTGTCGATGAGGAACAGCAGCCGATCGTGCTTGCGCACATGGAGGCGACCGTCGAGCAGCCCCTGCAGCCAGGGCAGCGCCTTGTCACCGCCGACAGCGACCGCCTGCACGGCGGCGGGCAACTCGCGCAGTTTGGCGTTGGCCAGTTGGGCCAGCGCGCTTTCGAATTCGTTGGCAGCCGGCTCGGATTCCTGCGCGTGTGCAAGGAACACCGCAAGGGCGAGCAGCAGACCGGATAGCAGACGCAGCATGAATGGGAGTTCTCGTCGTTGCTCGGAAGAGACGACCCCTCCGCCCCTGCGGGGCACCTCCCCTACTTCGCAGGGGAGGACCGGTCGAGTCCTCCCCTATGCAATAGGGGAGGTGCCGAGCACAGCGAGGCGGAGGGATCCGCGACTCAGTTGGAGCCGCCGCAGCTTTTGGTCTTGGTGTTGTAGTTGCCGCACTTGATCGGCGCGGTCCAGTCCGCTTCGAGGTCTTTCGAGCCTTCGAGGTAGTCGGACCAGGCGTCACCGACGACCACACCGTCGGTCTCCCAAACCACGGCGAACTGACCGTCTTCCTGGATCTCGCCGATCAGCACCGGCTTCGACAGGTGGTGGTTCTTGTTCATCACCGCGATGCCACCGGTCAGGTTCGGGGTCTGCTGGCCGATCATCGCCTGCTCGACCGCGTCGGTGTCAGTGGTGCCAGCTTTCTTGACCGCGTTCACCCACATTTTGAAACCGATGTAGGTCGCCTCCATCGGGTCGTTGGTGACGCGCTTCGGATCCTTGATGAATTTCTTCCAGGTCTCGATGAAGGTGGCGTTCTCCGGCGTATCGACGCTCATGAAGTAGTTCCATGCGGCGAGGTGGCCGACCAGCGGCTTGGTGTCGATACCCGACAGTTCTTCCTCACCGACCGAGAAAGCGACGACCGGAATGTCATCGGCCTTGATGCCCTGGTTACCGAGCTCTTTGTAAAACGGCACGTTGGCGTCGCCGTTGATGGTCGAGACGACGGCGGTCTTCTTGCCGGCACTGCCGAAACGCTTGATGTCGGCGACGATCGACTGCCAGTCGGAATGACCGAACGGTGTGTAGTTGATCAGGATGTCGGCGTCGGCCACGCCCTTCGATTTCAGGTAGGCCTCGAGGATCCGGTTGGTCGTGCGCGGGTAAACGTAGTCGGTACCGGCCAGTACCCAGCGTTTGACGCCGATATCGTTCATCAGATAGTCGACGGCGGGAATCGCCTGCTGGTTCGGCGCGGCGCCGGTGTAGAAGATGTTCTTCGACGACTCTTCACCTTCGTACTGCACCGGGTAGAACATCAGGCCGTTCAGCTCCTCGATGACCGGCAGCACCGCCTTGCGCGATACCGAGGTCCAGCAGCCGAAGATGACGGAAACCTTGTCCTTGCTGATCAGCTCGCGGGTCTTCTCGGCGAACAGCGGCCAGTTCGAGGCCGGGTCGACAACAACCGCCTCCAGTTTCTTGCCGAGCAGGCCGCCGGCCTTGTTCTGCTCCTCGATCATCATCAGCACGGTGTCCTTCAGCGTCGTCTCGGAGATCGCCATGGTGCCGGAGAGGGAGTGCAGCACACCCACCTTGATGGTGTCCGCAGCCTGTGCAGCCAGACTGCCGAGGGCAGCTGCGCCAACGGCGGCAGTCAACGCCGCACTGCGCAGAATGGAACTGAATCGCTTCATGTCGTTTGCTCCATGTGGAAATGAGGGGTCGGGCGGCGGACGGCAAGGCGGCCGGCTCGCAGCCATTAAACGGAGCAGCGGTCAAACGGCACAATGCGTCAAATGACGTATACCGGTGGTGCGGAGGGTGGCGTTAACTCGGCGTCATGTCGGGAGACCGGTAAACTGCCGGCTTTTCCGTCATTCTGCGCGCAGCGAAGCGCAGTCGCAGAATCCATCCGGTGGATTCCGCGACTACGCGCGGAATGACGAACAAGGGGTCAGCGGGATCGGGAAAGCCCCACCCCAACGAGGAGCACCATGGGCGAACTGCGCCAGCAGCAGATCTTCAAGATCCGCCGCGACTACAACAGCTGGGTGGCAAACGAGACACAGGAGGACTACGCGCTGCGCTTCGCGCCGCGCTCGTTCCGCAAGTGGTCATCGTTTCGTGTCGCCAACACGGCGTTTGGCTCGATCGCCTTCCTGGTGCTGGAGGCGATCGGCGGTGCGCTGACCATCACTTACGGCTTCACCAACGCCTTCTGGGCCATCATCAGTGTCGGCCTCATCATCTTTCTGACCGGCTTTCCGCTCGCCTATTACGCGGCCAAACACAACATCGACATGGACCTGCTGACGCGCGGCGCCGGCTTCGGTTACATCGGCTCGACGCTGACCTCGCTGATCTACGCCTCGTTCACCTTCACGCTGTTCGCGCTGGAGGCGTCGATCATGTCGCTGGCGCTGGAGATGTACTTCGGCTGGCCGATCGCCTTCTGCCATGTGGTCAGCGCGGTGGTGGTCATTCCGCTGGTGATGTATGGCATCACCAACATCAACCGGCTGCAGCTGTGGACCCAGCCGATCTGGCTGATCCTGCTGGCGGTGCCGTTCATCGCCATCTTCATGCAGGAGCGCGATGCCATTCCGGCGCTGCTCGCCTATACGGGTGTCAATGATGAGCGCGGCTTCTCTTGGCTGGCATTCGGCGCCGCCAGCACGGTGGCGTTCGCGCTGATCGCGCAGATCGGCGAGCAGATCGATTTCCTGCGCTTCATGCCGGAGAAAACGAAGGAGAACCGCGTGCGCTGGTGGAGCGCCGTCATCATCGCCGGCCCCGGCTGGATTCTGTTCGGCGTGCTGCGTCAATTGATGGGCGCCTTCCTCGCCTTCCTCGCCATCAAGGCCGGTGTCAGCGCCACCCATGCCTTCGATCCGACGCAGATGTACCTGATGGCCTGGGGCGTGGTGTTCGAGGGGTGGGGAGAACGCGGCGTCTGGCTCGCCGCCACCGCGACGCTGCTGCTGGTGGTGATCTCGCAGATCAAGATCAACGTCACCAACGCCTACGCCGGCTCGCTGGCCTGGTCGAATTTTTTCTCGCGGCTGACCCACAGCCACCCCGGCCGCGTGGTGTGGCTGGTGTTCAATGTCGCCATCGCACTGCTGTTGATGGAGCTGGGCGTGTTCGGCGCGCTGGAGCGGGTGCTCGGGCTGTTCTCGAACATCGCCATCGCCTGGATCGGCGCGCTGGTGGCTGATCTCGTCATCAACAAACCCTTGAAGCTGAGTCCGCCGTTCGTCGAGTTCAAGCGCGCCTACCTGCCCGACATCAATCCGGTCGGCGTCTTCTCGACACTGATCGCGTCGAGCCTGTCGATCACCGCCTACCTCGGCCTGTTCGGCGAAGTGTTGCAGGCCCTCTCCGCCTATCTCGCGCTGTGCGTCGCGTTTGTGCTGGCACCGCTGATCGCCCTCTTCACCCGCAATCGCCAGCGCGGCGATGCCGGCGCCAACCCCCTCACCCACCGCTACATCGCGCGCGACCAGCAGGCGTGGCGGCAGGCCTCGATTACCGACCCCTGCTGCATCTGCGGCAACACCTTCGAGGCCGAGGACAACGCCTACTGCCCCGCCTATGGCGGCAACATCTGCTCGCTCTGCTGCACGCTCGACGCGCGCTGCCGCGACGCCTGCAAACCGGGGTACCGACTCGACGACCAGCTGCAGCGGCTGGCCGATCTCTGCCTGCCGCGCACACTGGACGCGCAGCTGCGGCTGCGATTGATGCAGTTCTCGCTGCTGTTCCTGCTGCTGGCGGCGATGAGTGGCATCTTCGTCGGCGTCATCTACTACCAGGACCTGCTGGCGCTCAACGGCGACGACTTCACCGCGCAACTGCTGACCAACAACTTCATCAAGGTCTACGCCTGCCTGCTGATCTTCGTCGGGCTGGCGGCGTGGTGGATGATCCTCAACAACGAGAGCCGACAGGTGGCGCAGGAGGAGTCGAACCGCCAGACCGGCCTGCTGTTGCGGGAGATCGAAGACCACCGCAACACCGACGCCGAACTGCAGCGCGCACGCGAGGCGGCCGACAACGCCAACCGCGCCAAGAGCCGCTTCCTGACCGACATGAGCCATGAGGTGCGCACACCGCTGAACTCGATCCTCGGCTACGCACAACTGTTGGCAAAAGACCCGCAGATGCCGGTGCATCGGCGCGACGCGGTGGGGACGATCCAGAACAGCGGCGAGCATCTGGCGCGGTTGATCGACGACATCCTCGACATCGCCCGCATCGAGGCGCGCAAGTTCGAGATGAAGCGCGAGCCGATCGACGTGCCGGCGCTGGTCGAGCAGATGGTGAGGATGTTCCGCCCGCAGGCCGAGGCGAAGGGGCTGGCGTTTCGCTGCCAGATCCGCTCGCGGCTGCCGCGCTTCGTGCGCGGCGACCAGAACCGGCTGCGGCAGATCCTGATCAACCTGCTGGCCAACGCGGTCAAGTTCACCCCGACCGGTGAAGTGGTGCTGCAGGTCGACTACAGCGGCCAGGTGATCGTGTTCCGCGTCAGCGATACCGGCGAGGGGATTCCAGCCGACCAGATCGACGAGATATTCCAGCCCTTCCGCCGCCTCAACATCAACCGTGGCAACGCGGTGGCCGGCAGCGGTCTCGGCCTGACCATCTGCAAGATCCTGGCGGAGGTGATGGGCGGCGAACTGAAGGTGGAGAGCGCCGTCGGCACCAGCACCGGTACAACCTTCACGCTGCGGATGTTCCTGCCCGAGCTGCACGACGTGGCGGAGATGCCGACCGGCGAAACCGGCGACAGCAGCGGCGACGAGCGCGAGATCGTCGGCTACGCCGGCGTGCGCCGCCGCATCCTGATCGTCGACGACCAGCGCCAGCACCGTGAGCTGCTCTGCTCGGTGCTGTCCCCGCTCGGTTTCGAACTGATCGAGGCCGATGGTGGCGACCGCGCCTACGAACAGGCACTGGCACAACGGCCGCAGCTGATCCTGACCGATCTCGACATGGGCGGCAGCAACGGCAACGACCTGGTGCGACGGCTGCGCCGCGCCGGCTTCAGCGCCTCGATGATCGTCATCAGCGCCCACGCCTACCAGACCCACCGCGCCGACGCGATCGCCGCCGGCGCCGACGATTTCATCGCCAAGCCGTTCCAGCTCGACGACCTGCTGGCGAAGATCCGCCTGCACCTGAACCTGGAGTGGCGGCACGCCGACGAGGCATCGCAGCCGATGCCGCCGGTCAACGACAGCGCGCCGATCCGTTTCCCCGACAGCGACACGCTGCGTGCACTGGCGCAGCTGGCACGCATCGGCGACCTGCGCGGTGTCACCGAACAGCTGCAGCAGCTGGCCGATCGACAACCCGATTACGCACCGTTCGCCGCGCATCTGCAGGGGCTGGCGAAAGAGTTCCGGCTGGCCGACATCAAGCGGCTGTTGAGCGAGGAGTGATGCCCGACAAGTCCTCCCCTATGCAATAGGGGAGGTGCCCCGCAGGGGCGGAGGGGTCCGCTCTTCATCAAAACCCGGACCCCTCCGCCTCGCGTTGCTCGGCACCTCCCCTACTTCGCAGGGGAGGACCTATAGAGGCTAGAGGACAAACTCAATGTCAGCGATACCCAACAATGGCACCGTGATGATCGTCGACGACACCCCGGCCAACCTGGCACTGCTGTCGGATGCGCTGGTCGAACAGGGTTACCGCGTGCTGGTCGCCACCGACGGCTACTCGGCGCTGGAGCAGCTGGAGCTGATCCGCCCCGACCTGATCCTGCTCGACGGCATGATGCCCGGCATCGACGGCTTCGAGACCTGCCGCCGCATCAAGGCCAACCCGCTGACCGCCGCCATCCCGATCCTCTTCATGACCGCGCTCGGCGAACTCGACGACCTGCTGCGCGGCTTCGACGAAGGCGCCGTCGACTACATCGTCAAGCCGTTTCGCAACGAGGAGGTGCTGGCACGGGTCGGCGCCCACATCCAGCAGGCCCGCGCCGCCTCACGCGTCGAGCAGGCACTGGCGGCGAGCGGCCTCAGCGCCGTCGCGCTCGACGCCGACGGCCACGTCACCTGGATCACCCCGTCGGCCCGCGAGCAGCTGGCGGAGTTCACCGGCGCCGCGGCGGGCGATGCGCTGCCGCCGGTGCTGCGCGATTTCGCGCTGAGCTACATCCGCGCGCAGGGACGCAAGGCGCCGGCGCGCTTCCAGCTCGGCAGCCTGGCGGCGCGCATGTCGGAGTGCGTCTACGCCGGCGAGTACCTGCTGCTGTTGCAGAAAGTGACGACCGAGCCGAACGCCGAGGCGATCCGCGACAACCTCGGCCTGACCGCGCGCGAAGCCGAGGTGCTGATGTGGATCACCCGCGGCAAGACCAACCGCGACATCGGCCTGATCCTCGGCTCCAGCCCGCGCACGGTGAACAAACACCTGGAGCACATCTTCGAGAAGCTGGGGGTTTCGACCCGCGCTGCCGCCGCCTCGGTGGCGATGCAGACGGTGAAGTGATAGCGTTGCCCTCCGCAGAACAACACCCTCAAAACAACACTCGCGAACGAACCACCCAACCGGAGGACATCCCATGACCCAGGTCACTCTTGGCGGCAACCCGCTCAACGTCGAAGGTACCCTGCCCCAGCCGGGCCAAACCGCCCCCGATTTCTCGCTGGTCGGCGCCGACCTCTCCGACAAGACGCTGGCCAGCTTCGCCGGCAAGCGCAAAATCCTGAACATCTTCCCCAGCATCGACACCGGCACCTGCGCCACCTCGGTGCGCAAGTTCAACGAGAAGGCCGCCCAGCTGTCGAACGCCGTGGTGCTCTGCATCTCGTCCGACCTGCCGTTCGCACAAAAACGCTTCTGCGGTGCCGAAGGAATCGAAAATGTCGTCTCGCTGTCGACGATGCGCGGCGCCGAGTTCCGCAAGAACTACGGCGTGGCGCTGACCTCGGGTCCGCTGGCTGGTGTCACCGCCCGCGCTGTTGTCGTGCTCGACGAGAACAACAAGGTGCTGCACAGCGAGCTGGTGCCGGAGATCGCCAACGAGCCGAACTACGATGCGGCGCTGGCCGCGCTGAAGTAATTTCGCAAAAGAGAAGTAATAGAAGGCGCCGCTAATGCGGCGCCTTTTTTTCAGCGCCCTGCTCCCAGCATCCCTTTATCGACGATGAAGTCGATGATGTTCTGTAACCCTTCACCGCTCTTCAGGTTGCTGAATACAAACGGTCGCTCGCCACGCTGCTTCTTCGCATCGCGATCCATCACTTCCAAAGACGCACCCACCAACGGTGCGAGATCGGTCTTGTTGATGATCAGCAGGTCGGAGCGGGTGATGCCGGGACCGCCCTTGCGCGGGATCTTGTCGCCGGCCGAGACATCGATGACATAGATCGTCAGATCGGAGAGCTCCGGCGAGAAGGTCGCGGCGAGGTTGTCGCCACCGCTTTCGACCAGAATCAGTTCGAGCCCCGGATGGAGCGCCATCAGCTCGTCGCAGGCGGCGAGATTCATCGACGCATCCTCGCGGATCGCCGTGTGCGGACAACCGCCGGTCTCGACGCCGATGATGCGATCGGCAGAGAGCGCCTCGTGCCGGGTCAGGAATTCGGCGTCCTCTTTCGTGTAGATGTCGTTGGTCACGGCGGCGATGTTGTAGCGGTCGCGCAGCGCCAGGCACAGCGCCTTCATCAGCGCGGTCTTGCCGGAACCGACCGGACCGCCGACACCAACCCGCAGACAATGTTTACTCATTTGTTTTTCTCCAGAGTTTCTATTTGTTACGACCTGAACAGGCGGCTCTGTTATTTACGACCGGAACAGCCGACTGTACTGGGTTTCGTGCCAGCTGCTGGCCAGTGCGACGCCGGGCTGCGAGGCGCCGATTTCGTCGTCGGCCAGCCGTTCGGCGCGCTCGGCCAGCTCCGCCAATCTGTTTCCCAGCGACAGCAATAGCCGCTGCCCCGCGCTCTGGCCGAACGGCATCAGCTTCAACGCGGCGGTGACCTGCGATTCGCCGACATTCCACAGATAAGCGAGCAGCGTCGAGCGCGCCGGTACCGACAACGCGACGGCTGTCGATGCAAAGGCGCAGGCCCAGCTGGTTTCGCCCTGCGGCAGCAGCGGTTGCAGATCGGGCAGATTTTTCAGCAGCCGCACCAGTGCACCTCCGACGGCGACGTCGGCCGTGTGCAGTTCGCCGGTTTCGCGCCAGGCGAGAATTTCGTTGTTCCAGCGCTGCAGCGCTTCACGATCTCCCGCGCTCGCCGCGCGATGACAGCGCAGCAGCAGCGGCAGGTCGATCGCGGCGATCGAATGGTCGAGCAGATCCTCGATCCACTGCCGCAACGTCTCTTCGTCCTTCACCCAGCCGGCGTGCACGGCGTATTCAAGGCCGTGTGAAAAGGCAAAGCCACCGACCGGCAGTGCCGGGCTGACCAGCTGCAGCAGCCGGATCAGAGCGAGGTCGTTCAACACTTCAGTGGTCATGGCCATGCGCGTGGCCATGATCGTGGTCGTGCGAGTGCCCATGACCGTGCGCATGGCCGCCGCTCTTGTAGGCACCGGACTCGGGCCGGAACGGCTGACGCTCATGCAGCACTTCGAGGCCGAGCCCGATCACCATCTCTTCCAGCACATGATCGGGCTGCATCCGCGCCCAGCGCTCTCCCACCTGCAATGGCACATGGCGATTGCCGAGGTGGTAGCAGGCGCGCGAGAAACTCTCCCAATCGGCGGCGCGCAACGTCGCCACCGATTCGAGCGCGGCCTTGATGCCGATGCGCCTGCCACAGTCGGTGAACAGGATGTCGCCCTCGTCGAGCACATGGCCACGATCGAGGAACAGACCGACCTCTTCGCCTTTTTGTGTCACCGCGCGAAAACGGGCACGGCAGCGCAGTTCGTAAGGGAGTTCCAGCAGATCGTCTACCGGGCCGCCCTCTTGAACATGAAGATGATGAATTTCCAGCATCGTTTATCTCTTGTGATCGTTCACTGTGTAAGTCAAGGCTGCCGTTACGACACACGCACTCGCATTGACGCCGAGGTGGGGTGCCGGATGGCTTTCCGGGGGCGTGTGTCGCCAGGGATGGCGACACCCGAGCCTGTCCATGGATGGACGTTTTTGCGTCCCCCGGAAAGCCATCCGGCACCGCGCCACGGGCACTGGCACAAACGACCGTGCCCCTCTCCCCAACCCTCTCCCTGAAGGGAGAGGGGGAAATTCCTGCCACTAGAACAGGAAATAGCGCTGAGCCAACGGCAGAACATCAGCCGGCTGACAGACCAGCAGCTCGCCGTCGGCACGCACCTCATAGGTCTGCGCATCGACCTCGATCTTCGGCTGCAAACCATTCAACTTCATATCGGCTTTTTTCACGCTGCGCGTATTCGAGACAGCCACCAGCTTGCGCTGCAGCCCCAGCTTGCGGCCGATATCCTGCTGCAACGCTGCCTGGCTGACGAACTGCACGCTGGTATGTGCAGCCGCTGCGCCAAGCGCACCGAACATTGGCCGGTAGTGCACCGGCTGCGGTGTCGGAATCGAGGCGTTGGGGTCGCCCATCGGCGCAGCGGCGATCATGCCGCCTTTCAGGATCAGCGACGGCTTCACCGCGAAAAAGGCCGGTCGCCACAACACCAGATCGGCGAGCTTGCCGACCTCGACCGAACCAACGATGTGGCTGATGCCGTGCGTGATGGCCGGGTTGATCGTGTACTTGGCGATGTAGCGCTTCGCACGAAAATTGTCGGCACGCGCGCTGTCTTCAGCCAGCGGACCGCGCTGCACTTTCATCTTGTGCGCGGTCTGCCAGGTGCGAATCACCACTTCGCCGACGCGCCCCATCGCCTGCGAGTCCGACGAGATCATCGAGAAGACACCCATGTCGTGCAGGATGTCCTCGGCGGCGATGGTCTCCTTGCGAATGCGCGAATCGGCGAAGGCGACATCTTCGGGAATGTTCGGATCAAGGTGGTGGCAGACCATCAGCATGTCGAGGTGTTCGTCGACGGTGTTGATCGTGTACGGGCGGGTCGGGTTGGTCGACGACGGCAGCACGTTCGACTCGCCGGCGACCTTGATGATGTCGGGCGCGTGACCGCCGCCGGCACCTTCGGTGTGATAGGTGTGAATGGTGCGCCCCTTGAACGCGGCCAGCGTGTCCTCGACGAAGCCCGACTCGTTCAGCGTGTCGGTGTGAATCGCCACCTGCACGTCGTACAGCTCGGCAACGGAGAGACAGTTGTCGATCGCGGCCGGGGTCGTTCCCCAATCCTCGTGCAGCTTCAGGCCGCAAGCGCCGGCGGCGATCTGCTCGGCCAGCGGCAGCGGCACACTGGCGTTGCCCTTGCCGAGAAAACCGAAATTCATCGGCAATTGATCGCACGCCTGCAACATACGACCGATGTACCACGGACCCGGTGTGCAGGTAGTCGCGTTGGTGCCGGTGGCCGGGCCGGTGCCGCCGCCGATCATCGTCGTCACGCCGGACATCAGCGCCTCGTCGACCTGCTGCGGACAGATGAAGTGGATGTGTGCATCGATGCCGCCGGCAGTGACGATCTGCCCCTCGCCGGCGATCACTTCGGTGCCGGCGCCGATGACGATGGTGACGCCATCCTGGATGTCGGGGTTGCCCGCTTTACCGATGCCGCTGATGTGGCCGTTCTTGATGCCGATGTCGGCCTTGACGATGCCCCACCAGTCGAGAATCAAGGCGTTGGTGATGACGAGGTCGGCGACTTCCGCGCTGGAGCGCTGCCCCTGCGCCATACCGTCGCGGATCACTTTGCCGCCGCCGAATTTGACCTCTTCACCGTAGAGCGCGAAATCTTTCTCGACCTCGATCCACAGTTCGGTATCGCCGAGGCGCACGCGGTCGCCGACGGTCGGCCCGAACATCTCGGCATAGGCTCTTCTGTCCATCTTCGCCATCGCGTTGTCCCTCAGGATTGATGCCCTAATTAATCTTGTCCAGATCGCCCATGATCGCGCCGCGCAAACCATAGACGCGGCGCGCGCCGGCCAGTGCCACCAGCTCGATCGTGCGAGTCTGGCCTGGCTCGAAACGCACGGCCGTGCCGGCGGCGATGTTCAGGCGAAAACCACGCGCCGCTTCGCGATCGAACTGCAGAGCGGGATTGGTCTCATAGAAATGGTAGTGCGAACCGACCTGAATCGGGCGGTCGCCCGTGTTGGCCACTGACAGCGCAATGGTGGCGCGACCGGCGTTGATTTCGATCTCGCCGGGCAGGGTGTCGATCTCTCCGGGCAGCATGTTTCGCTCTCCTTACGGCAGCGTCGAACTCAGGGAATCGGATGGTGAACGGTGACCAGCTTGGTGCCGTCGGGGAAAGTCGCCTCGACCTGTACCTCCTGCACCAGCTCGGGTATGCCGTCCATGACCTGCTCGCGGCTCAACAGGGTTTTGCCAAGCCCCATCAGCTCGGCGACGCTCTTGCCGTCGCGCGCGCCCTCCATGATCTGCATCGACAGGTAGGCAACCGTCTCCGGGTAATTCAGTTTCACGCCACGCGCCAGCCGGCGTTCGGCCAGCAGCGCCGCCGTGAACAGCAGCAGTTTGTCCTTCTCGCGCGGTGTCAGCTCCACGGTGTTCTCCTTCTTTTTCCCGCTCTGTCTCAGGTATTCCAGATTCGAGGCGCACAAGCCACGCGCCCGTTGAACTGTGGTCGCAACCACTCCCAGCAGCGCCGGAACAGCGCACGCGCCTGCTCGCCGCTGTCGCCGCGATAACGCAGCATCAGCACGCCGCGCGCCTGGGTCACGGCAAAACGATCGGCTTCTGCGGCTGTCATGTCGCGCAGCGACTGCAGTTCGTCGTCTTGCCAGAGACGATTGGCAACAACAACGAAGGTGCCATAAACCGGCGCACCGTTTAATCCCCACGGTCGCAGCATCAACGCGCTGTCTGCTTCCAGATCGAGCCGCTCACGCAGCAGAGGGCGGCCATCGCGCTCGATGTTCCAGCGCTGTTGCAGCCGGCCGCGATGGAACGGCTGGTCGCCGGCCTGACGACCGAGACAGACCACCTCCCAGCCGGCAAAGCAGGCATCGGCGGCGAGTTCGATATCGAGCGACAGCGCCACATCGGCGCCATCGAAGACGATGGTCTCCAGCGGCAGCCACTCCAGCGATGCGGCGCGCGCCACTTTCAGATGTACACGCTGAGTCTGGCGACTGTACTGGGCGCGGGCGCGATAGACACGACCGGCACCCGGCGTCGTCACCAGCGCGGCGGTCTGTTCACCGAGCTGCAGATCGATCGACAGGGTATCGCCGGAGACGAGGCCACCGGGCGGATGCAACAGATAGAGATGCGCGCAGTCGGCGCCTTCCGGGTAGAACGGTCGCTGCAGTCGCAGCGGCCCGTGATGCCGGCACTGCACCACGCGTGTGCCCTGCGCACGCTGCTGTAATTCGAGCCGCAGCTCAGCCGGCCACTGCGCCAGATCGACGAGGGGCAACGAAGCCGTTGCAATCGAAGAGAAGGCTGTCATCGGTTATTGGACTCGTTCTGCGATGCCGCGCCCCAAAACTGTACTCCGAAAAAAAGATCGCCCCATAGCGGGGCGAAAATCGGAGGATAAACCGGTATGGCAGAGAGCAATCGCGCAAAGGTTCCGACCTGTGCACCATTCACCGCGGCCATGCCTCCGGTTCAGCAAATTGCATACCAGCACCCCGCCCGGCGCAATTCAGCGCGCTCCCGCCCGGTGGCGGATGAACCAGCACTGGTGGATCGGCGGCTGGCGCTGGAAATCGGCATCGAGCGACCAGCGCGTCACCTCCTCCACCGCATACTGTGTTTCGATCTGCGGGTCGAGCCGAAACTTCTGCCGATTGTTGGAAAAGATCAGCAGCCCGTCGGGCGCGAGCAACTGCATGGTGTCATCGATCAACTCGACCTGGTCGCGCTGGATATCGAGTGTTCCCTCCATCCGCTTCGAGTTGGAGAAGGTGGGCGGGTCGAGCAGGATCAGGTCGAACTGTTGCTTGCACTCCTTCACCCACTCGCGGCAATCGGCCTGCACGAAGTGGTTGCGCGCCTCGCTGAGGCCATTCAAGGCGAAGTTGTGGCGCGCCCAATCGAGGTAGGTGGAGGAGAGGTCGACGCTGGTGGTGAGGTGCGCACCGCCAACGGCTGCCTGCACCGATGCGGTTGCCGTGTAACAGAACAGGTTGAGGAAACGCTTGTCGCGCGCCAATTCGGCAATTTTCAGCCGCACCGGGCGGTGGTCGAGGAAAAGGCCGGTATCGAGATAGTCGGTCAGGTTGACCAGCAGCCGCGCCTGCCCTTCGCGCACTTCGAGGAAATCGCCGCGCTGGTCGACACGCTGATACTGCGCGCCGCCCTTCTGCTGGCGACGCTGTTTCAACACCACATGTCGCGGCTCCACGTCGAGCACGGTCGGGATGGCGCCCATCACTTCGCGCAGACGCTGCTCGGCGGCGGCGGCATCGATCGAAGCCGGCGCCGCATATTCGGCGACATGTACCCAGTCGGCGTAGACATCGACGGCGACGGCGTACTCCGGCATGTCGGCATCGTAGAGGCGATAACACTCAACGCCGCTGGCACCGAGCCACTTCTGCAATTTCTTCCGGTTCTTGCGCAGCCGATTGGCGAACATCTGCGCGCCATTCGACAACTCGATGAGTGGTCGGTCGCCGGTCGACGCCGGTTTCGCCTCCGTTGCCCTGGCTTCAACCTGCAGCCGCTGCACGAACTGCTCGGCACGGATATCGAACAGCAGTAGCTGACTGGCGATGGTGCCGTTCCAGAAACGGTACTGCTTGTGACTGCGAATCCCCATGCTCTTGCCGAGATCGGGGTTGCCGGTGAAAACCGCCGCCTGCCAGCCGGTGAACGCTTCGCGCAGCCGCTCGCCGAGATGGGCATAGAGGTAGCGCAGGCTCTCCTGCTCGCCGAGCCGTTCGCCGTAGGGGGGGTTGCAGATGACCAGGCCACTGTCGAGCGGCAGATGGGTCGGGCGTACGAACTGCGCCAGCTCCTTGCGCATCACGCGCACGCGACCGGTCAGCCCGGCGCGCTCGATGTTCTCCTCGGCGGCGCGAACAGCGGCGAGGCTGGCGTCGTAACCGCGAATCTCCGGCCACTGGCGGGAGAAGGCGCGTTCACGTTTCTGCAACGCCTCATCATGGACGCGCCGCCACAGCGCTGCGTCGTGGCCACGCCAGTGCTCGAAGGCCCACTGCGGGCGATTCAGGTTCGGCGCGATCTCCATCACCATCAGTGCGCCTTCGATCAGCAACGTGCCGGAGCCACACATCGGATCGATCAGTGCCCCACCGCGCGCGGCGATGCCGGGCCAGTCGGCACGCAACAGCAGTGCCGCAGCGAGGTTCTCCTTCAGCGGCGCAATGCCACCCTGCAGCCGGTAACCGCGCCGATGCAGACTTTCGCCACACAGGTCGAAGCCAACCGTCACCCGATCGCGGCGCAGCTGCACCTGCAGCTTCCAGTCGGGGCGACGCAGGTCGACCGAGGGCCGCTCGCCACAGTCGGCCAGCAGCCGGTCAACCACCGCATCCTTGCTGCGCTGTGCACCAAACTGGCTGTTGTTGATGAGAGCATTGGTGCCGCTGAAATCGACGGCAAAGGTACTGAAGGGCGACACCAGCGCCGCCCAGTCGATGGCGTGGATGCCAGCGTAGAGATCGGCCGCCGAGTTGAGCGGAAACTCGGCCAGCGGCAGCACGATACGATTGGCCAGCCGCGACCAGAGGCAGCAGCGATAGGCGGTAGCGAGGTCGGCATGAAACTGTACGCCAGCCGCCTGTTCGGCGGCATCGACAGCCCCCAGCGCCAGCAACTCATCCTTCAGCTGGTACTCAAGCCCCTTCGGACAGCTGGCAAACAGTGACAGGTGCGGGCTCATCGACAGGCTGGCGCTCTCTCTAGACAATCTCGGAATAACAAAAAAAGGGTTCGAGGTGTTCGCGACAATCGCGCTTCGTACTCACCGCTAACCCCCTGATTCCACACGGGCATGAATCGCTTATAGCCATATCGGCTAACCAGCGGCATCAGTATTCATCCCAGCTATTCGACGGATCCGCAACCGCTTTGCTTACATGCAGAAGCTGCCGATCGGAAATGCAGAGCCATATCGGCGACAGCCCGGCGGCTCACAAGGGGGCGCGATTGTAACACCGAGCCCCGGCCGGGTCCGGCAGCGGTCACTGTGCCACCCCCTATCGTTTCATCCTGAAATTGCAGCAGAGAGGTTCTCCCATGAAGAGACAGAAGCGCGACATGCAGGAGCGGGCCTACCAACGCGGATATCGGAGCGGGCTGATGGGCCGCCCCGAATCGATCTGCCCTCACGGCCAGGGTGAGTCACGCAACCATTGGCTCACTGGCTGGCACGAGGGGCGACGCGACGCCTGGGATGGTTACGGCGTTCTCTCCGGCATGCAGAAGATGGCCATGCGCTGAACTCTCACCTCGCGGCGGCAGTCGCTGCCGTCGCCAACCTGAACCCGCCGGAGGCGGGTTTTTATTTGCCCCGCCCCCCCCCGGTGATCGCTCCGGAAGCATTTGCTCCACGCCTGTGCAGCCTGCCCGACATCTCGCCTTGTCACCCATTTGTACGCTCAGTAGACTGGCCCCGCCATGCGCACCCGCATCGCCAACGACAAAAGAACCACACACGGACCAAAACGGAGAGAAAACGATGAACAAGGGCCTTCTGGTCATGACCTCGCTGGTTGCCTGCCTGACGCTGGCAGCCTGTGAGAAAAAGGAAGAGGCTGCCGCGACTGTCGACAGCGCGATTGAGGCGGTTCAACAGACGGCCAGCGATGCTGCCGACGCGGTCCAGGAAGGTGCGGAAGCCACTGCCGATGCCATCGAGGACGCCGCTGACGCCACTGTCGATGCAGCCGAAGATGCCGTTGATGCGGCTACCGATGCCGCCGAAGATGCCGCCGATGCTATCGACGAGGTCATCGAATAATCGGTTGTCCCAGCTGCCGATTGCGGAACGGGGGGCCAGAAGGCCCCCCGTTTCATTTCGGGCTCTGCAACAAATCGTCACCCACGAACAAAACCCTCATTTCCGGCACCCACCATGCCACCACCCAGCGAATTTCACCCGCCACGCCTGCTGCGCAACCCACACCTGCAGTCGATCATGGCCAGCACGGGACCACGGCGTCATCGGGTCAGACGTGGCGCACGCCAGCTACTCGCGAGCAGCGAAAAGCGACTGCTCCGTGGCGGTGACGATGTACGCCTTCTCGCCGACCTGAGTCGCCATGACGACGAAGTGCGCGATCTCGCCGTGATGATCCACGGATGGGAGGGCAGCGCCGACTCGCTCTACCTACTCTCCTGCGGCAGCCGGCTGTTCGATGCCGGTCTCGACGTGCTGCGACTGAACCTGCGCGACCACGGTCCGACCCACCACCTGAACCGTGAGCTGTTCAATTCAACGCGCCTTGACGAGGTGGTCGGTGCCATCTGCTCGGCGGCCAATACCATTGCGCATCGCCGATTGTTTCTGGTCGGCTTTTCGCTGGGCGGAAACTTCGCGCTGCGCGTGGCACTGCGCGCACCCGAGGCCGGACTGGCGCTCGATCGCGTCGTCGCGGTCTGCCCGGTGCTCGACCCGGTCGCCACCAACGACAACCTGCACACGGGCTGGTGGGTCTATCACCACTACTTCCACCGCAAGTGGTCGCGCTCGCTGCGAACCAAGCTGCACCACTTTCCCGAACTGGCCTACGGCGACGTACTCCCCCAACTGCGCACACTCGGCGCCATGAACGAATACTTCGTGGCGCGCTTCACCGAATTTTCGACGACGCGCGACTATCTGGAAGGTTATGCATTGACCGGTCCACGTCTTCGCCATCTCGCCGTGCCCAGCCACCTGATCACCAGTCGCGACGATCCGGTCTGCCTGGTCGACGATCTGCACAAGATCGACGCCAGCGATGCGCTGCAGATCGAGATCACCGAGCACGGTGGCCACTGCGGCTTCATCGAGAACTGGCGGCTCGACAGCTGGATCGACCGTCGTATCGTCGAACTGCTGACCGTCGCCTAGCCCTCCAGCGCCGCGATCGCGTCGGCGATCGCCAGCAACCGCTCCGCCTCTGCCGCGTGCAGATTCTCGACCAGCTTGCCGTCGAGCAGCGCCACCCCTTTCCCGTCAGCCAGCGCGGCCTGCCACACATCGAGCAACCGCCGCGCGCGCGCCACGGCCTCGATGTCAGGTGCAAACACCTGATTGGCTACTGCGACCTGATCGGGGTGAATCAGCGTCTTGCCATCGAAACCGAGCATCCGCCCCTGCTCGCAGGCAGCGCGAAAACCTTCGCTGTCGCGAATATCGAGATAGACGCCATCGAGAATATCGACGTTGTGCGCCCGCGCCGCCAACACGCAGAGACCGAGCGACGTGATGAAACCGAGACGATCCGGCGTGTGCGGCACGCGCAGCTCCTTGGCCAGGTCGGAGGTGCCCATCACCAGCACCGCCTGCCGCGGATGGGCACCGGCGATCGCGGCGGCATTCAGCACGCCGCGCGGCGTCTCGATCATCGACCAGATCTGCATCGACGCCGGCGCGCCGTGCTTTTCGAGCAGTTCGGCGGCCTGCCGGACCTGCGCCGCGCTCTCGACCTTCGGCAGGCAGACCGTATCGGCACCGCTGGTCGCAATTGCCGCCAGATCGTCGACCGCCCACTCGGTGTCGAGACCGTTGGCACGTATCACCATCTCGCGACGACCATAACCGCCATTGCGCACGGCATCGACCGCCAGTTCGCGCGCCGCCACCTTCTGATCCGGCGCGACGGCATCTTCGAGATCGAACACCAGCGCATCGGCGGCGATCGTCTTCGCCTTCTCCAGCGCGCGGGTGTTGCTGCCGGGCATGTAGAGCACCGAGCGGCGTGGGCGCAGTGTCATTTTTTAACTCTCCAATTTCCTGCTGCATGACGTTGTGTAGATTCGATTGAGCCTCAGCACGCGCGCAGCCGTGTATTCCGCCGGGACACGCAACGACGTCCATCCATGGACAGGCTCGGGTGTCGCCATCCCTGGCGACACACGGTCCCAGCGAAACACACGGCTGCGCGCTTACGCCGTTACCTCACTGCACTTTCAGACTGGTTCAAACAGCAACGGCGAGACTCTTGCTCACCACCTCGAATACATCCGGTGACAGCGCGCCGTGCGCTTCGATACTGCGCAACGCCGCAATCATCCGCTCTCGCGCAGCGACCGGATACTTCTGCCACTTGGTCAGCGGCGCCAGCTGGCGCGCGGCGATCTGTGGATTCAACGCATCGAGGGCAAGAACCTGCTCGGCCAGGAAGGCGTAACCGGCACCATCCTCGCGATGGAAGTTGACCGGATTACTACCCGCAAACGTCCCGATCAGTGCCCGTACCTTGTTCGGGTTGCGGATATCGAACGCCTTGTGTTTCATCAGGTCGCGGACACGAGACAATGCATCGTCGCGTGAACTCATCGCCTGCACCTGGAACCACTGGTTCACCACCAGTGGCTCCTGCTGCCAGCGTTGATAGAACTGAGCCAGCGCCACCTGCGCTTCACGCTCGCGACCGCTGTTGACCAGCGCCGTCAGCGCCGCCATCACATCGGTCATGTTGTGCGCACGTTCGAACTGTTCGACGCAGGCCTGCACCGCCGCCGCACTCTCACCCACCATCAGATAGACCAGACAAGCGTTGCGCAGACTGCGCCGCGCGATCTGCGCAGCGGTGGCCGCGTAGGGCTCATCGCTGGCGAGCGCTTTCCAGACACGCCAGAACGCAGGCTCCAGCGCCTGTGCAACCTGCCGGCGCGCCGCGTCACGTGCGGCGTGGATGGCGAACACATCGGCCTCATCACTGATCTCGGCCAGATAGGCCTCGGTCGGCAGCGTCAACATCAGCGCCACCATCGCCGGGTCGAGCGTATCGTCGGCCAGCAGCGCTGCAAAAGCATCGATGACACGTTGATCAAGTTGCATCGTTGCGCCGTTGCGCCACGCCTGCATCATGTCGCGCAGCGCGGCCACGGCAAGCTGTTGCCCGGCATCCCAGCGACAGAAGCCGTCGCTATCACTGCGCATCAACAGCATCAATTCATCGCGCGTGTAGGGATAGTGCAGTCGCACCGGCGCCGAGAATCCGCGCAGCAGGCTTGGCACCGGGCGCTCCGGGAGATCGGTGAAGAGGAAGACCTGCTCCGGCTCGGTGATATCGAGCACCAGCTCGGTGTTGTCACCGGTTTCGATATTCGGTGCCGCTCCCTGCAGCTGCAGACGCAGCGCACCGGCATCACCGTACAGAGAAATCGCCAGCGGAATATGGAAAGGCAGTTTGCCCGGCTGCCCCGGCGACGGCGGGCAGGACTGCTGGACGGTCAGCGCAAACGTGCGTGCGCTTTCGTCGTAGTTGCCAAAAATTTCGAGTTTCGGTGTGCCAGCCTGCGAATACCAGCGCTTGAACTGCGTCAGGTCACGGCCACTCACCTCCTCCATCGCGCGCACGAAATCGTCGCAGGTGACTGCCTGGCCATCATGGCGCTCGAAGTAGAGATCGCAGCCGCGGCGGAACTGCTCCGCGCCGAGCAACTGGCTCAACATCCGCACCACTTCCGAACCCTTCTCGTAGACCGTCAACGTGTAGAAGTTGGAGATCTCCATGTAGGCATCGGGCCGCACCGGGTGGGCCATCGGACCGGCATCCTCGGCGAACTGCAGCGTGCGCAGCAGGCTGACATCCTCGACCCGCTTGACCGTCGGCGATCCCATGTCGGCTGAAAACTCGCTGTCGCGAAAAACGGTGAACCCCTCCTTCAGCGACAGCTGGAACCAGTCGCGGCAGGTGACGCGGTTGCCGGACCAGTTGTGGAAATATTCGTGCGCCACCACCGCCTCGACGCGCTGGAACCCCACATCGGTGGTTGTCTCGGGTACCGCCAGCACGCAGGAGGTGTTGAAGATGTTGAGGCTCTTGTTCTCCATCGCTCCCATGTTGAAATCGTCGACGGCGACAATGTTGAAGATGTCGAGGTCATATTCGCGACCGTAGACCTCCTCATCCCAGCGCATCGAGCGTTTCAGCGAGTCCATCGCGTAGTCGCACTTGTCGATATCCTTCGCTTCGACGTAGATGCGCAGTGTCACGTCGCGCCCACCCATGGTGCGGAAGCGATCCTCGATATGGGCGAGATCGCCCGCCACCAGCGCGAACAGGTAGCTCGGTTTCGGGAACGGGTCGTGCCAGACGGCGCGATGGTAGCCGTCACCAATGTCATCGTTCACTTCGACCAGATTGCCATTGCTGAGCAACACCGGATAACGGCTGCGTTCGGCGTCGATGGTGACGGTGTAGACCGACATCACGTCGGGGCGGTCGATGAACCAGGTGATCTTGCGAAAGCCCTCGGCCTCGCACTGCGTGCAGAACATCACCCGCGATTTGTACAACCCTTCCAGCGAGGTATTCGATTCGGGGTGAATGCGTGTTTCGCATTGCAGCGTGAACGTTTCCGGCACCTGGGCGATGGTGAGCGTTTCACCGTCGCAACGAAACTCACTGGCACGCAGCTCGCGGCCATCGATCTGCAGCGACAACAATTCGAGCTCGACACCGTGCAGCTGCAGTGGCGCCGGCCCCGGTGCAGCAGCCGGGTTGCGGCGCAGCGCCAGTGTCGAACGCACGCGCGTCTCGCTTTCACCGAGACGGAAGTGGAGATCGGTGGTGTCGATCAGGTAGTTGGGGACGCGGTAGTCGCTCAGATAGACACTGCGGGGCTGTGCATCGCGCATGACTCTCTCCTCGCCTGCTCTCAGGTATTGGCACAACGCCTTCACGGCATGGGCCGCCGGCACTTCGCTGGATGACCGCGCAACGGCATTCAGGTTTCGTCTACTCGCTGCGGAAGGAGACCTGATAGGCACCAAACTTGCGGATGTTGATGACACCACCATCGAGCATCAGGTATTGACCCTTGATGCCCATCAGGGTGCCGCCGACCTGCGGTGTCTTGTCGAGATCGAAGCTGGTCACCTTGGCCGGATACTGCAACACCGGATAGTCAAAGTGAAGCGGCTCGGCATCAGGGAGCAGCTGGATCGCCTGCAGGCCAAAACGCTGCTGCAATTGCGCCAGCCCGTCACCACAGCGATCGAGCAACCGATCGCGCTCGACGCGCAGGTCGAGCAGATCGACCTGCCCTTTCAACATCGCACGCCAGTTGGTGCGATCGGCGACAAACTGCTTCAGCAGCGTTTCGACCAGGCCGGACTGCAGCCGCGTCTGCACAACGAGAATCGGCAGCGCCTGCACTGCACCCTGATCGAGCCAGCGCGTCGGCACCTGGGTGCCGCGGGTGATACCCACTTTCAAGCCGGAGGAGTTGGCGAGGTAGACGACATGCGGCTGCATGCAGTGCTGCTGTGCCCACTCGGGCTCGCGACAGGTACCAGCGTCAAAGTGGCACTTTTCCGGACTGACGATGCAGCTGTCGCAGCTGGCCAGCTTCTGGAAGCAGGGGTAGCAGTGCCCCTGATTGAAACTCTTGCGGGTGGTTCGCCCGCAGTGCAGGCAGTTGATCGCACCCAGAAATTCGAGTTCGACGCGGCGGCCAAGCAGCGGATTGAGATCGATCAGCTGCTCGCCAATGACCAACTGATAACGCGACGGCGAACCGGGTTCGGCGCGCATCTTGCGCAGGTTGCCTTGCGCCTCGATGGTCACGGAAGTATCAGCGTTCAATGCAGCCACTTTACCGGCTGTTCGGTACCCTGGTGGCCTTGCTCATCGGTGTGGTCATGGCTGTCGCAGACCTCGTCGTCGGCCTTGCTGCCGCGATCGATATAACCGGTGCGTTCGGTCTCGGGCAGGAACTTCGCCTCCCAGGCGATCACTGCCTGCAGGCTCAGCTGGCGCTGCTCGTCGGTCAGCCGACGACCGTCGGGCCAGCGGCCAATTTCGACCGCGCGCTTCAGGCTGGCGTAGATCTCGGGCGTGATGTTGGTGATCAGCTGATTGAAGTCCATGAACGGCAACCGGACAGGAAAACGGCGGCGCAGTATATCACCGGTGCGGCCGTGTTCCGGGCGAGAGCAGCGCGGTCAACCCACCCAGCACCAATCCCACCAACAACCCGCCGAGGTGCGCGGCGTTGGCGGTCGCACCGAGTCCCAGCAACTCAGTGAATCCCACCATGCAAAGCAGCATGAAGGCGATCATTACCACCATCACCGGTTTTGGAATCGCCAACTCACGCGAATGACGCAGCTTTCCCCACAGCCAGCAGTAGCCGAGCAGCCCGTAAATCACGCCCGACATGCCACCGAAACGTACGCCGGGAGCATACAACCACCCCTGTGCGACATTCGAGAACACACCAATCACCGCCGCCACCCACAGTAACCGCCATGCCCCCTGCTGGCGCTCGACACGGCCGCCGAGCTCCCAGTACCAGAGCATGTTGAAGACGATGTGCAACGGTGAGAAGTGGAGAAAAACCGGCGTCAGCAGTCGCCACGGCTGGGACAAGGGGAACACCGGCACCATCTGCTGCCCGTCCCACCACAACGTGGTGAAGGTAAAGTGGTCAATCCACAGCGGAAACTGTCGCTCGAACGCCACCAGCAGGAAACCGATGATGCTGAGCAGAATGCCACCCAGCGTCACTGGCAACAGCGGCAGCCGCCGCGTGGTTTTCGCCACCTGCAACCAGACATCCGGCGGACGCACTTCCAACATCTGCTGCTGCCATCGGTGGTAACTCTCCTGCGCCCGCTCAGCGTCCTGTTCACTGTTGACCCAGATCGTCTGCCGCCCCGCCTGCTCACTGATTCGGTGCGCAATGCCCTGCTGCCACCAGTAGAGACTGATCTCGCGCAGGTCCTCGCCGAGCGCGACATCGAACGCCTTTATCTCCGCCATCAATACTCCCAAGCGATCGTGAATCAGCGCAATCCGTCCACCCAGACGAACTTGTTGTTGTCGATGGTCGACTCTCCATCCATGCGATATGCCACCAGGCGGCCACCTTTCACCGCGCTGTAGTCCAGACAGGCGACATTGGCGGTCAATCGCCGCGGCCGCCCCTGCTGCCAATAGTGCCCGATGAAAAGCGGTGGCTGTGCGGCGTCGTAGTAAAAAAGTTGCGCCCGCTCGGCGGGGCTGAGCGCCTGTGTCGCCAGTTCGACGGGCAGGCGGTCGGGCTGGAACTCGAGGTCGGCATAGGTGCGCGGCTCCGCAACCCAGAATTTGCAGCGAAAGAAGCGCCGCGACATGCCATCGAGCCCCACCATCACCTGCTCATCGGGCAGTCGCAGGTCGAGGCCACGCGTTGCATGTTTGACGAACTGCGAGGCGAAGGTTCCGGGTTGCACCGATTCATGCAGGAAGGATTCGGACATGATGGCGCCAGGACAACGGGCCAGAAACGGGTCGACCTCGCGCAAGTGCCAACAGGCGTGGATGACACGAAAACCCGGCGGCTGCAACAGCAGCGGCATCTCGGCAAACCAGGCCAGCGCATCGTGCCAATCGGCATCGTGGCTGGCGAACTGTTCGAGCGTCGCTTCGAGGATGCGGATGTGCCGCTCGTTGCGCTCTCGCAACCAGCCGCCAGCTCCATCCGGCGTATGAAAGGCGAGCGCGTGATACTCGTGGTTGCCCATCACGATGCGCGCGCTGCCCGCCTCGATCATCGCCCGCACCAGCAGCAGCGTCTCGCGAATGCGCGGGCCACGATCGATGATGTCTCCCAGGAACAGCGCCTGCCGCGGGCGGCGACGGTCGCGATGACGATGAACACCACCCTGTTCGACATACCCGAGTTGATCGAGCAGTTCGCGCAGCGCCAGCGCGCAGCCATGCACATCGCCGATCAGGTCATACCCGGTAAATGAGCCGTCGCTTGATTCAACCACTGTATTGCGAATTCCAGCCCAGTTTTTGACGGCAGCTGGCATAGAAACTGTGGCTCGGCGGATGGATCAGCTTCAGCTTGTGCGGCTTCTTGTGCACGTAGATGACATCGCCGGGCTGCGCGTTGAGATTGACCTGGCCATCGCAGGTCACCGGCACCAGGCCGACATTGCTGTCGAGGATGACGATCTTGATCTCGCTGTTGCCGTCGACGACGATCGGGCGGCTGCTCAGCGTGTGCGGGAACATCGGCACCAACACCACGGCATCGAGGCGCGGGTGCATGATCGGGCCGCCGCCAGAGAGCGAGTAGGCGGTCGAGCCCGTCGGTGTCGAGACGATGAGTCCATCGGCACGCAGTCGATAGACGAACTCCCCTTCGATGAAGAGCTCGAATTCGATCATCTTGGCCGAGGTACCGGAGTTGACGACGATGTCGTTGAGAGCGTCGGCGACACCAATCGGCTCGCCGTCGTGCTTCACCATGGCATCGAGCAGGAAGCGTTTCTCCAGCCGGTAGTGGCCGTCGAGCACGGCGCCAACCTGCACCTCGATCTCGTCCGGAGAAACATCGGTCAGGAAGCCGAGCCGTCCGCGATTGATGCCGAGCACCGGCACGTCGAAACGGGCCAGCAACCGCGCAGCGGCGAGCAGGCTGCCATCACCGCCAACGACGATGATCAGGTCACTCACCTCGCCGATCATCTTGCGCAGGCTGATTCTCACCTGCGACTTCTGCACGGGATTGACCAACGCTTCGAGATTGTCGCTGACGATGATCGACAGGCCACGATTCTGCAGGAAGGCGATCAGCCGCTGCAGCGACTCGACGACACCACTGCCGTCGCGCCCCATGATGCCGATATTGCGAAACGGTTCCATCAACTGGTTTCCACCGCCCGGGAAAGTGGCGGCCATTATACGGTGCGGCCATACGGTGCGACGACGCGGATTCGGCTCAGACCGACGCGAGCGCCTGTTGACGACTGAGGTAGTCGGGATCACCTTCGCCGAGAAAGTGCAGCCGCTGCGTCAGTGGCAGGGTATCGGTGCCACCACGCAGGGCAACGACATCGTAGCCATCGGCGGCCAGCAGGTGAGCGGCGGCACCACTGCGTCGCCCGCTGTTGCAGTAGGTGATATAGCGGCGGTCGCGCTGCAGCAGGCGCGACTTCAGTTTCAGGATGTTGAGCGGCATGTTCAGCGCGGCGGTCGCATGTGCACACTCGAACTCATCCTGCGTGCGCACATCGATCAGCTCGGCACCCGCCGCCACTTCGCGCTCCAGCTCGGACAGCGAAACGGTGTTGACAGGCGGCGACTTCAGCAGCAGATAGAAGTCCTGCTTGTCGAGCCGCATCAACACGCCGTTCTCACGCATGACGATGGTGGCATTGCGCGGCGCATCGTTGACCAACGCATCCTCGCCAAAGCAGCGGCCGACACCGAGGCGGGCGATCGACTGCGCCGCCGCGCGCTCGTGTTCGGCCCGCAGCACCTCGACCTCCCCCTCCTTGATGAAAAAGCAGCAGTCACCGAGTTCACCCTGGCGCAGCACCACGGTATCGGCCGCGACATATGTCGGACGGAAACGGTTGAGAATCTCGCGAATATTGATCGGTGGAACCTTGTAGAAAAGGTTCGAGCGCAGCAGCATCAACATCCAGTCGGCGTCTTCGTCGAGATCGCGCTGACCGGTAATGTCCAGGGTGATGTAGTTGGCTGCCTGGTCCCAGGCCAGCATGGCATCGAGACGATCACTGTCGAACCGGATGACCTGGCAATCCTCGGCGGCGACCACCGTCTGCAGGCGCGGCTGCTGGTGGGCGATCGGGAAGCGCGCTTCGATCGCATCGGCACTGACCAGCCGCCGCTCGCCGTCACCATCGCCGATCATCACGCTGCCGCTGAGCAGGTAGATATGCTGGTTGTCGCAGTCGCCCCGGCGTGCCAGCGCCTGCCCGCGACAGATCGTCTCCAGGCCGGTGTCGCGCAGCAGGGTGTTGAGGTGATCCTCGGTGAGGGCATTGACCGGCACCAGCGTCTGCAGCAGGTACCGCTTCAGCGCAAGCTGCAGATCCTCGCCCGAGACAGTCGCCGCCTCATCGCGCGGCAATCCGCCATCGAACTGCTGTCGATCATTCATCGAAAACACGATCTGCTCCCACCCTTGAAGTCGCTCGCCGTCATCATGACAACACTCCCCTGATCGTGAACGCGGTCAGGGCTTGCGTCCCGACTGCGCGTGCAGCGGTGTGACGGCACTATTCTTGTGGTGGCGGCAACGATCACTGTCGCCGGGCACGAACAGGTTTGGACGTGTCACCTTCGTCAGCAGCTCGCCACATTGGGAGCCATCTTCCAGCATGGCGCCGCAGACCGGCAAGTCATGATGGCTCGACCACTGCTGATAGTGCTCCAGCGTCACATGGCACTGCTCCGCCATGTAGGCGACCGGTGACTCCAGATAACGCGGCAGGTCGCCGACCGGAATGTTGATCACCTCCGAGCCCGGCAGGTAGGCCGCAAAGGCGATACCGCTCTCGACCAGTTGCTGAACCATCTGGTCGCCACTGCGCGTAATCAGCTGCTCGCGCTCGCGGCGCAACCGGGCAATCTCTTCGCGCAGCCCACCCATCTGCTCCTCGCGGTAGAACAGCTCGACCTCGCGCATCTCCAGCATTTCACGCAGCTCGGCCGTCGCCTGATCGAGCCGGGCCTTCAATTCGAGGTC
Source organism: uncultured Verrucomicrobiaceae bacterium (assembly GCA_964386045.1). Taxonomy (GTDB): domain Bacteria; phylum Pseudomonadota; class Gammaproteobacteria; order Pseudomonadales; family CAMLJR01; genus CAMLJR01. Next base: position 55,062 of record CAYLRA010000002.1, on the reverse strand, counting down.
GAACTGCTGCTGCAGGCGCTCCAGCTCGTCGCCCCGTGCCTCGGCCATCTCCTGCTGTGCCTGCTCGCGCAACAACTGGAACTCCGAGGCCTGCCCCGCCAGCTTCTCTTTCAGCGTCACGGTTCGCCGCTTCTCGTCCTTGAACAGCTGCCTGGCAGACTCCAGCGATGCCTTCAGCTGAGCCACTTCGATCTGATAGTGCTGATGCAGCCGCGCCAACTCTTCAGCGGCAGCGGTTTTCTGCGCGGCCAGCTGCAATTCATGACGCCCGACCAGTTCGGCCATGCGCTCATCCAGCTGGCGCTGCGGGATCGCGGACTCCGCCACCCCCCTCTTCTGCCCCCCTTCGCCCTCCCCGCTCCGCTTGCGGCGCCGGGTGCCAGGTTGCGCCTGTACCTGCAAGACCGGCGGCTCCTGCAATTCGGGTTCAGCCTCCTCGGCGGGCAGGCCGAGCCGATTGCGCCGTATGGCGACGGTCAGCAGCTGGAGACTGCCGTGTTTCCCCTCCAGCTGCGGATCCCACAACTGGCGCTGATGCCAGGGAATCGAACACTGGCTGCGACAGCCGAGCCGAATGCGACCCGCGCCGAGATCGGGACCGCGACCGGCGTTGTCGAGCAGTTGCGACAACGGCAGGTTCCAGCTGCGATTGACGAAGCCGTGCTGGTCGAAGTCGACCAGAAAAAAGAGGGCGCCCACGATCTGCAGGCGCTGATTGATACGCAGGAAACATGCCTGCATCTCCCGCCCGGCAAAGTCGGAGAGACCGACCACCTGATCGAGTACCGCCTCAAACTCGGAGCGCAGCATCTCCTTGACCAGCTTGTCGCCGTCAAAAAAGACCACTGCCTCATGGGTGACAATTTGGGTGCGTCTGCTCATTCCCGATTCCCTGCCCACGCCGACCGGAGGGCGGAGCACAGCCAAACCTCCGATCCTTCGTCCGGCAACAACTCCTTCAATGCCCGCCAATTATGGACAGAGGGGGGGATTTGGCATACGCGCAAGTGTGAACCGCTTGGCAACGCGCCAAATAGAGGCCAGCTACCGCCAGTTTCACGGGAGATCGGCAAACAAGCGCAAAAGGAGCACGACGAGAAAGTACCCGAAAACCACCGAGTGGTCACAGGCAGCTATTTCCAGGAACGTATTAAAGGAAGGAAGAGCGTGTAGATGGCGACCCGGACGGGACTCGAACCCGTGACCTCCGGCGTGACAGGCCGGCATTCTAACCGACTGAACTACCGGGCCGCTGAGACCCCGATTGCGCAAGGATTATGGTGGGTGATGACGGGATCGAACCGCCGACCCTCTGCTTGTAAGGCAGATGCTCTCCCAGCTGAGCTAATCACCCCTGCAATCGAGTGGTGCGCATTCTACAGATCTGAAATTCGAAGTCAAACCCCGAAAAGAAAAATTTCTGACGCCATATTTGCGCCAAATTGACGCTTTTTTAAGCAAGATCGGCGCGACATCTCCCTCTCCACCCGGCCCCTCCAAATCGGTGCGGACCACCTCAACTGTACAATCGCCACAGCCGGCACTTACCATTGCCGCCCCCAGAATCAGCCCCGGACCACGGCCCGCCATGGAGATTTTCAAGGAGTTCCAGTTCGAGGCAGCTCATCACCTGCCCAACGTTCCCGCCGGCCACAAATGTGCCCGCCTGCACGGTCACAGCTTCCGTGTCCGCCTCTACATTGCAGGCCCGGTTGGCGACCAGAGCGGCTGGGTGCTCGACTTCGGCGACATCAAGCGCGTCTTCGCCCCCATCCTCGAGCGGCTCGACCACTACTATCTGAACGAGATTCCCGGCCTCGAAAACCCCACCAGCGAGAACCTTGCACGCTGGATCTGGACTCAGACGCGTCTGCTACTGCCATCACTCAACGCCGTCGAGGTTCACGAGACCTGCAGCAGCGGCTGTATCTATCGCGGAGATTGAGGCAGCGACACTGTCACATTTTGGTCACGAACACTGTCCCTATCGCCCACACTCAGCCGCCCTAAGTGGCTCCTCACCGCCAGAACCAAGCGCGACAAACATTTCAGCCGACACAGGGGGCGAGTGTTACCCGGTAACACTTATTCACATTGACAAATCGGGTTTTTAGCAAAACCGTCATATTCGCGAGATGCAAAATTTTTATCAAAACCACTTTAAAAAAATAACGTATCTATTTGATTAATATATTTAATTTAGAAACTGATCGCTTTTTGACCGATTTGCTGAAGTCTGCGCGCAACACGGCCCACAACGTAACGGCAACATTTTATCCAGAAAGTTATCCACAGATTTTGTGGAAAAATATTCCCCCTCTGGCAATGCTCAACCGACCGGAAAGCCGGCCGACATCAGACCGACCTTCTCGACCATCTGGGCCAGATTGGCATAGGGGGCTCGCGCGCGCAGTTGCCAGTCACGCCCATCGGCCGAACGAGGCAGAAACCCTGCCACGACTTCGCTCGCCGTGATGAAAATGCCGTGGTAACCCTCGCCCGGCGTGTAGTCGGCGGCCACCACCATATCGAAGGGCATCAGCCCACGTTTGTGCGGCGCCTCCTTGAACGGCACCAACCGCTGCTCCGCGTTACTGCAGTAGAGCTTGCCAAGCCGCGCACCCAGGCCCGCCCTGCCCAGCGCATCAACACAATGTCGACGTCTTTCCGCCAGCGCCTCCGACGCCACGACCGGGCGTCCCGACGGCTGCGGCTGGACCCGAGCGTAGGCGTCCAACGCCTCATCGGAGCCTGAACGCAGGCGGCCCAATTCAAGCCGCAACTCGGTGGCAACCTGTCGCAACCGGGCAATAGCCTCGGGCTGATGAGCGACGATGGCGGCGTAGTCGAGGCCGCGACTGGCGGCAACCATTTGCAGCGCGTCACGGCGCAGCTGACCTGAAGCATTCTTATTATTCATGGGGCATCGCTGGGCGCCACGGCGCCTCGTCCGGAAGTAAGTGTCGGTTGCGGTATATCTCCCACCGCGACGCGCCGAAGTATAGATAATGGCGGTCGGGTGGCCAGCCGGCTCAGCCTTCACACCCAGCCTTGTCTACAGGGAGTGTCATGAGTGCCAATACCGCCTGGCGCGCACTGACGGAAGCGTGGTTCGCCAGCGAGGAGCAGGCGCTGGAACCGCTGCGCGCGGAACTGCTCTCCGCGCAACCCTTCCCCGCGGCATCGGCGAGGGCGGCGCAGTGGATCACATCGATTCGCGCCGGGCAGAGCATGGGGCCTGGCGTCGAATCGCTGCTGCGTGAATACCCGCTCGGCAGTCGCGAGGGGCTGGCGCTGATGGTGCTGGCAGAGTCCCTGCTGCGCATTCCCGACGCCGACTGCGCCGACGCCCTGATCCGCGACCTGTTGACACCCGGTGACTGGCGCCGCCATGTCGGCCACAGTGAATCGCCCCTGGTGAATGCCACCAGCTGGGGACTGGCGCTGGCGGGCAGCTGGCTGGCAGACCGGGACCATCGCAGCGGACGCCCGCCGACCGACCTGCCGACCTGGTTGCAGCGCTGGCGGGGTCGCCTCGCCGAACCGTTGCTGCGTCGCGCCCTGAAGCGCGGCATGCGCCATCTCGCCGATCAGTTCGTACTCGGTGCGGACCTGCCCCGGGCACTGGCTCGTGCACGCCAACACTGGTCCGCAGGCACCACCCACTCCATCGACATGCTCGGCGAGGCGGCGCTGACCGCGGAAGACAGCGATCGTTACCTGCAGGCTTACCACGCAGCCATCGATGCCGTCGCCGCACTGCAGCCGCCGGCCGGCATCGCGCGCCCCGGCATCTCGATCAAGCTGTCGGCGCTGCACCCACGCTACCAGACACAACACTGGCAACGGCTGCAGCGGGAACTGCTGCCGCGACTGCAAGCGCTGGTGCAACGGGCGAACGCCGCCGACATCGACGTCACCTTCGATGCCGAGGAGGCGGACCGACTGGAGCTGTCGATGGCGCTGCTCGAACGGCTGTGCGACGGGCTGCCGCCAGGCTGCCGACGGCGCATCGGTGTGGCCGTGCAGGCCTACAACCCGCGCGTGCTGGCGGTACTTCACTGGATCGGCGAACTGGCCGCCCGCTACGACACCCAGTTCCGCATCAGGCTGGTCAAGGGCGCCTACTGGGATAGCGAGATCAAACGTGCGCAGCAGCGCGGCCTGCACACCTATCCTGTCTTCACCGCCAAATGGCAAACCGACCTCGCCTACCTCGCCTGCGCGCGCTGGCTGCTGCACCACCCACACCGCCTGCTGCCACAGTTCGCCACCCACAACGCGCACAGCATCGCCACCATCCTGCAGTGGCAACCCGATCCGCGCCGGCTCGAATTCCAGCGCCTGCACGGCATGGGCGAAGCACTTTACCGCTGTGTGCGTCGCGACCATCCCGATCTGGCGCTGCGTATCTATGCACCCGTCGGCGAACCACACGAACTGCTTCCCTACCTGATTCGACGCCTGCTGGAGAACAGCGCCAACAACGCCTTCGTCCATCAGCTGCACGATGCAACCATTCCGATAGAGCGGCTGCTGCAAGACCCGCTGCAGGGCGCAGAAGCACCGGCACAGCCGCTGCCGGCACCCACGGCCATTCACTCCCCGCGCCAGGACTCGGCAGGAGTCTGGCTGCACAGCGAGGCGGAGCGACGCGCGCTGCTGCACGAAATCAACGCCTTCCGCAGCAATGTCTACGGCAGTGAACGCGACCGGCAACGAGTAACCAGCCCCGCCTCTGGCGAGCTGGTCGGCTACTGGCAAGCCGCCACCACGGCGCAACTCGAACGATCTGTGACCGACGCGCGAACAGCCCAGCGCCGCTGGGCCGAAACACCCGTCGAAACCCGCGCCGGCGTACTGGACGCGGTTGCGCAACGACTGCAGGCACGCCGCGCCGAGCTGGTGACGCTGATGGCGCGAGAGACCGGCAAGACACTCGAAAATGGTCTGGAAGAGGTGCGGGAAGCGATCGACTTCTGCCGCTACTACGCGGCGCTGGCACGCGAGCAGCTGACCCCGCGTGAACTGCCCGGGCCGAATGGCGAACGCAATAGCCTGCGGCTCTTGCCGCGCGGCCTGGTCGTCAGCATCACGCCGTGGAACTTTCCGCTGTCGATCTTCATCGGCCAGGCAGCAGCCGCGCTGGTCTGTGGCAACGCGGTGATCGCCAAGCCAGCCGAACAGTCGACGTTGACGGCGCAACTGGCCACGCAGTGCCTGATGCAGGGCGGCCTGCCAAACGGAGTGCTGCAACTGTTGCCGGGCGATGGCGCACAACTCGGTGGCGCACTGTGCGCTCACCAGAGCATCGACGGCGTCGTCTTTACCGGCAGCCTGCAGACGGCGCGCGCCATCCAGCGCACGCTCGCCGATCGCGCTGGCCCACTGATTCCACTGATCGCCGAAACAGCCGGCATCAACGCACTGATCGCCGACAGCAGCGCCCAGCCGCAACAGTTGGTGACGGATGTACTGCGCTCGGCCTTCGACAGCGCCGGCCAACGCTGCTCGGCACTGCGCCTGCTCTGCCTGCCGGAAACCATTGCGGACGACATCGAGCGGCTACTGAAGGGAGCGATGCAACAACTCCAGCTCGGCGACCCGCTGGAGTGGAGCAGTGACATCGGCCCGATCATCGATGCCGAGTCGCTGCAGACCCTGGGCAACTACGTCGACGGCTATCGCCAGTGCGGCCGACTGCTGTTCCAGGGCGAGACACCCGCACCGGGGCTATTCCTGGCACCTGCATTATTGAGCGTCGAGCAGGTTGCAGAGCTCGAACACGAAGCGTTCGGTCCGATCCTGCACATCCTGCGCTACGACGAGCGCCGGCTCGACGCGCTGGTCGACTCGATCAACGAGCTGGGCTACGGGCTGACTGCCGGCATCCACAGTCGCAACGAAGCGCGCGCGCAGCGCATCGCGGCGCAGCTGCAGGTGGGCAACTGCTACATCAACCGCGACATGGTCGGCGCCGTGGTCGGCAGCCAGCCCTTCGGCGGTCGCGGCTGTTCCGGCACCGGACCCAAGGCGGGCGGGCCTCACTACCTGCTCGCCTTCACCACGGCACAGACCCTCACCATCAACAGCGCCGCGCTGGGCGGTGATCCCGAGCTATTCGGTCGACCTGCGTCACACGTTCGCAGTACGACCCGGTAATCCTTTCGAAACATTTCGTCACACAAATGCAACAAAGTCGCCACACAATGCGCGGCATCGTGAAGCTCGACCTTCGCGAACACCAACCGAATGTGGAGAAACTGGATGAAACGCAAACTGCTTCCGCTGCTGATCGCCGGCCTGACCGTGACCGCCGCTGCCACCGCCACCGCCGGTGCTCCGACCGTCTACGGCAAGGTCAACGTAACCCTGCAATCGATGGATCTCGAGCAGATCAACCGTACGACTGGCGCAGTCGAAACCCAGCAGGACGACTGGCGCATGTTCAGCAATGCTTCGCGTCTCGGCGTAAAGGGCGACTGGGCCATCAACGACAGCCTGAAAGCGATCTACAAGCTGGAATATGAGGTGACTGTCGACAGCAACGACACCACCTTCTCCACCCGTAACATCGCCGGCGGCTTCCAGGGCAGCTGGGGTACTGTGCTGGCCGGTCGCCACGACACGCCGCTGAAGCTGATCCAGGAAAAAGTGGACCGCTTCAACGACCTGCAGATCGGTGACATCGGCTACTACATGGTCGGCGAGTACCGCCGCAACAACATGGTGATGTACACGACGCCGTCGATGAGCGGCTTTGCTCTCACTGCCGCGTTCGCTCCCGGTGAAAGTATCGACTCCTCAGCAGGAAAAACTCAGGACAGCCTGGCTGACTCCAAGTCGATTGCTCTAACTTATGGCGCTGGCACCAATCTCTACCTCGCAATCGCACATGAACAGAGCATGACGCCAAACAGCGGTGGGACCTCCGCTAGTCCTTCCGGCACCGCCGACATTACTCGTCTGGTTGGGGAAGTCATGCTCGGGGCAGCCAAGATCGGCGCGCTCTACCAAACCGCGGAGGGCAGCGATCGGAACGACACCCTGCCATCGGTTTCTTCTATCGGCTCGGTGAATCAGCTGAGCGATTTCGGCAACACCACCGCCGGCATTGGGAACGGCTCCTACAAGGAGCAAGATGCCTGGATCATCAGCGGTGAATTCGCAGCGACCAAGGAGTTCATCCTGAAGGCGCAGTACGGCTACTCGGAATCCACCCCGGTAGCGGCTGGTCTCAGCGACACCGAAGCAACCATGATTGCCGTCGGTGCCGACTACAAACTCGACAAGAATGCCAAGCTGTTCGCCTACTACGCTCAGCTTGAAGTCGAAGGTCAACGTACCGGCTTGGCCAACGCTGGCAAACCGACGGACTCCACCTTTGGTGTTGGCTTCGAGCTGAACTTCTGATCGACGATCGGTACCGACGAGGGGGCATTCGCCCCCTCTTTTTCGCACTGGCCTCAATAATGACGTTTTGATGTCCGTTTGATGACGACACCGATTTCAGCAACCGCCGGACTCACCTGGACCAGGAGAAGACCCGCATGAACCACTCGACCCGCCATCTCTGCGCGCTTGCCATCGCCGGCCTGATCGCCTGTTCAGGCGCCAGCGCCGAAACCGATGTCGAACAGGCAGACTCGCTGCGTTTTCAGGAGTTCTTCAAGGACAAGAAGGATGCCGTGAAGGTCTGGAAAGACGCCGAGGGCAATCTGGAGACAGGAAAGCGAACGGAAACAATCAAGGCGTATGACACGCCTGCCACTGCACCGGCGCCGGCAGCCAGTCCCTCTCCCGCACCGGCCAGCACCGCCGTGACGACCGACACCGACCGTCGCGGCCAGCGCTTCGAACTGCGCGAGCGCTACACGCTCGGCCGCAGTGCCAGTACACCCTACTCGGCGTTCTACGTGATCGAGGCACTGCACAAGCAGTCGGCTCAACTCTGCGCGCGCGGTTGGAAAAAACTGGGCGAACGTTCGGAGCCAGTCGAGCAGGATTTCTATATGTACTACGAGATCGAATGTCTGTAAGGCGTCAGCGCGTGCGCACGCCGCGCAGCCCGGCGTAGCGCGCCTGAATTTTTGGCAGATCGGCGTCGAGATCACCGCTCGGCGCGAACACTTCGCCAAAACCCAGTTCGCGCCGCTCGCCGTCGACAAAAGCCAGCACGATCGGCACCTGCGCGCCATCGGCGATCTGGTAAAAGCCGGTCTTCCAGCGCTCCACCTGTGAGCGCGTACCCTCCGGCGTGATCAGCAGGATCAGTTCATCACGCCGGGCGAACTGCTCGACCATCTGCGAAACGACGTTGTTGGTCTTGCTGCGATCGATGGCAATGCCGCCGAGCCAGTGCATCAGGCCGCCGAACGGCGGCTTGAACAGCGAATGTTTGCCCATCCAGTGCAGGTTTATGCCGGCCTTCAGCACCACCAGCAGCATCAGCAAGAAATCCCAGTTGCTGGTGTGCGGTGCGGCGATCAGCACATAACGTTTGAGTGTCGGTATCGGACCGACCAGATGCCAGCCGAAAAGACGCAGTACCCCTGACGCCACTGGCCGCAGCAGTCGCTGCAGCCAGCGTGTGTTGAACAGGGTCGACTGGGCCGTGGCAACACTCATGCGCAGCTACCTGTCATCGGGGTGTCCTGCAATCAGGCCCAGTCGCTGAACGGCGATTCGATATCGAGATCGACCGCCGGTCCGAAGCCGGGCACGCGCAGCGAATGTGGCTCCAGCGTCAACTGGTCGCCCTGCAATACGTTGTGGTCGAAATGGTAGACGATCTGCCAGTCGCCGTTGCAGGCGCGCTCGTCGTAGTCGGCGGCGCGCTGCTGCACACTCTCGTTGCGCTGGCGGTAGTCGGCCATCGCCTTGACGCCGTGACGGTTCTGCAACATCCGCTGCACGATGTGCGGCGCCAATAGCGGCGCCGACGCGTTGTTGCCACCAAAACCCTTGGCGTTGAGCAGCGCCGTATCGATCTTGAGCGGATCGACACGGATATGTTCGCTGCCGATCAGCAGGTTGCTGCGATGCACATCGTCGGCGACGTGGTCGATGGTACGAATACCCGGAATGATGCCCTCGGCCCAGACACCGAGACTGGCGGCGAGCTGGTCACCCGGCGCCACGCCCATGGTGTGGCCGATATAGGCCTTGATCGCCGCCACCGGCCAGTGCTCGATGCCGAATTGTCGCGCCACCTCGTTGAAGATGTGCGATTCGGTGACGCGGTTCTGCGGCGTGCTGGTGCCATGCGCATGTACATAGGAGCGGCGCTGCAGCGCTTCGTCGCCGAGAATCGCGCGCACGGTGGCACAGCTCTTCGCCATGGTGATGTAGTTGCCGATACCCGGCGACGAGATCGATTTCTTGAAGCCGTCGGCGTTGATGAAAACCTCGGGGACGGCGGCGTAGATATTGGCACCCAGCTCAAGGGCCAGCGCGTCATCCATCAGCACCACGTACTGCGCCCCCTCGGCGATGGTGAAGCCGCAGTTGGTGCTGAACGGGCGCGAGGCGCGGCGGTAATCGGGCTCGGTCAGCCCCTTGTGTGCGTCGAGTGCCAGCAGCTCCTTGTCGGTGGCCAGCGCCCCCATCGCAATGAACCCCTCCATCACGTCCGGCAACACCGGTGCCTCGGCGCTGCCGACCACCACCACGCGGGCGCGGCCACTGCGAATGTCCTCGACACCCTGCCGCAGGCTGAACAGGAAGGTGGCGCAGGCGCCGGAGTTGCCGCCGGTGTAGCCGGCATTGCCAAGCACGTAGGCATTGATGAAGTCGGCCGGCATGTCGAGCAGGCCGAACGGCAGATGTTTCGAGGTGACACGCTTGCCGCGATAGCGGGCGCCGAGCAGGCCGCCATTGCCGTTCTCATCACACTGCGCCAGTGCGCTGCCGGCGTAGCAACCGATCTGATCGGGCGCGACGACATCGCAGATCGCCTGCCAGTCGAGTCCCATCGAGCCGAGCGCGTCGGAGGCGGCAAAAACCGCCAGCTGCAGGCCGCGCGGGTGGTTGCGCGACTGGTAGAGCGAACCGGGATCGAAGCCGGTCGGCAGGATGCCGCCGGCCTTGGCGTCGAGCGCGTCGAAATCGGGCAGCAGCAGCTCGGTATCACCCGTAATTTCAACACGCACGTTGCGGCTGTCGATTTCGCTGACGCGCCAGTGCGGCGGTAGCTCCGGCGGCAGGTTGCGCGCCTTGGTGACAAAGCTGAGAGTTTCGCCGTTGGTTTCGATCGGCAGTTTGCGGTTCAGCGGCGCCCGCGCCGGGTCGAACCAGTCGGGCTCGATGCGGCGGATCAATGTGTGATCCAGCAGATAGCGGCGCCCCGCCTCGTCGCGCTCGGCGCCGGGCCGACCCATCAGGGCCGCCAGACTCTTCAGGGTGCGCTCGGCGATCACCTCCGGCAGCGCATCGATGACCATGCGCCGGTAGCCGTGGTGGAAGGAGCTGCGGCCGGCGGCATTGATGCCGCCAAAGCCGACGATCAAAGGCAGTCTGGCCATATCGGTACTCGAGAAGATATCTGCTGGGAGGGGGGCACACCGTCGGTGCCAACAGCAGCGATTCTAGTGGCACACAGGCGCAACCATACGGATAAAATAGCCACTCAACCGATCTTTCCGGCCACCCTCATGCCTCATGTCACGCTGCTCGCCCTGCCGGAGACACTCGCCTCCAGCCTGTCGCTGCCCATGGAGATGCTTTCCGCCGCCGATCAGCTGGCACGGGCACGCCACCTCACGACGGCCACCCCCCTGCGGCACCAGCTGGTCGGTATCGCCGGGGAGCAGACCACCATGGCCAGCGGCATGCGTTATGGGCTGGATGCCCTCTGGTACGAAGTCGGTCAGACCGACCTGCTGATCGTGCCTGCGCTGTGGCGCAACCCACTGCCCCATCTGCGTCGCCATCGCGCCCTGCTGCCCTGGCTGCGCGATCTGGCCGAGCGCCAGACGCTGCTGTGCGCGGTCGGCACCGGCAGCTTCCTGCTGGCCGAGGCCGGCCTGCTGGACCACCGCCCGGCCACCACCCACTGGTTCTACTTCGACCAGTTCGAGCGGCGCTATCCGGCCGTACAGCTCAAGCGCCAGCACCTCATCACCGGCGATGCCAACCTCTACTGCGCCGGCTCGGTGAACTCGGTGGCCGACCTGACCATCCATTTCATCGAACGTTTCTATGGCGTCGATCTTGCCCGCCACGTGGAGGCACAGTTCTCGCCGGAGATTCGCCGCCCCTTCGCCATCCATGCCTTTCGCGCAGACGTTCACGCGGATGAGCTGATTCAGGAAGCACAGGCCTGGCTGCAACGCCATCACAACGACGAGATCGAGATACCCGACCTGGCGCGGCAGCTCGGCATCAGCCTGCGCTCGCTCAATCGCCGCTTTCGTCAGGCCACCGGTACAACACCGGTGCGTTACCTGCAGCAGCAGCGCTTGCGCAGCGCACAGGAACTGCTGCGCACCACCAATCTCGGCATCGCCGAAGTGGCACTGGCTTCAGGCTTCAGCGACGGCGACTATTTCAGCCGCCTGTTCCGCAGTGCGACAAAAATGACACCGCGTGGCTACCGCCAGGCTGTGCGCGGCAAGCTGTTTGCCCTGTCGCCCCAGGACCGCCAATGACCCCTTTCGATCCGCAAGTCCGTACAAACTGACCGAATTTGACAGCCTCAAAGCAAATGCATAGGCTGATCGGGCGGTCGGATTTCACCGTGCGACACCTCACTTTCGAACCAAGCATCATCGCGGAACGTGGTTCACTGCCCACACACCCTATTTATCGCACCTGCACGCATGAGCATTTTTCCGAAACGCTGCACACCATTGCATCAGGCCACTGCGGGAACATTGAAACGCCAGGAAAGTCCGATAAAGAACGTCAGACGCAATGGTTATCGCTGCAACAAAACAAATACGTAGTCAAAATCATAAGCAAGGATGCCAATCCAGCGTTCGCGCTTGAAGCTGGACATCCATTTACCACAGCAAATGGTTCTTCAATATCATGAAAACAACAGTCAAGTGGTTCAATGTGGCAAAGGGTTACGGCTTCCTTGAAAATGGCGCCGGCCCCGATATTTATGTGAATGCAAAGAGCCTGCGTGGCGCCGAGCGCATCAACACGGGCGATCTCGTCGAATTCGAGTGTCATGTATTCGACGGCAAACTGGTTGCACGCCATGTCAAACCAGTGCGCAGCGGGCAGACCGGTGGCGGCCACAGCTCCGGTAACAATGATTTTGGCAACAAGGATTTTGGCAACAGCAGTTACGGTAATCAGGGCAGTTATGGCCAGCAGGGTGGCGGCAACCGCTTTGGCAGTGGCAGCGAAGGCAATCGGCAAGCCTATTACCCGCGCTCACAGCAACCGCGCTTTGTCATGCAGTGAACGCTGACAACACACCGTGAGCCTCGGTGAGCGCGAACCGCCGGGCCGTGAACCGCCGGACGAAGGAGTACCTGCTCCGCGTGGAGGTTCGGCCATGGAGACCCCGCACCACCTGCGACATCCTCTCGCCATTCGCTGGCTGCTGCTGGTGGCGGGGTGGGTCTCCCTGGTACTGGGGTTGATCGGCATTCTGCTGCCGGTGATGCCGACGACGCCCTTCCTGCTGCTGTCAGCCGCCTGCTTCCTGCGCAGCTCGCCTCGCTTCCATCACTGGCTGGTCAACCATCGCTGGCTGGGGTCCTACCTGCGCCTCTATCTCGATGGCAAGGGAATACCCCGGCGCGGCAAGATCGGCATCCTCGTCATTCTGTGGCTGACAATGTCCACGACAGCACTGCTGATCGTGCCGTGGCGCTGGTTGTCGCTGACGCTATTGCTGATCGCGCTGGCGGTATCGCTCTATATCATCCGCATGCCGGAGCCGGTTGTGATACGCGTCCCCGCCGACAACTGACACACACCCTCTCCACGGGTAACCGCTATTTTTTCTTGCTCTTCTTGATGTGTTTCATCATGCGTGTGCGGTTGCGCTCCTGCCGCGGCGTCAGCGTATTCTTGCGGTCCGCGTAGGGGTTTTCGCTGGTGCGGAACTCGATGAAGACGGGCGTTCCGATCAACTTCAGCTCGCGACGGAAGGTCTTTTCCAGATAACGCTGGTAGGCCGCCGGTACCTTCTCGGTCTGGTTGCCGTGGATGATGATGCGCGGCGGGTTGCTGCCGCCGGCGTGAGCATAGCGAAGCTTGATCCGCCGCCCCTGCACCAGCGGCGGCGCATGGTCGAACACCGCCTTTTCCAGAATCTGCGTCAGCTTGTGTGTCTGCAGCTTCATCGTCGCGGCGCGATGCGCGCTGTGCACCGATTCGTAGAGATGGCCAACTCCGGTGCCATGCAACGCCGAAATGAAATGGATCTCGGCGTAATCGATGAACTGCAGCCGCCGCTCCAGCTCGCCTTTGACCATGCGGCGATGATCGTCGTCGAGCCCATCCCATTTGTTCAGCGCGATGACCACGGCGCGACCGGCGTCGATGATGTGCCCGAGCAGGTGCAGATCCTGGTCAACCAACCCCTCGCTGGCGTCCATCACCAGTATCACTACCTGCGCGTCGTCGATCGCTCTCAACGTCTTGACGATGGAAAACTTCTCCACCGTCTCGTGCACATTCTTGCGACGCCTGACACCGGCCGTATCGATCAGCGTATAGGTGTGTTCGTTGCGTTCGAAACGAATGTAGATGCTGTCGCGCGTGGTGCCCGGCTGGTCGTAGACAACCACGCGATCCTCGCCGAGCAGACGATTGACCAGCGTCGACTTGCCGACATTGGGGCGGCCGACGATGGCGATCTTGATACCCGGATCCTGCTGTTCGGCACGCTCTTCGGCCTCGCCCGCTGCATCGTCTTCGGAAAAGAGACTGAGCACATCTTCGAGCAGCGGACGCACACCACGCCCGTGCGTGGCCGTGGTCGGGTAGATGCGCTCGACACCAAGCTCGTAGAACTCGGCCATCGCCTCATCGGGATTGGCGCCGTCGATCTTGTTGGCGATGACGAATATCGGCTTGCTCTGCGCGCGGATCTTCTGCGCCAGCTCGCGATCGACGGCAGTCAGGCCGGTGCGCGCATCGAACATCAGCAGCACGGCATCGGCCTCGTCGACCGCCTGCTGCGACTGCTGGGCGACGGCGGCATCGATGCCCTCCTCCTGCCCGGTGATGCCTGCCGTATCGATGACGATGAAGTGGCGCCCGTCCAGACGCGCCTCGCCGTACTGACGATCGCGCGTCAGGCCGGGAATATTGGCGACCAGCGCATCCTGTGTCCGGGTCAGCCGGTTGAACAGGGTCGACTTGCCCACATTGGGGCGGCCCACCAGAGCCAGAACCGGGACCATCATCGACCTCTACCTGGGAATATTCAGAAAGCGGGCACCTGCGGCGCCCGTCACTTCACGGCCTGCAGACGGTAGGCAGAGAGCCTGCCACCGTTGCCGTAGACATACAGGATGTCGTCGACCACCAGCGGCGCGACCCGCACACCGTCGGAGTCGACGCGGGTGCGCGCGACGACGCGCCCATCGGCCTGTGACAACAGGTGCACATACCCGTCGAAATCGCCGACCGCAACGTAGCTGCCCCAGGTTGCGGTTCCGCTGAGCTGGCGCCGGGCCAACACACTCTGCTCCCAGCGCACCCCCTGGTCGTTGCGATCGAAAGCGATGACGCTGCCCTCGGCCGTGGCGACATAGATGTTGCTGTACCCCTCGCTCAGCGCACCGAAACTGGAAGCCTTGCGCCCCCACAACCGGCGTCCACTGCGCAGCTCCAGCGCACTCAGGTCGCCCTGATAGGCAACCACGAACAACATGCCGTCCGAGATCAGCGGATCGCCGGCGACATCGATCAACCGCTCGATCTCCGAGCTGCCCTGACTGACGCCGGCGCGGCTCTCCCAGAACAGCTGGCCGGTGTCGCGACTGACCGCCACCACGCGGCCATTGGCGAAGCCGGCAATCACCGCCCCCTCGAACAACAGCGGCGCGCTGGCGGCGCGCAGACTCAATACCGGCGGCGACGCAGCGTAGCTCCAGCGCGGCGTGCCATCGGCCACATCGAAGCCGGCCAGGCGACCGTCAAAGGTGGCCACTGCCACCACGCTGTCGTCGGCTGCTGCCGGCGCCAGCACTTCGCCACCCACCTGTTGCCGCCAGAGCTTCTCGCCGGTGGCGAGATCCAGCGCCCACAGACGGCCATCGGTCGACGAAACGAAAGCGCGATCGCCGCCAATGGCGACTCCGCCCGTCAATGCCAGTCGCAACCTGGTCACCCACAGCGACTTGCCGGTATGGCGATCGAACGCCTCGACCCGCCCCTCGGCCGATGCCGCCACCAGCGTGTCACCGCTGACAGCCGGACGCAGCCGGTTGAACAACTTGCCCTGTCCGTCGCCGACCCCGCGGCTCCACACCCGATCGAATTTCTGCTCGGCCTCGATCTTGCTCAGCGGCGCGGGACTCTTGCCATCCTCATCATCGTCGGAGAAGAGCGCACAGCCCGACACCAGCGCCGCCAGTAGAAGAAGAATCAGACGCCCGCTGCGCCACGCCACTCCGCACGCTCTCATTCACTCTTCTCCGCAACGGTGTCCAGGTCGCGCAGTTTCAGGTCGAGCAGCGGATCGGTCATCGGCTCCTGCAGCGCAGCCGCCAGCATCTTGGAGCGCTGATAAGCCTCGCGCGCGCCAGCCAGGTCGCCCTTGGCGCGCAGAATGTCGCCGCGCACCTGCTCGTAAGCGAAGGTGTAGCTGCCGCCGTCACGCAACTGCGCCAGTGCCTCATCCTGTTTGCCGTCGGCGTGCAGCACCCGCGCCAGTCGCAGGCGCGTCAGCGCCGCGATCTCGCTCGTCGGCTTCTGCGCCAGCACCCAGTTCAGTTCCTGCTCGGCCTGTGCCAGATCGCCACCGGTCACCGCCAGCTGCGCCTTCAGCAGTACGGCCAGCTGCGCATAGATCGATTTCGGAAAGTCGCGCTTGAGGCCCTCGGCCAGGGTGTTGGCGGTCGCCCCCTGCTCCGCGGCGCGATCGGGCTGCTCAAGCTGGCGTACCGCTTCGACCAGACTCATGAACTGTGCCGACGCGAGCTCGACCTGAGAGCTCTCGTGCGACTGCCAGCCACGCCAGCCAAACACCACCGCCACCGCGACCACCACACCCAGCACCAGGCTGCGGCCGTTCTCGCGGAACCAGCTCTTCAGCTGCTCCAGCTGCTCCTCTTCCGTCTTATAGCTATCCACGCACTCTCTCCGTTCCGGTCGGCAGGGCCGACACTTGTCGATTCAGGATGGTCGTCAGCCGGCCGGCAGTGCCAGCTCGTTGGCCAGGAAGGCGGCCAGGTCATCGACCGGCAGCGCCTGTTGTGGGCGCGCATCGTCGCGCAGCCACTTCACATTTACCAGCCGTTGCGCCACTTCATCGTCGCCGAGCACCAGCGCGATGGCGGCGCCGCTCTTGTCGGCGCGCTTGAACTGGCTCTTGAAACCGCCGCCACCACAATGGGTGACGATGCGCAGGCCCGGCAGCGCCGAGCGCAGCCGCTCGCCCAGCAGCAGCGCCTCGCGCTCTGCCGCGCTCCCGGCGGCGACCGTATAGACATGCGGGGCCAGCGCGATATCCGCAGGGATCGCCTGCAGCGTCTCCAGCAGCAGACCGAGCCGCTCGACACCCATCGCAAAGCCGACCGCCGGTGTCGGCTTGCCACCGAGCTGCTCGACCAGCCCGTCGTAACGACCACCGGCGCAGACGGTGCCCTGCGCGCCGAGCCGATCGGTGGTCCACTCGAAGACCGTCTTGCCGTAGTAATCGAGACCGCGCACCAGCCGCTCGTTGACGCGATAGGCGACGCCGGCGGCATCGAGCACCGCGCGGAGCTGCGCGAAATGATCACGCGACTCGTCGTCCAGATACTGGTGCAGCCGCGGCGCGGCATCGAGCAACTGGCGTGTGTTCTCGTCCTTGCTGTCGAGAATGCGCAGGGGATTGCTCTCCAGCCGGCGCTGGCTCTCCTCGTCGAGCTGGTCGCGATACTGGCCCAGGTAGTCGACCAGCGCCGCGCGATAGGTGGCGCGCGACGACGCCGAACCGATGCTGTTGAGTTCCAGCGTCAGGGCGTCGACAACACCCAGCTGCCGCCACAACCGCGCCGTCAGCAGAATCAGCTCCGCGTCGATATCGGGGCCGGCCATGCCGAACGCTTCGACGCCGATCTGATGGAACTGACGGAGCCGCCCCTTCTGTGGCCGCTCGTGGCGAAACATCGGGCCGGTGTACCAGAGGCGCTGGCTCTGGTTGAACAGCAGACCGTTCTGCTCGCAGGCGCGCACGCAGCAGGCGGTCCCCTCCGGCCGCAGCGTCAGGCTGTCACCGTTGCGGTCGGCGAAGGTGTACATCTCCTTCTCGACGATGTCGGTCACCTCGCCGATCGAGCGCTTGAACAGCTCGGTCTGCTCCAGGATCGGAAAGCGGATTTCGCGGTAGCCGTAACTGGCCAGCAATGCGGCGACGGTGCGCTCCAGGTACTGCCAAAGCGGGGTCTGCTCGGGGAGGATGTCATTCATCCCCCGGATCGATTGAATGGTTGCCATCAGATGCTCAAAACGGATGTGTGCTCGAAACGGTTTTGCTCGAAACGGTGGTGTATTTGATCGCCGGGCACTCGATCGTCAGACCAAGGTTTCGCGAATGTCCAATGTACGACGCGTACAGCGGCGTGATTATCGCCCGTTGTCTCAGCCGCGTGCGATCAACTGCTGCTCGGCTTCCAGCTTTTCCGCCGCCTTGCGCCGGATCAGCTGTTCCAGGTGGTCAACCAGCTCGGCGTTGACCACTTTATGGTCGGGGGTGCCGTCGACATAGACGAGGTTGTTCGGCGTGCCGCCGGTCAGGCCGATGTCGGCCTCCTTCGCCTCGCCCGGACCGTTGACGATGCAGCCAATGACGGCGACATCGAGCGGCACGTTCAGATCTTCCAGCCGGCTCTCCAGCGCGTTCATCGTCGCCACCACATCGAAATTCTGGCGCGAACAGCTCGGGCAGGCGATGAAGTTGATGCCGCGCGTGCGCAGCTTCAGGCTCTTCAGTATCTCGTAGCCGACCTTCACCTCTTCGACCGGATCGGCCGCCAGCGAGATACGAATGGTGTCGCCGATGCCGTCCATCAGCAGCAGGCCGAGTCCCACCGACGATTTCACCGTGCCACCACGCAGGCCACCCGCCTCGGTGATACCGAGGTGCAGCGGCTGCTCGATCTGCGTGGCGATCTTGCGATAGGCGGCCACCGCCATGAAGACGTCGGAAGCCTTCACGCTGAGCTTGAAGTCGGGGAAGTTCAGACGGTCGAGAATCTCGACATGGCGCAGCGCCGACTCCACCAGCGCATCCGGCGTCGGTTCGCCATATTTCTTCTGCAGGTCCTTCTCCAGCGAACCGGCATTGATGCCGATGCGGATCGGGATATTGCGGTCGCGGGCCGCTTCGACCACCGCGCGGATACGATCCTCGCGGCCGATGTTGCCCGGATTGATGCGCAGACAGTCGACGCCGTACTCGGCCACCTTCAGCGCGATCTTGTAGTCGAAGTGGATGTCGGCAACCAGCGCCACGTCGACCCGGGCGCGAATGGCACGGAAGGCTTCAGCGGCCTCCATGGTCGGTATCGACACCCGCACGATGTCGGCACCCGCCTCGACCACCCGCCCGATCTGCGCCACGGTGGCGTCGACGTCGCAGGTGTCGGTGTTGGTCATCGTCTGCACCGAGATCGGTGCATCGCCACCGACGGGCACCTTGCCCACCATGATCTGACGCGACTGGCGACGCCGGATCGGCGATTCGAATTTCATCTCAACCTCGGTAATACACAAAGTCGGCTGTCGCCCGCTCAGCTGCTGCCGACGATCAGACGGGCAGAGCGGGCGCCACTCGACACGTCGATATCGACGGGCCGGCCGTTGTAGGCCATCTCGACACCCGGCGCGAAACCGAGCAGCACCTTGAACGGACCGCGCCCCTCGATCTGCAACTGCTCGTCGGCGTGCTTCAGCGCGGCGAACAACACCTTGTTGTCGCGATCCTTGATCTCCACCCAGCAGTCGGCCGAGAAACGCAGGTTGAGGCGGTCGATCGCCGCCACCGTATCGCTGGCCTGTTCGGCCGAAGAGTTCTGCGGCTGCAGCTCGGTCGGCACGCTGGGCAACAGCTCGACGGAATCGAGCGGGTTGTCGCCAAACGGCATCGCCTCGTCGAGGCCACCCGGCAACGTGAAGCTGACACTGTTGCTCTCCGGCGTCAGCGACACCAGCTCGGGTGCCTTTTCGTCCATCTGCTGCCAGCCCCACAGGCCAAGTACCACCATCAGCGCGGCGGCGGCACTCCAGTGGCGGCGCGGAGCGCGGCTGTCCAGCGCGATCGGTCGATACCGCGGCGCCGGCGTCGGCTCGACCTGCACCGGTCGCGCCTGTGGCATCCGGGCATCGAACTGCGCCAGCAGCTCACCTTCGTTCAGCTTCAGCGCCCGCGCATAGTTGCGCAGGTAGCCGCGAGCGAAAGTGGCACCGGGCAGCCGGTCGTAGCGATCCTCCTCCAGGGCCGAGAGAAAACCGCGCAGCAGGTTCAGCTGCTGCGCCATCTGCTCCAGGGTCAGCCCCGCCTGCTCGCGCGCCGCGCGCAGCTGCTGCCCGGGCGATCCGGAACAAACTGTCTGCGAATTACTTTCCATCTGCGCCATCGCCATAGACACGCTGGTATTCGAGGTACTCCTCGGACCGCGGATAGAGATTTTTCAAGACCAGTGCATAACTGGCCACGGCATTGCGATCACCGAATTTGTCCGCGAGCCGAATGCCCAGCCAGAGGCTGCCCGCCGTCTGCCTCGGCACCTGCTTGCGGTAGGCCTCGTAGTACTCCTGCGCCCGCGCCAGCTCATTGAGCTGATAGTTGGCCTCCGCCAGCTGGAACAGCGTCAGGGGATTCCTGCGATCCATCAGTCGCGCCCGTTCGAAGGCATCGCGGGCCGCGTCGTACTGCTTCAATTTCATGCGCACCAGCCCAAGATTGGTCTGTGCCACCGGGCGCCCTTCGTAGAGGGTATCGGCCGCCACCCGCTCCAGCTGATCGGCTGCCTTCTGGTAATCCTGCTGCTGGTAGAGGAACGCCGCATAGTTGTTGCGCACCCGCGACGAGTTGCCATCCAGCGCTATCGAGCGGCGGAAGTGCTGGTCGGCCAGCTCGGACTCCCCGGTGTTCTGGAATACCAGACCGAGCGCCTCGTGCACCTCGGCGTTGCGTTCATCCACCGCCAGCGCGTTGCGCAGGTGGCGCTTGGCCGCTTCCCAGTTGCCGCGCTGGATATAACTGCGGGCCGCCTGCACCGAGAGCTCGACGTTTTTCTGCGGATCCTTATTCTCGGTAAAGGCACCGGTCTCGGTGGTGACACAGCCGGCCAGTACCAGCAGCGGCAGCAGCACCAAAAACCTTCTCCAGACTCTCAACATACCGCCGTAAGCCCCTGTTCCGTCACGATCAAAGCGACATTATAGGACGTGAATGACCTGCGCGCCGTCAAGCGCTGCCTGGCGGTGGCGCTCGGCGCGTCGGGTGCGGTCCTGAACCTGCCCGACCAGCTGCCCGCAAGCGGCATCGATATCGTCACCGCGGGTGGTGCGGACAGTGACGACATGACCGGCGTCGGTCAGCACCTGCCAGAAGCGGGTAATGGCGCTCTTGCTCGGCCGACGGTAGTCGGAGAGAGAGAACGGGTTGAACGGAATCAGGTTGATCTTGCAGGGAAACTCGCGCAGCAACAGCGCCAGTTCGCGCGCCTGCTCGACGCTGTCGTTGACGCCGGCGATCAGCGTGTACTCGACGGTGACGACACGATGGGTATCGCTCTGCTTGTCGAGGTAGCGACGACAGGCGGCCAGCAGTTCGGCAATCGGGTACTTGCGGTTGATCGGCACCAGCTCGCTGCGCAGCGCATCGTTGGGGGCATGCAGCGAAATGGCCAGCGACACGTCGCTGACATCGCCCAGCCTGTCCAGCGCCGGCACCACCCCCGAGGTACTGAGCGTGACACGGCGCTTGGAGATGCCATAACCGAAGTCATCCATCATCAGCGACATGGCATCGACGACATTGTCGAAATTGAGCAGCGGCTCGCCCATCCCCATCATCACCACGTTGGTGACAATGCGACCGCTGCCGGGCTGAAAACCATCGAAGGAGCGAATCGCCAGCCAGACCTGGCCGATGATCTCGGCGGCGGTCAGGTCGCGCTGGAAACCCTGCTTGCCGGTCGAACAGAAGCTGCAGTCGAGGCTGCAGCCGACCTGCGACGAGACGCAGAGCGTGCCGCGACCGTTGTCGGGGATGAACACCGTCTCGACCAGGCTGCCGCCCTCGACACGCAGCGCCCACTTGCGCGTGCCATCGGTCGAATCGAGCTGGGTGACGATCTCCGGCGGACGGATCTCCGCCACCTCGGTCAGCCTGGCGCGCAGCCCCTTGCCGATATCGGTCATCGCCTCGAAATCGTCGACTCCGCGGTGATGGATCCACTTCAGCAGCTGCTGGGCGCGGAAGCGTTTCTCGCCGAGCCCGACCAGAAACTCCTCCATGCGCACACGCGACAGCCCGAGCAGATTGACCTTGCCCGGAATGGCGGCGGGAACGATGGCGGCAGCGTCAGTCATGGCAGCGATGGCGCCGGGTCAGGCGCGCGGGCAGAGTTCGCTGGCGGCGAAGAAGTAGGCGATCTCGCGCGCCGCCGATGCCGGGGAATCGGAACCGTGGACGGCATTGGCGTCGATCGATTCAGCGAAGTCGGCGCGGATGGTGCCCGCAGCCGCATCGCGCGGATTGGTGGCGCCCATCAGTTCGCGGTTGCGGGCGATCGCGCCCTCGCCTTCCAGCACCTGCACAACCACCGGACCGGAGGTCATGAAGTCGATCAGCGCCGGGAAAAACGGGCGCCCCTTGTGTTCGGCGTAGAAGCCTTCAGCGGCCTCACGGCTCAGCTGGAGCATGCGCGCTGCAACGACTCTCAGGCCGGCCTGCTCGAAGCGGGTGTAGATCTGGCCGATGACATTCTTGGCCACGGCATCCGGCTTGATGATGGAAAGGGTGCGCTCAACTGCCATTACAAAATCTCCAGCAACAGACTGACCGGGAACACCGGCCAGATAGATCGAACAGGTATCCGGAATCGCCCGGACCACGGAAAACAAAGCCGCGGGATTATACGCACCTTGCCAAACGAATGACATTGCCGCGCCGGGCTGCGGCGGGCATCGTTCAGGCCTGGCGCAGCGTGGTGACGACGTGGCGCAGATGTTCGACCGCCTGCTGCAGATCCTCGCTGGTGGTGAAGCGACCAAACGAAAAACGCAGCGCGGCATGTGCCATCTGATCCGACAGACCGATGCCCTTCAACACGTAGGAGGGCTCGAGACTGGCCGAGGTGCAGGCCGACCCGGTGGAGACAGCGACATCCTTCAGCCCCAGCAGCAGCTCCTCGCCATCGACCCCGCCGAAGCTGACATTGAGAATGCCGGGCAGGCGACGCTCGCGATCGCCATTGACGCAGACGTCACCCAGCTCTTCGACCGCCTGTTGAAAGGTGTTTCGTATCAGGGAGATGCGTTCGCCTTCCGCGGCCAGTTCCTGCGCTGCAAGGACACAGGCTTCACCCAGCCCGACGATCTGGTGGGTCGCCAGCGTGCCGGAGCGCAACCCGCGCTCATGACCGCCACCATGGATCAGCGGCGCGATTGCCAGCGCCGCCCGCCGGCGCAGGTAGAGCGCCCCCATGCCCTTCGGTCCGTAAAACTTGTGCGCCGAGATCGACAGCAGGTCGACCTGCAGCTCATTGACGTCAACGGCAATCTTGCCGACAGACTGGGCGGCATCGACATGGAACGGCACCCCGCGCGACCGGCACGATGCGCCGATGGCAGCGATCTCGTTGAGGGTGCCCAGCTCGTTGTTGGCGTGCATGACCGACACCAGCACCGTGTCGTCGCGCAGCGCAGCCTCGACCTGGGCAGCGGTGATGACACCGCTCGCCGGCGGCTGCAGATAGGTCACCTCGAACCCTTCTCCCTCCAGCCAGCGACAGCTGTCGAGCACCGCCTTGTGTTCGATGGCGCTGGTCACGATGTGGCGTCCGCGCTGCCGGTTGGCCAGTGCCAACCCCTTCAGCGCCAGGTTGTTGGACTCGGTGGCGCCGGAGGTCCAGACGATTTCGCGCGGATCGGCACCGATCAGGTCGGCGACCTGGCGCCGCGCGTTTTCGACCGCCTCCTCGGCGCGCCAGCCATACCGATGCGAGCGCGACGCGGGGTTGCCAAAGTTGCCATCCAGGGTCAGGCACTCCGCCATTTTCGCGGCGACGCGCGGATCGACCGGGGTGGTGGCGGCGTAATCGAGGTAGATCGGTAACACGTTGACTCCGAACGGCAGCACGACGGCCGCCTCGATCAGGGTTCAGTCCAGCGAAGCGAGGGCGATGGACTGTTCGACACCGGCGCGCTCGCGGCGACGCTGGCGCGCGGAGATGGCCTGGACCTCGCGGCGCGCGACCAGGCTGGCAAGGCTGATGCTGTTGAGAAAGCCATGGATCTGCTCGCTGAGGTCACACCAGAGCTGATGGGTCAGGCAGATTTCGCCCCCCTGGCAATCGGCACTGCCACCGCAGCCGGTGGCGTCGACACTCTCGTCGACGGCATCGACGATCTCGGCAACAAAAATGTCGCTGCCCGGACGCCCGAGCAGGTAACCACCACCGGGACCGCGCACGCTGACCACCAGCTCGCGCCGGCGCAGCTTGGCGAAGAGCTGCTCCAGATAGGAGAGCGAAATATCCTGTCGCTGCGAGATGTCGGCCAGGCTGATCGGCCCGCGCTCGGCGTGTAATGCCAGATCCAGCATGGCGGTGACGGCATATCTGCCCTTGGTGGTCAGGCGCACGAAACTCTCCCTCGCAAACTCGACGCCTGGCGACCATCGGCCGGGATAATCATCCTTGCCGGCGCCGCCCCAATCGACATCGATTCTCAATAACAAGCCGCGAGTATGCAAAACCCTACTAACGGGATCAAGTATTCTCGTTGCCTGACCCATCGTCACTTCGGCGATCACCGCCGGAGGGCTCGCACTGACCGCGCGCCACCCACTGATCGGCGCTGTTCAGAATGCCACGCAGGATGTTGACCTCCATGCGATCGAGCCGTGTGCGCTGGAACAGCCGCCGCAGCCTGGTCATCGCCTGCTTCGGTGCGTCGGGGTTGAGAAAACCCATCGCACCCAGCGTCCGTTCGAAATGGCCGAACAGCCGCTCGATGTCGTCACCGCTGGCAAACGGCACATCCCAGTCGGCCAGCGGGTCCGGCAGCGACTCGGCCAGCGCGGCGGCGCGAAGCTCATGAGCCACCACCTGCACCGCCATCGCCAGGTTCAACGCGCTGTAGTCCGGGTTGGCCGGAATCGTGATGTGCAGCTGGCAGCGCTGTAACTCATCGTTGGTCAGGCCGCGATCCTCGCGCCCGAACAGCACCGCCACCGGGTGACGCTGCGCCTCGACAGCCATCTGCCGGGCGCCGTGCCGTACATCGACCAGTGGCCATGGGATATGCCGCGTGCGGGCGCTGGTGCCGACCACCAGCCCGCAGTCGGCAATCGCCTCTTCCAGTGTCTCCACCACCACGGCACCCTCCAGCAGATCGCGCGCACCGGCAGCCCGATCGCTGGCGGCGCGATCGGGAAAACTGGCCGGCGCCACCAGCCACAGCTGCTGCAGCCCCATGTTTTTCAGCGCACGCGCCGCCGCACCGATGTTGGTCGACAGCGTGGTGTGCATCAGCACGACACGGATGTTGTTCAGCGGCGAGGAAGCCGGTGGAAGAAGAGGCGAAGTCACGACAAATACCGGAGTCAGCGGGATGCGCAGTCTACCAGAGGCAACATCGACCCCCGCCGGCGGCAACGGCGCTCTGGTATACTGCGCGGCCTTTTTGACCCCGCGAGTTCTCACCATGCACCCGATGCTTACCATTGCCCTGCGCGCGGCCCGCAAGGCGGGCGAAATCATCGCCCGCGCCGCCGATCAGGTCGATCTGCTGAAGGTGGACGAGAAGAACAGCAACGACTTCGTCACCGAGGTTGATCGCCATGCCGAACGCGAAATCATCTACCACCTGAAGAAAGCCTACCCGGAGCACGCCTTCCTCGGCGAAGAGGGCGGCCTCAGCGGCAACAAGGATGGTGAATTCCGCTGGATCATCGATCCGCTCGACGGCACCACCAACTTCATCCGCGGCATCCCCCACTTCGCCGTCTCGATCGCCTGCGAGTATCGCGGCCAGATCGAACACGCCGTGGTGCTCGATCCCATTCGACGCGAAGAGTTCACCGCCAGCCGCGGTCGCGGCGCGCAGCTCAACGGTCGCCGCATCCGTGTCAGCGAGCGCAAAAGCCTCGACGGCGCGCTGGTCGGCACCGGCATCCCTTACAAGTCGCGCAGCGAAGCGCATATCCCGAACTACCTGAAGAGCCTGCAGTCGGTGATCGAGCAGACCGCCGGCGCGCGGCGCTGCGGCTCCGCGGCACTCGACCTCGCCTATGTCGCCGCCGGTCGCTACGACGCTTTCTGGGAGATGGCGCTGGCACCGTGGGATCTCGCCGCCGGCTCGCTGCTGGTGCGCGAGGCCGGCGGCCTCGCCGCCGATTTCAGCGGTGGCAACGGCTACATGGAGAGCGGCCACATCGTCTGCGGCAATCCGAAGTGCTTCAAGGCCGTACTGCAGCTGGTACAGCCGCATCTGGGGTATCTCTGTCAGCGCAACGCCGGCTGAGGGCGTTCGATGGGTATCGCTGCGCTCAACCCATCCTACGGGCGGTCGTCCACTTCCTGGAGCTTCGCCCCCTCCTTCGACAGCCCCATCATGTCCTCGCGAGTGAGCTTCAGCCACAGCGCGATCGGCGAGGCGATGTAGATCGACGAGAAGGTGCCGACGATGGTGCCGATGATCAGCGCCAGTGAGAAACCGCGCAGCGTCTCGCCACCGAACAGCAGCAGCGACAGCAGCACCGCCAGCGTGATACCGGAGGTGGCCAGTGTGCGGTCGAGGGTCTCGGTGATGGAGATGTTCATGATCTCCACGACATTGGCCTTGCGCAGCTTGCGGAAATTCTCCCGCATCCGGTCCAGCACCACGATGGTGTCGTTGATCGAATAACCGATGATGGCCAGGATCGCCGCCAGCACGTTCAGGTCGAAATCCCACTGGAACAGCGCGAAGAAACCGAGCGCGACGATGACGTCGTGGAACAGCGCGATGACGCCGCCGGCGGCCAGCTTCAGCTCGTAGCGCATCGCCACGAAGCCCATCACCGCCAGCAGCGCCAGCAGCATTCCAAGGCCGCCGAGTTCGCGCAGCTCCTCACCGACCTGCGGGCCGACGAACTCCACCCGCCGCAGCGTCAGATCCTGCTCCGAAGCCGACTCCAGCATTGCCACCAGTTTCTCGCCAGCGCGGGGATCACCGGTCTCCGGCATACGCACCAGCACCTCGGTATCGGTGCCGTAATGCACGACGCTGATCCGGTCGTAACCGGCCTGCTCCAGCGTGTCGCGGATCGTCTCGACCGGCACCGCTTCCTGGTAGCCGATCTCGACCAGCGTGCCACCGGTGAAGTCGAGGCCGAAATTGAGGCCGCGCGTGACCAGCAGCACGATCGATACCACCGTCACCAGGCCGGCGAAGATGACGACCGGAACCCGCACACCGAGAAAGTCGATGGTCTTGCGTTGTTTACCCACCGTGGTCTCTGTCATGTCTCTGCTCTCTCTAATCCTGCCCGCTCAGATCCACAGCTTCTGCAGTCGACGGCCGCCATAAATGATGTTGACCATGGCGCGCGACACCATGATCGCCGTGAACTGCGACGCGATCAGGCCGATCAGCGTGGTCACCGCGAAACCCTTGATCGGACCGGTGCCGATTGCATAAAGAATGATGGCAATGATGATGCCGGTCAGGTTGGCATCGAGAATGGTGCCCGTTGCGCGCTCGTAACCGGAGTGAATCGCCGCCTGTGGTGACAGCCCGGCACGCAGCTCCTCCCTGATCCGGCAGTTGATCAGCACGTTGGCGTCGACCGCCATCGCCATGCCGAGCACGATGCCGGCGATGCCGGGCATGGTCAGCGTCGCCGACAGGATCGACATCACCGCCACCAGCAGGACGACGTTGAAGCACAACGCCACGAAGGAGTAGAAACCGAACGGGCGGTAGAGCAGCAGCAGCACGATGGCGGTGAAGACCACGCCGTAGACCAGCGCGTCGATGCCCTGGGCGATGTTGGCGGCGCCGAGCGACGGCCCGACCGTGCGCTCCTCGACGAAATCCATCGGTGCCGCCAGCGCGCCGGCGCGCAGCAGCAGCGCCAGTTCGGCAGCCTCGGCCGGGTTGTCCAGGCCGGTGATGCGGAAGCGAACACCGAGCGCATCGCGAATCGTCGCCAGGCTGATGATCTTCTTCTCGTCGTAGGGGATGCGCACTGCCACTTCCTGGCCGCTCTCGTCGGTCTGGTAGGTGGTGCGGGTCTTGCGCTCGATGAACAGCACACCGAGGCGGCGATTGATGTTGTGGCGGGTGATGCGGTGCATCAGCGTGCCGCCCTCGGCATCGAGCGTGATGTTGACCTCGGCCTGCCCGGTCTGCGAATCGAACCCCTGCGAGGCATTGGCGACACGCTCACCGGTAATGACGACCTCGCGCTCCAGCCATGCACTCTGGCGACCGTAGCTGGCGGGGTTGCGGAAATCGAACTGTTCGCGCTCGCCCGCCGGCGCATCGGCGCGTGCTTCGAGGCGGAACTCCAGGTTGGCGGTCTTGCCGAGAATACGCTTCGCCTCGGCGGTGTCCTGCACACCGGGCAGTTCGACCACGATGCGGTTGCGCCCCTGGCGCTGTACCAGTGGTTCGGCGACGCCAAGCTCGTTGACACGATTGCGCAGCGTGGTCAGGTTCTGGGCAACCGCGTAATCCTCGATCTCCTTGATCGTGGTCGGGCCGATCGACCAGACCACCTCGACCTCATCGGCCAGCTCGCGGCGCTCGACCTGCAACTCGGCGAAATCCTTGCGCACCGCCGCCAGTGCCTGGTCGGCAAGGGCCGCATCGCGGAAACGACCGACCAGCGTGCGATTGTCACCATCGCTGATCAGACCGCGGATCTTCTCCTCGCGCAGCTTGCGCTTGATGGCGGTGCTGTAGAACTCGATCCGTTTGGCCAGCGCGGCGTCGGTGTCGACCTGCAGCAGGAAGTGCACGCCACCGCTGAGATCGAGACCCAGCTTCATCGGCTTGGCGCCGACGCTGCTGAGCCAGGCCGGCGTGGTCGGCGCCAGGTTCAGCGCCACCACGTAACCGTCGCCAATCGCGCGCTGGATCAGCCGTTGTGCCGGCAGCTGCGCGTCGCGATGGCGCAGGCGAATCAGTGCCGAGCGGCCATCGCTGGTGATCTCGGCATCGAAGTTGTCGATACCGGCGTCTCCAAGCGCCGCGGTAGCACGCCGCAGCGTCTCCTCCTGCACCTGCATCGCACTGCTTTCACCGGAGATCTGGATGGCCGGATCGGGCGCGTAGAGATTGGGGGCGGCGTAGAGACAGCCGAGCGCGAGCACGGCGA
Source organism: uncultured Verrucomicrobiaceae bacterium (assembly GCA_964386045.1). Classification (GTDB taxonomy): domain Bacteria; phylum Pseudomonadota; class Gammaproteobacteria; order Pseudomonadales; family CAMLJR01; genus CAMLJR01. The sequence continues at coordinate 26,345 of CAYLRA010000002.1, read as the reverse complement.
GGATCAGCAGATATTTCCACAGCGGGTATCGGTTCATAGGTTTTCCGAAACGGCGGGAGGAGATACAGCGCCGCCCTTTCGTCTGTTCCTTGTTCTTCGTGCGTTCTTCATGAATTGGCGGCCGTGCCCGGTGCAGGGCGCGGCCATTATACGGAAACGGGCCAACCCAACAACCGCGAGCCCAGGCGCCCCTTGATGCGGGCTACAGCGCCGATTTTCAACCGACGCGCTTCATTCAACCGACCCAGAGACGCGCATTGCGGAACAGCCGCATCCAGCCGCCATCCTCGCCCCACTCGGCCGGGTGCCACGAATTCTGCACCGTGCGGAACACTCGCTCCGGGTGCGGCATCAGCAGCGTGACGCGACCGTCGGTGGTGGTGACACCGGCGATGCCGTCCGGCGAACCGTTCGGGTTGGCCGGGTAGCGCTCGGTGAACTGGCCGCGGTTGTCGACGAAACGCAGCGCCACCGAACCACCCTGCTGCAGCGCATCGCACTGCGCGGCATCGCTGAACTCGGCGCGCCCTTCGCCGTGCGCGACCGCGACCGGCAGCTGCGAACCGCTCATGCCGGCCAGCAGCAGCGACGGCGACTCGGGAATTTTCACCAGCGCGAAGCGCGCCTCGAACTGTTCGGAGAGGTTGCGGACGAAGCGCGGCCAGCGGTCGGCACCGGGAATCAGTGGCTTCAGGTTCGACATCATCTGGCAGCCGTTGCAGATACCGAGCGAGAAGGTGTCGGCGCGATGGAAGAACTGCTGGAACTGATCGCGTGCGCGCGGGTTGAACAGGATGGTCTTGGCCCAGCCCTCGCCGGCACCGAGCACATCGCCATAGGAAAACCCGCCACAGGCGACCAGACCGCGAAACTGCTCAAGGGTGATACGACCGGCGAGGATGTCGCTCATGTGCACATCGACCGCATCGAAACCGGCGCGATCGAACGCCGCCGCCATCTCGACCTGACCGTTGACACCCTGCTCGCGCAGGACGGCCATCCGCGGCTTGATACCTTTATTGATGAAGGGCGCAGCCACATCGTCGGCAGGATCAAACGTCAGGCTGACATTGAGACCCGGATCCTCGACATCGGACAGCGCCTCGAACTCCTGATCGGCACAGACCGGGTTGTCGCGCAGTCGCTGGATGCGATAACTGGTTTCGGTCCAGCGCTGCAGCCATTGCTGCAGATTGCCCTGCAACAGCGGTGCGCCATGCCAGCTGAAAGCCAGCAGACGACCACTTTTTGCCGCACCGAGACGATGGGTGAGCGCCTGCAATCCGGCGGCTGCAAACAGCGACTCGACTTTCGCCAGATCGCCATTGCGCACCTGCAGCACGGCGCCAAGCTCCTCGCTGAACAACACCGACAACGCATCAGAGCCGAGCTTGCCGAGTTCAACTGCGAAACCGCAGCGACCGGCAAACGCCATCTCGCACAGCGTCGCGAACAGGCCACCGTCGGCGCGATCGTGATAGGCCAGCAACAGATTCTTTTCCAGCAGTACCTGCACAACGTCGAAGAACGCCGCAAGCTGCTGCGGATTATCGAGATCGGCACCGCTGTCGCCGATCTGGTTGTAGACCTGCGCCAATGCCGACCCGCCGAGACGGTTGCGACCATTGCCGAGATCGACCAGCAGCAGCGTGGTGTCGGCATCGTCGACCAACTGCGGTGTCACCGTCTTGCGCACGTCGAGTACCGGTGCGAACGCCGAGATGATCAGCGACAGCGGCGCGGTCACCGATTTATCTTGGCCGTTTTCCTGCCAGCGTGTGCGCATCGACAGCGAATCCTTGCCGACCGGCACCGTGATGCCGAGCTGTGGGCACAACTCCATGCCAACCGCGCGCACGGTGTCGAACAGCTTTTCGTCTTCGCCCGGATGGCCGGCTGCGCACATCCAGTTGGCCGACAGTTTGACGTCAGACAGTTTGCCGATGCGCGTCGCGGCGATATTGGTGATCGCCTCGCCGATCGCCATGCGACCCGACGCCGGCGCATCGATCAGCGCCAGCGGCGTGCGCTCGCCCATCGCCATCGCTTCGCCGGCACAGGTGTCGAACGATGCGGTGGTCACCGCGCAATCGGCCACCGGCACCTGCCATGGACCCACCATCTGGTCACGCGCGACCTGACCGGTGATGGTGCGATCACCGATGGTGATCAGGAAGCTCTTACTGGCTACCGCCGGCAGTGCCAGTACACGTTCGGCAGCCTCTTTCACATCGACGCTGGAGAGATCGAGCGGCTGCAGCTTCACCGCGGCGCGCTTGACCTCGCGATGCAGGCGCGGCGCCTTGCCGAACAGCACCGACATCGGCAGGTCGACCGGGTTGTTGTCGAACACGGTGTCGCCGACACGCAGATGTTGTTCGTCGGTCGCTTCGCCAACCACGGCGAATGGTGCGCGCTCGCGCTCGCAGATCGCAGCAAAGCGGTCGAGATTCTCCGGCTTCACCGCCAGCACGTAGCGCTCCTGCGATTCGTTGCACCAGATTTCGAGCGGCGACATGCCCGGCTCGTCGTTCGGCACATTGCGCAGCTGGAAATTGCCACCCTTGCCGGCATCCTTCACCAGCTCAGGGAAGGCGTTCGACAAACCGCCGGCGCCGACGTCGTGAATGAACTCGATCGGGTTGTTCGCACCCTGCGCCCAGCAGCGGTCGATCACCTCCTGGCAGCGCCGCTCCATCTCCGGGTTCTGGCGCTGTACCGAGGCGAAATCGAGATCCTCGCTCGACGCGCCGCTCGCCATCGACGACGCGGCACCGCCGCCGAGACCGATCAGCATCGCCGGACCGCCGAGCGCGATCAGCTGGCAGCCGGTGGCGAACGGCTTCTTGTCGACATGCTCGGCTTTGATGTTGCCGTAACCGCCCGCGATCATGATCGGCTTGTGATAACCGCGACGCTCGACGCCATTGGCGCCGACCGCATCTTCTTCGAAGCTGCGGAAATAGCCACACAGGTTCGGGCGACCGAATTCGTTGTTGAAGGCGGCGCCGCCGAGCGGACCGTCGATCATGATGTCGAGCGCGGTGACGATGCGATCCGGCTTGCCGTAGTCGCGCTCCCACGGCTGTTCGAAACCGGGAATGCGCAGGTTGGAAACAGAGAAGCCGGTCAGACCCGCTTTCGGTTTCGAGCCGCGACCGACTGCACCTTCGTCGCGGATTTCACCACCGGCACCGGTGCCCGCGCCGGGAAATGGCGCAATCGCGGTTGGGTGGTTGTGCGTCTCCACCTTCATCAGGATGTGAATGTCTTCGGCGTGGTAGCCGTAGCTGCCGGTTTGCGGATCGGGATAGAAACGGCCGGCGCACGAACCGCGCACGACAGCGGCGTTGTCCGAGTAGGCACTCAGTACATCCTCACCGCCGACTTCGTTGGTGTTCTTGATCATCTGGAACAGCGAATGGCTCTGCTGTTCGCCGTCGATGCTCCAGCTGGCGTTGAAGATCTTGTGGCGGCAGTGCTCGGAGTTGGCCTGCGCGAACATCATCAGCTCGACATCGCTGGGGTTGCGACCGAGCTGCTGGAAACTCTCGACCAGATAGTCGATTTCGTCCTCGGCCAGTGCCAGACCGAGTTCGCGGTTGGCTTTCTCCAGCGCTGGGCGACCGCCTTCGAGGATATCGACGCGTGTCATCGGTTTCGGCGAGGCGTGGCTGAACAGCTGCGCGGCGTCGGCGTCAGTCGTCAACACCGATTCGACCATGCGGTCGTGCAACAGCGCGACAACCTGCTGGCGCTGCTGATCGGAGAGCACCGCCGCACTGCCCAGCGTGTAGCGAATGCCGCGCTCGATACGACGGATCGCACCCAGCCCCGCGTTGTGGGCGATATCGGTGGCCTTGCTGGCCCACGGCGAGATGGTGCCGGGACGCGGCACCACCAGCAGCTGCGTCTGCACGCCGTCGACCGCCGCCACCTCGATACGCGGCCCGTAACGCAGCAGCTGGTCGAGCACGTCGCGCTCGGCGACGCTCAGCTCGCGCTCCAGATCGGCGATGTGGACGAACTCGGCTCGCAGCGCCGTCACTGGCAGATCGCGCGCGGCGAAGGTGTCGAGCAGTTTCTGGATTCGGAACGCGGAAAGGGCCGGAGCGCCGCTAACAATCAGCATGCGGGGGATCAACCTCGGGGGCGGGGGCGGTAAGAAAGGCGCACATTGTAAAGGAAGGCACCGGGCGCGCCCACCGCAACACCAGCGCGGAGAGGGTTCCGCGCCGGTTCCTGCCCTGGAATTACTGGCCGGGTTCGGTGATGAACCCCAACTTGAGGATGCCGGCGCGCTGTACCGCCGACATGGTCCTGATCACGTATTCGTACTCGACCGTGCGATCGCCGCGGATGTGGATCTCCGGCTGCGGCTCGCGCTCGGCCTCGACCCTCAGGCGTGGCTCCAGATCCGCCTCGGGGATCGGGTCGTTGTTCCAGAACAGCTGGCCATCGGCCGCCACAGCCAGCGTGATCGTCTCCGGCTTGATCTCGTCCGGCGTGTTGGTCGCGCGCGGCAGATCGAGCTTGACCGAGTGGGTCAACACCGGCACCGCAAGGATGAAGATGATCAGCAGCACCAGCATGACGTCGACCAGCGGCGTCATGTTGATCTCGCTCATGACCCCTTCGTTGTCGTCGAGCCCTCCCCCGAATGCCATCTCAGCGAGCCTCCACCACACTTACCGTGGCCTTGCTGGCCTTGGCAGTCACGGCGACCTTGGCCGCCGGTCGCGCAGCCGGCTTCGGAGTGGATGCGCTGGCCAGCGGCGCACCGGTCAGCATGTAGGCGTGCAGCTGGTGGGCAAAGCGGTTGAGCCGCCCCATCACCCCCTTGTTGCCGCGGTTCAGCGCGTTGTAACCAAGCACCGCCGGGATTGCGACGATCAGACCGAACGCCGTCATGATCAGCGCCTCGCCGACCGGGCCGGCAACCTTGTCGATGCTGGCCGAACCGGAAACGCCAATGCTGACCAGCGCGTGATAGATACCCCAGACGGTGCCGAACAGGCCGATGAACGGCGCCGTCGAGCCCACGGAGGCCAATACCGCCAGCCCGCTTTGCAGACGCTCGGCGCTCTCGTCGATGGCGGCGCGCAGACAGGCGGCCAACCACTCGGCCAACGGCAGATGACCGTGCAGATCGGTGGTGTGCTCGCGGTGGTGGTCGAGCGCAGCCTGCCCCTCGTCGGCGAGCAGGCGGAACGGGTTGTCCGTACCGAGAATATCCAGGCCTTCCGCGAAGGTGTGGGCATGCCAGAACTGGGCGTGCGCATGTACCGCGCGGCGCAGACGCAGCAGACCGACCGCGCGCACGACGATGACGAACCACGACACGACCGACATCAGCAGCAGCAGGATGGCGACGCTCTTGATCACCACATCGCCCTGAGCCCAGAGCGCTTCGATTCCATAGGGATTGGCTTGCGCTTGCATGTCGGATGCCTCTCTGTAAAAGCCCGGTCATCGGGCAGTGGACCTGTCGGTGAAGCGGCCGCCGCCTCAGCGGCTCAGCGAAAATTCGATGGGTTGCACATAACGGAACGGGATCGCCACACCGCCACGCCTGGCCGGAACATAACGCCAGCGCCGCACCGCTTCCAGCGCGGCGGCATCGAGCCGACCGGAGCCACTCGACGTTTTCACCGCAATCTCACTGACACTGCCATCCGGCAGGATCAGCAGTTCCAGATAGACCGTACCCTGCTCGCGCAATCGGCGCGACAGCGTCGGATAGACCGGCGCCGGGTTGTTGAGCTGGCTGGCGTCGACACGCGGCGGCACCACCGGCGCACCCAGTTCAGCATCATCCCTGGCGAGAGCCGGCGCCGGCGCCGGTGCCAGCTCAGGCTTCTGCGCCTGTGCACTGACCGCGTTCTCGGAGGGCGGACCTTCCGGCGGTGGCGGCAGTGGCTTTGGCGTCGGTTTGGGCTTCGGCTTCGGCTTGGGTTTGGGCTTCGGCTGCTCGACCGGCAACGGCTTCGGCGGCTCCGCTGCCGGAGGCGCCTTGACCTCTTCCGCCGGTGGCGCGGCAATCAATATGCCTTCCACCGTCGGCATGGTAATGACCATTGGCTCCGGTGCACGCGCCCAAAGCACTGCACCAAGCGCGCCAGCATGCGCCGCCACGACCACGACCAGAGCCAGACCTGAATCGAAACGCGCCATCGTTCAGTACGCCGCCGATCCAGCCGATGCCACGTTGCACCCGACGATCGCCATCGCGCGCGACCACTGCAATACAGCGAGGACTCGGGCTGAAACAGGGCAAAAACAACAGGTCATCGAAGTGTCTCAAACAGCCGACCGCACAGCAGCCAATAAAGCGCAGGCAATCTAAACAATAACAATTCTTATTTCAATAGATTCAGATCAACAAAATCGGGACAGGAGTAAACCGGTAACAAATCGAAGGACAAAGCAATGAATCAGTGGGCCGTCATCTGCACACCGATGTCGCGCTCACGCCCCATGACAGGTGCCATCGCCGTCGCCTGGCGCCGGGCATTGACACAGAGCCGGGTCTGCGCCAGCGCCTGCGCAAACCGCTGCGCCTGCTGTGTCGCAATACGCGATGTGCCGGGCGGCAGCCAGCGACCGAGCAACTGCTCGGCAGCCTCGAAGCGCGACTGTTGCAGCAGGTCGACACACTGCAGCAGCAGCGCCTCGCCCTCCCCCAGCCCGCCGCAGCGCAGGCTGCGAACATCCAGCGGCAGCCGCCAGACGCCATTCAATACATGCATCAGCAGATCGAACGCATCGGCACCGGCCAGACTGACGCCGGCGGCACGCATGCCCGCGCGCCAGTCCTCCGGTACCGATTCGGGATCGATGCTGGCCGCGACACGCAGCCGGATCAACATGACGATGAATATCTCCGCAGCGCCGAGATCGCTGAGCAGAGTCCGGGTCGAATAGGCGGTATCGGCTGTCTGCACGGCGTCTCTCCTGAAGAGCGGGGTCCCGGTGAATAGTGGCGACGACGAGACGCTATCAAGGCAGCCAACCAAACGCAAGTAATTATCATTTACAAATTTCATTTCGCAACAGAGAGCACCACTACCGGCTGGCCGAATAGCGCACACACCCCGAGCTTTGCTTGCAGACTCCCAAAACGGTTCTGAATCGAACGAAGGTCAAACGAGCCCAACTTGACCAAGTTGGCCAGGATGCCTAGCCTGCCCGACACAGACGCCGGGAGGAGAACCCCATGCAAGTCAATATTCTCGAAGCCAAGAGCCGACTTTCGCAGCTGATCAAGCAGGCGCAGGCCGGCGAAGAGGTGATCATCGCCAACCGTGGCGAGCCGGTGGCGCGACTGTTGCCGACAGAGGTGCCCAGCGGGCGCAAAGGTGAAACGCGACCGCGCGATTTCCTGCGCTGGCTGGCGGAAAACCCGTTGCCGGCCTACGCCCAGCGCAGCGCCACCGACATCGATGCCACCGTGGAAGAGACTCGCGGCGCATGGGAATGATCTATCTCGATACCTGCCTGCTGATCTACGCGATCGAGCATCACCCCGATCACGCCGAGCGCGTACGGGCTGCGCTCTCTGCCAGACCGGCCGACACCTTCGCAATTTCACCGCTGGTCAAGCACGAGTGTCTGGTGAAACCGCTGCGGGACGGCGACCTGCGTCTGCTGCACCGCTACGAAGCCGGCCTGTCCGAACTGGCGACACTGGCGATGTCGGAGCCGGTATTCCTCGACGCGGCACGTCTGCGCGCCCGCCATGGCCTGAAAACACCCGACGCGCTGCATCTGGCTTGCGCACTACGCCACGGCTGCGACGCGCTGTGGACCAACGACGAACGCCTCGCCCACGCCGCGCACGGTCTTGCGATCAACGTGCTGAAAAGTGCGATGTGATCGTCGCCATCGAGAAGCGATCGCGGTGCGACCGGCTTATGCCATGCGCACCCACGCCACCAGCGGCGCGAACGCGCGCGGCCGCCAGGTAAATGTGAAAGCGACCACCAGTGCCGACGCGGCCAGTGTCATCGGCCAGACCAGCGCCGCCATCGACGGATGATCGGCCAGAAAGCAGAGCCACAACGACGCCGCGAGTCCGACGCTGCCCAGAATGCGCAGCGTTCTGACGACGGTCGGCAACAGCGGCTCGCCGCTGCGTACCTGACGCCAGTGCGGCTCCATCGACAGTGCCAGCCAGGCGAATCCGATCACGCAGCAGGCAAATGCAGCGATCAGCAGAAGTGCCTCATGCATGGGCCACCTCCGCGCGTTTGCTGCTGGTGCGAACCGCTGCCTCGACCGGCTGCCGTGCCCGCAATTGCAATTTGCGCACGGCGATCAACGCAATCACCGCACCGCCGATCAGCACCAGATCGACGCCGGCGACTGGCCAGTAGTGGCCGATGGTTTTCAGCAGGTGGTCGCCAGTCGTTATCCAGTTCAAGACAACTGCGAGCACCGACAACACGGCAATGGCAACGCACTGCTCGGCCCACGCCGGCGCCAGCCGCGCCTGCCTGACCGGCGCCGTGCGCCACGCCGCGTGCAGTGCCGCCAGCAGCCACGCCAGCCAGAACAGCCGCTCTTCCCAGTCGCCGCGCATCGGCAGGTCGAGCGGCAACAGCCGGTTCGCCACCAGTATCACCACCGTCGCGATCACCATGCCGGTCACCGTGGTGACGGCAAGCGCATCGACCCAGCGTGCACCGCTCTCGCCGCGCTCCGCCTGCTGCCGCTTGCGTTTCTCGACGAAGAAAATGAAACCGGTGGCGATACAGACAGCGCCGGCCAGGCCACCGATGAAATAGAGCCAGCGCAGCAGCCAGTGCTCGAAATGTTGCAGATGCAGGCCTGTGAGAAATTCGTTGATACCGGATACCAGCGTGCGCGGCGGCTCTTCGCGCAGCAACTCGCCGGTACTGGCCTTGAAGTGAATCGCCTCTCCCACCAGCGCGACACGATCACTGCCGGCGCGATAGATGCTGACGTAGCCATTGGCATCATCGAGATGCTCGACAGTCAGGAAGCCGACCTCGCCCGGCATGTCGCGCGCGGCCCAGCGCCGTTTCGCCTCGGCCACCATCGCATCGACCGACGCCAGCGGCGCAGCAATACCGGCCGGGTCGTGCGGCAGACCAGTTTCCGCCGCCTCGCGAATCTCATCGGCATCGTGCAGCGGCTTCAACATCGTTTCACCGACCGGCAGGTAAATGCCGGCGAACACGATCAGTCCCGTCAGTGCAAAGAAGAAGTGAAACGGCAGCGCGACCACGCCAGTCAGGTTGTGCAGGTCGAGCGCGCTGCGCTGCACGCGCTTTTTCGGTCGGAAGGTAAACATCTCGCGGAAGATCTTGCGGTGCATCACCACGCCGCTGACCAGCGCCGCCAGCATCACCAGCGCGGCGAGACCGACGATCCAGTAGCCGAGGTTCAACCAGTGCAGGTGCAGGCTGTAGTGCATCGGATAGAAAAACTCGCTGCCGATCTTCTGTTGCCCTTCGGTCAGCTCGACGCCGCTGCGCGGATCGACGGTGGTCCAGCCATGCACATGCAGGTGATCATCGCGCGGGTCTTTCGGCGCGTTCGGCACGCTGAATTCGCCACCGATGCGCAGCACCGGGTCGCGGTGCGTGGTGTAGGCCCAGAACGACGACAGCACCAGTGTCTCCGATGGTGGCAGATCGCCGATCACCCGCTCCTGAGTGCGGGCGTAGTCGACCGGGTGCGGCTTCAACGCGCGCATCGCCGGGCCGAGAATCTCGTCGAAACGCGGCATCGGCTGCGGCTCGAAACGCGTTTCCGGAATCGCCCAGCGGTCGATCTCGCGATCGAACACCGACAGCGAGCCGAAGAAGAAGCAGGCCATCAGCACGAAGCCGAGCACCAGCCCGAACCAGGTGTGCAGCCAGGCCATCGACTGGCGGAAGGATGAGTACATGGTTCGAACCTCTTGTCAGAGCAGCGTCGGGACCAGCAGCCAGGCGGCGCCGGTCATCGCCACACCGCCGCCGGCCAGCACGGCCCACACCTTCCAGACCCGCGCCGCGGCGAAGGCCCAGCAGAACACCACCAGGAAGAGCAAGAAGGCCAGCAGGTAAATCAGCGTCTGCGCCTCGTGGTAGGTCATGCCGGCCAGCACCAGCAGTGCGATGCCGAGCACGGTGAAGCCCCAGGTGAAGGCGTAGCCGCCAAGCAGGCTGGCGGCGACGCGGGAGGTGATGGCGAGGGAAGCGGCTGTCATCGGAATGGTTTCGGCGGTTGAACGGTTGAGAGGCGGTGCGCATGATCGCGCAACCGCCCACTTGCAAACAAGTCTCATTTACCTAGAGATGCCGGATCAGAAGGCGTAGCGCAGTGCCGGGCTGTAGTTTGTGAGGGGGATCAGGCTTGGCGATGCTTTAGATGACAGGACAGCTCAACGACCCACCATGTTGCCCGGCACCACCCACTGATCGAACTGCTCGGCGGTGACATGGCCAAGCGCCAGCGCCGCCTCGCGCAGCGTAGTGCCCTCCTTGTGTGCCTTCTTGGCGATCTGCGCGGCCTTGTCGTAACCGATGTGTGTGTTCAATGCCGTCACCAGCATCAACGAACGCTGTACCAGTTCGTCGATGCGTTCGCGGTTGGGTTCGATGCCCACCGCGCAGTGGTCGTTGAAGCTGACCATGCCATCGGCCAGCAGGCGCACGCTCTGCAGGAAGTTGTGCGCAATCATCGGGCGAAACACGTTCAGCTCGAAGTTGCCCGACGCGCCGCCGACATTGATCGCCACATCGTTGCCAAACACCTGCGCCGCCAGCATCGTCAGTGCTTCGCTCTGCGTCGGGTTGACCTTGCCCGGCATGATCGACGAGCCCGGCTCGTTTTCCGGAATGGAAATCTCGCCGATGCCGCTGCGCGGACCGCTGGCGAGCCAGCGCACATCGTTGGCGATTTTCATCAGGCTCGCCGCCAATGTTTTCAGCGCGCCGTGGGCGTGAACCAGCGCATCGCACGAAGCCAGTGCCTCGAACTTGTTCGGCGCGGTGACGAAAGGCAGGCCGGTCGACGCAGCCAGTTCGTCAGCCACCTGCTCGGCATAACCCTTCGGTGCATTCAGACCCGTGCCGACTGCCGTGCCACCCAATGCCAGTTCGCACAGGTGCGGCAGCGCGCTGCGCAGATGCTTCTCGCCATGTGCCAGCTGCGCGACCCAGCCGGAGATCTCCTGCCCCAGCGTCAGCGGTGTCGCGTCCTGCAAATGTGTGCGACCAATCTTGACGATGTCGTCGAACGCTTCCGCTTTCTTCGCCAGCGTTGCACGCAGTTTGGCGATGGCCGGTAACAGCCTGTGCGTGATGGCATCCACCGCTGCGATATGCATCGCGGTCGGAAACACATCATTACTGGACTGGCTGCGATTGACGTCGTCGTTCGGATGCACGAGGCGCCCTTCGCCACGCTCACCGCCGAGCAGTTCGCTGGCGCGATTGGCGATCACCTCGTTCAGGTTCATGTTGGTCTGTGTACCGGAACCGGTCTGCCACACCACCAGTGGAAACTCGTCCGGATGCTGGCCGGCGATCACCTCATCGGCGGCCGCAATGATCGCTGTCGTCTTCCTGTCATCCAGCAGGCCGAGCGCGTTGTTGACCCTGGCCGATGCGCGCTTGACCTGCGCCAGCGCGGAAATGATCTCCAGCGGCTGACGCTCGCCGGAGATGTCGAAATTCTGCAATGAGCGCTGCGTCTGCGCGCCCCACAACCGTTCGGCAGGGACGTCGATCGGACCGAAGGTGTCGCGTTCTTGTCGTGTATTCATGATGCGTTCAGCGCCCGTCGTCAGGTTGTGGAAGGCGTGCTTGCCAGTGTGAAGGTGCCACAACGCCGGAGTTTCTGCTTCGGGTTGCCCTGCACCAGCACGCCGGCGTCGGCCAGCATCCGTACATTGCGATAGACGCTCGACAGGTTCGCCGGGCAGCCGGCCGTTGTCAGGAAGCGGTAGATTTCATCACAAGTCAGCGCCTCTCCATCACGCTGTTCAAGCAGATCGAGCACCAGCAGTCGAATCTCCGTCGAGCGCAGCCGGGTGCGCGTCAATCTCGCTGTTGATATCAGATGCAGCTCGCGTGGAGTCCAGCCCCATTCCCTGTCGGTTTGCATGCCTGCTTTTCCCTCGCCCATTCGACGTATCAATGCAGTAGCCGCGCACCCTGCCCCACGCCGGTCACCACGCACTGTCGCGGTCCGTCCGGCATCACGCGGCGCAATGGCAACAACAGGCGCGCCACCTCCAGCGCCGCCGCGAACCGCATCGCCAGCGACGACGCCACCCGCACCGCTGCCGGTGGCAGCCACTCAGCCAACAAGGTATCGGCGAGATCCACCTGCTGGTGCTGGTACAGCGCGATGCAACTCAGCAGCGCGCCTTCGTCGCGACTGATACCAAGACAACCGGTGTGATGCACCTCCAGCGGACGGTGCCCGCTGGCGAAGATGACGCCGAGCAGCGGATCGAACAGCTGCCGCGCCGACATCTCCATGCCCGCCGCGCGCAGGCCGGCGCGCCAGTCCGGCATCCGCGATTGCGGAGCGCGGATATGACAGAGCACCCAAAGCCGGAAGCTGACCAGTACCAGGCTCTCGGCGGTGCGCAGTTCATGCAACGGAAGATCTTCCGGGTAGCCGGAAAGTTGCAGGGATAGCGACATGATTCGGCTCCTTGTGGCTGCTGCGGTCGTTTATGCACGCGATCGCCCACCGGGACGACCGGATGGGCGGCAACCTAACAAGACGCCAATATAATTGCAAATGATTATTATTAATAAATGGGAATCATTGTAAACAGCAAAAACCGCTACGCCATCTCCCGCATCCTGATGAAGTAGACACACAACGCGGCAACCAGCGCCGGCAGGGCGAAATAGAGAAACAACGCCGGTATCGAGACCCCCACACCGACCATGAAGCCGGCGATCATCGGGCTGACGACCGCACCCGCCCGCCCCAGTCCAGCCGCCCAGCCCAGTCCGGTGCTGCGCACCTGTACCGGGTAGACCGTCATCACCACCGCGTAAAGATTCGAGAAGGCGCCCATCAGTGAGATGCCGATCAGGCAGAGCATCGCCGAGATCACGATGAAGGGCATCGTCTCCAGCTCGCTCGACATGCCGCTGAGCGCAAAGATGCAGACGGCACCAATGACGAAGCCGATGGCGACCAGGCGGCTCAGTGACCACCACTTCGCCAGCCAGCCGAACAACATGGTGCCGATGATGGAACCGAAGGGAATCACCGCCGTCGCCTGGATCGCCTCGCGCTGGGAGAGTCCGGCGTTGACCAGGATCTGCGGCATCCAGCTGCTGAGGAAGTAGACCACGAGGAAGCCGGAGAAAAAGGCGGACCACGACAGCAGCGTGGTTGCTCTTCGTGTCGACGTCAGCAGCGACACCACCGAGGCCGGCTCCTGCCGCTCGCTCGCCACGACTGGCGGCAGCTGCGCGATGGTCGGCTGGCCGAGGTAGGTCAGCGCGCGATTGATCTTCTCCAGCGCACCTTCGGGTCGGCGCTTGGCGAGAAAGGCGATCGACTCGGGCACCAGCAGCTGCACCAGCACGGCGATCAGCACGGTCAATACACCCGCGCCGAGAAACAGTGCCTTCCAGCCGTAATCGGGGATGTAAGCCGCTGACATCAGGCCGCCGATCACCGCGCCCATCGAGGCGGCGGCAATCAGCACCGAGACGACCAGCGTGCGATGGCGCCGCGGGCTGAACTCCCCGACCAGCGCCGGCAGCGTTGCCACCAGCACCCCCAGCGCCAGTCCGGCGATGACCCGCAACACCGCCAGCTCCATCACCGTGTCGACATAGACCACGGCGGAGGTGGTCACCCCGGCGATCAGCAGCGTCGCGCTGACCACGATGCGCCGGCCATAGCGATCCGCCAGCCACGACAGCAGCATGGCGCCGAGCGTCATGCCGAACAGCCCGGCACTCAACACCACGCCCAGCTCCTGGAAAGTGATCCCCCAGTCCGCGCTGATCGCGGGGGCGGTGTAGGCGATGATGACGATATCGAAACCTTCGAGCATGCTCGCCACGACGCAGAGCAGCAGGATCAGCCACTGCGTCGGCGTGATTTTCGATTCATGGAGGAGGTCGCCAGTGCTGGCGGCAGCGTTGGTGGGGGCAGTCACGTCATGTCCTCGAAGTTATTGTGATGCGGCAGCGGCAATGCGCAGCCGAATGCGCCCGCTACCTTACCGGCACAAGCCGCATCAGTCTCCCCTTCGATTCGTCGGTCAGCAGGTAGATGGCACCATCCGGCCCCTGCGCCACATCGCGCACGCGCTCGCCCAGCTCCTTTTCGAGCAACCGCTCCTCGTGCACCACCTTGTCGCCGTCGAGTTCCAGCCGCACCAGCTGCCTGAACTTCAGCGAGCCGATCAGCAGGTTGCCCCGCCAGGCCGGGATGCGTTCGTCGACGAAGATCATGCCGCTCGGCGCGATCGACGGCACCCAGTGGCGCAGCGGCTGCTCCATGCCGGCCTTGTGCGTCCCCTCGCCGATGCTGCCGCCGACGTACTCCTTGCCGTAGGTGATCACCGGCCAGCCGTAGTTGTTGCCGGCGCGACTGATGTTGATTTCATCGCCACCGCGCGGGCCGTGTTCGTGGGTCCACAGCTCGCCGGTTTCGGGGTGCAGCACGGCGCCCTGCAGGTTGCGATGACCGAGCGACCAGATCTCCGGCAGCGCGCCGGCGCGATCGGCAAACGGATTGCCCGACTTCGGCACCGAGCCGTCATCGTTGATGCGCACCATCTTGCCGTGGTGGTTGTCGAGGGTCTGTGCGTCATCGCGGCGCTGGTAACGGTCACCCAGGGTGACGAACAGCGTGCCGTCGCGCGCGAACACGAGGCGCGAACCGAAGTGGGCCGTGCTGTTGAACTTGGGCTGCTGGCTGAAGATCACCTCGACATCACTCAACGCATTGCCGTCGAGTCGGCCGCGCGCCACCGCCGTGCTGTTGCCGCGGTCGCCCGGCTCGCTGTAGCTGAGGTAGACGAGACGGTTGTCGACGAAATCGGGATGCAGGACGACATCGAGCAGCCCGCCCTGACCGCGTGCTGCCACCGCCGGCACGCCGGCCAGCGGCGCCGACAGCGAGCCATCGACCGCAACGATGCGCAGCCGTCCCGGACGTTCGGTCACCAGCATCCGGCCATCGGGCAAAAACGCCATGCCCCAGGGGTTCTCCAGCCCGGCGGTCACGGTCTGCAGCCGCAACTGCAGCTTCTCGCTGCGAACGGATACCACCTCCTGTGCCTGCACTGACGCCATCACCGACATCGCCACAACCACCCCCACCCACCGGCGCCAGCCGGCACCTGCCACCGCAGAGTGACCACTCATCGCTCTCTCCTTTTACTGGTTCTTTGTTTGTACTGATTCTTTCGCGGAAACCGGATAGGAAGCTACGCCGCGTCGACCGCTGCGGACCGCCCACGGACCGCTGGTCCGGCGCGAGCTTGCGCTGACCGGGGAGCTCCCCGGTAGAATCCACCCCATGAAGTTGTTCAAATTTCGCCCAAATCGCCTCCGAGACAACCCGCCGCTGTGGCGGCTGCTGGCTCTTCTGCTACTGACAACCCTGCTGGCCGGCTGCGAACAGCCCGACCATCTGCAGGCGATCAGGGCCGCCGGTGTGCTGACGGTGGTGACCCGCAACGGCCCCACCACCTACTACGAGGATCGCCACGGCCCGACCGGGTTCGAGTACCAGCTGGCCGAACAGTTCGCCGAGCGGCTCGGCGTGCGGCTGGAAATCCAGACCGAGGCGAGCCTCGACGCCCTGCTCGACTCGGTCGAGGCCGGACGTGTCGACCTCGCCGCCGCCGGCCTGACCATCACCCCCGAGCGGCTGGAACGGGTCACCTTCGCGCCCGCCTACCTCGACATCGAGACACTGGTGCTGGTGCGCAAGGACCACCCGCCGGCGCTGAGCCCGGCCGACCTGAGCGGCCTGCGCCTGCAGGTACTCGCGCACAGCAGCCACGCCGAGATACTGGACGAGCTGCGGGAAACACACCCGACGCTGCAGTGGATCGAGTCGGAGGATGTCGAGACCACGGATCTTCTGGACGCGCTCGACGAAGGCAGCATCGACGCCACCGTCATCGACTCCAACGAGTACATCGCCAATCGCGCCTTCTACCCCAACCTGCGCGTCGCCTTCCGCATCGGACAACCGGCGCAGCTGGCGTGGGTGGTGTCGCAGCGCGAGACCAGCGCGACCCTGCTGAGGGAGCTGGAGAACTTCTTCGAGGAGCTGCGCGGCAACGGTCGCCTGGCCCAGCTGATCGAGCGCCACTACAGCCACAGCGAATCGAACAGCCTGATCGACTCCACCGCCTTCACCCACCGCACGACCACCATCCTGCCGCGCTACATCGACCAGATCCAGAAGACCGCCGACGAATTCGGTCTCGACTGGCGCCTGCTGGCGGCGATCAGTTACCAGGAGTCGCACTGGAATCCGCGCGCCGTCTCCTTCACCGGCGTGCGCGGCTTCATGATGCTGACGCTGCCGACCGCCAGGGCGATGGGTGTCACCGACCGACAGGATGCCGTGCAGAGCCTGCGCGGCGGCGCCCGCTACTTCGTGCGCATCCACCAGAAGATTCCGGGGCGCATCGCCGAACCGGACCGCACCTGGTTTGCACTGGCGGCCTACAACGTCGGCCTCGGTCATCTTGAGGACGCGCGCAAGCTGACGCTGCGACAGGGCAAGGACCCGGACAAGTGGGCCGACGTGAAAGAGGTACTGCCACTGCTGTCGCGCCGCCAGTGGTACAGCCAGACCCGCCACGGCTACGCGCGCGGCTCCGAGCCGGTGCGTTTCGTGCAGAACATCCGCCACTACTACAACCTGCTGACCTGGAGCGACATCGCCAAGCAGCGCACGCCGCCGGCGCAGATCACCGACCAGTACCTGCCGCAGGGGTTCGACGTGACGCTGAATGCGTTGTGAGGCGTTGTCTCAACTGCGCCGGCCGCGAAAGAATTCCCGCATCAACGCACCACACGCCTCCGCCAGCACGCCGCCTACACTCTCCAGGCGGTGGTTGAAATGGGGTGCCGCGGCCAGCGTCAGCGCACTCTCGACCGCGCCGGCGCGCGGTTCGGCCGCGCCGTAGACCAGCCGCGCGACGCGCGCGTGCATCATCGCGCCGACACACATGCTGCACGGTTCGATGGTGACGTAGAGGGTGGCGCCGGGCAGGCGGTAGTTGCCGACCCGCCGGGCGGCATCGCGCAGCGCGACGATCTCGGCGTGCGCGGTCGGATCACAGGCCGTGATCGGCTGGTTGTGGCCCGCTCCAATCACCTCGCCGTCGCGCACCAGCAGCGCGCCGACCGGCACCTCGCCGCACGCGGCAGCCTGCTGCGCCAGTGTCAGCGCCTGCTGCATCCAGTAGTCATCGTCTGGCAACGAATCATTGCTCATCGGCTTGCTCAACGTCTTTCTCGGCTTTGGCGACGACGGGGAGTGGCGCGCCAGTATCGACGCCCGCCGCGCAGCCAATCAACCGCGACCGGGGCGTCAAGGAGGCTCTGAGGCTCCTCAAAGGTGTCGCAACAGGTTGCCCACATCTGCCGGCAATAAGCGCCCATACTGGCCGCCCATGTCTCCCTTCCGACAGGAAACCATGATCAAGCTCCAGCTCACCATCGAACTCAACTACCAGATCCTGCAGCCCGGCTGTGATTTCATCTTCAACATCCACGCCGCCCACACGCGCAACCAGACCGTGCTGCAGGAGCGACTCGAGCTCAGCCAACCGCTGCAGCCCAATGTCTACACCGACCCGGTCACCGGCAATCGCATGATGCGCCTGCGTGCCGACACGGGCCCGCTGCGACTGCACTACGACGCCACGGTGGAGTTGCGACACCACGTCGCACTGCCGCAACAGCTGATGGAAGTACCGGTGGCGCAGCTGCCGCGGGAGGTCATCAACTACCTCTACCCAAGTCGATATTGCCAGTCCGATCGCCTGAACCGGATGGCGATGACCCAATTCGGCAACCTGCCGCAGGGCTACGGCCGGGTGGAGGCGATTCGCAACTGGGTGAACCGGCAGGTGGCATTCACGCCCTGCGCGTCCAACTCCACCACCTCCTCGATCGACACGCTGATCGATGGCGTGGGTGTCTGCCGCGACTTCGCCCACCTGATGATCGCCATGTGCCGCGCCATCAATATCCCGGCGCGCTTCGCCACCGGCATCGACTACGGCACCGACCCGGCGCTGGGACCGCCCGACTTCCACGCCTACGTCGAAGCCTTTCTCGGCGACCGCTGGTACATCTTCGATCCGTCCGGTCTGGCGATGCCAATGGGCTTCGTGCGCTTCGGCACCGGCCACGACGCCGCCGACACCGCCTTCGCCACCATCTTCGGCGCGGTCACGTCGCAGTCCCCCTTGATCAGCATCCGCGCCATGACCGACGGTAGCAGCAACTACCAGATGCCCTACCATTGCAGCGACGCACTCGCCACCGACGGCGGTGTCTGACCCGCGGCGATGACCCGCTGCAAAGTCGCGACGCCGGCCGTCGTCAGCAATGGCAATGCACAATCCTTGAAGGACAATCTTTGAAGGACAAACCGCGAAGGACAGACTGTGATGAATGATCTGGAGATCGCCAACGGTCGGTATGAACACCTGCTGCGCGAGGCTGCCGCACTGCCGGCAATCACCACGGCCGTTGCCCACCCCTGCGAGAAAAGTGTGCTGGAGGCGGTGATCGAAGCGACCCGCCTGCAACTGATCACACCGCTGCTGGTCGGGCCGGTGAACAAGATTCGCGGCGTCGCCGCAGCCGCCGGCCTCGACCTCGGCGAACTTGAAATCGTCGACGCACCACACAGCCATGCCGCCGCCGCAGCCGCCGTGGCACTGGTGCGCAGCGGCCGCGCCGAACTGCTGATGAAAGGGAGTCTGCACACCGACGAACTGATGGCCGAGGTGATCGCCCGCGAGACCGGCCTGCGCACCGGCCGCCGCGTCAGTCATGTCTTCATCATGTCGGTGCCGACCTACCACAAGCTGCTGCTGGTCACCGACGCCGCCATCAATATCTTTCCGACGCTGGAGGAGAAGGCCGACATCGCGCAGAACGCGATCGACCTGGCACACGCTCTCGGCATCGCACAACCGAAGGTGGCGATCCTGTCGGCCGTCGAAACCGTGACCTCGAAGATTCCATCGACGATCGAGGCGGCGGCGCTGTGCAAGATGGCCGACCGCGGCCAGATCAGCGGCGCCATCCTCGAAGGGCCACTCGCCTTCGACAACGCCATCAGCCGGGAGGCGGCCGAGATCAAGGGGATCGTTTCCGACGTGCCGGGCGACCCCGACATCCTGCTGGCGCCCGATCTGGAGTCCGGCAACATGCTGGCCAAGCAGCTCACCTTCCTGCTGAAAGCCGATGCCGCCGGCCTCGTACTCGGCGCGCGTGTGCCGATCGTGCTGACCAGCCGCGCCGACAGCATTCGCTCGCGACTCGCCAGCTGCGCCGTCGCCAAGCTGGTGGCGGAGGCGAAACGCAAGACGTTGCTGGCAGCGGGAGGGCTGGCATGAGTCGACCGGCAATCCTGGTACTGAACGCCGGCTCCTCCAGTCTCAAGTTCGCGCTGTTCGACCTGCAGCCCGACCGGCTCGAAGCCCGGCAGCCGGAGGCGCTCAACGCAGAGCTGCGCGGCAAGATCGACGGCATCGGCACCGAACACGCGCGCCTGCAGATAACGGCGCAAGCACAGCGACAACAGCGCGTACTCAGTGACGGCGAAGGCGACACCCACCTCGCCGCCATCGGGCTGTTGATGACAACGCTGGATCAGCTGCTCGACGGTATCGACATCGTCGCCGTCGGCCACCGCGTCGTGCACGGCGGCAGCCGCTTCATCGCGCCGGTACATCTGAATGCGGCGATCGTGGAGACCCTGGAGAAACTGGTACCGCTGGCGCCCCTGCACCAGCCGCACAATATCGCCGTCATTCGCGCTGCCCTTGCCGCGCTGCCGGCGGTGCCACAGTTCGGCTGTTTCGACACCGCCTTCCACCACAGCCACGACACCGTCGTCGACCTGTTCGCCCTGCCGTACTCCATGTACAGCGCCGGCATCCGCCGCTACGGCTTTCATGGACTCTCCTACGAATACATCGCCCAGGCACTGACACAGCAGGCGCCGACGCTCGCCGCCGCTCGCGTCGTCGTCGCCCATCTCGGCAACGGCGCCAGCCTCTGCGCGCTGCACAACGGCCGCAGCGTCGACTCGACCATGGGCTTCAGCGCACTCGACGGCCTGCCGATGGGCACCCGCTGCGGCCAGCTCGACCCCGGCGTCATTCTCTATCTGCTGCGCGAGCAGGGACTCGGTGTCGAAGAGCTGGAGGAGCTGCTCTATCACCGCGCCGGCCTCTACGGCATCTCGGGGCGCTCCGGTGACATGCGCGACCTGTTGCAGGCAGAAGCCAGCGAACCGCGCGCCCGACTGGCGGTGGACTACTTCGTCTTCCGCGTCGCGCGCGAAATCGCCGCGCAATGCGCCAGCCTCGGCGGCATCGACGGACTGGTCTTCACCGCCGGCATCGGCGAGAACGCGCCGGAGATCCGCGCCCGTATCTGCGAACGACTGCAATGGCTGGGCGTGCGGCTGGACGAGCGCGCCAACACCGTCGGAGAATCCTGCATCTCGACGCAGGACTCTCCCGTACCGGTGTGGATGTTGCCCACCAACGAAGAGCTGATGATCGCGACGCACACGCGCGACCTGCTGGGCCTGTAGCCACCACCGGAGGAGAACATCATGGAGACGAACGAACTCTATCGCGGCCGCCTGATCGACCACATCCAGCTGGTCGTCGATGATCTCGACGCGAGCAGGCGCTTCTACACCGCCGTACTGGAAACACTCGGCATCCCGCTGTCGGGCGAAGGCCCCGACTTCTTCTGGTTCGACGAGCTGGTCATCTCCAGCGCGCAGAGTATGGCAGCACAGGGAGCGCTGACCGGGCGCACCCACCTGGCGTTCCAGGCCCGCGATCGCGATACCGTGCAGCGCTTTCATGATGCCGCGTTGCAAGCCGGCGGCAAGGACAACGGCGCGCCTGGCGCACGCCCCTACCACCCCGATTACTACGCTGCCTTCGTGCTCGACCCCGATGGCAATAACATCGAAGCGGTCTACCACGGACCCGCGCAGCGTTCGGCAAACGCCATTCGGATCACCTTCTAGAGCACGCAACGTGAAACGGTCCCAGACCTCCCTGCAACAGCGCGGCGAACTGCCGGTGCTGCAGATCAGCAACCGCCACGCCGATGCCGTCATCGCGCTGCAGGGGGCGCAGCTGCTCGAATACACGCCGCGCGGCGAGAAGCCGGTGATCTGGCTCAGCGAGCTCGCCGGGTACCAGCGCGGCCAGAGCGTGCGCGGCGGCGTTCCCGTCTGCTGGCCGTGGTTTGGCGCCCTCGATCGCAACCCCGCAGCAGTTCGCGCCATGGCACGTGGCGAAAAGTTACCCGCGCACGGGCTGGTTCGCACACGCGACTGGACGCTTCGCTCAACGAGGGCCGAAGAGGATTTCACCGAAGTGACACTGGCCTTCTCCGCAGACCCTCTGCTGCAACAACACTGGCCATACCCCGTCGAGCTGGCACTGCAGGTGACCGTGGGCCGGTCGCTGACGTTGGCGCTGACGACCCGCAACCTCGGCACGGCATCGATCGCCCTGACGCAGGCTCTGCACACCTACTTCAATGTCAGCTCAATCGACAACGTCCACCTGACCGGCTTCGAAAAGAGCCGCTACATCGATACGCTCGATGGTTGGCGGGAGATCGATCAGAACGGAGCCATTACCTTTCAGGGCGAAACCGATCGCATCTATCTCGACGTGCCGCAGCAGGTGCAACTGCACGACAGCGGCTGGCAGCGCGAGATCAGGCTGCGCGCGACGGGTTCGGCTTCAGCGGTGGTGTGGAATCCCGGGATTGCAAAAGCCAAAGGGTTGTCACAGTTCGCAGCGGACGCCTGGCGCACAATGTTATGTATCGAGAGCGCGAATGTGCTCGATGACGCAATCGAGCTCGCTGGCGGTGCGGAGTGCTCGATGGAACTGGAAATCATGGCGGTAACTCGCCGATAAATCTCCGAGGTGACATGATGGAGCCTCATGACCGAGGCCGTGCGAGCGACCGCGGCATGGCAGCAGCCGACGAATTCGATACGGCTCTCGACACGAACCCGCCGCCGGAGAGCATGACGGCGCGGCGCGAGGAGCCTCCACAGCTGACCGCAATAGAGCGCCAGCGGCTCAAGCTGACTGCACAGGCGGCCGCTCAGCGCCGCCGCGCCGGTGGGCACGGAGAATTGCGCCCCCGCCGCTCTCGATTTCCGCTCGCGCTGTTACTTCTGCTGTTGGCGGTCGGTATCGGTGTGACGATCGTCTACACCGACATCGAACAACCGCTGCTAGAGCGAATCACCGAGCGGGTACCCGCGCTGACCGCGCCTCCGCCCCATACCGAAACATACGACGACAACGTCAAACCGGGTCCGTCACCGATCATCAGTGAATCCGACACGACACAAATTCCTGCAGAGCCACAATCGTCTCCCGAGCCGGCACCAGCGTTGCCTCCGAACGCCAGTGGGCAGGTCGTGCGCGATACGGTCGACCCCGAATCAATCGCCGCCCCCGCCGATACAACCGCCACACTCACGGCAACGCCGCCCACCAGGGACGGACTCACCCTGCCAATGGAATATATCTCTCTGCGGGATGAACCCGATCTGTTTCGGCAACTCGTCCTCTTTTATCGAGCGAAGCTGGCCGCCGCCCTGGAGGATTCCAGTACCTCCGACACCCTCGTTGTCGCTGCCGCCCTGCACCAGCTGCGAGCGCGTGCACTCGCTGAACTGGGAGATGCAATAGAAGCAGGCTCGCTCTCAACCGCGCAGAAGCTGTCCGGGGAGATCGACAGGATCTTCCCTGAGCTGGTGGTCGACTCCGAGTACGAAGCACCGCAGACACAAGCCGCTGCACCAACTTCCACCACTCGCACCACATCGGCTGCTGCGACCAATGCCGCAAATACCGAAGAAGCAAACACCCCCGTTGCAAACGAACCCAGTGCGCCTCCTCCCCGCCCTCAGATCGTCTCGCTTTCGATGGTATCGGGCGTCGTGACGAATGATCTGTTCGAGCCGAGAAACAACGGCGGCGTGCTGCTGGTCAATCTCGGGTATCGCAACTTCAGCTACAGTCTCACCGGCGGTGGCCCCAACACACTGCTCCTGCGCATCAGAGCCCCCGGCAACCCTCTCATGCTGGTGGAGGAGCCGGTCGAAATCTTTGGTGACCGCGGCACCAAAAGTTTCCAGGTTGATACGTTATTGAAGGAAAACACCATCGACCACTATCAGGTCGACATTGTCCTGCACGGCAGGGTGATCGAGTCAAGAATCGTGGCGCGCGCGCCTCCGGTATATTGAACGGCGAGCAACTCCCGGTTCAGTCCGTCACTTCATCCGAATCGATCCGATCGTTTGCGCTGGCAACGGCAGGCGAGAGAATGTTAGTTTTTCTGCACCATCCCGATCATCGCAAGAGGCCGTCATCATGAGCACGAAGAAAACCAAGAGCCCGTCGATCAACATCGGCATCAGCCCCGCCGACCGCGAGAAGATTGTGAAAGGGCTCTCCGCCCTGCTTGCCGACAGCTACACCCTCTACCTGATGACCCACAACTTCCACTGGAATGTCACTGGGCCAATGTTCAACAGCCTGCACCTGATGTTCATGACTCAATACACCGAACAGTGGACCGCGCTCGACAGTATTGCCGAGCGCATCCGCGCACTCGGCCACCCCGCCCCCGGCACCTACAAGGAGTTCGTCAAGCTGGCCTCAATCAAGGAAGTGGAAGGCGTGCCGAAGGCAACCGATATGGTTCGCCATCTGGTAGAGGCTCAGGAGGCGACCGCACGCACCGCGCGCAAGCTGTTCCCGGTGCTGGAAGCCGCCAACGACCAGCCCACCGCCGACCTGATCACGCAACGCCTCGAAGTGCATGAAAAGACCGCGTGGATGTTGCGCAGCGTGCTCGCTGAGTAAACCCAAATCGATGAAAAAACGGCAGGGACTGATGCCCCTGCCGTTTTTTTTCGATCGAAGAACGGAGTAGCCCCCCAGAAACATACGCATGCGCCGAGGATCACCGCGCCGGTGAACTTCGCTGCCATTCAAATGTCTTTTTACACCACCACTTACGCACCATCGCACCGCAATGGGGGTTTCGCATCGCAACGGAGATTTGCCATGACCACCGCCACTATTTACGACGCACTACGCGAGAGCCACACGATTCAGCGTGCATTGTTTCGTAAGCTTCTGCGCAGCAAGCCAGGCACACAGGAACGCGTTGATCTATTTACCGAGGCATACCGTGAACTCGCCGCGCACGAGGCCGCAGAGGAACGCTATCTGTATGTCCCGATGATGATGCACGACATGGGCCTGGCAGCGAGCCGGCACGCCTTGCATGAGCATCACGAGATGGATGAGCTGGTGGAGCAGTTGCAATCACTGGATCCCTCCGGCGAGGCGTGGATCAAGCAGGCGAAGGCGCTCTCTCACGAAGTGCATCACCACTTGCGCGAGGAAGAAAAAAAGTTTTTCCAGGTATCTGGAAAGCTGTTGAGCGACTCTCAGAAGCTACAACTTGCAGGCCAATACCGTCGCGACTATCTGCGTATGCATCGGTTGCTGGCAGCGGGATCCCGGTAACGCGCCTTCACTCCCACTCGATCGTCGCCGGCGGCTTGCTGCTGACATCGTAGGCGACACGCGAGATGCCGGAAATTTCATTGATGATTCTGTTGGAGACTTTCTCCAGCAGTTCATATGGCAGATGCGCCCAGCGCGCCGTCATGAAGTCGATGGTTTCGACCGCGCGCAGCGAAACCACATATTCGTAGCGCCGCGCATCGCCGACGACACCGACCGACTTCACCGGCAGGAACACCACGAAGGCCTGGCTGGTCTTGTGGTACCAGTCGGCCTTGTGCAGCTCTTCGATGAAGATCGCATCGGCCTCACGCAGGATGTCGGCGTACTCTTTTTTCACTTCGCCGAGGATACGCACGCCGAGGCCGGGGCCGGGGAACGGGTGGCGGTAGACCATGTCGTAGGGCAGGCCGAGTTCGAGGCCAATCTTGCGCACTTCGTCCTTGAACAGCTCGCGCAGCGGCTCGACCAGTTCGAACGCCATGTCCTCCGGCAGACCGCCGACGTTGTGGTGTGATTTGATGACGTGCGCCTTGCCGGTTTTCGCTGCAGCCGATTCGATGACGTCGGGGTAGATCGTCCCTTGAGCCAGGAATTTCACATCCTGCAGTTTGGTCGCTTCGCGATCGAACACATCGATGAAGGTGTTGCCGATTATCTTGCGTTTCTTTTCAGGGTCGCTGACGCCGGCCAGCTTGCCGAGGAACTCCTCCTCCGCATTCGCGCGAATCACTTTCACGCCCATATTGCGCGCGAACATATCCATCACCTGCTCGCCTTCGTTCTTGCGCAGCAGGCCATTGTCGACGAATACACAGGTGAGCTTGTCACCGATGGCGCGATGCAGCAGCGCCGCAACCACCGACGAGTCGACACCGCCAGAGAGGCCGAGCAGTACCTTGTTGTCGCCGACCTGTTTGCGCACCTTGGCGATAGCGTCCTCGATGATATTGGCTGGCGTCCACAGCGCTTCGCAGCCGCAGATGTCGAGGATGAAGCGCTCGAAGATACGCTTGCCCTGCAGCGTGTGCGTCACTTCGGGATGGAACTGCACGCCGTAGAAATGCTTGTCGGCGCAGTGCATGCCGGCGATGGGGCAGGACGGTGTGGTCGCGCTGATTTCGAATTGCGGCGGCAGTTTGACCACCTTGTCGCCGTGGCTCATCCAGACGTCGAGCAGCGAATTGCCGTCGGCGTGGTCGATGTGATCGCGAATATCGCGGAACAGTTCGGCCTCGCCCTGCAGCTTGACCTGCGCATAGCCGAATTCACGCACGCTCGATCCTTCGACCTTGCCACCGAGCTGCTCGGCCATCGTCTGCATGCCGTAGCAGATGCCGAGCACTGGCACGCCCATGTCGAACACGCACTGCGGCGCGCGCGGCGATGCCACTTCATGCACCGACTCCGGCCCTCCGGCCAGCACGATGCCGAGCGGATTGAAAGCGCGGATATCGGCCTCGGTCATGTCGAAGGCGTGAATTTCGCAGTAGACGCCGATTTCACGAACGCGGCGTGCGATCAATTG
>CAYLRA010000001.1:0-167671 GCA_964386045.1 uncultured Verrucomicrobiaceae bacterium | reverse complement strand
CGACTTCCTCGACCACTACCTCGACCTGCGCCTCGACCTGTCGAAGACGCTGTTCATCTGTACCGCCAACCAGCTCGACACTATTCCCGGGCCGCTGCTCGACCGCATGGAGGTGATCCGGCTCGCCGGTTACATCACCGAGGAGAAAGTGGCGATCGCCAAACACCACCTGTGGCCGCGGCTGCTGCAGCGGTCGGGGATCGACAGGAAGCGGCTGAAGGTCTCGGACGCGGCGATCCGCGCCATCGTCGAGGGTTATGCCCGCGAGGCCGGTGTGCGCAACCTGGAGAAGCAGCTCGGTCGCATCGTGCGCAAAAGTGCGGTGAAGCTGCTGGAGGACGACAAACTCAAGTTGAGCATTGGCGTGCCCGAGGTCGAGGAGCAGCTCGGCATGCCGATGTTCCGGCGCGAGACACCGAAGCGCGGTGTCGGCATCGTCACCGGGCTGGCCTGGACCTCGATGGGCGGCGCCACGCTGCCGGTCGAGTGCTCGCGCGTGCACACGCTGAACCGTGGCTTCAAGCTCACCGGCAAACTCGGCGAGGTGATGAAGGAGTCGGCCGAGATCGCCTACAGCTACGTGATGTCGCACCTGGCCGAGTTCGGGGTGAAGGAGAAGTTCTTCGACGAATCGTTCGTCCACCTGCATGTGCCGGAGGGGGCAACGCCGAAGGATGGCCCCAGCGCGGGTGTCACGATGGCGACAGCGCTGCTGTCACTGGCGCGCAACCAGCGCCTGGCGCGGCCATTGGCGATGACCGGCGAACTGACGCTGACCGGCGAAGTACTGGCGGTCGGCGGCATCCGCGAGAAGGTGATCGCCGCCAAGCGCGCTGGCATCAGGGAACTGATCCTGCCCGAGCCGAACCGGCGCGATTACGACGAGCTGCCGGGCTATATCCGCAAGGGGCTGACGGTACATTTCGCCGCGCGTTATCAGGATGTTTTTGACGTGGTGTTTGGCGCGTCGCCTTTGAAGCGAGGTTAGCAAAGCTCCGACCTCTTCAGTGCCTCGCCCGGAATGCTGCTGCGGTCTCGTGCGCCGTCGCAGCATTTTTTATCTTCAGTATCTGTGTCTGCATTCACGTTTTGATTTATTGGGCGGCTTCGCTGGCCGCTTTGTCATCATTCTTGTCACCTGCTTGTGTTTTCACTGGGTGCTCACTGATTGAGCAGGCAGCTGTTCGCCCCTCGCTACTGCACGAAACGTCATTCACGCGCTCTCGTTGCGTCTCTTACGTGGGTGCGTAGGGGGAACTACCTACTTCCGCAGAGCCTTTATTTTCAGTGTTTTTTTGTAGGGGGCTGGTTGCGCGTGAACATGGTCACGTATTCATCAGGCATCGGAGGTCGGGCATGAAGTCGCTCACAAATGCGCTTGCTGCGGGCAGCGGCTTCGACGTGTGCCATCTAAGGTGTGCGATGTGTAAATGCGGCGTGATTGGACGTCGGTGTTTCTTCCCAACCCCAGGATCATCGTCAACGGATTGTGCGCTTGCTTAGAGGTGAATTCATGCGCAAGGCCATTTTTGTAAGTGCAGTCCTTATGTCGTTGATCGGCGGTGAAGCTCTCGCTCAAACATCAACCACCACCTGGAGCCGGGTCGCCTACGAGGGGCAGCAATTCTCGTTGTCGGGCACCCAGGTCGTTCGTTACGGCACCGGTACCCGATGGGTGCAGAAAACGCTGTCGGGCCGTCCTACCTGCAGCAACTCGACCTTTGGTACGGACCCGGCGCGGGGTGTTGGCAAGATCTGCGAGAGGGCCGTGGTGACGACGGCAGCGCCTGCGCCTGCTCCTGCGCCTGCGCCTGCCCCCACACCTGCACCCACGCCGGCTCCCACCTGGAGCCGGGTCGCCTATGAGGGTCAGACCTTCGCCCTGAGTGGTACCCGCACCGTTCGTTATGGCAGCGGTTCCAGCTGGGTGCAAAAGGCGATGTCGGGCTCCCAGGCCTGCAGCAATACCAACTTCGGTCGCGATCCGCTTCCCGGTGTCGGCAAGATCTGTGAAGTCTCGAGCGTGACCAGTGGTACCGGCACCGGTGGCTCTACCGGCGGCACCACGGGGGGTTCGACTGGCGGTTCAACGGGAGGCTCTACCGGTGGCACGACCACGCCGCCGCCGGCTACCGCGACCTGGTCGGGCGTGGCGAATGAAGGCCAGAGGTTCTCGCTGAGCGGCACCCAGACCGTGCGTTACGGCACCGGTAGCAGCTGGATCCAGATGACGCTGTCGGGCTCCCAGACCTGTTCGAACGCGACATTCGGCAACGATCCGGCTTATGGCGTCGGCAAGTCCTGCCAGGTGCTGACCTCCGGTTCGTCGACGGTCGTCCCGCCGACGCCGGCACCAGCGCCCGCGCCGACCAGCTACTCGGCGCAACTGGCCTGGACGCCGCCGAGCACCCGTGCCGATGGCACGCCGCTGGCATTGAGCGAACTGTCGGGTTACGAGATCTACTACACCAGCGATGACCTGAACCAGGGGGTGACGGTAGCGGTCAGCGGCGGCAGCAACACGGCACATGCCATCCCGTCGCTGCGGGCGGGTACCTATCACTTCGCCATCTCGGCCATCGACTCCAAGGGCGTGAAGAGTGCGCTCTCCCCGGTGGTCTCCAGACGCTTCGGCCAGTAACTCGGCAGGAGCAGGAACAAAAAGAGCGGCCATTGGCCGCTCTTTTTGTTTGCGCGTTGTTTGCGCACGTGTCGGGATCAGTGGCCGTGCTGGTGCAGCCGGTTCAGCCCGTTCAGCGCGGCGATGCGATAGGCCTCGGCCATGGTCGGGTAGTTGAAGGTGTTGCTGATGAAGTAGCGCACGCTGTTGCCTTCGCCCTTCTGGTTCATGATCGCCTGGCCGATGTGGATGATCTCGGTCGCCTCGGCGCCGAAGCAGTGCACGCCGAGAATTTCCAGCGTGTCGGCGTTGAACAGGATCTTCAGCATGCCGGCCTCGTCGCCGGATATCTGCGCGCGCGCGGTCTCCTTGAAGAAGGCGCGCCCCACCTCGTAGGGAACCTTCGCCTCGGTCAGTTCGCGTTCGGTCTTGCCGATCGAGCTGATCTCCGGAATGGTGTAGATGCCGGTCGGTACGTCGGTGACGAAGCGACAGTGCTCCTTGCCGCGCGCCGAGGCCGCCGCCGCGCGTCCCTGGTCGTAGGCGGCGCTGGCGAGGCTCGGCACACCGATCACGTCGCCGGCGGCGAAGATGCTTTCGATCGACGTCTCGTAGTGCTGGTCGACCTGCAGGTAACCGCGGTGATCGCGCTGGACGCCGATCTCCTCCAGCCCCATCCCTTCCGTGTTGCCGGAGCGACCGGCGCAAAAAAGCAGCGCATCACCGTGCAGCCGCTTGCCGGAGCGCAGCTGCAGCGTGACGCCATGGTCGCTCACCTCGACCGCCGCGTAGGTTTCGCGGTGGCGCATCATCACGCCGTTGTCGCGCAGGTGGTAACTGAGCGCGTCGGTGATCTCGTCGTCGAGGTTTTCCATCAGCCGGTCGCGCTGGTTGATCAGCTCCACCTTGACGCCGAGCCCGGCGAAGATCGACGCGTATTCACAGCCGATGACGCCGGCGCCGTAGATCAGGATCTTCTGCGGCGTGTGCTGCATCTGCAGGATGGTGTCGCTGTCGTAGACGCGCGGGTGGATGAAGTCGATGTCGGCGGGCCGGTAGGGGCGGGCGCCGGTGGCGATGACGAAGGTGCGCGCGGTGTAGTGCGCCGTCGCGCCATCCGGCAGCGCCACCGCCACGGTGTTGCGGTCGACGAAACGTGCCTCGCCGTGGATCACCTCGATGCGGTTGCGCAGGTAGTACTTGCTGCGCATCTTCACCTGCTTGTTGATCACCTCGCCGGCCGAGCCGAGCAGCTGCGGGAAGCTGAGCTGCTGCTGGCGGCCGACGACGCGGAACATCGGGTTGGTGTTGTAGCGGATCAGCTGGCGCACCGAGTGGCGCAGCACCTTCGACGGAATGGTGCCGCTGTGGGTACAGGCGCCGCCGACGCGCGGCGAGCTCTCGATGACGGCGGCGGAGCGTTCGTGTTTGGCGGCGTTCAGTGCGGCGCTCTCACCAGCGGGGCCGCTGCCGATGGCGATCAGGTCGAAGTCGTAATGGGTCATGTCGGGGTGGGCTGCCACGGGGAGAAAGCCCCGGCAGTATAGTCCAGCGACCGTGCCTGCGATGGCGAAAGCAGGGTGGCGTGGCGCCGGCGTGAAATCAGGGCGCCTCGGCCACCAGCACGGCGCGGCGCGGTGCCGGATAACCTTCGATGGTCCGTTGTGGGTCGAGCGGATCGAGTTGGGTGGCCAGTGATTCGAAGGTCATCCAGTCGGTACTGCGCTGCTCCTCGACGGTGGTGTTGGTGACGTTGACGCACTGCACCTGCTTGAACCCGACCCGTTTCAACCAGTGGCTCAAGGTCGGCACGCTGGGAATGAACCAGACATTGCGCATGCGTGCGTAGCGATCCTCCGGCACCAGCACTTCACCATTGCGCCCCTCGATCACCAGCGTCTCCAGCACCAGTTGTCCGCCGGGGCGCAGCGCGTCGCGCAGTTCGAGCAGATGGTCGAATGGCGAGCGACGGTGATAGAGCAGTCCCATCGAAAACACCGTGTCGAAGAAGCGCAGCTTCGGTGGCAGTTGTTCGATGCCGAGTGGCAGCACGCCGACCGCGGCATCGTTGATGTAGTGCTGCAATGCGTGGAACTGCATCACCGAGACCAGCGTCGGTTCCAGCCCCACCACCAGCTCGGCGCCGGCACCGCGCATCCGCCAGCCGTGGTAGCCGCTGCCGCAGCCGATATCGAGCACACGGCGTCCGCTCAGTGGCGCGATGTGCGACTTCAGCCGATCCCACTTCCAGTCGGAGCGCCACTCGGTGTCGATGTGCTGGCCGAACAGTTCGAACGGCCCCTTGCGCCACGGGTGCAATTCCATCAGCGCGGCTTTCAGGGCGGCGCGCTCGGTATCGGTCAACGGCTGCGCGCCGACCACGGCGACCGCGCCGCGATCGAGGTCGACACGCGCCACGGGATGGTCGGGCAATTGGGTCAGTGCCTGCCGCCAGCGCGTGAGGTCGCCGTGGCGCGCCGGTGCGAGCGCGGCGGCGATCTGTTCGGGCAGCCGCTCCGCCCAGCGCGGCAGGCCGGCCTGTGCGAGTCGCTGCAGGAAAGGGCGATAGTCGAAGCCGGTGTCGCTACTCACCTGATCGCCACCAGCGAGGCGAAATTGAAGCACTGGAACCAGACGTCGACGCTGGTGAAACCGGCCGCGCGCAACCGTTGCTCGTGCGTCGCGATGGTCTCGGGCATCAGCACGTTCTCCAGTGCCGAGCGCTTCTGGCTGACCTCCAGCTCGCTGTAGCCGTTGGCGCGCTTGAAGGCGTGGTGCAGGTCGGTGTTGAGCGCCTGCAGATGGTCGTCCTCGAAGCGGATCTTCTCCGACAGCACCAGCACGCCACCGGGCCGCATCGCCTTGCCGATACGTGCCAGCAGTGCGTCGCGCTGCGCCAGGGGGATGAACTGCAACGTGAAGTTGAAGACCACCACCGAGGCATTGTCGATCGGCGTGGCCGCGATGTCGTCGAGTCGCAGCGTCACCTGTGTGGCGCGCTGGTCCGCGGCGATCTGTGTCGCGCAGCGTTCGATCATCGCCGGCGAGTTGTCGACCGCGACGATCTCGCAATCGCGACCGTCCAGGTGTTGTCGCATCGCCAGCGTGCTGGCGCCGAGCGAGCAGCCGAGGTCGTAGCAGCGACTGCCGGGTTGCGCGTAGCGTTCGGCCATTACGCCGGTCATCGCGACGATGGTGGCGTAGCCCGGCACCGAGCGCTGGATCATGTCGGGAAAAACAGCCGCCACATGGTCGTCGAAGGCGAACGCGCCGATGGCGTCGAGCGGGGAGGCGTAGATCTGGTCGCGCTGGTTCATGGGGTCGCGGGGTCGCGGGGTCGAAAGCGGCAGGGCGCGGATTCTAGCACCCGCACCCCCACCTCTGCGAAAGGGTCGGGTGGATAACCGTGGTGGCCGTCACACCAGTTCAGGTTTGAAATTAGGCCGATTTCGCTGATAGCGGAAAGGTCTTGGGGATAGGTAGAAGCCACCGATGAACTGTCGACTGCATCCCGGATTTATCTAACACCTGGTCTAAGCTCGATCCCGGGTCTGACGAGATGGTCGAAAGCCCACCCCCATGGAGATATGCCTATGAGCGATGCAGACCTGCAATATGTGCGCGACTGGCTGATGCAACTCGACAACCTGTCGATGGTGCGCCGCTGCCGGGCGCTGATCCGTGACGAGTTCGATGTCACCATTCATCTCACCGCGCCGGACATCCTCGAAGATATCGATCGCTACGCCGGGCGGACACGCAGCCCCGAGCTGCGAGCGCTGGGCCAGCGAGTGCATCGCTTCCTGGTGACGCGCCCGAAAAACGTCGCTTCCGATTATGCGCTGGCGCATATTCCGGTGGTCGCCGCGAAACCGGCACGCGGCGGCTGGGGTCTGCGTTAACCCTGCTCGCGGCGCAGCAGCAGTTCGTCCAGGGTCAGCTGGTAACTCGGCACGAACTGCTGCATGAAGTAGTCCACCTCCGGCAGGGCGTAGCCGGCCAGCCGCTCGCGAATCTCGTCGGCCGCCTTCTCGAACTCGCGGTTTCCCGCTTTCAGCTCCGCTTCGCATTTCAACAGCGCGGCGATGGTGTCTGCCGCCTTCAACAGCTGCCGGTGTTCGGTGGGCAGGCTCTGTTCGAACATCAGCGCGGCGTAGTCGTCACGCAGCACCTCCGGCAGCAGCGCCACCAGCTCCTGCTCGGCGGCGCGTTCGATGGCGTGATAGGCCTGCTGGATGGCGGGGGTGTGGTACTTGACCGGCGATGGCAGGTCGCCGGTGATCACCTCGGCGGCGTCGTGGTAGAGCGCGGCGGCGGCGATGGCGTTGGCATCGACGCTGCCGCCAAAGCAGCGGTTGCGGATCAGCGCCAGCGCGTGGGCGATGGTGGCCACCTCCCAGCTGTGCTCCATGACGTTTTCGTGGATGGTGTTGCGCTTCAATCCCCAGCGCACGATCCAGCGCAGTTTGCTCAGGTAGGCGAAGAAGTGGCTGGACATGGCGACTGGCAGCTCTGAAGCATCGGGAAGGGCTGCAGTCTAGTGTGAGCGTGTATGGATGTACAGGTTGATGGCTCCCCGCAGGGAGCCTTTCGCCTTACTGAACATGCACCTTACTGAACACGCACCTTACTGGACCTGCTGCAGACGCTGTTGCAGTTCATTGCTCACCGGCAACAGGTTGGCGATGCGGTTGTAGGTCGAAACGTCCAGATCGTTATCTTCAACCACTTCGATCATCTCCTCCTGCATCTTGGTTTCGATCTCCGCTACTTTCTGCGGGTCCTGTTCACGCTGCACCTTCTCGATATATTCAGTGCGGATCTTGTCCACGTCTTTCTGGGCACTGGCGAAGTTTTCCAGCTGCTCGTCGGTGACTGCCGCAGCGGCAGCGTCAGGCGAGGTCTGGCTGGATGAGGCGGGATCACCGGTGGAATAACTGCCCTGGGCCATGGCGGTTCCCGCCAGCGTGGCGGAGAGCATGGTCGCGGCGAGAAGGGCGGCAACCAGCGGTTTGGTTCGGGTTTTCATGGTGTTTCTCCCTATCTGACATGATGTGGTTGTCTGACATGATCAGGTCGTCTGATGTGATGGCTCATCTGACATGGCTGAATGTGCATCTAACGAATTTATCTTGGTTTATCTGCACACGAGGTATGACTCGCATAGTTATCCCGGGTTTCGCGCGATTTTCCGATTGGTGACATGGCGCACGTTTGTGCGCATTCAGCGGATTTTTCAGCGGCGCAGAGTGAACGATTACTCGAACTGGTGCGGGAAGCGTCGCAGGTCGTCCTCGCGCGGGTAGACGGGTGAACTCTGTGTATAGAGCGTCAGCAGGCGCGCGATCGATTCGAGGCTGTCGAAGTGGGTGCGTTCGTAGCCGTGGGTGGCATCGGTGCCGAAGGTGATCAGCGCGTCGCGCACGTCGTGGCCCGCGGTGATCGCCGAGTTGGCGTCGGAGTAGTAGTAGCGGAAAACATCGGTCTGGTGCGCGATGTCGTACTCCCTGCACAGGCCGCGCAGTCGCGTCAGCAGATGGTGGTCGAACGGGCCGCTGGTGTCCTGGGCACACAGGGTGACGCCGGTTTCGCGCGCATTCTGGCCCGGTGCCACCGGACCGATATCGATGCCGACGAATTCGCACACTTCGGCTGACAGCGAGGCGCCGGCGCCGGTGCCCACCTCCTCGGTGGTGGTGAAGATGGCGTGCAGGTCGATGGCCGGTGTGATGCCGGTGTCGATCAGCGCCTTCAGTGCCGTCAGCAGCGCGGCGGCGCCGGCCTTGTTGTCGAGGTGGCGGGCGGTGATGAAGCCGTTGTCGGCCACCTCGGGGTCGGCGTCGAAGGCGACGAAGTCGCCGGCATCAATGCCCAGTGCGGCGACATCGGCGGGGCTGGCGATCGGCTCGTTGATGCGCACCTCCACCTGTTCCCAGCCGACCGGCAATGAATCGATGCGTTCGTTGAAGGCGTGGCCGGAGGCGAGCAGCGGCAGCACCTGACCGCGGATGGCACGCTGGCGGCCGAACACGGTGACGCGCCCCCCCTCGGCGAAACGACTCGACCAGGTGCCGACCGGCGTCAGCGCCAGCCGGCCGTTCGGCTTCACGGCGCTGACGGTGGCGCCGATGGTGTCGAGATGGTTGACCACCGCGCGCGCCACTTTCGTCGATTGATGGCGGCCGGGCAGGCGCGCGATCAGCGTGCCGCGTCGGGTCAGTTGATAGTCGATGCCAAGCTGCTGCAGCTGACCGGCGACGTAGCGGCTGATCGCGTCGGTAAAGCCGGTGGGACTCGGAATCACCAGCATCTCCAGCAGTCGCTGCCGCAGGTAGTCGCCATCGATGGCGGGTTGCTGCAGTTTTCTGGGGGGCGAGCTCATGCCGGTTCGTCCTCGCCGCTGCGATTTCCCGTCACCAGGTCGGCCGCGTGGGGCAGTGGTGGCGGCGCCGGTGGCAGCTGCTTGCCGCTGAGCTGGCTGGAGAAGTCGTCGACGGTGGTGGTCGGTGTATCGCTGGCGAAGGTCGGTGGCGAGCAGAGGTAGGCGCTGAGCAGGCGCGCCATGTTCTGCAGGCTCTCCATGTGGGTGCGCTCGATGCTGTGCGAGGCGTCGCCGGCGTAGGCCAGCACGGCAGTGCGCACGTCGTGACCGGCGCTCAGTGCCGAGGCGGCATCGCTGTGGAAGGCCTCCAGCACCTTCTTCTGGTGGGGGATGTCATGTTTCTGCGCCAGTTGCTGCAGATGCGCGGTGAGGTGGTAGTCGTATGGCCCCGATGCGTCGCCGGCGGCGATGGTGACGCGTTTGTACGGGGATTTTTCCCCGGCCGGCACCGAGGCGAAATCGACCGTCACCAGTTCGCTCACCTCGGGCAGCAGGGCGCTGCTGCTGCCGGTGCCCAGCGTCTCGGTGATGGTGAACAGCAGATAGCTGTCGCGGGTCGGGCGGGCGTTGCTCTCCTGCAGGTGGCGCAACATCTCCAGCACGGCGGCGGCGCCGGCCTTGTTGTCGAGTGAACGGCCGACGATGTAGCCGTTGTCGAGCACCTCCGGCTGGCTGTCCAGCGCGATGTAGTCGCCGACCTCGATACCGAGTGCGCGCACGTCGGCAGCGCTGAATACCGGCTCCTCCAATCGCAGTTCGAGGTGATCCCAGCTGCACGGAATCTGTTCGACGCCGCGATCGCGCGACACCCCCCAGTTCACCTGTGGCAGTAGCGTGCCGCGGCAGGCGCGGCGTTCGGCGAAGAGTGTCGCGCGTGCACCTTCGGCGAAGCGCGCGCTCCAGAAGCCGATCGGCCACAGCAGCAGGCGTCCATCGTCGCGGATGTAGCGCACGATGGCGCCGATGGTGTCGACGTGGTTGACGATGGCGCGCGCCGGTCCCGGTGTCTGCCCAGGCAGGCGCGCGCGGATGGTGCCGCGCCGCGTGAGGGTGTACTCGACGCCGAGTGCGTCGAGCTGGCCGCCGAGGTAGTGGACGATATCGTCGGTGAAGCCGGCCGGGCTCGGTATCGCCATCAGCTCCAGCAGCGTTTTCTGCATGCGTTGGTTGTCGATCATGGTGCCCTCGATATCAATTTCGTCGTGTCGAGTGCGACAGGGGGAACAACAGGTCGACGAAACGTTGCGCGGTCGGTTGCGGTTCATGGTTGGCGAGACCGACGCGTTCGTTGGCTTCGATCAGCGCGTGTTCGGCGCGGTCCGGTGCCTCGATCATGAAGTCGAAGCCGACCACCGGAATTTCGAGATGGCGCGCTGCCTTGACCGAGGTTTCGACGATGCGCGAGTGGAGCAGGTCGGTGACGTCGTGGATGGTACCGCCGGTGTGCAGATTGGCGGTCTTGCGCACGGCCACCTTGACGCCGGCCGCCAGCACGCTGTCGTAGTTGTAACCCTGCGCGGCGAGGCAGCGCTCGGTCTCGGCATCGAGCGGAATGCGACTTTCGCCGCCGGTTGCGGCCTGGCGGCGCCGGCTCTGCTTCTCGATCAGCGTGCGGGCATCGTGGACGCCGTCGCCGATGATCTGCGCCGGTTTGCGCACGGCGGCGGCGACGACGCGGTAGTTGATGACAACGACGCGCAGGTCTTCGCCGTCGACGCACGATTCCAGCAGAACCCGTTCGCCATACTGATGCGCCTTGTCGAGCGCGGTGGCCAGCTCCTGTTCGGTGGTGACGCCGACGGTGATGCCCTTGCCCTGTTCGCCGTTGGCCGGCTTGACCACGATGCGGGTGTGGTGCTGCAGAAACCTGAGATCGGCGACGGTGTCGCCGGCGAGCTGAAAAGCGGGCATCTTGATACCGGCCCTGGCCAGCCAGCGGTGCGTCACGTATTTGTCCTGGCAGCGGCTCATCGCCACCGAGGTGGTCAGGTCGGAGAGCGATTCGCGGCAGGCGATCGATTTGCCGCCGCGGCTCAGCCTGAAGTAGCCCTCCTCGGCGTCGAGGATCTCGACGCTGATGCCGCGTGCGCGCGCCTCGTCGACGATGATGCGCGCGTACGGATTCAGGTTCTCTTCCAGTTCGGGACCGATGAACAGCGGCTCGTTGTAGGCATTCTTGTTCTTGATCGAGAACGTCGTCAGCGCGAAGAAGCCAAGCTTGTCGTAGAGCGCCTTGGCCTGGCGGTTGTCGTGCATCACCGACAGATCCATGTAGGCGCAGCCCTGCTGCTGGAAGTGGTGGGCCAGTGCGCGCACCAGCGCCTCGCCGACACCGGGACGCGGCGTCTGCGGGTCGACCGCCAGACACCAGAGGCTGGAGCCGGCGCCCGGATCGTTGAACAGCAGCCTGTGGTTGACCCCGGTGACCGTGCCGATGACGCTGCCGGTGACGCTGTCTTCGGCGACCAGATATACGAGCACGTCGGAGCTGCGCTGGCGCCACACATACTCCGGGCTGGTCGGCACCATGTTGCGTTTCAGGTAGAGCGCATTCATCGCCTCGGCGTCGGTTTCGCTCGCCACCGGCCGGATGCGGACATCGCCGCGATCACTCTCCGCCAGCAGCGGTACCGGTGCGCCATCGGTGTCGACCAGCGCCAGTCGCAGCGTGTCGGACGGATCGAGGAACAGATGCTGCGGCGCGTACGACAGCACCACGTGTGGCTTGTCGATGTAGATGGCGATATCGCGTTTGCCGTGCGATTCGCGGCAGAGTTCGGCGGCGAGGTCGGCCGGGTCGGCGAAGGTGTGGCCCATCAGGATGCGGCCCCAGCCGGTGTCGAGCGAGGCGTTGTCGAGCATCGGTGTTTCGCTGTTGCCTTCGGCCGCCGCGCGCAGCTGGGTGTAGTTCGGGTTCAGGCGCAGCAGCGGGTAGTTGACGCTCGAGGTCGGTTCCATCGTCTGATCTCCTTGTGGTCTGCGGTCGCGATCAGGTGTCACGCCATTCAGATCCCGTGGCGTTGCAGCCACAGCTCCAGCAGGCCGAGTTGCCACAGCTTCGATCCGTGCAGCGGCGTGATGTGCGCTGCAGGCGCGGCCAGCAGTTCGTTGACATAGTCGTGGCGGAACAGGCCGCGCTGTTGCGCCGCCGTGTTGGTCAGGGCATCGCGCACGTAGTCGAGCAGCGAGCCTTGCAGGTACTTCAGGGCCGGCACCGGGAAGTAGCCTTTGGGCCGGTCGATGACCGCCGCTGGAATCACCGCGCGCGCGGCCTCCTTCAGGATCCACTTGCCGCCCTCGGCGATCTTGTAACGCGCCGGAATGCGGGCGGCGAACTCGACCAGCTCGTGGTCGAGGAACGGCACGCGCGCCTCCAGCCCCCACGCCATCGTCATGTTGTCGACCCGTTTCACCGGGTCGTCGACCAGCATCACCGTGGTGTCGAGCCGCAGTGCCTTGTCGACGGCGGCATCCGCGCCGGCCGCGTCGAAATGGTGGCGGACGAACCGCGCGGCGGCATCGTCGGCGCGATGGCTGTCGGCCACCGTGCGCTGGTACTCGGCGTAATCGCGATCGAAGAAATGTTGCCGGTAGTCGGCGAAGGCGTCGCTGCTGTCGGCCAGCGGTGGATACCAGTGGTAGCCGCCGAACACCTCGTCGGCACCCTGACCGCTCTGTACCGCCTTGCAGCCCTTCGACACCTCGCGCGACAGCAGGTAGAAGCCGATGCAGTCGTGGCTGACCATCGGCTCGGCCATCGCCGCAATCGCATCCGGCAGGTGCTGCTGCAGCTCCGTCGATGGCACATGGATCTGGTGGTGGCGGGTGCCGAAGTGATGCGCAACGATGTCGGAGTAGTGGAATTCGTCACCGGTTTCGCCACCAACTGCTTCGAACCCTACGGAATAAGTGCGCGGTGTGACGCCGGCCTCGGCCATCAATCCGACCAGCAGGCTGGAGTCGAGCCCGCCCGACAGCAGCACGCCAACCTCGACCGCTGCGACCAGGCGGCGTTTCACCGCGGCGCGCAGCTCTTCCAGCAGCGGCTCGCGCCACTCCTCGAAGCTGCGTTGATGGTCGAGCTCGCTGGCCTCGAAGCGCAGGCTCCAATAGCAGGTCTGGCGGCTCTTGCCGTCCGGTTCAACCAGCAGGTAGTGGGCCGGCGGCAACTTGCGCACGCCTTGCAGGATGGTGTGCGGCGCCGGCACCACCGCGTGGAAGTTGAGGTAGTAGTTGAGCGCGACCGGGTCGATGCCGCGATCGACGCCGCCGGCGGCCAGCAGCGCCGGCAGCGTCGAGGCAAAGCGCAGGTAGCTGTCCGTGCGATTCAGGTAGAGCGGCTTGATGCCGAGCCGGTCGCGGGCGAGGAAGGTGCGGCCGCTGTCGCGCTCCCAGATCGCGATCGCAAACATCCCCTTGAAGCGTTGCAGGCAGTCCGGCCCCCAGGCGTGGTAGGCCTTCAGCACCACCTCGGTGTCGCCTTCGGAGAAGAAGCGGTAGCCGAGCTGGCAGAGCTCCTCGCGCAGTTCGCGGTAGTTGTAGATGGCGCCGTTGAAGACCACGCCGAGACCGAGCGCGGCGTCGACCATCGGCTGCTGCGAGTGCGGCGACAGGTCCATGATCATCAGCCGGCGGTGGCCGAAACCGCGCGCGCCGCTGCAGAAGATGCCGGCATCGTCCGGGCCGCGTGCCTGCTGGGATCCATTCATCGCGTGCAGGGTGGCTGGATCGCAGAGCGTGCCGTCGAACCGGAGTTCGCCGCTGATACCACACATCGCTGTCGGTTCCTGTCGTCGAATTTTAATTAGAGTACAAAATAAATAGTTGTTCCGGCAGCAGAAATTTTGTGCATTGCGGAAATAGGAGGGGGCCGCGTCGCCGAGGGCGGCGCGGGCGTGGACGATGATTGCGGCCGTGGAGAATCGGGGGCGGATCAGAGACCGAGGCGGTCGCGCAGGCCGTAGTACCAGGCGCCGAGCAGTGTCAGTGGCACCCGCAGCAGGCGGCCGCCGGGGAAGGGGTAGTGCGGCAGCGCGGCGAAGGCATCGAAACGCTCGTTCTGCTGTGCCATCGCCTCGGCAATCAGCTTGCCGGCCAGGTGCGAGGTGCAGACGCCGTGTCCGCTGTAGCCCTGTGCGTAGTAGAGGTTGTCGTCGAGGCGGCCGAGCTGCGGCAGGCGCGACAGCGTCAGCAGAAAGTCACCGCCCCAGGCGAATTCGAAACGGACGCCCTTCAAGGCTGGAAAGACCACTTCCACCTTGGGTCGCAGGAAACGCTCGATGCTGGCCGGATCGCCGCCGCCGTAGGTGACGCCGCTGCCGAACAGCAGCCGGTGGTCGGCGGTCATGCGGTAGTAGTCGAGCACGTAGTTGCAATCCTCGACGCAGTGACCGGCCGGCATCAGTTCGCCGCTGCGCTGCGCCCCCAGCACCTCGGTGGTGATCACCTGGGTGCCGCACGGCATACTCTTCGCCGCCAGCTCCGGAATCAGGTTGCCGAGATAGGCGTTGCCGGCGACCACGCCGAAGTTCGCCTCCACCGTGCCGCCGCCGGTGTGGAAACGCAGCCGGCGACCGCGCTCGACGCGGGTTACCGTCGAACGCTCGAAGATCTGTACGCCGAGCCCCTCGCAGGCCGCCGCCTCGCCGAGTACCAGGTTGAGCGGGTGGAGATGGCCGCTGCGGTGGTCGAGCAGGCCGCCGACGTAGCGGTCGCTCTGTACCACGCGCTGCAAATCCGCGCCGTCGAGCAGCTCCAGCGTGTCGTTGCCGAAACGCCGCCACAACGCCTGTTGCTCCTCCAGCTCGCTGAGTTGGCGCCGGTTGAGGGCGACGAAGGCGCCGCCGGGGCGATAGTCGCAGTCGATCCGGTAGCGTTCGATGCGCTCGCGGATGATGTCGCCGCCCTCGAACATCATCGCGCCGAGCGCCCGCGCGGTGTCGCTGCCGTGGCGGCGTTCGATGACGTCGATGTCGCGGCTGTAGCTGTTGACCATCTGCCCGCCGTTGCGGCCACTGGCGCCCCAGCCGACCTCTTTTGCTTCCAGCACCACCACCCGCAGGCCGCGCTCGGCCAGATGCAGCGCCGCCGAGATGCCGGTGTAGCCGGCGCCGACCACGCAGACATCGCACTCGACGCCGCCGGCCAGCGGTGGTCGTGCCGGCTGCGCGTGAGCGGTCGCCGCGTACCAGGAGGGAGCGTGCAGGTGAGTGGTGAGCGAGGAGGGGGATTCGATCTTCACAGCGGGTATCCGTTGCCGGCAGATGGCATCAGTGTATGTCGAGCGTTGAATATATCGCACACCTTCGATCGGCATTTTTTACGAGGGTGCACGCCTATAATCGGCGCCATGCCTTTTTGTTAGCGAGTGCTCCCTTGAGACTGCTGAAGAAGTACCCCAACCGGCGTATCTACGACACCGAGCTGAGCCGCTTCATCACCATCGACGACGTGCGCCGGATGGTGCTGGAGTGCGAGCCGTTCCAGGTGGTCGATTCGCGCAGTGGCGCCGACCTGACCCGCGCCACGCTGCTGCAGGTGATCACCGAGATGGAGGCGCAGGGACAGGAGTCGCTGCTGACCAACCGCGTGCTGGAGGAGCTGATCCGCTTCTACGGCAACAGCGCCAACGGTTTCCTGCGCGGGCTGGTCGAGCAGTCGATCTGCTCGCTGCTGGCGCAGAAGAACCTGATCCAGGGCACGGTGAGGCAGGCCATCGACACCACCAACCCGGTGCCGCTGGTGACCGGTATCGCCAAGCGCTACGCCGATTTCTGGCGCGGCGTGCTGGCGCCGGGGCGCGGTCGTGGCGACGAGAGCGGGAGTCCGGATTGAGAGCCCGAATTGCTGGCGCTCCGGCACTTTTGTGACCGCCATCCGTGGCGGTCACCCTTCGGGTCGTCGCTGTGCGACGCCAAAAATCGCTCCCGGCGATTTTTGTGCGGTGCAAAATAATTCTTGCGAACGGTTCCGGGGAGGTTTAGCCTTCAGGCTGTTTTTGTGCAATGCACAAAACGGTCGAATCCCCGCCCGCCTTTGCAGGAGTGACTGAACATGTTGGACACGCTGAAAGAGAAAGTGAAAACCGCCGCCTCCGCGGCCACCGGCCTGGTCGACGGCTGCCTGGAGCGCCAGGTCAGCTTCGCCACCAGCACCCTGACCGGCAGCTTCGCCGCCGGCAAACAGCTGCGTGAGAGCCGCAGCCTGCACGACGTCATGACGCTGCAGACCAGCTACATGACCGAGATGCAGGGCAAGATGATGGCGCTCGGCAATGCCAACTTCGCCGCGCTGAAGGAGTTTGGCAGCACCACGGTGGGGCTGTTCAAGAAGCCCGCGAAGAAGAGCGAAGAGGCCAAAGCACCGGCAAAAAAGTCGTGAGTCTTTTTGCGCGTTGAGTTGTGCGTTGAGCCTTTCGCGCCACGCGGTGCGGTTGCAACCGCGTGGCGTCGAGCACTCTGCAACGGGGCGCCTGGCGCCCCGCTTTTATGCGCGTGGCATCAGCGATGCAGCGGATTGCAGTTGCGGATGACGACGCGCCCCTCCAGCAGGTTGCCTCTCGAATACTCGGTGAAGATGCACTCGTTCTTCGCCGGGTCGTAGTTCTCGACCCACAGATGGTCCTCCTTCCAGGTGGCGTGCAGGTGGTGCTGCCCGTCCGGCACGCTGATGTGCATGACGCCACCCCAGCGTTTGACGAACAGCTGCTGGAAGTGGAAGTGGTAGGCACCCCATCCGATCGCCAATACCACCAGCGCGGCCAGCAGCCCGCTGCCCCAGCGCCGCAGGCTGCCGCCGATCAGTGCCAGCGCGGCGATCGCCAGCGCGAATACCAGTATCCAGTAGAGGTAGGTGACCATCAGTGTCGCTCCCGCGATTGAGGAGCGCCGACACTAGCGCCGTCGCCGCACCCCGGCAATGGCTGCGGCGGTCACCGCCGATCGGGTAGCATCCGCAACCCGGTGCACCGCGGTCGCGGTCGCCTCGACCGTTGAGGTAAATGATGTATCAACTCGGTGATGTGGCGCTGTGGCTGCTGTTGGCGATGGTGGCCGGTTACTGGTGGCAGTCGCATGCGATCCGCGAACTGGCACTGGCGGCGACGCGCGCGCATTGCAAGCGTCTGGAGGTGCAGCTGCTGGATGAAACGGTGGCGCTGCGTCGCGTGCGGCTGCGACGCGATGGTGGCGGCCAGATGCGGATCGAGCGCACCTACCAGTTCGAATTTGCCAGCACGGGCGATGAACGTTATCGCGGCTGGACCGTGATGCTCGGCAAGCGCGCCGTCTCGATCGACCTGCAGCCGCACCGGCTGCATTGACCTGGTTCGAGTCTATTCCCTGGCCCGCAGCGGCTCGCCGTGAAAGCGGATACCGCCCCAGCCGTGGCGCATGAAGGTGCGGATGTTGGCGTGATCGCTGCCGGTCGGGTTGCCGAGCACATGGTCGCGGTAGAAGTGGCCGAAGCAGTGCAGTGTCTGCTGTTCGTCGAGCTGCTGGGCGTGGGCGAAGGCGAACAGCCGGCACGATCCTTCGTTGGTACCGGCGGCGTTGTGCACACGGTCGGCATCGATACCGTTGTCGAAGGCAGCCGGCGTGTAGATGAAATGAGCGGCGATGAGCTGCTGCACCTGATCGAACTGCACGCTCTCCGGTGCGCTGTCGAGCTGTTCGCGCAGGCGGGCAATG
Source organism: uncultured Verrucomicrobiaceae bacterium (assembly GCA_964386045.1). Classification (GTDB taxonomy): domain Bacteria; phylum Pseudomonadota; class Gammaproteobacteria; order Pseudomonadales; family CAMLJR01; genus CAMLJR01. The sequence goes on along the minus strand of CAYLRA010000001.1, from coordinate 149,982 downwards.
GCGTCGTCAGTGGCGGGGTCGAATGGCGTGGACATCGCGGTCTCCGGGTCGGTGAAGCCGCGCAGCGTAAGAGGTGAAGGCAGCCCTGTCCACGCTCCGGTGAACGAGCCGTTAAGATGCCGCGTTCCGTCACCCACCGAGGTTTTCGTTTGTCGTCGCTGCTGTGGATTCTCGTCGCGGTCGCCGCCGCGCTGGTTGCGCTCTGCTGGCCCAGCCTCAGGCTGCGGCGTGCGCTGGCGCAACCCTTTCCGGATGCCTGGCGCGCCATCGTCGCGCGCAATCTGCCGCCGTTCGCCGCGCTGAATGCCGGACAGCAGCAAAGCCTGCTGCAGCGGGTGCGGCAGTTCCTGCTGGAGAAGCGCTTTTTTGGTTGCGACGGTTTTGCCATCACCGATGAGGTGCGGCTGACCATTGCCGCCAATGCCGCGCTGTTGTTGCTGAATCGGCCGGGGCCGCTGTTTCCCGGGCTCGACTACGTGCTGGTCTATCCGGCCGAGTTCCTGGTCGACGTGGTCGAGGTCGATGAGGCGGGTGTCGAGCATCGCGACGAGCGCCAGGCGCGCGCCGGAGAGTCGTGGAATCAGGGCAAGATCATCCTGTCGTGGCGCGACATCGCCTGGGATGTGGGTCATTGGGGCGATGGCCAGAACGTGGTGCTGCATGAACTGGCGCACCAGCTCGACGAGATGTATGGCGGCGTCGACGGTATTCCGCGCCTGGCCGATGCAGCGCAACACCGGTCATGGGAGCAGCTGTTGCGCGCCGAATTCGATTTCCATTGCGCGGTGGTCGAGCGCGCCGATAGCGGCCTGGGCGAGGAGCCTTTTTTCGATCCCTACGGCGCCAGCGGTCCGCATGAATTTTTCGCGGTGATCACCGAGGCATTCTTCGAGCAGCCGGAAGCTTTTTCTGCGGGACATGTCCAGCTGTACGAGGCGCTGACGCATTTCTACGGCGTCGATCCGCGCGCGTGGCAGCTGGCGGCGCGGGTGTCGCGCTGGCCGGGCAGGTCCTAGCGCCAGCGCTCCGGTGTCACCTCGACGCTGTGGTCGGCGGAGGCAAGCCAGAGCGTCCCCTCCTGGATCGTGGCGTTGAGCTGCATGTTGCGTTGACACAGCGCGGTCAGCGCGTCACTGGCCTCCTTCGCGATCGTCCACACCTGCAGGTTGTCGAAGCGTTCCAGTTGTGGCGCGATCCCCTGCCACCAGAGCGCCGCGCCGCGACCGCCGTAGGTATAGATGATCACTTCCCGCGCACGCGAACAGGCCTTGCGGATACGGCGCTCGTCCGGCAGGCCGACTTCGATCCACTGCTCGATTTCGCCGCTCAGGCTGTGCTGCCACAGGTCGGGTTCGTCGCTGCTGCTGAGGCCGCGGGTGAATTGGAGCTGATCGTCGGCGTGCAGCGCGAAGGCGAGCAGTCGCGCCATCAGCCGCTCATCGGTCTCCGACGGGTGGCGCGCCAATGTCAGTGCATGGCTGCCGTAGTGGTGGCGCGACATGTCGGCCACCTGCAGTTCACATTTGAAAATGGTGGCGTTCAGCGCCATTCAACCGGCCTCGAGAGAATAAAGCCCCACGTCATTCTGCGCGGAGCGAAGCGCAGTCGCAGAATCCATGCGTTCTGGATTCCGCGACTACGCGCGGAATGACGAAGCTGCATCAGCGCCCCTTGCCGCCGAGCAGTGCGCCGAGTACGCCGCGCACGATCTGCCGGCCGACCTGCGAACCGACCGCGCGCGCCGCACTCTTGGCGAAGGCTTCGATCGGTGTCTCGCGACTGCGCGCCGGTGCGCGCTGCGCTTTCTCTTGCGCGGCCTGCTGTTTCGCCGCTGCTTCCGCTCGCTCGTTCTCTTCGATGCGGCGGGTCAGCAGCTCGAACGCCGACTCGCGATCGAGGGTTGTGTCGTAGCGTCCCTGCAACGGTGAGCGCGACAGCACCTCGCTGCGTTCGGTTTCCTCCAATGCACCCATGCGCGATTGTGGCGGGCAGATCAGCACGCGCTCGACCGGCGTCGGCTGACCCTTGTCGTCGAGCACCGAGACCAATGCTTCTCCGACACCGAGTTCGGTGATGGCGCGCTCGGTGTCGATTGCGGCGTTGCTGCGGAAAGTCTGCGCGGCGGCGCGCACTGCTTTCTGGTCGCGCGGACTGAAGGCGCGCAGCGCGTGCTGCACGCGATTGCCGAGCTGGCCGAGCACGGCGTTGGGCAGGTCGAGCGGGCTCTGCGTGACGAAGTAGATGCCGACCCCCTTCGAACGAATCAGCCGCACCACGGTTTCGATCTGGTCGACCAGTGCTTTTGGCGCGCCGTCGAACAGCAGGTGCGCTTCATCGAAGAAGAAGACCAGCTTGGGGCGGTCGAGATCGCCGGCCTCCGGCAGCTGCTCGAACAGCTCGGCCAGCAGCCACAGCAGGAACATGGCGTAGAGCCGCGGCTTCTGCATCAGCATCGAGGCGTCGAGCACACTGATGACACCGTTGCCGGAAAAATCACTCTGCATCAGGTCGGAAAGCTGCAGTGCCGGTTCACCGAGGAACTGCTCGGCGCCCTGCGCTTCCAGTACCAGCAACTGGCGCTGGATGGCGGCGATGCTGACGCCACTGAGGTTGCCGTATTGCGCCTGCAGTGCCTTGGTGTTGTCGCTCATCCAGGCCAGCAGCGCGCGCAGATCCTTGAGGTCGAGCAGCAGCAGACCGTTGTCGTCGGCGATGCGAAACGCGGCATACAGCACACCGCTCTGCGTCTCGTTCAGCTGCAGCAGGTTGGCGAACAGTTGCGGGCCGAAATCGGAGAGGGTGGCGCGTACCGGGTGGCCGCGCTTGCCATACAGATCCCACAGCAGCACCGGTCGCCCCTGCGGCTGCCAGCCGAGGCCGAGCTGGTCGATGCGCTGCTGCAGTTTTGGCGATGCGCTGCCCGGTCGTGCCAGACCGGCGAGATCGCCTTTGACATCGGCCATGAACACCGGCACGCCGGCGCGCGAGAAACTCTCCGCCAGTGTCTGCAGCGTCACGGTCTTGCCGGTACCAGTGGCGCCGGCGATCAGCCCGTGGCGGTTGGCCATGCGCAGGCGCAGTTCGACCGGCTGACGGCTGCCGGCATCGATGCCGACGGTGAAACGTGCGGGTTCGGACATGGCTGCTTCCTGGGCGGGTCAGCGTACGGGTGAAGGGCGCGAGCCTATGGCCTGTCAACAGACCCTGGCAAGCGCGGCGTTCAGCTGCCAGTCAGAGCCGGGGTATATACTCGCGGCGTTGTTCAACTGGAGAGTCGCGATGAACAAACGGCTGATGGATTCGGTGGTGAGAGGCGGTTGTGCTCTTTTGTTGTTGGGCATGTCGGTGGCTGTGCATGCGCAGTATTACGGTTCTCCCGAGCGTGCCGGGCGTTGGGAGGGTTCGCTCGGCATGCGCTATCAGGATTTTGGTTCCTTTGATTTCGGTCCGACCAGACTTGATGTCGATGACGGTATCGGCTTCGGTTTCAGCGCCGCCTACAACTTCGATGACCACTGGAGCCTGGGCTTCGAACTCTCCGGTGGCGATGCCAATTACGACGCCACGGGGCAGAGCAGCGATACACCCTCGACCTCGTTCGGGCTGTCGGGTGATCTCGATACCTCGACCGGTCAGCTGATCGGAACCTGGCATATGCTGAAGGGGGCTTTCACGCCCTTCATCAGTGCCGGCATCGGCTGGACCTACATCGACAGCAACATCATCAGTGAGTACCAGGGCTCCTCATGCTGGTGGGATCCCTGGTGGGGTGGCTACAACTGCGCCAGTTACTACGACACCTACGACGACACGGTGCTCTCCTGGTCGGCGTCGGTCGGATTGCGCTGGGAGATCACGCCGAGGGTGTTCCTGCGCGGCAGCATCGGCCAGAACTGGCTCGACCTCAGTCGCGCTGGCACCATTGCCACCGACATTGGTCGTCTGGAAGTCGGGATGATGTTCTGAGCCCGATTTTTGGCGTCGCGTCAGCGACGACCCGCAGGGGTGACCGCCAGGGACGGCGACCACAAAAAAGGCGGCCACATGGCCGCCTTCTTCATTTCGTACTGCCGATCAGCCTTGGTAACGCTGCAATACCAGGCTGGCGTTGGTGCCGCCGAAGCCGAAGCTGTTCGACAACACGCGGTTCAGTTTCACGCCATCCTGGCGCTGGCGCAGCACGGGCAAGCCTTCGGCTTCTGGATCGAGTGTCTCGACATTGGCCGACGCCGCGATGAAGTCGTGCTGCATCATCAGCAGGCAGTAGATCGCCTCGTGCACGCCGGTGGCACCGAGGCTGTGGCCGGCCAGTGACTTGGTCGAGCTGATCGGCGGCACGGTGATGCCGCTGAAGGCTTCGCGGATCGCTTTCAGTTCCTGCATGTCGCCGGCCGGCGTCGAGGTGCCGTGGCTGTTGATGTAGTCGATCGGGCCGCCGGCGGTCGACATCGCCATCTTCATGCAGCGAATGGCACCCTCGCCGCTCGGCGCGACCATGTCGTAGCCGTCGGAGGTGGCGCCGTAGCCGACCAGTTCGCCGTAGATGGTGGCGCCGCGCGCCCTGGCGTGCTCCAGCTCCTCCAGTACGACCATGCCGCCGCCACCGGAGATGACGAAACCGTCGCGGTTGGCGTCATACGGACGCGATGCCTGGGTCGGGTTGTCGTTGTATTTGGTCGACAGCGCACCCATCGCATCGAACAGGCAGGAGAGGGTCCAGTGCTCCTCCTCGCCGCCACCGGCGAAGACGATGTCCTGCTTGCCCATCTGGATCAGCTCTGCGCCGTGGCCGATGCAGTGCGCGCTGGTGGCGCAGGCCGACGACAGCGAGTAGTTGAAACCCTTGATCTTGAACGGGGTTGCCAGGCAGGCGGAGACGGTGCTGCTCATGGTCTGGGTAACGCGATATGGCCCGATCCGCTTGATCCCTTTCTGGCGCAGGATGTCAGCGGCCTCGACCAGGTTGGCCGACGAGGCGCCGCCGGAACCGGCGACGATGCCGCTGCGCTCGCTGGAGACATCGGCCTCGGACAGGCCCGCGTCGGCGATCGCCTCCTGCATCGCCAGGTAGGCGTAGGCGGCGGCGTCGCCCATGAAGCGCAGCTGCTTGCGATCGATCAGCTCGGCGAAGTCGATATCGATGGTGCCGGCCACCTGCGAGCGGAAACCGAGCTCCTTGTAATCCTCGCGGAAGCGGATGCCGGAGCGGCCCTGGCGCAATGCGTCGAGCACCGCAGCCTTGTTGTTGCCGAGGCAGGAGACGATGCCCATGCCGGTGATGACTACGCGTCTCATCGTGGAAACCTCCGCGTGCGTTGTTCTTTTAGTGCGGTCGGACCGTCCGCAAGTTCGATCCGCCCGTGGGTGGGGTAGAGGGGAGCAGTGAATCAGGCCAGATCGGCGCCGGGCTTGAACAGGCCGACCCGCAGATCCTTGGCTTCATAGATGATCTTGCCATCGCAGGCGACGGTGCCATCGGCGATGCCCATGACCAGTTTGCGCTCGATCACCCGCTTCAGGTCGAGGCGATAGGTGACTTTTTTCGCGTCGGGCAGGATCTGGCCGGTGAACTTGATCTCGCCGGCGCCGAGCGCGCGACCGCGGCCGCTGTTGCCCTTCCACGCCAGGAAGAAGCCGACCAGTTGCCACATGGCGTCGAGGCCGAGGCAGCCCGGCATCACTGGGTCGCCCGGGAAGTGGCACTGGAAAAACCAGAGGTCGGGGTGAATGTCGAGCTCGGCCACCAGCTCGCCCTTGCCATAGGCGCCGCCCTCGACCGAAACGTGGGTGATGCGATCCAGCATCAGCATGTTGTCGATCGGCAGCTGAGCGTTGCCCTGGCCGAACAGGCGACCGTGGCCACACTCAATGAGGGCGGGCTTGTCGAACGAGTGCCGGTTGGTAAATGACATTCAGGTGATTGTTCCGTAAGGGATTTCGTGGATTTTTCAAGCGTGCGCGCCGGGTCGGCGCAAAAAGGCGAGCAATTGTACAAGCTGAGGGTGTGAAGTCTATAGCGGTGAGCAGGGCCGCCGGGCCGGCGCGTCGATGGAGCGATTCACATTCGCAGCGTATGCTACGCCGCTTTGTGGAAGGCGCCGCCGGTGGTCGCGGGCGGTGGATATCGATGACTGGATGGAGGCTGCCGGTGTGCGCATTGCAGTAATAGGAACGGGGTATGTGGGGCTGGTCACCGGGGCCTGTTTCACCGAGATGGGCAATCATGTCGTCTGTGTCGATATCGACCAGGCCAAGCTGGAGCGACTGCGCGGCGGCGAAATCCCGATCTACGAGCCGGGGCTGGAGGAGATCGTCAGCGGTGCCGTTGCCAACGGGCTGCTTGAGTTCACCGACGACTACGCCGTGGCGCTCGATCGCGCCGACTTCGTCTTCATTGCCGTTGGCACCCCCCCCGGCGAGGATGGCTCCGCCGACCTGCGCTATGTGCTCGACGCCGCCCGCAGCATTGGCCGCCACCTGTCGGCCTATGCCGTCGTCGTCGACAAGTCGACGGTGCCGGTCGGTACCGCCGAGCAGGTCAAGGCGGTGATCGGCGAGGAGTTGCAGCGCCGTGGCGCCACGCTCGAATTCGATGTGGTCAGCAACCCCGAATTCCTGAAGGAGGGGGCGGCGGTCGAGGATTTCATGCGTCCGGATCGTGTTGTCGTCGGGAGCGAGAACGAGCGCGCGGAACAACGCATGGCGGAGCTTTATGCTCCCTATCTGCGCGCCAGCGATCGACTCATCACGATGGGTTTGCGCGACGCCGAGATGACCAAGTACGCCGCCAACGCCATGCTGGCGACGCGTATTTCGTTCATGAACGAGATTGCAAGCCTGTGTGAGCGTATGGGGGTCGATGTCGAGCAGGTACGCAAGGGAATCGGCTCCGACAAGCGTATTGGCTACGCCTTCATTTACCCCGGTTGCGGTTACGGTGGCTCCTGCTTTCCGAAGGATGTGAAGGCACTGATTCACATGGCCGACAGCCACGACTTCGAGCCGGCGCTGCTGCACGCGGTTGAGGAGCGCAACCAGCGCCAGAAGCAGGTGCTGTTCGACAAGCTCGAACGCCATTTCGGTGGCGATCTGGCCGGGCGCCAGATCGGCGTCTGGGGGCTGGCGTTCAAGCCGGGCACCGACGACATGCGCGAGGCGCCTTCGATCATGTTGATCAAGGCGTTGATCGAGGCGGGTGCACGCGTCACCGCCTACGATCCGGTCGCGCTGGAATCGGCGGCGCGCGAGTTCCCGGCGCAGTGGCTGGCCGATGGTCGGCTGGCGCTGATTCCCTACCAGTACGACGTGCTGAAAGAGGCCGACGCGCTGGTATTGGTGACGGAGTGGAAACGTTTCCGCCAGCCCGACTTCGACGCGATGAAAGAGCTGATGCGCGTGCCGGTCGTCGTCGACGGCCGCAATCAATATGACCCAGAGGCACTCGCGGCGCGCGGTTTCATCTACTACGGTATCGGTCGCGGTTACCGGGCTGTCGCCGAGCGCTGATGGCGCCGCTGTCGCGTTTGAGAAAAGGAGATTCCCCTTGTTGATTCCCGTACTGCTGTCCGGGGGCGATTGTCCGCTTCCAGGATGTCTACGGCCGCAGCAATTGATGCAGCCTCGATTCACGGAACCCATGCAATGACCAGGACTACCGACAACATGATCAAGAAGTGTCTCTTCCCCGTCGCCGGTTACGGCACCCGCTTCCTGCCGGCGACCAAGTCGATGCCGAAGGAGATGCTGCCGATCGTCAACAAGCCTCTCGTGCAATACGGCGTCGAAGAGGCGATCGATGCCGGCCTGACCGAGATCTCGCTGGTCACCGGTCGCGGCAAGCGCGCCATCGCCGACCATTTCGACATCAGCTACGAGCTCGAGCACCAGATCGCCGGCACCGGCAAGGAGAAGTACCTCGCCTCGATCCGCGACGTGCTCGACCGCGGTGTCTTCACCATGACCCGTCAGCGCGAAATGAAAGGGCTGGGCCACGCCATCCTCACCGGCGAGGTACTGGTCGGCAACGAGCCGTTCGGCGTCATCCTGTCGGACGACCTCTGCATCAACGAAGGTGGCGAAGGGGTGATGGCGCAGATGGTGCGCCTGTTCCGTCAGTTCCGCTGCAGCATCGTCGCCGTGCAGGAGGTGCCGATGGACCAGGTGCACAAATACGGCGTGGTGGCTGGCGAGTCGCTGAAGGATGGGCTCTATCGTGTCGACAACATGATCGAGAAGCCGAAGGCCGAAGAGGCGCCGTCCAACCTCGCCATCATCGGCCGCTACATCCTGACGCCGGACATCTTCGACATCCTGCGTGAGACGCCGCCCGGCAAGAACGGCGAAATCCAGATCACCGATGCGCTGATGACACAGGCGCGCAGCGGCTGCGTGATGGCCTACAAGTTCCAGGGCAAGCGCTTCGACTGCGGTGCTGTCGACGGTTTCGTCGAGGCGACCAACTACGTCTACCAGAACATCTACCAACCGGATTGAGCGAGCCGCATGAGTCAGTTTGAAGCGATGGACCAGCCGCTGCAGCTCAGCTGCTTCAAGGCCTACGACGTGCGCGGGCGGGTGCCCGATCAGATCAACGAGCAAATCGCCTACCGCATCGGTCGCGCCTATGCAGAGGTAGTCGGGGCCGAGGTGGTGAGGCCCGGCACGGTGGTGGTCGGCCACGACATCCGCCTTACCAGTGAGGCATTGAAGCTGGCGCTGGCCGACGGGCTGCGCGATGCCGGTGTCGATGTTTTCGATATCGGTTTATGCGGCACCGAAGAGATTTATTTCGCCACCTTCCACAGCGGCGTCGGCGGCGGCATCGCGGTGACGGCGAGCCACAACCCGAAGGACTACAACGGCATGAAGTTCGTCCGCGAAGGGGCGAAGCCGATCAGTGGCGACACCGGGTTGTTCGACATCCAGCGGCTGGCCGAGCGCGGCGGCTTCGCACCCGCCGTGCGACGCGGTGAGCTGAAGCCGCTCGATACCTCGGCGGCCTACATCCAGCATCTGTTGTCCTATGTCGACGTGGCTGCGCTGAAGCCGCTGAAGGTCGTCGTCAACGCCGGCAACGGTGGCGCCGGGCTGGTCATCGACCGCCTGCAGGAATATCTGCCGTTCGAATTCATCAAGGTGCATCACGAGCCCGATGGCGAGTTCCCGAACGGCGTGCCGAATCCGTTGCTGGAGGAGAATCGTGCGCCAACGATTGCCGCGGTGCGTGAACACAATGCCGATCTCGGCATCGCCTGGGATGGCGACTTCGACCGCTGCTTTTTCTTCGATCAGAACGGTGAATTCATCGAGGGCTATTACGTCGTCGGCCTGCTGGCCGAGGCGTTCCTGCGCAAAAGCCCCGGCGAGCGTGTCGTGCACGATCCGCGCCTGACCTGGAACACCATCGATGTGGCGGAAAAGTTTGGTGGCGAAGCGGTGCAGAGCAAGACCGGCCACGCCTTCATCAAGGAGCGGATGCGCAAGGAGAACGCCATCTATGGCGGCGAGATGAGCGCGCACCACTATTTCCGCGACTTCGCCTATTGCGACAGCGGCATGATTCCGTGGCTGCTGGTGACGCAATTGATTTCGGTGGGCGGCAAGCCGCTGTCGCAACTGGTGCAGGAGCGACAGCGCGCCTATCCGTGCAGCGGCGAGATCAATCGCACCGTGCGCGACGTCAAGACGGTGCTGGCGGCGATCGAGGCGCGCTACGCCGGAGAGGCACAGGCGGTCGACAAGACCGATGGGCTCAGCCTTGTCATGGGGGATTGGCGTTTCAACGTGCGCGGCTCGAACACCGAGCCGGTGCTGCGCGTCAATGTCGAGAGCCGTGGCGACGAGGCGTTGATGAAAGCGAAGACGGCGGAGTTGCTGGCGGCAATCGACGCGGTGGCGTGACGCGCGGTTGAACGAAGCAGTAACAAAAGCAGTAACAAAAGCAGTAAAAAGAAAGGGAGCGACGGAAGTCGCTCCCTTTTTTGTGGACAGGTTTTGTGGACAAGTTTTTCGCCTGGCCGTTACAACCTCGCGTCGACGCTGTCGGCGGGAAACAGGTACTTGATGTCGAAGATCACCGAGTAGGGGCGCGCCAGCGCGCGGATCGCGTCGATGCCCATGTCGCGGAACTGGTCGTGGGCAACGGCGAGGATGATGGCGTCGTAGCGGCCCTTGTCGAGACGCTCGATCGGCGTGATGCCGAACTCGTGCTCGGCATGTTCGCGGTCGACCCACGGGTCGTGGACATCGACGCGCGCGTTGCAGAGCTTCAGCTCCTCGATGATGTCGGTGACGCGGGTGTTGCGCAGGTCGGGGCAGTTCTCCTTGAACGCCAGCCCCATCACCAGGATGTTGGCATCGACGATGTGGATGCGTTTCTGCGTCATCAGTCGCATCACTTCGGTGGCGACGTAGACCCCCATGTTGTCGTTGATGCGCCGCGCCGCCGAGATGATCTCGGGAAAATAACCGTGCTGCTGCGCCTTGCTGGCGAGGTAGTAGGGGTCGACGCCGATGCAGTGGCCGCCGACCAGGCCGGGGCGGAACGGCAGGAAGTTCCACTTGGTGCCGGCAGCCTTCAGTACTGCTTCGGTGTCGATGCCGAGGCGCTTGAAGATCTGCGCCAGTTCGTTGACCAGCGCGATGTTGACGTCGCGCTGCGTGTTCTCGATCACCTTGGCGGCTTCCGCGACACGGATCGACTCGGCGCGGTGGGTGCCGGCGGTGACGATGCGGCGGTAGAGCGCATCGACATGTTCGGCCACCTCCGGCGTCGAGCCGGCGGTGATCTTCAGGATGTTGGTCAGGCGCCGCTGCTTGTCGCCGGGGTTGATCCGCTCCGGGCTGTAGCCGGCGTAAAAGTCGCGGTTGAAGGTGAGACCGGAGACGCGCTCCAGCGCCGGCACGCAGACCTCTTCGGTGGCGCCCGGATAGACGGTCGATTCGTAGATGACGATGTTGTCTTTGCTCAACACCGAACCGACCAGTTCGCTGGCGCGCACCAGCGGCGTCAGGTCGGGCTGCTTGTTGCCGTCGACCGGCGTTGGCACGGTGACGATGAATATGTCGCAGTTTTTCAGTTCATCGGCGTTGTCGGTGACCAGCAGCTGTGTCGATGCGGCCAGCTCTTCGCGACTGGTCTCCAGCGTGGTGTCGATGCCGGCTCGCAGGCTGGCGATCCGTTCGGCGTTGATGTCGAAGCCGACGGTTGGCAGCTGGCGACCGAATTCGACGGCCAGCGGCAGGCCGACGTAGCCGAGGCCGATCACGGCGATGCGGGGGGTGGAGGTGAAAGCCATCTCTGAAAGATCCGTTGCGTTGTCGATGGCGGCGCGTCAGGCGCCGCTCGGGTTGTTGAGGCTAGCAGTGGCGGCACCGGGCCGCCATCGCGATCACTGCCCTGTCGCGATCGCTGCGCCTGTCATGATCGCTGCGCCTGTCGGAACAGATCGACCAGCTGGCGCGTCGAGCCGTCGATCTGGCCCGCCTGTTCCGCCTCGCCCTGCAGCAGCGGCTCGATCTGCCGTGCGATCTGCTTGCCGAGTTCGACGCCCCACTGATCGAAGGCATTGATACGCCACAACACGCTCTGCGCGTGCACCTTGTGTTCGTAGAGCGCGATCAGCGCACCCAGCGTCGCCGGCGTCAGCTGCTCCATGACCAGCGTGCTGCTCGGGTGGTTGCCGGGCTGCACCTTGTGCGGCAGCAGCTCGGCGATGGCCTGTTCGGAAGCGCCCTCGGCGCGCAGTTCACGCTCGACGTCATCCGCTGACTTGCCGCGCATCAGCGCCTGCGCCTGGCTCAGGCAGCCGGCGAAGAGCTGGGCGTGGCGGACATCGTCGTGCTGGCCGCGGGCGACGGCGACGAATTCGACCGGCACCGTGCGCGTGCCCTGGTGCAGCAGCTGCAGGAAGGAGTGCTGGCAGTTGCTGCCGGGCTCGCCCCAGATCACCGCGCCGGCGTGGCCCGCCAGCGGCTTGCCGTCGATGTCGACGCGCTTGCCGAGGCTCTCCATCGACAGCTGTTGCAGGAAGGCCGGCAGCAGTCGCAGCCGGTGTGCGTAGGGCAGCACGGCGATGCTGTGCGCATCCCAGTAGCCGAGCAGCCAGCACTCCAGCAGCGCCAGCAGCGCCGGCAGGTTGTCGGTGACCGGTGCGCTGCGGTAGTGCCGGTCCATCGCCTCGCCGCCGCGCAGGAAGGCGGTGAAGTTGTCCCAGCCGATCGCCAGTGCCAGCGGCAGACCGATCGCCGACCAGACCGAATAGCGGCCACCGACCCAGTCCCACATCGGCAGGATCTGTTCGGCGGGCACGCCCCAGGCGATGGCGCGTTCCGGCCTGGCGGTGATGGCCACCAGCTGCGGCGCGATCGATGCACCACCGGCGGCGCGCTGCAGCCAGGCGCGCGCGGCCTCGCCGTTGGCCAGCGTCTCCTGCGTGGTGAACGATTTCGACGCGACGATCAGCAGCGTGGTGGCCGGGTCGAGTCCGGCCAGCGTGTCGCCGAGTTCATCGGGGTCGACATTGGCGACGAAGTGGACGCACACGCCGTTCTGGTGGAAGTCGCGCAGCGCCGCGGTGGCGAAGCGGGGGCCGAGGTCGGAACCGCCGATGCCGATGTTGACGACATCGCGAACCGGCGCGCCGCCAAAGCCGCGCAGCGTGCCGCGCCGGACCGCATCGACCAGTGCGGCCATCCGCTGCAGGGTCGCTTCGACTTCGCGATGGAACGGCGCATCGGTATTGCTGGCGCGCAGCGCCGTATGCAGCGCGGCGCGCCCCTCGCTGCCGTTGACCGTGGCGCCGGCAAACAGGTGGTCGATCTCGGCGGTCAGTCCACTTTCGGTCGCCCACGCCGACAGCAGTGCCATCGTTTCATCGGTGCAGGGCTGGCGCGAGAAGTCGAGGGTCAGGCCGGCGGCGCTGCGGCTGAAGCGCTGCGCGCGCTGCGGGTCGGCGTCGAACAGCGTCGACAGTGTCTGGTGACCGAGTTGCCGCCGGTGCGCGGCGAGGCGTGAGGCGAGACTGTTGCGGCCGGCGTGGGGCGATGCATCCATTCGAGAGACCCGTCGGAATTGGCTTGGGCGGGAGGGGCGTCGTCATGATGGCGCCGCAAACGGCGCGGATTATAGGCGGCGCTGTCTGGCGGTCACAATCGCGACGGCGCGTCTGTTGGAGCGGGCGGGAATATTACCGGCATTTAGACAGCGGTGCCGGCGTGGTCCATAATTCGGCGCCTTTTGTCCGGGTAATGGGGTGGTTGAGTCCGGGCGATGGGTTCTTTCGGTGTCTCGATGATGCCGTCTGAAGGAAGTCTGGCGCGCCGCTCGAAACGGGGGCGCTCAGCAATGGTGGTGTGGGCTGCTCGAACTGCGCTGGTCGCTTTGCCAAGCCGTGGTCGCCTTCCCGAAACGCAAGGATCGTTCGTGAATTACATCAGAATATTTCGCCAGCGCGTGCCGGCGCAGCTGCTGCTGCTCGCGCTGCTCGAATATCTCGTCATGGCGGCGGCGGTCCATTTCGGCTATGCGCTGCGCTTTGATATTGCCCCAACGGATTGGGGTCAGATGGAGGGCGTGCAGATGCGCGCCCACGTCTATGCCACGGTCAACCTGCTCTGCATCCTCGCCATGGGGGCCTACCTGCCGCTGCGCGAGGGGCTGACCGGCTCGATGCTGCGCACCATCGTTGCCATTTTCCTGGTCGGCACCGTCATTCTCTCGGTTGGCATCTATACCTTTCCGTCGCTGGAGCTCTACCTCGGGCGCGGTGTGCTGGCGATCGCCGGTGTCCTGACGCTGCTCGGCATCCTCGTGCTGCGTTTCATCTTCTACCGTGTCTCCGACATGTCGGCGCTGCGTCTGCGGGTGATGGTGGTGGGTGCCGGCGATCGCGCCGGCCGCTTGCTGGCGCCGATGGAGAAGACCCGTTCGCGCGACATCGATCTGGTCGGCTTCTGCCCGGTGCGCGACCAGCCCGACCTGCTGCGGGTTCCGACCGAACAGCTGCTGGCGCGTTGCGGCACGCTGCTGGAGACCTGTCGCCATCACGATATTCAGGAGATCGTGGTTGCCGTCGACGAGCGTCGCCGCACCGATGTCAGCGGCGGCGGCTTCCCGCTGGAGGAGCTGCTCGACTGCAAGCTTGCCGGCATTCCGGTGCTCGACGACACCAGCTTCCTCGAACGCCAGACCGGCAAGCTCGACATCCGCGCGGTCTCGCCCGGCTGGCTGGTCTTCTCCGAAGGGTTTTCCTATTCGCCGCTGCGCGACCTGCTGGAGCGGGCGCTCGACCTCTCGGCGAGCCTGGTGCTGCTGATCCTCACGTCGCCGCTGATGCTGCTGACCGTCATCGCCATCAAGCTGGAAGAGGGGCTGCGGGCGCCCCTCATCTACAGCCAGGAGCGGGTCGGGCTGAACGGCAGGATTTTCCGCGTGCACAAGTTCCGCAGCATGCGCACCGATGCCGAGAAGGATGGCAAGGCGGTGTGGGCGGCGAAGAACGACAGTCGCGTCACCCGCGTTGGCGCCTTCATCCGCAATACGCGCATCGACGAGCTGCCGCAGGTCTTCAACGTGCTGAAAGGCGAGATGAGCTTCGTCGGGCCGCGCCCGGAGCGGCCGCAGTTCGTCGACGAGCTGGCGCAGCAGATCCCCTATTTCCGCGAGCGCCATCGCGTCAAACCCGGCATCACCGGCTGGGCGCAGCTCTGTTATCCCTACGGTGCGTCAGTCGAGGATGCGGAAGAGAAACTGAAGTACGACCTTTACTACATCAAGAACCACAGTCTGTTGTTCGACCTGTACATATTGGTGCGGACCGTGGAAGTGATTCTGCTCGGCAACGGCGTGCGCTGAGCATGGGTTAAGGAACGGCCACTGCGGCGACGTTGCACACTGGAGGAACAAGGAATGATCGGTCAGGAGGCGAAGCGTTTCAGCTGCGTCGTGCTCGGCGAGCAGTCGCTGCTGATCCAGTGTTGCGAGGCACTGCTCGAGCGCGGCCATCGCGTTGAGGCGGTGGTGTCGGAGCAGCGCCAGATCGTCGACTGGTGCGCGCAGCGCGCCATTCCCTGCTTTGGCGATTTCGCCGCGCTGCGCGAGCTGCCGCGCTGCGACTATCTGTTCAGCATCACCAACCTGCGCATGTTGCCCGAGTGGTTGTTGAGCTGGCCGTCGACGCTGGCGATCAACTTCCACGACGGTCCGCTGCCGCGTTACGCCGGTCTCAATACGCCGGTCTGGGCACTGCTCAACGGCGAGAGCGAATACGGCGTCAGCTGGCACGAGATGGCTGCCGAGGCCGACACCGGCCCGCTGCTGGCGACGCGTCGCTTTCCCATTGCCTCCACCGACACCGTGCTCAGTCTCAATGCCCAGTGCTACCAGGCCGGTCTCGAAAGCTTTGTCGAACTGCTCGATGCACTGGAGCGCGGCACGCTGCAACCGCAGCCGCAGGATCTGTCGCAGCGCACCTACTTCGGCCTCGCCCAGCGCCCGGCCGGCGCCGGCCTGCTCGACTGGCGGCAGCCGGCGGTCGAGCTGGAGCGGCTGATCCGCGCGCTCGACTTCGGTACCTATCTCAACCCACTGCTGCTGCCGCGCCTGGACATTGGCACTGAGCATCTGCTGGTGCGCCAGGCGGAGCTGGTCGAACTGCCGGGCGCCGGTCAACCGGGCCTGATCGAGAGCTGCTGCGAACGTTTTCTGACGCTCCGTTGCGGCGCGGGTGCACTGCGGCTGCTGCGGTTGACCGATCGCGATGGCGAAGCGGTCGATGTTGCCGCGCGGCTCAAGGCGGTAGGCCTGGAGCCTGGCAGCCGCCTGCCGCTGCCGCCGGAGTGGCTGCCCGAACTGGACAAACGGGTCGCCGAGCTGGCGCGTTTCGAGGGTTTCTGGCGCCGTCGTCTGCGCGTTGCCGAGCCGGTGGAGCTGCCGTTCGCCGCGCGCGGCAACAGCGCCCCGCAGGCGGCGAGCGCGGCATCGCTGGTCTGGCAGGTACAGCCGGTGGCGCCGCTGCCGGGCGCCGGCACCGCCGCGCTGGTCGCCGCCTTCGCCGCGCTGTTCGCCCGTCTCAGTGGCCGTGACAGTTACACGCTGGCCTGCATGCCGGCCTCCGCCGCCGCGCCCGACTGGTTCGATCGCCACTTCGAGCGGGTAGTACCGCTGCCGGTCACACTGGCGCCGGGCGAAGGTTTTGCCGCTTTCCGCGATCGCATCGACAGCGCGCTGGCCGACAGCGAGCACCGCGTTGGCTACCTGAACGACCTGCGCGCACGCGACCCGGAGCTGCGCCAGGTGCAGCCCTGTGCCGACCACCCGCTGCGCATCGTGCGCATCGCCGAACTCGATGAGACGCGACTGCGCGACCTCGCCGGCGCCGCCGCACTGACGCTGGCGATCGCCGACGGCGGCGATCGCTACGCGCTGCTGGCCGATCCGGCCCGCTTCGATGCGGCCGCCATGCAGCGGCTGGTTGCCTTGTTTGACGCGCTGGTCACGGCCATCGCCGCCACCCCGGATCTGCCGCTGCATCAGCTCGATCTGCTGACCGCCGCCGATCGCCGCCAGCTCGCCGGCTTCACGGCAGGCGACACGATCGAACTGGCCGACGACTGCGTCCACCGCCAGTTCGAACGCCAGGTGCAGATCGATCCGCAGCGCACCGCCGTCATCTGCGATGGTGCATCGCTCAGCTATGGCGAGCTGAACCGGCGCGCCAACCAGCTGGCCCGCCACCTGCGCGCACTGGGTGTGCAGAGCGGTGAACCGGTCGGCGTGCTGGTCGAACGCTCGCTGTCGATGCTGGTGGCGCTCTACGCCGTGCACAAGGCCGGCGCCGCCTACGTGCCGCTCGACCCGGTCTACCCGCACGATCGTCTCGCCTACATGGCCGAGGATGCCGGGCTGCGCGTCGTCATCACCCAGCGCGCCTTCGAGAACGTGGTCTCGGTCGCCGCGCCGCTGCTGCTCGACGAACTGGACGCGACGCTGGCGGCGCTGCCCGACACCAACCTCGACGAGGTGCGCGTCGCCCCGTCCGATCTCGCCTACCTGATCTACACCTCCGGCTCCACCGGCAAGCCGAAGGGGGTGATGGTCGAGCACGGCAACGTCGTCAACTTCTTCGCCGGCATGGACCAGCGCCTCGAACCCGGCCCCGGCCACTGGCTGGCGGTGACCAGCATCTCGTTCGATATCTCGGTGCTGGAGCTGTTCTGGACGCTGACGCGCGGCCTCACCGTCGTGCTCTACGCCGACAACCGCCGCCAGCGGGCGCTGCCGCGCGCACTGCAGGGCGCGCGCCGGATCGAGTTCGGCTTCTTCTACTGGAACGTCGCCAACGACGAGAGCGAATACGACGCGCAGAAATACCGGCTGCTGCTGGAGGGCGCGCGCTTCGCCGACAGCCACGGCTTCAATTCGGTGTGGACGCCGGAGCGCCACTTCGCCGCCTTCGGCGGTCTGTTCCCGAACCCGTCGGTCACCTGCGCGGCGCTGGCGACGATCACCCAGAACGTGGCGCTGCGCGCCGGCTCCTGCGTGCTGCCGCTGCACAGCCCGATCCGCGTCGCCGAGGAGTGGGCGGTGGTCGACAACCTCTCCAACGGCCGCGTCGGACTGTCGATCGCCGCCGGCTGGGCGCCGCCCGATTTCGCCATCCGCCCCGAGGGTTTCGCCAACGCCAAGCAGGTGATGTTCGAGTCGGCGGAGCTGGTGAAACGACTCTGGCGCGGCGAGACCATCGACTTTCCCGGGCCGCAGGGCGGTTCGCAGGAGATGGTGCCGGTGCGCACGCTGCCGCGCCCGATCCAGAAGGAGCTGCCGATCTGGGTCACCACCGCCGGCAACGTCGACACCTTCGCGCAGGCGGGGCAGCGCGGCGCCAACGTGCTGACCCACCTGCTCGGCCAGACCATCGAGGAGGTCGGTGAGAAGGTGCGCGCCTACCGGCAGGCGTGGCGCGAGGCCGGCCACCCCGGTCAGGGCATCGTCACGCTGATGCTGCACACCTTCGTCGGCCCCGATGCCGATGCCGTCGAGCGCGCGGTGCGCAAGCCGCTGAAGGATTACCTGAAGAGCGCGATGTTCCTGGTCAAGTCGGCGGCCTGGAACTTCCCCACCTTCAAGAAGATGTCGGAGGAGCAGGGCAAGACCCTCGACGAGTTCTTCGCCACCATTTCCGACGAGGATCTGGACGGCCTGCTCGAACACGCCTTCCAGCGTTATTTCGAGCACAGCGGCCTGTTCGGCACGCCGGAGAGCTGCCTGGCCACGGTGGAGCGGGTGCTCGGCGCCGATGTCGACGAGATCGCCTGCCTGATCGACTTCGGCATCAACACCGATGTCGTGCTCGAACACCTGCCGTGGCTCGACCAGCTGCGCGACAGCGTGCAGCGCGCGGCGGCCCGGACTGCCACCGTCGACGCTGATGATTTCTCGCTGCCGGCGCTGTTCGCGCGCTATCCGATCACCCATTTCCAGTGCACGCCGTCGATGGCGACGATGCTGGCGGCCGACCCGACCGCGCGTCCGGGGCTGACTGCATTGCGCCAGATGATGGTCGGCGGCGAGGCCTTCCCGCCGGAGCTGGCGCGCGCGCTGCGCACGCTGGTCGGCGGTCGTGTCACCAACATGTACGGCCCGACCGAGACCACCATCTGGTCGTCGTGCGGCGATGTCGAAGCAGCTCTCGCCAGCAACGTGTCGATCGGCACCCCGCTGGCCAACCAGAGTCTCTACATCCTCGACCGCCAGCAGCAGCCGCTGCCGGTCGGGCTGGCCGGCGAGCTGGTGATCGGTGGGCGCGGTGTCGTGCGCGGTTACTGGCAGCGCTCCGAACTGACCGCCGAGAAGTTCCTGCCCGATCCGTTCGCCGGCGGGGGCGGTCGCATGTACCGCACCGGCGACCTCGCCCGCTTCCTGCCGGACGGCCGCGTCGAGTGCCTTGGCCGCACCGACCACCAGGTCAAGATCCGTGGCTATCGTGTCGAGCTCGGCGAGATCGAGGCGCTGCTGCGCGAGGCCGACGGCGTGCTGGAGGCGGCGGTGGTGCTGCGCGAGGACACCCCGGGCGACCAGCGCCTGGTCGCCTACTACCGCGTACGCGCAGGCAGCGCGCCGCAGGCCGAGCAGTTGCGCGAGGCGCTGCGCCGTCAGCTGCCAGACTTCATGGTGCCGTCCGCCTTCGTCGAGCTGGCGACGCTGCCGCTGACACCGAACGGCAAGCTCGACCGCAAGGCACTGCCGGCGCCGCAGGCCCAGGCGGTTGCCGGCGCTGCCTACCAGCCGCCGCAGGGCGGGCTGGAGGCGCAGATCGCCGCCATCTGGCAGCGGCTCCTTGGCGTCGAAAAGGTCGGCGTGCGCGACAACTTCTTCGACATCGGCGGCCACTCGCTGCTGGTGGTGCAGGTGCTGAAGGAGCTGCGCGAGCTGGTCGACCGGCCGCTGCAGATGACCGACCTGTTCCGCCACACCACCGTCGAGGCGCTGGCCCGTTTCCTCGGTGGCGATGACGACGATGGCGCGGACGCAGTCGGGCGCGGCCAGTCCCGCGCCGAAGCGCGTCGCGCCGCGCTGAATCGCCGGCGGCGCTGAGCGCGTCGCACACAACCAACCATGCAATGAGTGACAGGGAATCTATGGAAGAGCAGGAGCAGGGCGGCGGCGCAGACATTGCCATCATCGGCATGGCCTGCCGTTTTCCCGGTGCCGCCAATCCGGCCGAGTTCTGGCAGCTGCTGTGTGATGGCCGCGAGGCGCGCACCGAACTGACCGACGAACAGCTACGCGCCGCCGGGGTGCCGGAGGCGCTACTGAATGACCCGAACTACGTGCGCGGTGGCATGTTCCTCGACGGCGTCGAGCAGTTCGACGCCGGCTTCTTCGGCTTCAGCCCGCTCGACGCGCGCATCATGGACCCGCAGCACCGCCACTTCCTCGAATGCAGCTGGGAGGCGCTGGAGAACGCCGGCTACGACCCGGCCCGCAGCGACGCCGCGATCGGCGTTTTCGCCGGCTCCGGCCACAACGCCTACCTGCCGTACAACCTGCTGACCAACCCCGATCTGGTCGACGAGGTCGGCTTCTTCCTGCTGCGCCACACCGGCAACGACAAGGATTTCCTCGCCACCCGCGCCTCCTACTGCTTCGACCTGAAGGGGCCGAGCGTCAACGTGCAGACCGCCTGCTCGACGTCGCTGGTGGCGGTGCACATGGCGGCGCAGAGCCTGCTCAACGGCGAGTGCGACATGGCGCTGGCCGGCGGCGTCACCATCGAGATGCCGCATCGCCAGGGTTACCTGTTCAAGGAGAGCGAGATCCTGTCGCCGGACGGCCACTGCCGGCCGTTCGATGCGTCGTCCGGTGGCACCGTGTTCGGCTCCGGTGTCGGCGTACTGCTGCTGAAGCGGCTCGACGACGCGCTGGCCGACGGCGACTTCATCCACGCCGTCGTCAAGTCATCGGCGGTCAACAACGACGGCGCCGGCAAGGTCAGCTACCTCGCGCCGAGCGTCGACGGCCAGGCCGCCGCCGTGCAGGAGGCGCTGGCGATCGGCGAGGTCGATCCGGCTTCGGTCACCTACATCGAGTGCCACGGCACCGGCACCAGCCTCGGCGACCCGATCGAGGTGGCGGCGCTGACCCAGGCCTATGGCGCCGACAATCCGCGCCGCCAGTACTGTGGCATCGGCTCGGTCAAATCGAACATCGGCCACCTCGATACCGCCGCCGGCGTCGCCAGCCTGATCAAGGTGATCCTGGCGCTGCAGCACCGCCAGCTGCCGGCGACCCTTCATTACCAGGTGCCAAACCCGGCGATCGACTTCCCGTCGACGCCGTTTTACGTCAACGCCGAACTGCGACCGTGGACCGCCGCCTCGCCGCTGCGCGCCGGCGTCAGTTCGCTCGGCGTCGGCGGCACCAATGCCCACCTGATCGTCGAGGAGGCGCCGCCGCGGCCGGCTGGTGCGCCGGGGCGCGCGCAGCAGTTGCTGTTGTTGTCGGCGCGCAGCGAGGAGGCACTGCGCGGCGGTCGCGAGCGGCTGGCGCGGTTCCTGCGCGAGCAGGGCGATGCGGTTGAGCTGGCCGATGTCGCCTACACGCTGGCGGTCGGTCGGCGCCACTTCCGCCAGCGCGGCGCGCTGGTGGTCGGCGACCGCGACGGTGCCGCCGCCATTCTCGATGGTAGTGCCGCCACCGGTTTCAGCCGTTTCGAGGCGCCCGAAGCCGAGCGTCGCGTTGCCTTCCTGTTCGCCGGCGGCGGCGCCCAGTACCCGAACATGGGGCGTGGGCTCTACGACAGCGAGCCGGTTTACCGGCAGGTGGTCGACGACTGTCTGACACAGGTCGCGGCGTTCATCGATTTCGACCTGCGCGCGCTGCTCTATCCGCCGGCCGGTGGCGAGGCCGATGCCACGCGCCAGCTGGAGCGCCCGAGCCGGGCGCTGCCGGCCCTGTTCATCACTCAGTACGCGCAGGCACGGTTGTGGCAGGCGTGGGGCATCGAGCCGGCCGCGCTGATCGGCCACAGCATGGGCGAGAACACGGCGGCCTGTCTGGCCGGTGTGCTGTTGCTGCGCGATGCCCTCGGCCTGGTGGCGCTGCGCGGACGGCTGTTCGAGCAGCTGCCGGCCGGCGGCATGTTGAGCGTGCAGCTCGGCGTCGACGCGGTGCGCCCGCTGCTCGACGGGACGCTGGACATCGCCGCGGTCAACGCGCCGGAGCTGACCGTCGTCTCCGGTCCGGTGGCGGCGCTCGACGCTTTCGAGCAGCGGCTGCGCGAACGTGACATCAGCTGCCAGCGCATCCACATCGACGTCGCCGCGCACTCGGCGATGCTCGACCCGATCCTGCCCGAGTTCGAGAGCTACCTGCGTTCGATCCGGCTGCAGCCGCCGCAGCTGCCGTTCATCTCCAACCTCAGTGGCGACTGGATTCGGCCTGAACAGGCGATGGACCCGCGCTACTGGGTGCAGCACCTGCGTCAGACCGTGCGCTTCGCCGATGGCGTCGGCCGCCTGCTCGCCGACGGCGAGTTCGCGCTGCTCGAAGTCGGCCCCGGCCGCACGCTGACCAGCCTCGCCGCGCTGCACGACGCCCGCCGCCCCGACCAGCCCTTCGCCATTTCGCTGCGCCACCCCGGTGACGACACGCCCGACCCGACCTGCATGCTGACGGCGCTCGGTCGGCTCTGGCAGGGCGGTGTCGAGCCCGACTGGCAGCGCTTTTTCGACGGCCAGCAGCGCCGTCGCCTGTCGCTGCCCACCTACGCCTTCGACCACCGCCCGCACTGGGTCGAGCCCGGCGCCGGACGGCAGGCGATGGCTGGCCGCGACGAGACCGACCCGCTGTTCCAGCCGGTCTGGGCGCCGGCCGCACAGCCGCAGCCGGCGACGCGGATCGAGCGCGCCGTCGCCATCGGTTCATCGGAGCAACTGCAGCGGCTGCGGCCGCTGCTGGCATCGCACGTCGGCACCGTCGCCGAGCTGTCGTTGTCGACGCCGGATGCCCTGACGCACCTCGGCGGCAAACTGCAGCAACTGCTGGCGACCGACGAGACGCCGACTCACCTCTATCTGTTCCAGTCCGACACCGCCGATGAACTGCTGCCGGCGCTGCTGCCGCTCTACACAGTGGCGCGCGCACTGGGCGAGGCCGAGCGGCTGCCGGTGGCGCTGCAACTGCTGACGGTCGGGGCGATGCGCCTGCCGGGCGAGGTGGGCGGTACGGCGGTCGCGCCGGCGCTGGCCGCGGCGCTGCGGGTGGTGGCCGCCGAACTCGATCTGCCGGTGGTGCTGGTCGACCTGCCGGTCGACTGGAGCGCGCGCGAGGTGGCGTTTCTGGCGCGTGAGCGGCCCGTTGCCGAGCGCGTCGAAATCGCCGCCTATCGCGGCGGCCAGCGGCTGCGCCAGCAGTTGCAGCCGGCGGAGCTACAGCCGGCGGGGACGCCGGCACTGCGCGACGACGGCGTCTACCTGATCACCGGCGGTTTCGGCGACCTCGGCCTGGCGCTGGCGCGCCATCTGGCGCGGCGCCCGGTGCGGCTGGCGCTGCTTGGTCGCTCGCTGCCGCCACAGGGGGAGCTGGCCGAGTTCTGTCTTGCCGGCGGCGGTGCCAGCGCGCGCCGTCTCGAACAGCTGCGCGAACTGGCGGCGCTCGGTGCCGAGGTGATGACACTGCAGGCCGACGTCGCCGACCGCGCCGCACTGGCGACGGCGATCGCGGCGGTCGAGCAGCGCTGGGGTGCCATCCACGGTGTCTTCCACACGGCTGGCGTACTCGACGATGCACTGCTGCCGATGAAGGAGGTCGAGGCGATGCGCGCGGTGCTGGCGCCGAAGGTCGACGGTGCGCGCCATCTGCTCGACCTGCTGGCCGACCGCTCGCCCGATTTCCTGTTGTTCTACTCGTCGACCAGCGCGCTGGCCGGCCTGCCGGGCCAGTTCGACTACGCCGCCGCCAACGGCTATCTCGACGGACTGGCCCAGCAGCGGGCGGGCAGCGTGCCGCTGCTGGCGGTCAACTGGCCGGTCTGGCAGGAGATCGGCATGGCGGCGCGGTTGGCCGGCGGCAGTGAGCGTGGATCGCTGCCCCCGCCGGCGCGGCGTGTGCTGGCGCAACCCGATGCCTGGCACTGCATTGTCGACGGCGGCGACTGGGAGGTCGAGCAGCACCGCACCCGCAGCGGTGTGACGCTGCTGCCGGGTACCGGCTTCGTCGAACTGGCCTGTCGCGCCGCCGTCGAGCGGTTGCCGGGCGCCGGCGCCCTGGTGCTGCGCGAACTGGTGCTGCTGCAGCCGCTGTTGCTGGCGGCCGGGCAGCGCGTCGTCGTCTCCGTGCTGTTCGAGGCGGATGGATCGTTCTCCATCGTCAGCAGTGATGACGCCGATGCCGCGCTGCGCGGCCGCTGGCGTGCCCAGCATGGGCAGGGTCGGGTCGAGCGCCGTACCGTCGCCGCCGAAACGCTGCCGCTGGCCGCGCTCGAAGCGCGTTGCAGCGTGCGCCAGCAGCCGTCGGGCGGCCGTATCGACCATCCGCACATGGCGTTCGGCGCGCGCTGGCACTGCGTCGACACCATCGCGCTCGGCGGTGGCGAAGCGCTGCTGACGCTGCGCCTGACGCCGGATTTCAGCGGCGACCTGGCGGAACATCCGCTGCATCCGGCGCTGCTCGACATGGCGATCGGCGCCGCCGAGCGCGGCCTGTTCGGTGACGATGGTCGCTTCTTCGTGCCGCAGGCCTATCGCGAGCTGCGTCAGTTCGCGCCGCTTGAAGCAGAGCTGGTCAGCCATGTCGTCGTCGTGCCGCAGGCCGACGGCGACAGCCGCGAACTGAACGTCCGCATCGCCGATCGCAGTGGTCGCCTGTTGCTGGCGATCGACGGCTTCCGGCTGCGCGCGCTGCCCGGCGGACTGGCGCTGTCGCCGGCAGCGGCGGCGGGGCGCGACGAGTTGCAGGCGCTGCTGCAGGAGGGCATCCGCCCGGCGCAGGCACTGCCGCTGATCGAGCGGCTGCTGGCCGCCTCTGGCCTGCCGCAGCTGGCCGTGCTGCCGCGCGGGACGGCGCAGCTGGCGCGGCGCGCGCCGGCACCCGCCGCGCAGAGTGCGGTACACAGCGGCGGTGGTCGCCCGGCGCTGAGCAGCGACTATGTCGCGCCAGCCTCCGATCTGGAACGCGGGCTGGCCGAGCTGTGGCAGAAGGCGCTCGGCGTCGAGCAGATCGGCGTGCGCGACGACTTCTTCGAGCTTGGCGGCCACTCGCTGTTGCTGATCCAACTGGTCAATCGTGCGCGCAAGCAGCTCGGCGTCGATCTGCCGCTGTCGCAACTGTTTGGCCGCCCGACCATCGCCGACTGGGTGGCGCTGCTCGGCGAGGCCGCGCCGCAGCCGGACGCGCCAGCCAAGCCGGTGCTGAAGCGGGTGCAGCGCGACGCCTACCGCGCGCCGAGCGAGTGATGTGCCGCGTCGTGCGCGATGAATCGAATGAGGAGTTCGGGGTGGCGTGATCGCCGCCCCGTCCAAGGAGCCCAAGGTGAGCAGTGATATCTACGAGTTTCCGGCCACGCCGACGCAACAGGCGCTGTGGTTCATCCACCGCATGGAGCCGAGCGGTTCCGCCTACAACATCCCGCTCGCCTTCCGCCTGCGCGGTGCGCTCGACGAGGGCGCACTGCAGCGCGCCTTCGCAGCGCTGATCGGCCGCCACGAGATTCTGCGCACGCTGTTCGTCGAGCGCGAAGGGGTGCCGCTGCAGCGGGTTCTCCCCGGCGCCGAACTCGACTGGCGGATGGAGCGTTTGCCGGCCGCTTATGCCGACGCGCAGGGTTGCGAGCGCGCCGCCCGTTTCGTCGCCGAGCCGTTCGATCTGGAGCACGGCCCGCTGCTGCGCGTGCGGCTCGATCGCTACGGCGGCGACGATGCGGTGCTGGTGGTCGTGTTGCACCACATCATCATCGACCACCTGTCGCTCGGGCAGCTGATGCGCGAACTCGAACAACTCTATCGCGACGGCGCCGACGCGCTGCCGGAACAATCGCTACAGTTCGCCGACTACGCGGTGTGGCTGAAGGAGCACATGGAGCAGCCGGCAATGCAGCAGAAACTCGAACTGTGGCAGCGTCGGCTGCAGGGTTTTTCCGGCGTGCTCGACCTGCCCACCGACCGACCGCGCCCGGCCATGCAAAGTGGCACCGGCGCCGAGTGCCGCTTCGAACTGCCGGTCGCGCTGGCCGAACAGGTGCGCCAGTACGCGCGCAGTGCCGGTGTGTCGCTCTACATCGTCATGCTCGCGGCGCTGAAGGTACTGCTGCAGCGTTACAGCGGCCAGAACGACATCATCGTCGGCACGCCATTCGCCAATCGTGGCGACCAGGAAGAGCTGGAGCAGGTGGTTGGCTGCTTTATCAACACCCTGCCGATCGCCACCGATTTCGAAGGTATTGGTGACTTTCGCCAGCTGCTTGATGCGGTCAAGGCAGCGATGCTCGACGCCTTCTCGGCGCAGGATGTCGCGCTGGAGGCGATCGTCGACGCGGTGCGGCCGCGCCGCGATCCGAGCTACAACCCGCTGTTCCAGGTCGGTTTCGTGCTGCAGGAGCCGCCGGTGCCGTTGCGCCTCACCGGCATCGCCGTGGAAGAGCTGCCGGTGCACAGTGGCGGCGCCATGTATGACCTTCATTTCTGGGCGTGGGAGCAGAATGGCACTCTCGCCGGGCTGGTCTGGTACAACAGCGACCTGTTTCAGCCCGAGACGATCCAGCGCCTGCTCAGCCACTACCAGAGCGTGCTGGCGGCGCTGACGTCGCAGCCGGCGCTGCCGCTGTCGCAGGTAAATCTGCTGACCGACGACGAGCGTGCGCGGCTGGCTGCATGGAACGATACGGCGCGCCAGTGGCCAGCGGTCGGTTCGGTGGTAGAGCTGGTGCGTGCGCAGGCACAACGCACACCCGGCCAGCTGGCGGTGATCGGCACGACGCAGCGTTACACCTTCGCCGAACTGGAACAGCGCTCCGACCAGCTCGCCCACCATCTGCTTGCGCAGGGCGCAGGACCGGGCCAGCTTGTCGGCATTGCACTCGACCGCGATGCGGATCTGCTGGTCGGTGTGCTCGGCATCCTGAAGACCGGCGCCGCCTATGTGCCGCTTGATCCGGACTATCCGAACGAGCGACTCAAATACATGCTCGAACAGGCTGATGTGCGGCTGCTGGTCAGCCAGCAGTCATTGCAGACCGAGCTGCCCGAGCACGACTGCGAACGCGTACTGCTCGATCGCGACTGGTCCACCATCGCCGCCGCCGAGGCGCGGCCACTGCCGGCGCCGGATGCATCTGCGCGCATGTACGTCATCTTCACTTCGGGTTCCACCGGCAAGCCGAAGGGCGTGCAGGTTCCTCACGGCTGTGTCATCAACTTCCTCAACACGATGGCCGAGCGTCCGGGTTTTGCCGCCGGCCAGCGCCTGCTTGCCGTCACTACACTGTCGTTCGATATCGCGGTGCTCGAACTCTATCTGCCACTGGCAATCGGCGGTACCGTCGTAGTTGCGGGCCGCGAACAGGTGGGAGATGGCGCGCCGCTGCGCGAGCTGCTGGAGCGGGAAGCAGTGGATGTGATGCAGGCGACGCCGTCGACCTGGCGTCTGCTGCTCGCTACCGGTTGGCAGCCGCAGCGGCAGTTCAAGGCGCTGCTCGGTGGTGAGGCATTGCCGGGCGATCTCGTGCAGCAACTCTGCTCGCTCGGTGTCGAGGCCTGGAACATGTATGGTCCGACCGAGACGACAGTCTGGTCGACCTGCCATCCCCTTGCTGCCGATGCACCGATCCATATCGGTCGCCCAATCGCCAACACCACTTGCCATGTGCTCGATCCATGGCAGCAGCCGCTGCCGGTCGGCGTGCCAGGTGAGCTCTATATCGGTGGCGACGGCGTGACGCTCGGCTATCTCGGTCGCGACGACCTGACTGCCGAACGGTTCATCGCCAACCCATTCGGCCCGGGCCGTCTCTACCGCACCGGCGATCAGGTGCGTTACAAGACCGACGGCAATCTCGAATATCTCAATCGCATCGACAACCAGGTCAAGGTCCGCGGTTTCCGCATCGAGCTGGGCGAGATCGAGGCGGTGCTTTCGCGCCACCCGGCCGTGGCCGAGGTGGCGGTGATGGCGCGTGAGTACAGTGCTCTCGACAAACGCCTGGTGGCCTACCTGCGCTACGCGCCGGGCGGCCAGCTGACCAGCACCGAGTTGCGCCGTTACCTGCGCGAGTTCCTGCCGGACTACATGATTCCGCAGCTGCTGGTCGAAGTGGACGCGATGCCGCTGACGCCGAACGGCAAGATCGACCGCAAGGCATTGCCCGATCCGCTGCGCAGCGAGAGCCAGCAGCGTGATGTGGTGCTGCCGCGCAGCGAGACCGAGCGACAGCTGGCTATGATCTGGCAGCAGGTGCTCGGTATCGAAGGGGTTGGTGTCGAAAGCAACTTCTTCGAAATCGGTGGCCATTCGTTGCTGGCGATGCAGGTGATCTATCAGGTCGAGCAGGCTTTTGGCGTGCGACTGCATGTGCGCGACCTGATCCTCAATTCGCTGGAACAGCTGGCAGCGACACTGCCGTCGCGCGCATCGTCTGCAGTGGTGAACGAGGAGGCTGGTGATCGAGAGGCGCCGGTGGACGAACCGCAGTCCGGCTTGCTGGGACGATTGAAACGAAAACTGGGGTTGGTGTGAAGAAGATGATCTGGCGTCTGGGAGTGGGCCTGCTGGTCCTGATTCTGCTGGTGGTGATCGCGTTGGCGTGGAGCCGCGGTCGCGATTCGCGCTACTACAAATTGCTGTCGATGGCGGTGATGCCGGTCAGCGAGCGGCTGGTGGCGTCGGGACAGTCGGTGCCGCGGCCTTTCCGCCCCGATCTCGGTGCTGATCTGTTGGCTGCCGGTTGGCAACCCTTCCAGCTGGAGCTGGCGGATGTCGACTACCGCGATGGTTCGTTGGTCATGGCGCCAACGCGCGAGAGTGTCTGGTGGATCAATCAGCGTGGTCCGATGCTTTATCGCCATCTGGACGGCGATGCCGCCATCACTGTCACCGTGCGCGCCCGCAAGCGCAGCGATGTTGAGGCCGCACCCGACATGGAGTGGCAGTTCGGCGGCATCCTGCTGCGCGACCCGCGTGGCGATGCGTTCATGAGTCGGGAGAACTACGTCTTCAATGTGATTGGTCATCGCGGCAGTCGGCTGCAGGTCGAAACCAAGAGTACGCACAAGGGCGCGAGCCGCGTCGATGCCTGGGACTGGCCCAGCGGCGACGCCGAGCTGCGCATCGAGCGTCGTGGTGCACAGTTCACCATGGCGGCGCGCGCGACCCCTGTCGATGAGTGGCGCACATTGATCAGCTACGAGCGCGCAGATCTGCCGGCGCAGCTGCAGCTCGGTCTGATTGTCTACGCCTACAGCGAGGGGCGCGGTCGCCACGATCTGCAGGTCATCTTCGACCGACTTGAGGTGCAGTGACGGTGAGTCGAAGAGAGAAGTTGATCGCGGAACTTCAAGTATGAATCCGCTCTTTTTCGGCTCGACCGACGCGCCACTTTATGGCGTCTATCACGCACCTCAGGGGGCGCCGCGCGATGCCGGTGTGGTGTTATGCCCGCCATTCGGTCAGGAGTACATGCGTGCTCACCGTGCGTTGCGCCAGCTTGCGCAGCAGCTGACCCGGATCGGCTACCACGTGCTGCGCTTCGATTACCGCGGTACCGGTGACTCGAGTGGCGACATGACGGGCGTGGATGTCGACGATTGGCTTGCCGACATCGGTTTCGCCATCGATGAGCTGCGCGATCTTGCTGGTATTCGTCACGTCTCGCTGATCGGGTTGCGTCTCGGCGCCTTGTTTGCCGCGGTCGCGAGTCATCGACGCAGCGATATCCAGCGTCTGGCGGTGTGGGATCCGCTGCCATCGGGCGCCGCCTGTGAGCGCGAGCTGCTCGATGAACTTGCGCACGTATCGTTGAGCGGGGAGCCTTCGGGCAAGGGGTTTGTCGCCGAAGGTGGCATCCACTTCAACGGTTTCGAGCTGCCGGCACGCTTTCTCGATGGGCTGCGCAACCTCGACCTGACGGCGCTGTTGCCGCGCGGCGCAGCACGAGTGCTGCTGGCGATTTCACACGAGAACGCTGGCTTTGCCGAGATCAATGACGTCTGGCAGTCGTTACCCGACTATCGCCGTCAGGTGACGCTGGCGCCACACGATTGGAACTTCGTCGATAACTTCGGCAGCATCCTGCTGCCGATGCCGGTGATCAATGCCATTGTCGGCTGGATGGAGTGACCCAACCGTGATCAGAGAACGCGCCCTCCAGATCGGTCGCCCGGTGCCATTGACAGCGATCAGCAGCGAGCCAGTCGATTTCGATGCCCGCCGTCCTGTGCTGTTGCTGCTCAACTCCGGTGTCATGCATCACGTCGGTTCCTGTCGCCTTTCCGTCAAGGTCGCCCGAGCAGCCGCCGCGCGCGGGCTACTGGCCATCCGCTTCGATTTCGCCGGAATCGGTGACAGCGAACCGCGTCGTGGCGCCTTGTCCGCTGCTGAATCCGCATTGCAACAGCTGGTTGAAGTGATGGATTTTCTGCAGGCGCAGCGCGGTGTCGATCGTTTCGTCCTCTACGGCCTCTGCTCGGGCGCGATGGCTTCGTTCAACATGGCCTGCCGCGATGAGCGCGTGGTCGGCATCGCCCAGATTGATGGTTATAGCTACACGACCTGGCGGTATCACCTCGAACATTATCTGCCGCGCCTGTTCGAGGCCGAGCGCTGGCGTAGCTTCGTGCGCAGGCAAGTGCTACGCCTGTCCGGGCGTTATCAGCCGCCAAGTGCCGAGGCAGTGTCCGGTATCGATCGCGAGCATCTCGAAGTGCCAACTTTCGACCAGCCGCCGCCGCGTGCAAAAGTCGCAGAAGGGTTGAAGGTGCTGGTTGCGCGCAGTGTGGGGCTTTTCACCTGCTTCACCGGCGGCGAGCCCCACTACAACTACCGCAATCAGTACCGAGATTGCTTCCGCGACGTCGACTTCCGTGACCTGCTGGAATTGCACTACTACCCTGAGGCCAACCACATCATTACCCAGCCTCGGGTGCAGGTAGCGGTCATCAGCGGCATTGTCGATTGGCTCTGCCGCCGCTCTTTGCCCGAATCGGTTGGAGGCGAGTTGGCTGGAGATGAGGGGGATATTTCTCCCGGTCCGCGCCGGGGAGAGGCAAATTAAGGTCGTAGGTGAGTACGGCCACGCAGATTGGGTGGAGGGGGAGGGGCGGAAATGCTAAATTCTGGGCACCGTTCGCGTCCTGCCCGCAGCTCCGCAGCCGCCACGCCGCACCGATGATCAAACACGACTTAAGGATTGACGCCATGAAGCATCTGGTTTTGCTGCTGTTTGTCTCGTTGCTGGCCGCCTGCGCCAGCGAGCCGCTGGAGTCCGGCCAGCCGCCGGTACCGGAGCAGTTCGCGCTGGACAAGAACTACCGGATCGGCGTCGGCGATCAGCTCAGTATCCAGGTCTGGCGCAATCCGGAGCTTTCCACCCAGGTGCCGGTGCGTCCCGACGGCAAGATCTCCTCGCCGCTGGTCGGCGACATCGTCGCTGCCGGTCTGAGCACCCAGGATCTGTCCGGCGAAATCACCCAGAAGCTCGCCAACTACGTGCGCAATCCCGAAGTGACCGTCATCGTCACCAACCCGGCCAGTGCCGACTTCCTGCGCCGCGTGCGCGTCACCGGCGCGGTGCGCAACCCGGTCTCGATCAGCTACCGGCAGGGAATCACCGTGCTCGATCTGGTCCTTGAGGCCGGTGGCCTGACCGAGTTCGCGGCACCGGGCAAGGCGCGGCTCTACCGCACCGCCGACGGCAAGACGGGCGTCTATCCGATCGACCTGCAGCGCATCCTGCAGAACGGTGACCTCACCACGAACTACGAGCTATATCCCGCCGATGTTGTTACCGTGCCCGAGCGCGGTTTCTGATTTTTTGCCGGTGATCAATGGCATTTGCCCCAGTAGATTTTGCCCCTGTAGATAAAGGCAACACGGATACCCGATGCAGACATCGCTAGTTGAGGAGTGGATCATCGCGCTGCGCAAGGAGCTCGATGGCCACAAGGGCAAGATGGCGATCGTTTTCGCGATCGTCACCGCGGCCATCGTTGTCGTCGGCATGTTCTGGCCCAAGCAGTTCGAGGCGTCGTCGGTGATCTTCGCCGATGAGCAGAACATCATCCGGCCATTGCTCGAAGGGCAGGCGGCGGTGACCGGTCTCGCCTCGTCGAGTGATCGTCTTACCGTCGCCCGCGAGCGCATGACCTCCAACACCATTCTCGAACAGGTCATTCTGGATGCGGGTCTGGTGCCCAACCTCGACGACAAGCAGGCGGTCAACAACCTGATGCGGGGAATCGCCGGCGGCCTTCGTCTTTCCGATGCCGGTCGCAACCACATCCGTATCTCCTATCGCTCCAAGGATCCGGAGCGCGCCTACCTGATGGCGTCGACCTTCACCAATGCGTTCATCCGCGACTCGGCGCAGAGCAAGCGTGCCGAGAGCCGCGACGCCTACACCTTCATCGACAATCAGGTGAAGACCTACAAGACCCAGCTGCAACACGCGGAGGATCGGCTCAAGGAGTTTCGCAGCCAGTTCACCGACGGCTCCGAAGCATCTGTCGACGCACGCCTCACCACGCTGCGCACGACGATGGAAGAGCAGACCCTGGAGCTCCAGGTGGCGAAGGCGCGCCGCGACGAGTTGCGCAACCAGCTCGCCAGCGAAAGCCAGTTCATCAACCAGAGCTATCGGGCCGATGTCTATCGCGAGCGTCTCAACGAAGCGCAGTCGCGTCTCGACACGTTGCGGCTCAGCTACCAGGACACCTACCCCGACATCGTCGCGTTGAAGTATCAGATCGAGGATCTCAACCGCGCCATCTCCGACGCGGAGAACAACCGCACTCCCCGTGACTCGCGGGGCGCCTCTGCCAACCCGGTCTACCAGCAATTGCGTTCCGAGCTGGCCGAGGCGGAGGTGATGGTGAAGACGCTGGAACTGCGCGTCGAGTCGAACCGCCGTCTGCTCTCCGAAGAGCAGGACCGTTCACGCCGTGTCGCCGAGCATCAGGCGCAGCTGTCCGAGTTGACGCGCGACTACAACGTCACGCGGCAGCTCTACGAAGACCTGCTGGAGCGCAAGGAGCGGGCGCGCATGTCGATGGCACTCGACATCGAGGGGCAGGGCATCACCTACCGGATCAAGGAGCCGGTGGTGTTCCCGACCGGGCCGGTCGGGCTGCGCTTCGTCCACTTCTTCCTGGCCGCGCCGCTGCTGGGTGTACTGATTCCGATCGGATTGATCGTGGCCTACATCCAGCTGGACCCGCGCCTGCGTTTCTCCGAGCGCCTGCAGGAGGCGCTGCCGCCGGGTGTGCCGGTGCTGGCGGTTATCCCGCATGTTTCAAATTCACAGGAGCGGCGGGCTAACCGGCGTGAATGGGTGATGGCTGTTGCATTCATGGCGCTGGTCATGGCCGCGTATGCCATCGTCGCCGTAGTCAGACTGGCCGGGGTGATGTGATGGCATCCGACGAGAACAACAAGCAGGCGCTGCGTCCGTTGGGCGATACCACGGGTCACAACCTGGTGAACCTGAAGTCACGGCCGCCGCTGGCCGAGGATCAGGAGAACAACGAAGAGATCCGGCGTATGGCCGAGGTCGGCCGGCTCAGCTATTCCGAGATGGAGAGCCTCGGGCTGATCTATCCCGGCATGGCGCAGGCCGGTGCGCTCAACGCCTTCCGCCAGCTGCGCACCAATCTCTACCAGGCAGCCGGTGGTCGCGAGAATTTTGTGCTGCTGGTCAGCTCGATCGTGCCTGGCGGCGGTTCGAGCTTTGTGTCGCTGAATCTCGGAGCCGCCATTGCCCTCGACGAAAGCCGCACCTCCATCATCGTCGACTGCAATGTCTACGATCCGTCGCTGCACCGGTTGTTGCCGGTGGATCCCGATTTCGGGCTGGTCGACTACCTTGAGAATGTCTCCCTCGACATCAAGGATGTGATCTATGCCACCGGCGTGCGCCGCTTGCGGTTGATCCCGGCCGGCAGTCGACGCGATCCCGGTGCGGAGTTCTTCACCTCGGCGCGGATGCGCCGCTTCGTCGATGAGCTGCGCAGCCGTTATCGCGACCGCCATGTCATCCTTGATGCCCCTTCGCTGGCGACCAGTGCCGACGCGCGTATCCTCGGCGAGATGGCCGATTTCATCGTGCTGGTGGTCCCCGCTGGACGTGCCACCGACACGCAGCTGCGGGCAACGCTCGACGTGCTCCCCGAAAACAAATT
This sequence comes from uncultured Verrucomicrobiaceae bacterium, assembly GCA_964386045.1. Lineage (GTDB taxonomy): Bacteria > Pseudomonadota > Gammaproteobacteria > Pseudomonadales > CAMLJR01 > CAMLJR01. The sequence goes on along the minus strand of CAYLRA010000001.1, from coordinate 116,100 downwards.
GCTTGGCGTGGTTTTCAACCAGTAGGCGCTCTTCAGCGGCGCCCCGGTGTCGGGTCGCGCCGATACAACCGCCAGGCCGATACAACCTCCAGATGGAAAGTCAGAAATGAATCGACAACAGGAAGTGGTGGTGGGTGCTGCATTCAGGATCAAGCCGCTCGCCGGCGCTGTGCTGGGTGTCGTTCTGGCGAGCACGCTGCCAGCTCAGGCCAGCTCCGAACTCAACCTGACGGCTGGTGCGCGCGTCGAATTCCACGACAACATCTCACGCACATCGACCAATGAGGATTCCGATGTCGACCGCGTGGCTCGCCTCGATCTCGGTTACCAGCGCGATCAGGATGGGCTGCGCATCGATCTCGGCTACGACGCCGAGCACCATGACTATCTGCATGACCGCGAAGAAGACGAGACCGTGGTGAACGGTCGCGCCAGCGTGGTGTGGGAGCTGCTGCCCCGCCGGCTCGATTTCGTGCTCGATCACCAGGTCAGCCAGCAGCTGTCGGACCGGCAGGGTGTCGACGTTTCCGGCAACCGCGAGCTGCGTTCGGTGCTGACGACCGGCGTGAACTGGACCTCGGCCTTCTCGCCGGTCACCAGCCTGATCATCAGCCCGCGCTACATCGATGTGCGTTTCGAGGAGAGCGACAGCTCCAATTCGCAACATGCGGCACTCGGTGCCGCGCTGCGCCGCCAGCTCTCCGCCGTGGCGTCGCTGACACTGTCCGGCAACTACTCCGACGTGCAGTTCGACGAGGGTGACAACGATTACCGTTCGTCGTTGCTGATGCTCACCTACGCGGCGCAGCTGTCCCGATTCAGTTACGAAATCGGTGTCGGCGCCAATCAGGTGGATCGCGACAGCGGCGATGATGTCGATGGTTATGTGCTCCGCATTTCCGGGCAGCGCGACAGCGGTGCCACGACCTGGCGCGGCGCGCTGGTGCATGAGCTGACCGACAACGCCATCGGCCTCTCCGGAGAAGAGCTGGCACTCGATGGCTTCGTTGCCGATGACGGCAACTTCGCCGCGATCGACATCGTCGAGCGCACCCAGCTTGATCTCGGCGTAGAGCACCAGTTCAGCGCGGCGAGCAGCCTCACGCTGGGGGTCGGAGCCCGTTACGACGATTACGATTCGACGCTGCAGGATGAGAAGGGCTACTACGCGTCGGCCTCCTACCGCTACGTGCTGAACAGCTTCTGGTCGTTCTCGGCCAATGCGCGCTACACGGAGACGGAGTTCACCGATGATCCGAGTGACCTGACGTATGAAGACACGTTTTTCAGCGTCACCGCCGATTATCGGTTCAGTTCCGCGTTGACGACACAGTTCGCGTTGATTCGGGAAGAGCGTGACGCCAGCGAGAGTGATTTGAGTTACACCGACAATATCGCGCTGGTCAGTATCAACTATCAGTTCTTCTGAAGCTCGTCAGCCGGCGAAGCTCTCGCGCAGGTACTGTGCCGACGAGGTGTAACGGCGCAGTTCCGGCAGCGTGTCCGGCATCGTCATACGCGGAATCAGATAGCGGTAGTCGTGCTGTTTGCGCAGTTGCGGCCCGTTGAGGTAACCCGGTTCCGCGACAAAGGCCGCGGCCATCTTTTCCCGCTCCAGCAGGCGCACGATGCGCTCGTCGTACTCGCCCTTCCTTCCGCTGGGATAACAAAAGACCGGCGCTGCCCGTTCGCACTCGGCATTGACTCGCGCAATCGAATCGACCACCTCGCGTTCCAGTTCCACATCATCCAGCCCTGAGACGATGCGGTGGGTGACGGTGTGGGGCGCGAAGTTCATGCCCCTCTTTTCCATGGCACGAATTGATGACCAGCTGGCCGGGCGGTACTCGGGCGGTGGTGAGGTGGGAATGTCGATGCCGATGGCGGTTGCAATAACACGTACCAGTGCATAGGCATTGGCGGGCTCGGTTCGACGAACCCAGCGGATCATCTGCTCGTGCGGTTTGTGCGCAGAGAGATTGAAATCAGTGGTGGCACCGTTATATGAAACGCGGATGCTTCGGGGGTGTTCCGGCGTGATCTGACAGCTCAGCCACATCAGCTGATGCTCCCACTCCCACCGCTTGCCGTCGATGTAGTCGGTGATCAGGAAGCAGGTGGCGGGGCAGTCATAGCGGGCGAAGACCTCGCCGGCAATGTCGACCTGTTCGAAGCAGCCATCGTCGAGCGAGAAGGCGACCCACTTCTCCTTGCCCAGCTGCTGTTCGGCTGCGCGCGAAACGGCCTCTTCGAGAGAGATGAAGCGGCAGCCATCGCCGCGCATCTGCTCCAGGCATTGTGCCAGGTAGTCGGGCTCCATCCCCTCGACGCCGAAATCCGGCACGGCAAGGCGGTGCAGCATGAAAACCGTTACCCAGTCCGGCAGCAGCCGTTTGATCAGGCTGTCGACGGGGGGGTAGGTGAGCGAGTTTGCGAGCAATGCACTGTATCGATTCGACATACGTCCCGAGCGCGTAGGCGCGCCTCTATGTAGTCTGGTCCGCTCACCGATTGTCCGGGTGTCGGGCCTGTGGTTTGGTTTGCGCAGGTTGACTTGCGCCTGCGGCTCAAAGGATCAGGCCGACCATCTCCTGCGGCCGATCGCACTCCATGTTAGCCGGACTTCGGAGTCACCGCGACTTTGTCGAAGATTCCCGCGACAGGCGGCATTTACGGGGCAGGTCAAGGCAGGCTGCGCACGATATGCGGGCCGATCAGGTTGGCCAACGGCACCGGCAGCCGCTGCCAGCAACGGATCAGCAGCCGGAATTTCGGGCTGTCCGGTTTCAGCTCAGGCAGGGTCTCCCCGTTCGGCAGCGCGTAGTGCCAGTAGTGCTGCAGAGGCTGTGCGCCCCATTGGCGCTTGAAGTGGTAGGTGCCGGCATCGACGGTCGAGCGACCGAAGTCAAAGAAAGGGTAGCCGCGCTCGATACAAAAGCGCAGCACCTCGCGGTAGAGCAGCATGTTCATGCCCACACCGTTGACTGTGCGCAGCGTCGAAGCCCACGGAATCTCCATCAGGTCGCGATCACCGAGCAGGAAGGCGGCGGCCACTGGCCGCCCGTTCAGGCGCAGGACGAGCAGGTGTGCCTGTTGCGGCAGCGCGTTGAGGATGTTGGCGAAGAAGCGGTGCGCATAGACCGGCGTGCCAAGGTCGCGCATGTTGCGGGCGAAGACGGAATAGAAGTCCTCCAGCAGTTCGACACCGCCGCTGTGCACCGTCGGTTGCTCGCGTCGCGCGCGGTTGATCTGCGCGCGCAACTTGCTGCCGAGCGCTGCTTCCAATGCCTCGATCGAGGCCGGCAGAGCGAGAATCATCGACACCTTGTCGGTGCGTTTTGGCCAGTCGTTGAGTTGAGCGGTGGCACGTACTTCAAGGTGACGCTGACCGTTGGTGCGGGTCAGCGCGGCAGCGTGATCCAGCAGCTGCGCGGCGACAGTCGTGTTGTCGGCCAGCACGCCGCCATAGTTGAAATAGGGCAGCGAGACATTGAAATCGCCGAACAGTGCGCTGCGCAGCCGTACCATCGGCAGTACGCCGCAAATCTGGCCAGAGCCGTCCCGTGCAGCCAGATAGACACCGCGCTGACTGAACGACTCTTCGATGATGTTGCGCCACAGGTAGCGATGGTAGGCCGATGCCTGCGGATGGTCGGCGACATAGCGATCCCACAGGCCTGCGTCGCTGGCGCTGATCTCGGTGACGACGGTGTCGCCGCAGGAGAGATCGCGCTGTTGCAGGAACCGCTGAGGCAGCTGCGGGGTGCTCTCCTCCACCTCTGTTTCGAACAGTGCCAGCAGCTGCTGGCGCACTGCCTTCTGCGCGGCTTCGAGCTGTGCGATCTCCCCGGAGATCTGTTGCATATTCTCCAGCAGCGGCTCCAGCGGCAGGCCATCGCGCTTGGCGGCACCGAACGCGCGTGCGCAGGCCTGTTTCTGCTGTTGCGCCTCCTTCAGGCGTGGTTTCAGTTGTGCCAGCGTGTCGATCTGTGCCTGGGCGGCACGCGCCTGTGGCGCATCGCTGCTGCCCCAGCGCGCGGCGATTGCCGTCGCGGGGTCATCGAGAATGTCGCGGATATCCATCAATTCGTTTCGGTCGTCGCTACGATCAGGCGGCAGCGAGGGTGATTGGCGCGCTGTTCGCGAGCGGCTGCGCACCGAGGCTGTTGCTGACACTGGTAAAGGCGAAGTCGCGCAGCAACGCGCGCAGTCGCGGCAGGCAGCGGTCGAGGTTGTTGTAGTGGCGGAAGGTCGACAGCGCGCCGACACCGCGCACGCGCGGCTGCTCCGGGTCGATCTCCCACGGGTGCAGGTAGAAGATCGCCGGCTCGCCGGACGCAGCGGCGCGGCGCAGCAGCAGCCGCGACAGCCAGTAGGGGTAGAGGCGGAAATAGCCGCCGCCGGCCGCCGGCAGCCGCATACCGAACAGCGGCGCGGTGGTCAGCGGGAACTCGGTCAGTTCGGCGCCGCTGGCCGTGTGCAGCCGATAGGGGCGCGTCGGCGAGTTGGGAATACCATAGCGGTCGTGGTGAACCGGGAAGATGCTCGAATCCCACTGAAAACCGAGTTCAGCGAGGATGTCGAGCGCCCACAGCGAGTCGCGCGTGATCGAGTAGCTGGCGGCGCGGTAACCGACCACCGGCTTCTGGATCAGCCCTTCGAGGATCGCCTTGGAGCGCGTGGTCTCCTCGCGAAAGACCGCCGGCGTCTGCCGGTAGACCAGCTGGTGGCTGTAGCCGTGCGAAGCGATCTCGTGCCCGCGGCGATCGATTTCGCGGATCAGTTCGGGATGGCGCTCCGCCACCCAGCCGAGCACGAAGAAAGTGGCGTCTATCTTGTGTTCGTCGAACAGGTCGAGCAGCCGCCGCGTGTTGCGCTCGACGGTGGTGGGCCAGTCGCCCCAGTCGGCGGGTTTGATCACCTTCGCCAGCGCGGCGACGTGGAAGTAATCCTCGACATCGACCGTCATCGCATGGCGCAGCGTCGCCGGCGTTCTTGGCGGAGTCGTCGGCGGCGATTGCGTGTCGTGAAGGTTAGAGGGCATCATCGCGGGCCTGAATTCCCTTTGCACGGCGCATCAACGGAACACGCCTGGACGCTGAATGCTAGCACACGGATTTTTCTTCAACCCGCCGGCGAGGGCTCGATGAGGCCGCTCGTCCCGATTGCGCTGCTCGGCGCCTTCGTTGCCATTCCTCTGCTCAACGTATCGGTACTGCAGTCGCTGTTGACCAACTGGTCAAGGGATGGCGATCCCGGCTACGTGGTCGTCGCCATTTCGCTCTATTTCGCCTGGCGGTTGCTGCAGCGCGTGGCGGAAAAGCCGGCGCAGCCCTCGCGGCTGGCGCTATTGTTTTTGTTCGCTGCCGGGTTTCTCTCGTTCGCTGGTCATGCCGCGCAGGTGCAGGTGGTGCAGCAGTTCGCGCTGTGGTTGCAGATCGGACTCTGGATTGCCGTGGTGCTGGGCTGGCGCGCGCTGCGGTTGATGTTGCCAGCGCTGTTGATCCTGTTGTTCGCGCTGCCCCTGTTCGATTTTCTGACCGATCCACTGCGTCAGATGGCAGTAGCGGTCACCCGTCAGTTGCTGCACTGGTTCGGTATTCCCGCCTTCATCGATGGCTACCACATCACGGTTCCCGCCGGTCGCTTCTTTGTCGCCGGTGGCTGCAGCGGGCTCAATTTCCTGATCGCCGGAACCATGATCGGTTACCTGCATGCCTATCTGCATTTTTCTCATCGCTGGCGGCAGCTGGTGGTCATCGCACTGGCGGCTGCGCTGGCCGTGGTCAGCAACTGGGTACGCATCGTCGCGCTGGTGCTGATCGGTTACCACACCGAGATGCGCAGTGAGCTGGTTTACCAGCACGGTACGTTTGGATGGTGGGTGTTTGCCGGCGCGATGGGGCTCTTCTTCCTGTTCGCACACCTGCTGGCAGCCAATGACCCTCGCCACGGCAAGGCGGCTATCGCCGGTATCCCACATGCGCAGCGCTGGCAGGTGGTGATCGGCTGGAGTGCTGTGGCGTTGCTGGTGGTGGCTCTGTTTCCACTTTGGGCCCGGTTGATCGTTGAGCTTGATTCCGCGCAGCCCACAGCCAAGCCCCAGCTCTCCGCATCGTGGCGCGTCGAGCAGCCTCCCGATTGGCAGCCTCAATTCCAGTTTCACGATCGAGCCGACCACTGGCGTACCGACGACGGTGATCGTCACTTCAGCCTCTCGGTATTGACCTACCTGCAGCAGCGCCAAGGCAAGGAGATGATCTATTGGAACAACGCAATTGCCGCCGAGGAGCATCGCCTGGGGCAAGAGGTGATCGAGCGCGATGGATTGCGACTCAATCGCAGCCTGATCCGTGATCGTGGCCAGTCGCGCCTGGTCTGGTGGCTCTACCGGGTCGGTTCCCACACTGCGGTGCGCGATGACATCGGCAAGTTGCTGCAGCTCGCCGCCCTGTTGCAGGGTGACCCGACCACGGCGCTGGTGGCATTGTCGCTACCGTGCGACAGCTCGCTCTGTCAGCAGGAGCTGGCGAGCGAGGAGTTCGACGTGACGGCTGCGAGGTTGTTGCGGGAGTACCTGCAGGCGCCGTCGAACTGATCAGAGCCAGCCGGAGAGGCGGGCACCCAGTTTGGCCGGTGTGTCGCTGACATCCTCATGCACCAGCACCCGACGCAGCGCGTGCGGGTTGGTTCCGGCGTTGTTGATGCCGCGATCGGTGGTGACGGCGCTGCGATAGGTTTGCGCCACCAGCTCGATCGCCTGCGGTGTGGCGATCCCGTTGGGGTAGCAGAACGTCGAGACTTCGCGCCCCAGCCGCTCCTCCAGCAGTTGTTTGCTGTCGCGGATCTCGGTGGCCACCAGCGGCAGCGGCAGGTTGTCGATGAGCCGGAAGTGGTTGCAGGTGTGCGAGCCGATCTCCACCAGCCCGGAGTTCTGCATGGCCAGCAGCTCATCCCAGTCCATCAGCACCGGTTGAGCAGGCGGTGTCAGGCCGTGGCGCGCTTCGGTCTCGTCGATCAGCGTGTGCAGGGTATCGTCACCGAGCTCCTTGCAGCGGAGGATCAGTGCGGCGATCGCATTGGTGTCGTGAAGGGCTGTTGCGTTGAAGCCGAACCGCTCCAGCCACTCCACACGCGTGCCCGTCGGCAATGCGGACAGCAGGTTCGCCAACCGGTTGGGCCAGAATTGCCGGTTGGTGCCGATCATGTGCGACACGGCAAACAGCGTCGCGGGCACCTGCTCTTCGCGCAGGATCGGCAGGGCGTACTCGAAGTTGTCGCGCCAGCCATCGTCAAAGGTGATGGCACAGCCGTTGGTGGGCACCGGTTTGCTGGCGGCGACGCGCGCGCACCACTCCGACATCGAAACCATCGAAAAGAGCGATTTCAATTGCCGAAGATGATTTCTGAAGGTTTCCGGCGAGACGATCATGCCGGGCTCTTCCGAGCCGAAGCGTGGATCGTCTGGCGGGAGGATTCGGTGGTAGGTCAGAATCCACAGCCGGGGTTTCGAAGCGGTGCGCCGATGCGGGCCGAGCAGGTTGGCCAGACGGGTGATGCCACCCTTGATCACTTGTTTCACGATGAGCTGTCGCCTGAATGAACGGTGCGAGCGCGAGGAGAGTCGTCGATGCGGAATTGTAAGCGGTGTCATGGCGGACGGTAAGGCGATCCTGCACGTTGTCGACAGACACCACCGGCCCTTGCACGCCTGTATGAGTCAGGGGGATAGCCGACGCGCGTCGGACAGTTGCTGAGCGAGTGCTGGTAATGCTGTTTGCAAAGTGTCCCACACTACATCGAGATTGATGTCGAAGTATCCGTGGGCAATGCGATTCCGCATGCCGCGCATGCTGCGCCAAGGTACTTCGGGATGTGCCTGCGTGAACCCGGCGTAGCGGTCCATCACCTTTGTGGCCGCCTCTCCGATAATGACGAGGTTCATGATGACAGCCTGCTGGGTGCGCTTGTCGGCAAGGAACTCATCTTTACTCAAGCCCTCCACGAAACTGCATGCGTCGATTGCAGCCTGTTCCATATGGGCCAGATAATCGGGGAGGCGATTTTCGCTCATACCGGCTGTGCCTCAGCGAGGACAGTTGCGCGGAACTTTGGGGGTAGATCAGGCGGGGTCAACAGGTCGACATGAACGCCGAGCAGTGACTCCAGCTCGTCCTGTAATCCACCCAAGTCAAACAGTGTTGTGCCTGGTAAGGCGTCTACCAACAGGTCGAGATCGCTGTCGTCTCGATCGGTCCCTCGTAGCACTGAGCCGAAGACCCGAGGGTTTGCAGCGCGAAAGCGGCTGGTCGTTTCACGTACCGCGACTCGCTTCAGATCAAGCGCAATGGATGGCCGCATAACACCTCCTGTTTCTGAACGGCTATGATGATAGGCAGCCCTGAAATCAGGCTCAAGGCCGGTTTGATTCCGATTGGATTAACTGTTCGGTTGGCAGTTGGGTTCGTCTATTTTGCATCACCGCGATCAACCTCTGAGCGCCCGCACCCACCCCTTCAATTCGCACCAGGCTGGCCCCAAGTCTCCCCAGCGGTTGACCTCATGCCGGGTGCTGAAAGGATGCGGAGTCAGGAAGTCGATCAGCCGGCCCAGCTTTTCGGCCCGGGTGAACCCCGGATCCCTCAACACCAGATAGAGGCTGTCGAGATCGCCCAGCAGCCAGCGCAGCCGTTGCCCGATTTGGTAATCGGTCACCGGCGCCACCGTCTCGCCGTTGCTGATCCGGAACAGCAGGGCCGGGAAGTCCACGCCGGCGTCGACGGCCAGTTGCAGTGAACCCCAGAACCGGGTGTTCACCTCCATCAGGTAGGGGGTGCCATCCTCGGCCACCCGGAACTCGACCATCGCCACCCCGTGCCAATTGACGGCATCGAGCAGGGCTTGAGCATGGCGCAGCGCTTCGGCGTCGATGGGAGCACTCTCTGAAAGCACACTAACGCCGCCGCGCGGTGGCTTTTCCCGCAAGCGCCGATGGGCGAAAAAGGTGACCGGCGTCCCTCGGTTGTAGAGTGCGAACACCCCGGCGCCATGCCCTGGGATAAATTGCTGCACCATGAAAGGGTGGTCGCGCAGGTACTCCCTGTCTGCCAACAGCGTCTGCAGTTGGGCTTCGTCGTGCACCACATCCACGCCGGTATCGAGCCAGCGATCGCCGAGTCGTCGGCGCGACAGGGTGGGCTTCAGGACGAGCGGAAAGGGGTGTCTGCCGGGTGGCTCTGCCAGCAGTGCAGCCGCGTTCGGATAATAGAAGGAGGCTGGGTGGGGGGCGCCGACCTGCTCGGCGAGTTGTACCAGCGCCCATTTGTCTGCCAGCGCCATCACGGTATCGAGCGGGGCGAAGGGCAGGCGGGCGCTGCCAAGCACCGATGGCTCCGACAGGATGAGTTGGCTGGTGATCTCGGTAGTCGGGAAAACCCAGTCGATGGCGTGTGCTTTAATGTGCGCGCTCAGCCATTCGAGAAACTGCGCCGGCGCTTGTGCGGGCGACGGGCAGCATGTGTATGAGTGTGAGTGGCGGCTATACCCAGCGAGCGCCTGTTGCGCACTGTCGGCGGTCAGCAGGGTTGCCAGACCGGCGCGCCCCAGCGAACGTGTCACCGCCAGCGCGCTGCGCTGATTGGCATCCAGTACCAGAACTCGGGTGGCCGACGGTGTCATGGTGCTCCATGTAATATAAATGATGGATAAAACCGGTAATTTTCGATGCTAAAGGCAATAAATAGCCATATCAACAACGAGTTTGGTTCGCGGCGTGCGTTTCTGTCGACGATTCGTTTCGAGTTGATCGGTGTCGTTGGTGGGTTCTCTCGCCTTCGTCAGGTCGATTGGGGCAGGGTGGATCGCTTGGTGTTTGTCTGCATGGGGAACATTTGCCGCAGTCCTTTGGCGGAAGCTGTTGCTCGAAGCCTCTCGGTGCCAGCAGTCTCGGCCGGAATTGACTGCGGCGATGGAGACCATGCTGACCCGCGAGCCGTGGCATTTGGTAAGTGTCTCGGTCTTGATCTGACAGGGCACCGCAGTGTCCCGATCGGCAAGGTTGGTCTTGGTGCTGGGGATCTACTGGTAGGAATGGAGCCCGGTCATCTGGCAGCTCTTCCGGTCATGGCAGGATGTGCGGCGCAACAGACGTTGTTGGGGCTTTGGGGGGCGCCGAGGAAGGTCTATATTCATGACCCGTTCAACACTTCGGGTCGCTTTTTCGAGAAGTGTGAGCAATACGTCGCCGGCTCGGCTTCAGGGTTGGTTAGGGCCTGGGGGCGCTGGGGTCAGGGTGAGGTGTCCGGGTAGGCTTGGATTCGCAGTTTGTTTTTGACCGGCTTCTTCGCCGTGTGTGATGTGGGACACGTCAGCAATTCTGGCGGGATTGGAGGTGTGAGGTCACCCGCAATTACTTGCTTTCCACCGGAGTTTCTGGGGCGGCTATCTATAATGGAGGCGTCCACCTAAGGATGGAGCTACTCATGCCTGCGATCACGGTTGATGCTTTCTTGTCCTCTTGAGGTTATTTAGTCATGAAGAAATTTCGACCAATGCTGATCGGGGCCTTGGCCTCCTGTCTCTATCTCTCCCTAACAGCAGCCAGCGCCTCGGCGAACCTGCTGTTTGAGGATGACTTTGCAACGGGTGACCTCTCGAAAGCGAACAGCTATTTTCGCTGGGGGCGGAGTGGAGCTGTTGCGAGAAGTGGTGAGGGATCTGATCGGATCGTACGTGTTACTGGGCCGAACGGTAGTGCGGTAAACGCGATTAGATTTGAGTATATGGGTTTGAATACCAGTGCTCGACAGGATGATAAATACTGGAAAGAGGAACGGTTCCATCTCACGAACTCATTGAGTGAGTCTAGAAATGAGTCGGGGGCGGGTTCTACCGCCTACCCTGAGGTCTGGATCAGTTATTGGCTCCGCGTGCCGGACAATTACGCTCATGGCCCTAACTCCCCGAGTAACAATAAGGGGTTCGTTACGCTTTGGAAGAACCAGTATATGGGGCCAGTTGGCTCTGCTATTGACTGGTGGCATACCGGCAGTGGGCGCTCCCGGATAGGGGCGTGGATAGGTGAAAACGGTGTCAATCCTGGGAACTTGGATGAGCCCTCATTCATTCGCGCGGACCACCGAGTAGGAACCTCTAGGCAGGCATATGCCTTCCTGCCTACCGAGAATGGCAAATGGGTTCACGTGGCGGTCGGCATGCGAATTTCGTCCAATGGAACCTCGCGAAACGGTTTTATCCAAGTTTATAAAAATGGAGAGCGGGTCATTGCTTGGGAAAACCTGAATAATTGGAACTCCAATGCTTCGTTGCAGGGATATGATCGTGGCTACTTGCTTGGGTGGCATAATAGCGGCTACACGCAAACCACCACTTTCTACTTAACGGGTGTCCGATTTGCAACTAGTGTAGCTGGTGCGATCTCAGGAGTCGGTGCGCCGGCAGCTGTTACTGCACCTCCAGCGGCTCCGACGCTTCGTGTCAACTGAGAGAGGCACTCATCACTGCGGGAACCTGGATGTCTGATGGTTCTCGATCTGTTCAGAACACCGCCCTTTTCAGGGCGGTGTTTTTTTGTCTGTCTGAAGTGGTTCGTATATTCTTGTTGCGCAAAGACTTTAGGGTTGGATGGCGCTGATGGCGAAGGTTCTGCACTGCATCGATACTACTGGGCCGGGTGGCGCCGAAACCATATTCGTGAATCTGGCCGACCAGTCCAGACAAATGGGGTGCGAATCTCTGGCATTGATTCGCGGTTCTGGCTGGGTCATGGAGCAATTGGAGAGGCATTCCGTTCCGTATGAAGTGGAGGACTGCAAAGGGTCATTCAATATCAGATACCTCTCCTATTTGGTTGGCCTGATCAGGCGGCATCGCATCGATCTGATACATGCTCATTTGCTGGGTTCGAATGTCTACTGTTCTCTTGCTGGGGCTTTAACAGGAACCCCAGTGGTTTCTACATTTCATGGAAGTGTAGATATCAGTCCAAAGGAGCGATTTGGTGCATTGAAGTTACTTATCGTACGCTGGTTCTCTGAGGTCGTGGCAGTTAGCGAAGGGTTGCGTAGGGACATTGCCAAACGTATGAGCGTAGACGAGGCGCGGATTAATCTGATCGCAAATGGGATTGACTGCGAGAAGTTTACCGAGGCCTCTTCATGGGCTCTTCGAGATGAACTTGGCATTTTGCCTGGTGTATTCCTTCTGGGCTCGCTGGGAAATGTCCGAACGGCCAAGTCCTATGATGTCGGAATGCATACGCTGCGACATCTAATGGATGCGGGTTTGGATGTGCACTGGTGTATCGCGGGACATGGAGATGAGAATGGTCCATTGATGCGTTCGTTGCGTGAGTTGGCTGATCGATTGGATATCTCGCAACGGGTCCATTTTTTGGGGTTCGTCAAAGAGCCGGAACGGTTTCTCAAAGCCGTTGATCTCTTGTTTCTTTGTTCCTCGTCGGAAGGGCACCCGTTGGCGCTCACTCAGGCCATGGCTGCAGGGCTGCCAATTGTGGCGACTCGTTGTGGGGTGGAAACCGTTCTCGGCGATGATGGCATCCCCTTCTTGGCGTCGGTGGGGGATAGTCGACAGTTGGCCAAAATGGTCGAGTTGTTTATGAATGAGCCGGAAGTGGGGCGAGAGTTTGGCGCAAGAGTCAAGGCGTTGGCGCTTACGCATTACGACAATCGGGTCATGATGAAAAAGTACATGGCCTTATACCAAGATTTGCTGCGGATTGATCGGACATGATCAGAGGGCTCCCTCTAGAGGCTGGTTGTTCTTTATGAAAAAGGCTGTTCCGGCACAGGCACTGATGCCCCGCGGAAAGCTGAAGGTTGGTGGAGAACATATCTCCGATCGAGTTTATCGTTTTGATCTTGGTTATATCTGGCAGGCACTGAGGGCTGAACCCTGGTTCTTTTGGCTTTTCTGCGGATATCTGTTTTTTGAGTATGTTCGTCCACAGGGAATCTATCCGGCTATTGATGTGCTGCCGTGGGCCAAGCTTCTGGTGCTGGGTAGCATGTTCATGGTGCTTGCATCGAGAGGTTCCTCGAAAAGCATTCGGTCTCCTATCTCGCTCCCGCTTTTGGGGTTTTTCGCCGTTGCGTTTCTGTCAATGCTCTTTGCTTATGATAGGGAAAAGTCTTTCGAGGGACAGAGCCTGTTGATAAATTGGATCATTCTTTATCTTCTGTTCCTTTGGATTCCGACCACCAAGTTCCGTTTCTTCATTGTGATGCTGCTGCTGTTTTTGGCGTCTTTCAAAATGGCCCAATTTGGTGCGATCGAATGGGCAAGGCGTGGGTTTTCCTACACGAGCTGGGGAGTTGCGGGGCCTGAAGGTTATTTTCAGAACGCTGCGGATTTAGGGGTGCAGATGGCGATCTATACTCCATGGGCTGTGGCTTTTTACTTCGGGTGTCGCCAGTACTGGAAAAGTCGAATTATTAAGTTTTTATTTTTGTTTGCCTGCTTGGCTGGAGTTGCCACTGCGTTTGCCACGGGTCAAAGAAACTCTGCATTGGCATTTGTCGCAATGGCTGCCTGCTTTGTTCTTTTTACGAGGGGGCGTTTCAGAAACTTGTTGGTTGTTGGTGTTTTGGCGGCGGGAGTTGTCGCCTTCCTGCCGGACGAGTACTTGGCGAGATTTGATACGGCGGGTGAGGATCAGACGTCGCAGTCCAGATTGACGTACTGGTCCAGAGGCCTTGAAATTTATGCGGATAATCCCGTAATTGGAGTCGGTTACAATAATTGGACTGTCTATTACGCTAGGTATTATCCGGGGGAGTCGTTGCGCACGAGCGTACAGGAAGTGGCGCACAGTGTGCCGATCACGATAGCGGCCGAAATGGGGACTCTCGGGCTTCTTTTTTATTACTGGCTGGTTGTGACTATTTTTCTTGTGAATATAAGGTCGGCTCGAGCTTTCAGGGAGGGGGGCGCACCTCTGTGGAGATACTTTGCACTGTCGTTTAATTTTGGAATGGTCGGCTTTCTTTCCGCGAGTATTTTTCTCAGCATTACGTTTTACCCGTTTTTATGGGTGCAGGCCGGTCTGAGTGCTGCTCTGTATAAGCTGGCTTTGAATCACAATAGTGGTGTGGAAGGCTCTTGCGATAATCGCGCCGAGCTTTGATGTCGAGATACCTGCGGATTTTAGGCTTTGGTTCGGATTGAATTGGTGAGCATGAAAATCTTATGTCGAGCGCTGTGAGCAGGTCTTTTTCAGAGAACAATTTTGATCTCATTCGCTTGTTTGCAGCTGCGCAAGTGGCTCATTTTCATGTTTTTCATATCTTGGGGGTGCAGGTATCTGCGTGGCATGCGGAACTGATTAGATTTCTGGGTTTGTTTCCTGGGGTTCCGATTTTCTTTTTTATCAGTGGTTTTTTGATCAGCAAGGCATGGGAGAAAAATCCCAGTGTCAAATTGTATGCGATCAATCGAGTGTTGCGAATCTATCCGGGCTTGTTGCTCGTTGTGTTGCTGTCGTTCTTCCTTATAAATGTAACCGGATATGTTGCAAGGGTTCAGCCTTCATTGCGTGAGCTGCTAACCCTTTTTGTTACATCATCGACATTTTTACAGTTCTATAACCCGGATTTCATGCGAGGTTATGGCGATGGAGTCATGAATGGAAGTCTGTGGACCATCTCCGTTGAGCTGCAATTTTATGTCCTTGTTCCTCTGCTGTACTGGGTGTTTGGACGATTTCGGAGCGTCCGCATTGAAATTTTTCTGATCGCATTGTGGTTGATTTTTCTTGCGGTAAACATGGTCTATTCGCAGCATGTATCTGATTTATCCGGAAATATTTACTTCAAGCTATTTGGGGTGTCTTTTGCGCCTTGGTTCTACATGTTTCTGTTGGGGGTAATTTTCCAAAGAAACTTCCAGTTGATACATGGGTGGTTGTCGGGAAGGTTTTTGCATTGCCTTGCCCTGTACTTGTTGGTCGCCCATCTGGCCAGATGGCTTGGGGCTGACTTCGGAAATGCCATGACGCCGGTGGTCTTTCTCTTTCTGGCGCCGCTGATCTTTAGCGCAGCCTATACCGCCCCTGGGGCCAGTCGGGTTCTGGGTGGGGTGGATGTTTCCTATGGGCTTTACATCTACCACATGCCTTTTGTGAACCTGATGTTGTATGTCGGTGGTTATGGGGGAGGGTATCTGGATGGGTTTCTGGTCGCTGCAATGACGATAGCAATGAGCCTTGTTTCCTGGCTTGCCGTGGAGCGGGTTGCTCTCAAGTTCAAGCCTAGGACGATCAGGTCGCAAGATGTGAGTCAATTGACAGCAGTGCCGCAAGATGTGCCGGTGCGCCAACAAGACCATCTGCGATGATGTTGGCAAAGACATTGCCTCATGGGGTGAGTTGCTCTCTTTGGGAGGGGGTGTGAAGATTTCAGTCATTTTGGCCACTTACAACCGGCCTCACTATCTGCGTCTCTCGTTGTCTTCGGTTTTGGAGCAGGAGAAGGCGGGTAGCTATGAGGTTGTTGTTGCGGATGATGGTTCAGGCGAACAAACGGCACAGCTTGTGTCCGATCTGGCTGGCAAGTCATCGGTTGAGGTGGTTCATGCGTGGCATGAAGATCGCGGTTTTCGTCTCGCCGCAATCCGGAATGTTGCGGTGGCAAGAGCCTCGGGTGATTACCTGATTTTCATGGATGACGATTGTGTTGCGCCGGTCGATTTTCTGCATCGGTTCCGTAAGCTGATTCGTCAAGGCGAGGTGATTGCGGGTGAGCGAGTCAATCTGTCTGAGCCGTTTACCGCGCAGGTTCTGACTGAGGCGCGCTCCTTGAGCCGGCTCTCGAAGAGAGAATGGTTTCAGCTTGGCAGGCAAAAGGCCGTAGATCGTCCTTCACGGATGATCGTGCGCCTTCCTGATGGGCCTCATCGACTGGCTCAGCGAGATAACTGGAGCGCGGTAGAAGGGTGCAACTTTGGGGTTGGCCTTGAGGATTATCGGTCGGTCAATGGGTTTGATGAGACATTCTCCGGGTGGGGATACGAGGATTGGGATATTGCTCATCGACTTTGGCTCAATGGTCTGCGTATTCGGGACGGTCGGTTTCTGCTCGGTGTTACCCATCTGTGGCATAAGGAATCTGACAAAAGCAAGGTTGCGGAGAACCTGGCCAGATTCGAAGATCGCAAGAGTCGCCGGATTATTCGTGCAGTTCAGGGGTTGGATCAACATGGTGGCGGTAGGTGACAGCAGGTCTGCGCGGTCATGTTGCGACAACCTCCTCGCCTGCCGATAAGGGATAGTTGTGAGAATTGTTGGTGTCATCGACGAAGATCCATTCGATTTTCGGACTTGGTCTGGCAGCAGTGCCTACTTTTTTTCGGCATTGAATCGTGCTGGGTTACTGGCCGGCGCGGTGTCGGCACAGCCTCCGCGATGGGTCGAGCGGTTGTATCAGCTGAAGAATATTCATACCGATGTGGAGCGCTGGCGATTCGCCTACCACCTCGATCCGCACTTGGCGGATGTTCGGACGCGTATCGGTCTGCAACGCATGGCTCCCTCGTGGGACCAGGCAGACTGCGTATTGCAGGTTGGGGCGCTGTTCAATTTCACGGGTAATGGCAAGCCCGTCATCTCCTATCACGATGGCAATCTCGCGCGTCGCCTCGACAATCCCTATGGATATCCCGGTATATCGCAGCGAGTGATCAGCCGCTCCCTGGCGTACGAGCGGAAGCTCTATCAGCGGATCGACCGGATATTCACCATGAGTGGCTGGTTGGCCGATTCGTTCGTCCGGGATTTTGGCGTGAGTCCAGATCGGGTGCAGCCGATCTATGCGGGCATCAACATGCCCGATGTTGAAATTCTTGCCCCGGCCAACCACGCCGGCAAGCGTCTGCTGTTCGTCGGCAAGCAGTTCGAGCGCAAGGGCGGCAAGGTGTTGCTGGAGGCTTTTCGTCTGGTGCGGACGAAAGTGCCGGATGCGACGTTGACGGTTGTCGGGCCTGAGCTTGGAAGCCTGCCGGAGGGTGTCATCAATCCGGGATTTGTCTCCAAGTCGACGCCAGAGGGCCTCTCGGCGGTAAAGCGTATGTACGCCGAATCGTCGGTGTTTGTCTTGCCGACACTGTACGAGCCTTTCGGAATCTCTTATGTCGAGGCCATGGCGCACGGTCTGCCCTGTGTCGGCAGCAATATTTGTGCGGTGCCCGAGATCATCGAGGAGGGTGCCTCCGGCTATCTGGTGCCCCCCGGTGATGCCGACGCGTTGGCTGGGCGTCTTATCGAGCTGCTTGAGGATCCGGCACGATGTGCCGAGTTCGGGCGTCGTGGCTTCGAGCGATATCGCGCCAATTTCCGCTGGGAAGTGGTCGCGGAGAGGTTGCGGCAGGGGCTGAATAACCTGTAGGCACGGCGTTCGCCCTATATGTTTCCGGCAGTGCTCAATACGCTTTCGCCCGATTCCTGATCGCGCGAAACAGCGAAAAACCGCGCGCGGTAAAATAGAGATAGTGAGCAAAGTTGTTGTAGAGAAACGACAGCCCGCTCTTCGGGGGCAGCCGAATCAGTGTCAGCGCCAGGTTGGTCGCGAACAGAAGGCCGATCAGCAGCAACGCAAGCGAGGCGTCGAAAGGCAGCAGGACGAGGGCGCTGGCCTGCAGCAGCAGGTAGAACACGGCGATCAGCGCGACAGGCGAGCCGATGAATCGCCGCAGCGAGCTGAAGTCCCCCTCGCCGTGCCAGCACTCCCGGCGCATGAAGTGGCCGATGGTGCGCGGGTAGCCCAGATGGATGGCGCGAAAGCCCGCATTAGGTGAATACGCCACGCCGGCGGCGATGGCGCGCTCGCAGAACTCGTAGTCTTCGCCCGTTTTCAGTTGTGGATCGAAACCGCCGATCTGCTCGAAAGCCTGTCTGGCGATCAGGATATTGCCGCCGTTCAGCAGTTTGTCCTTGAGTCGCCGGAACCAGGAGTCTTCGAGCCAGTTGGCATCGTCCCGCACCACGTACTGGTAGCCCGTCAGCGGACACGCCTGCTCCGCTGTCGAAGCGAGTTCCTGAAAGGTCTGTACCCATTCCCGTGTGATCAGGACATCGGCGTCTATGAAGGCGAGTATCGGCGCATGCGCGATCGCCGCTCCCGCATTGCGAGCTGCCCCGACTGCGCCACGCTCGATGGTCAAGACCCGATCGGCAAGGGGGCGGGCGATAGTGGTTGTGGCATCGCTGGAGCCGTTGTCGACCACGATGATCTCGACCGGAATCCGGGCTTCGTCGCAGAGCGAGCGAATCGTCGTGATGCAGTCTCCGATGAATTTTTGTTCGTTGTAGGCAGGGATGATCAGGGAGAGGGCGGGCTGCATCGGGTCGCTCGGCGTCGATGGGTGGAATGGGCTGCCAAGTGGCGAAGTGGGCAACTATAGCCCATCATGTTCCGGTTTAGCGGGAGCGCCGCGGGTTCTGAGGTTTTGTTGCACGATGTGTGGGATTACAGGGATTCTTCAGCATTCGGTGGTGTTGGGACGCGAGGAGATGCGAGCCGCCGTGGGCACCATGGCATCGGCCATGGCGCACCGCGGTCCGGATGCCGAGGGGGTGTGGGTCGACGATTCAGCCGCCGTGGCGTTGGGACACCGGCGCCTTTCCATTCTCGATCTCTCGCCGGAAGGTGCCCAGCCGATGGCGGGGCCGACGGGTCGACTCCATATCGCCTTCAACGGCGAAATATACAACCACGAAGAACTGCGGCAGGCGCTGCGTCAGCAGGGTTACGGCTTTCGTGGTCACTCCGATACCGAGGTTCTGGTTGCTGCTCTCGAAGCGTGGGGCGTGGGGCCGACGCTGGAGCGGCTGGTCGGCATGTTTGCCTTTGCCGCCTGGGATGTGCGGGAGCGTTGTCTCTACCTGGCGCGTGACCGGATGGGGGAGAAGCCGCTCTATTACGGTCAGCTCGGTGACAGCCTGGTTTTCGCCTCCGAGTTGAAGTCGTTGCGTGCCGCGCCGAGAGGGAAGGAGATCGGGATCGACCCCGATGTCGTCGCGCTCTATCTGCAGTATGGCTACGTGCCGGCGCCGTACAGCATCTACAGGGGCATTTACAAGCTGATGCCCGGTGCGTGGCTGGCGATTCCGTTGGGAAGCGGGCGCATCGACACCTCCTACGATCCGTTGCCAGCCGCCAGTGAATCACGGGCGCTGCAATCGCGCTGGTACTGGAACCTCGATGAGCGCGCAGCGGCGTTGATCGGCACCGGGTCCGGGCGATCATCGCAGGGCCATGTCGATGCGCTGGATTCCGCGCTGCGCCGTGCCGTGAAGGATCAGATGGTGGCCGACGTACCGCTGGGTGCCTTTCTGTCGGGCGGTATCGACTCGTCGACGGTGGCTGCCGTCATGCAGTCGCTCAGCGAACGGCCGATCAACACATTTACCATCGGCTTCGACGAGAAGGAGTTCAACGAGGCCGAACACGCGGCGGCGATTGCACGCCACCTGGGAACAAATCACACCGAGCTCTACGTGACGCCAGCCATGGCGTTGGAGTTGGTGCCTTCACTGCCGACGGTGTATGACGAGCCATTCGCCGACTCCTCGCAACTGCCAACACTGCTGCTGACACGCATGGCGCGCCAGCATGTGACAGTTTGTCTTTCCGGTGATGCCGGCGATGAGCTGTTCTGCGGCTACAACCGCTATATCTATGGGGACAAGATCAGCCGTACGCTGATGCGCTGTCCGTCGATGTTGCGTCGCTCCCTGGCGGCGATGATTGCGCAGATGCCCGCCGACCTGCTCTATCGCTGCCTGCAGGGGATGGCTCCGGTTTATCCGCCGTTCCGTTCACTCAACAATGCCAATGTCCGTGCACGCATGACCAAGCTGGTTGATGCATTGCGCGCAGATTCGCTGGTCGCACTCTATCGCCGTCTCGTTTCGTTCTGGCCCCAGCCGCAGCAACTGTTGTCGATGCCGGTGGCGCCCCGTCACGAATTCCTGAGCGAGCAGAACAGGCTGGCGCAAGGCTCGGTACTCGACCAGATGATGACCTGGGACCTGCGCACCTACCTGCCGGATGACAATCTGGTCAAGGTCGACCGCGCGGCGATGTTCAACAGCCTGGAGACGCGTCTGCCGCTGCTGGATCATCGTGTCGTCGAGCTGGCCATGTCGATGCCATCGGAGGTCAAGTTTCGCGAGGGCATGACGAAATGGGTGCTGCGTCAGGTGCTCTATCGCTACGTGCCGAGAGAGTTGATGGAGCGCCCGAAAATGGGATTCTCGGTACCGATCGCCCATTGGTTGCGACATGAGTTGCGCGATTGGGCCGAGGCGCTCCTTTCAGAGCATCACTTGCAGGCGCAAGGGATGTTTCGCGTCAACACCGTTCGCCGCTGTTGGCAGGAGCATCTCTCCGGGCGCGCGGATCACTCGATGGCGCTGTGGGCGCTTCTTATGTTTCTGGCTTGGCAGAACGTCTGATGATGTGGATTCGATTGTCTCAGGGCGGCGCATTGCTGAGTTTGTAGAGTTCTTGAGTATCGTCGGTTGTCTATTCGGATGTTTTAGTGGCTTTTCGAGCCAGTCTCGCGATTGTGGCCATGCGTATATTCTTTAGCATCGTGGCGCCGCTGTTATAAAGCTCAATATTCACATGCGCCAGTTCCCGTATAGCAAGAACGATCATCGATAGGGTCGCTATAAAATAGATGGTGGTTTTGTAGATGAGATCGGCAGTCCATCCATCTGCTTGGTAGAGAGTGTTGGTCGCCACCAGTGCTAGACCTCCGATGAAAATCGATTTGATCAATGGGGCGAGTGAAATTTCTGGGTTGAAGTATTTTTTTGATAATTGATAGACCAATAAAAAATGAAATCCAAAAGCGATGGCTTGTGCTATGGCTGCGCCTGTTGCTCCCCACCAGGGGATGAGCCCAAAAAAGCAGAAAGTGATGACAGCGGCGGTGAGATAGTGGCAGTGACTGTATATCTTGGGGTTGTCTGTTACCAGAAATCCGAAACTAAAGAAGCTGGTTAGATTGAGAAGCAAAAATCCGAGAGTTAAGAAAGGAACGGTGGATGCTGCGTCGTGAAAGCTTGCATCAGACATTACTTCAATTACGGGTGCCGCATAAATGCTTACTCCCAAGCCCGCGATTACAAGTAGCGTGCTGATAATCAAGAATGCGCTTTGAAATAGAGTCTTGGCATTTCCTTGGTTGTAGTATTTATAGCTGGAGGCTTCCCATTGCTGGGCGAATGGTGCCCAAATAAGTACTCCGACAATGGAGGCGAATTTTGTTCCTAGTTCGATCAGCCCGATTTGATCTAGAGAGCTGAAAACCCTGAGGTAGATGCGATTTGCTGAGCCAATGTAGAGACCCGCTAATCCTGCAAACCAGAGCGGCCAGCAAAAGACAATCATTCTCCAGGTTATGGATAGGTCAAATTTTGGCCTCTTGTGATAGAAGACGTAGCCGGTAAGGCATATCCCGACAATGGTGGAAGCAATGACACCGCTGAGGATTACGCCAATAACGCTCATTTCCAAGTGGATGATAAACAGCAGGTTCAGCGCGATCTGGAGAGCTAGCTTGCATAGGCTGATAACGAGAAAAAGGGTTGATCTCTCCTGCAGTCGGATATACATCATGCCGGTGTGTTCAATCGGCTGGGTAAGGATGTTCAGTCCAAAAAGAGCAGTCGCTAGCGCATATTCTGTTGTTCCAAACAGCAAGCTGGATGCGGGTTGGCTGAATACCGCGATCATTAGTGCTGAGATTGCGCTGACTGAAGCGGTGAGTGTTATGGCGCTGGTCAGGATGGCGCGGCGGGTCTGTTCGTTGTTCGATTCGAAATAAAATTTGGGCACAGACTGGGCGAGACGCGCGCCGAAGAATGGCTCCAGAAGAGCCATCGCAAATGTCAATAGTCCAACCGCGCCATAGTCTGCTGGAGTCAGGTAGCGCGTATAGATTGGCAGCATGACGAACCCGGCAAGCTGTCTTGAGATGTTGCCGATTGCATAGTTGATGGTGTGTTTGGCAATGCTCTGCTTGCCTTTACTGTTCTTGTCAGACTGCTCACTTTCCATTGGGGGGTTTCCAGTTGACGGCTGGGGTCAGGCGTGTTGCTTGACAAGATTGATAAGATTTTGAATTTGGGCTGCCTGAGTGAAGCTTGCTTCGATGCGGCGCCGAGCGTTCAACGCAAGCTGATTTCTCAGCGCTTCGTTATCCAGCAGTAATTGCATTTTTTCGGATAGTGTCGTGGCATCGCCAGGCGTGAACAGGTAGCCTGTTTTTTGGTCGTCGATAGCTTCATTTAAACCGGGCAGATTGGAGACAAGCAGGGGTAATCCACTGGATTGCATCTCCATGGATGACATGGTGAGTGAGTCCCAGCCAGTAGAGGCGATTATTCCGGCATGGCAGCCGCGATGCATAAGCTCAATATCTGACCGGTAGCCGCCAAAAGTGATGTGCGTGGCTGTTCTGGGGTTGGTCAGTTCCTTCAGCAGAGTTTCCTTCTCCCCCTCCTGATTGCCCAGTAATACGATGTGCCAGTCGGCCTGCAATCGCTTTTCCATGAGTATGTCTGCGGCCCGCATGATGATGCGAACGCCTTTTCTGGGCTCCATGTGGCCGGAAAAGAAGAAGATCTTCTTGTCCGGACTGATATTGAATGTTCGGTATATATGGTCTCGGTCGCTGGCATCTGGGCGAAAGTGGGAGGTGTCGACGCCAAGATATACGACATGAACTCGATGCGATGGGATTCCCCTGCCGTGTGTGGCAGTCCGGGCCATCCCTTTGGACTCAAAAATGTAGTGATTCGGGCCGTTCCGGCCACGGATTCTGATGTCGATTTTCTTCAGTAGTAGCTTCAGGGGGCTTGAGGGAGAGCTAACCGGGGCTCCCCAGTAGGCAAAAAAGTGTTTTATCCCGCCTCGTCGTAGATATCTGTATGCCGGTGCTATTGCGCCTTGATCGAATCCGAACAGGGTGTCGATGTTGTGCTTTTGAATGTATTCCTGAATGGCAAGGCCTGTCTGGCTGTCGCGGTTGTTGGTGTCTACTACAAGGTATTGGTTGAAGCTTGCAGGGATTGATTCTGATGGGCCCCGTCGCATGGACGGGTAGCCAAAATGAATGCGGGACGTGTCGTGGCCGGTAAGCTCCAGCGCCATCTGAAAGAAGACCTGTTCCAGCCGCCCTATCGCGTAGCCTGTGTTGGATTCGCAATGAAATAGAATCAGTATTGCTTTCATGTCTATCTTGTGATGGAGTGGCCGCTTTAGTGGTGCATGGAAAGTTGGCAGTATAGCGCCTTGTTTCCGGTGCCACCCTGTGCCTTTCGAGGGCGCCCTTCCCCCTGTTCTTTCATCCTTACTATGTACTTTCTATAAACGTCTCGTGGATGCCAATCTTGAAAGTTTTGGTACTTGACCCCGCGTGGGAGCAAACAGCGTACTTGGTAAGTTGTCTGGCCTCGGCTGGTTTGGATGTTGTTCTGGCATCTTCATTGATAGCCGATCCGATGGGTATTGGTTGGTATTGTCGACAAGTAATCGTGAACGGAAGCCTTGCCAGTCCCGAGAGGCTTTCCTGCTTGTTGGCGCAGGAGCCGGCTGATGTTGTGCTGCCCTTGTGCGAGGATATCCTTGCCGGTCTGTGGACGCTTCCAGCAGGTCAGATATCGAGGGTTTTTCCGTACACGTCGCAAAGGCAGCGCGATCTATTGACTGATCGCAGGCAGATGTACCGTTTTGCATCCGATGTTGGCGTGCCGGTGCCCGAGTCTGTCACGATTTCCGATATGGCCGCTCTGGGCGAAGTGCTTGAGCATTTGGGATATCCCTGCGTACTGCGGGGAACCCAGGGATTGGCGGGGCAACAGGTCAGGGTTGTTGGAGATTTGGAGCAAGCTGTCTCCGCTTATTGCTATCTGCAGGAGCATTCCCCGGGCCCCCCATTCGCTCAGCGCTTTGTTTCCGGGCAGCGCTGTCTTATTGGCGGATTGTTCGATGACGGGCAGATGCTGCAGTGGTTCTCTCAGGCTACGGTCGAGGCGAGTTCGCCTACAGGGCCTTCAATCAGGGTTCGCTCTGTTCGCGACAACCGCCTCACCGACTATGCTCGGCGACTGTTCGGCGAGCTGCGCTGGAGTGGCTTGGCATGCGCCGAGTTTATCCGGGACGATCAGGGAAATTATCACTTCCTGGAGATCAATCCGCGGCCCTGGGCGGCGATACGGGCAGCGGACCGTTGTGGCGTTCCATTACTGGAGATGTTTGCCAGATACCTGAAGGGTGAAAAGCCTGATCGGCAGGTCGATTTCCCGGCAGGGCGGGAGGTTGCGCTGTTTCCTCAGTTCGTGGCGGCTCGCCTTAGAGCTGGACGTTTGTTGCGGTGGTCCGATCGCCGCGCCTATCTGGAAATTCTTGCGGGTATACCTTGGACTCGTCCTGCTTTGGTACTTCATCTTCTGCGCCGGGTCTGGTGGGCGCGTGGTGGGTGAAGGGGCTTATCGGTCGAAAAGGGCGGTTGCTGTCGGGAGCGATGTGTTCTGTCCCACGAGATGAGGGAGCTCTATGAGGATGTTGGTGCCTGAGCATCTTGGCGCGGGTCGGCTGGCGCAGATCAAAACTGAGTTTCCAGGGCTGGACATTGTGGTGCTGCGCATCGAGCAGAACAGGTCCATGCCGGCAAGGCTACTCGGAGCCGTCGCCAAGCGCGTGCTGCCATACTCACTCTACCAGCGGTTCAGGAGCAGGCTCGAGGGGGTTCAGCAAACCTACTACCTGGATGGTGAGCGCCTGGTGGGTAGCCGGCCGGGTATCGAGGCAATGGTTGCGAACTGGGCCTTCGATGCGGAAGCAGCTGCGCGCCTTGTGGAGGCGCTACCCGACCTGCGCTGGATCCATTCCATGGTCACGGGGGTGGATCATTTCGATCTCTCACGTTTGGCGCAGCGAGGAATCCAATTGACCTCGCCTCGTGCGGTCCATGCAAATCGCATCGCAGAATTTGTGATGGCTCTGATCTATGCCGATGCGAAAAATCTCTTCGAGCACTTCGAGGCTACCCGAGCCCATCGTCCGAGGTTCATGGCCTCGCGCGAAATGACTTCGTTGACTGTCGGGATCCTCGGTTTTGGTGGTATAGGCCAGGCGGTCGCGCGCCTGGCTGTGGCTAACGGGTTGGCAGTGACCGCCTTCATTCGTGATAAGAGACGGGTCAGTGGTTTCGAAGGGGTTGTTGCCAGCGACGAGCTGCCACAATTTCTGGAGGGAATCGATGTGCTCGTGATGGCTCTGCCGTTGACTGAGCAGACACGCAATATGATCGGTGGACCCGAGTTGGCGCGAATGAGGCGCGGAAGTGTGCTGATCAACGTTGGGCGTGGTGGCACATTGTGTGAGGCGGGGGTTGTGGAGGCGTTGCAAAGTGGTCAGCTACGCCGGGCATGTATCGATGTGGTGGAAGATCCCGTTTCCGGCCGTCCGGCATTTGCGCCGCCACAAAATCATCCTGTGTACCGCTTGGGCAATGTGCTGTTTACCAGTTACAGCTCTAGTGAGTCAGTGAATTCGGGTGAAGAGCTTTTTCTGGATATGATGGAAAACTTACATTTTTTTATGGCCTCGGAACCATTCCCGGCTGCGGTCGATCTCTCGCAGGGTTATTAATCATTGGGGCATCCTTGTGTTTTGGCTTCACGCTTGGTTTTTACCTCGTGATTTTTCGTGGTACTCGGTAAAGCGACAATAGCGAGTTTTCGACGGCTAATTTTATTCGTTTACGCTGAATGCGGAGATGGTGTAGTTGGGGACTCGGAGTCGCCAGTACCGTCTTGTATTCGGCATCTCCCCACATAAAATCATAATGGCTGTTGCCCGTCCGTCTGTTCCAGACGATGGCCTGGAGGTGCGAGATATATCCAGGACGCAGCAGGTTGCTCGATTCGCTGGCCAGCCCTGTCTGAAGCATGTAGACCCTTCCCCGCCAGGAAAAGCTGTAGATGTAGCCGATGTCGCGCTCTTGGCAATGAACACGGAGCAGCTGAATCTCTCCTCGCTCAAAACAATGGGCGATGAGCTGGCGGTGGAATTCAACCCATTTGGGGAAGGCAAATGAACCTGGCTTGCCGACCCTGTTCCAGCGCGCTGTGTGCAGTTCTCCCAGCCGATCGAACCATTCCAGTGCTTGTTTCGTGGTGTCTGCGCAGCTGACCGTAATTTCACCGTCGCGTTCGTACTCTTTCAGGGAGCGGCGTATCTGCCAGCGCCGGTTTTTGCTCAACCCTTTCAGGAAGGTGTCGATGCTTTCGGTGTGTTCGTCCAGCGCGGTCACCCACGGTGTCAGCGTCTCTTCGATGCTGAGCCGCAAGCGGTGAGGTAGCGGCTTGGGCAATTGCGTCAGCGTTGATGCGGGCAGGCTGTTGATGACCAGTTCGTCCCATCCGCGCAAGTTGGTGTTGACGGCATCGAGCAGCTGCGACCAGGCCTCGGTGCGATCGTCGCTCAACGCGAGCAAATCGTTGTATTCGATGTTCATGCCGACGCCGCTGTTGAGTGGGGCATCGTTCAGCGTCAATTGCGTCACGCGAAACAGGTGTCGACGCCGTATGGTCGATCGGCTCAGGGTCGCTAATGCGACGATTTCGTTCGATCGGCGACACTCGAACAGATAGAGCTCGACATGGCGGAGAGCAAGGGCCAGCCAGCTGCCCATCCAGCTCCAGGATTGGAAGAAGGAGCAGTCACAGCGGGCCTCCAGTTCGCGCCAGCGGAGCGACAGCGCTTCGAGGTCCGTGCCAGTCAGGCGGGTGATCGTTGCGTGGTAGTCGTCGCGGGGCGTGGTGGTGTCTGTCGGCATGTCGGCCTTGTCTGAGATGGTTGATGTCCGGGGCATCGCGCAGGTGGCGCACCAGCCGGTTGCCGGGGGTGCGCTCCTGCAGCCGTTCGTCGTGCCCGATCTTCATCAGCGAGAGGGTGTCACGCCGGTGGCCTTCCGGAATGCCTCGTGAAAGTGTGAACAGCGCTGCTCATGACGAGGCGTGGTTGTCGATCAGCCGACAATAGAGCTGCCGCACAGCAGCGGCATTACCGCTTGCCGAGTAGGCCGCTTCGATACGTGAGCAGCCGGCTTCTGACAACCCCAGTGAATCGCCGGCAAGTGCCGCCTGCACGGCGCGTACATAACCGGCGGGGGTGTGATCGTCGACCAGCAGCGGCGCCAGTTCATCGATCAACACATTGCACATGCCGCCGACTGCGTGTGCCACGACGGGTGTGCCGACTGTCAGCGCTTCCAGCAGGGTCATTGGCATCCCCTCGTGATCAGAGCAGATCACCAGCAGGTCCAGTGCCGCCAGGCAGGAGGGCATGTCGAGTCGATGGCCGTGGAAGTGGACGATGTCATCGATATCCAGTTCTCCGGCCAGTTGTTGCAGCGGTGCTTGAAGCACACCCTCGCCGAAGATGTGGAAGCGCCACGGTCGCTTCGGCTCATCGTGTCGCAGCTGTTGTGCCATGCGCAGGAAAATATCGATGCGTTTGACCGGGTCGAGGCGACCGACCAGGCCGATGTGTATGGCGTCGCTTGTCTCCTTGCGGAAGTCGGCCGGCTGCACGGCTGCCTGAATCGCAGCGGTGTCGACGCCATTTTCGACGGTGGCGATACGGTCACGTGGAAACTGTTTGGCCAGATGTTCGGCCAGCGGGATCGAGACGGCGATGATGCGCTGCTGCCAGTGATTGCCGATCCAGCGGTCGACCCCCTGCCGTATTCGCTGGGGAAGCTGGCGAATGCCGCTGGGTACATGCTCCTCGGCGCCGTGTGCGGTGCGCACGCTGGCGGCGCGAACGGTGAGGCGATTGGCGAGGGCGCCGAGGATGTTCTCCTTGATGCGATGGGTGTGGACGATCTGCGGCTGCAGTTTGCGCAGCAGTTGGCAGAGACCGCGCAGGATGGCGAAGGCACTCAGGCGGCTCTCATCGAGGATGTCGACCGGCACGTCCGCGGCGCGCAGCCGCTGGGCCAGCTCGCCGTCGTTCAGCAGGATGGCGTGGGGCTCGATCTCTTCGCTGCGCTGGAGTTGGGTGAGCAGCGTATACAGCTGCACTTCGGCGCCGGCCCAGCGATCGCCCGATGCGATGTGTACCACGCGCAGTGGCTTTACTGGCGGCTGCGACGAGGGCGGGGGAGTGTGTGGGGGCGACGGGGACAAAGGCAGATCCAGCTACTAGAATGGCTCGCATCCGACGGCGCTTCCTCGCGCCGTTTTGAGTCTGGCAATGGTAGCAGCGAAGTGGTGTCATCGCGATGACGCAGCGCTGGGTCATCATTGCGACATCGCCATCGTTAAGGGATTGTCCGCGTTCATGACCAAGTTCCTGTTCTGGCTGCTGCTTCTGCTGTCGCTCTACAGCTACTTCATCTACCCACTGCTGCTGTCGCTGCTGCTGAAACTGCGTGGCGCTCGCAGCGTGCAGGCCGGCGCCGTCGATGCGTTGCCGTCGCTGTCGCTGATCGTCACCGCCTACAACGAGGAGGGGCGGATCCGCGACAAGCTCGACAACATGCTGGCGCTCGATTATCCGGCCGAGCTGCTGGAGCTGATCGTCGCGTCCGACTGTTCGAGCGATGACACCGATGCCATCGTTGGTGAATATGCAGCGCGCGGCGTCAAGCTGGTGCGCGCAGCCGAGCGGCTCGGCAAGGAGAATGCGCAGTGGACGGCAATCCAGGCGGCTTCCGGTGAGGTGCTGGTCTTCTCCGATGTGGCGACGCAGATGCCGGCCGATGCGTTGCGCAAACTGGCGGCCTGTTTCGGCGACCCTCAGGTTGGCGCGGTATCGAGCGAGGATCGCTTCATCAGCCAGGAGGGCGAGATGGCGGGTGAGGGGGCTTACGTCAAGTACGAGATGTGGCTGCGCCGGATGGAGTCGGGGCTGGCCGGGCTGGTCGGTCTTTCCGGTTCGTTCTTCGCCGCGCGCAAGAGCGTGTGTATCGAGTGGGACATCCACTCGCCGAGCGATTTCAATACCGGACTGAACTGTGCCCGCTCCGGATTGCGTGCGGTCACCGCGCCGGATGTGCTCGGCTTTTATCGCGACCTGACGGATCCCGCCAGGGAGTACCAGCGCAAGGTGCGCACGGTGCTGCGCGGCATCACCGCACTGGCGCGCCATCCCGACGTGCTCGATCCGTCACGTTTCGGCTTGTTCGCGTTCCAGGTCTGGAGCCACAAGCTGATGCGCTGGCTGGTGCCGTGGTTTCTGCTGGCGCTGTTCATGGTGTCGCTGAACGTGGCCGGTCGCGGAGCGATCTACTCGCTGGCGCTGCTCGGTCAGTTCGCCTTCTACGGGGTGGCGCTGGCGGCGCATCTGAAACCGGCGCTGCGCGATAACGGTGCCATCCGTATCATCTACTTCTTCGTGCAGGTCAACATCGGGATCGCCCATGCGGCCTGCCAGTATCTGGCCGGCAAGCGCATGACCACCTGGCAGCCGTCGGCGCGCTGATGCGGATTCCGCTGCTCTGCGACGATCTGCCGCCGGCGGGCCATCCGCTGTTGTGGCGGCTCGATGACGCGCCGCTGCCGTCGTTGCCTGGCATGACGTCAATTGGATTGCACTCCGGCACGGCGGCGCTGGCGGCGGCGATGCTGCTGGCGCGACTGCGTCGTTCCGGCGTTGCTGCGCCGCAGGTGATCCTGCCGGGTTACGGCTGTCCCGACCTGGTGGCGGCGGTGCGCTTCGCCGGTGTCGAGCCGTTGCTGGTCGATATCGGTGGTGACGATCCGGGTTATGACCTCGACGCGCTGCACGCTGCGCTGTCGCCGCGAGTGGTGGCGGTGGTGGCGGTCAATTTCCTTGGTATTGCCGAGCGGCTGTCGACGCTTCGCGCGCTGTTGAACAGCAGCGGCTTCGATATCGCGCTGATCGAGGATGACGCGCAGTGGTTTCCCGAGCTCGAATCGCAGGTCAACGCCGCGCGCGGCGATCTGGTCTGTACCAGCTTCGGTCGTGGCAAGCCGGTGTCGCTGCTCGGTGGCGGGCTGTTGTGGGTCGACGCCGATCATGCGGCGCTCATTCCGCAATTGCCGATCGTGGCGGCGCAGACGCCGGGCAGCAGCTTTCGCCTCAAGACGTTCCTGATCAACGCGCTGTTGCGTCCGCGCCTCTACGGCCTGGTCAACCGCAATCCGCTGATCGAGCTGGGGCGGACCTGTTTCAAACCTCTGTCTGAGCTGCGCACGCTTGATCCGCTGCGTGCGGCGTTGCTGCCGTTGAACGTTGCCACCCATCTCGCGCGCGTTCGTGACAGCGAGCGAGCGTTGGCGAGCCTGCTGGCCGAGACGCCGACGCTGATCGATCTGCCTGCCGCTGCTGGCGAACGCGCAGGTCGTCTGCTGCGTTATCCGCTGTTGTGTCGCGACCGTGCGCAGCGCGACGCGATCTGGCAGGCGTTACATAACGGCGGGCTCGGTGCCACCGCGATGTATCAGCGGGTGTTGCCCGAGGTCGAAGGGGTCGGTGAGGTAACGGTGGCGGGAGCGCTGTCGGGCGCCCGCCATTTTGCCGGGCGCTTGCTGACACTGCCGGTACATGCGGGAGTCGGCCCGCGTCATCTGTCGCACATGGTGGCTGCATTGCGTGCCTGCCGCTAAAAATGACGGAGTGTCATTCCGCGCGCAGTCGCGGAATCCATGGATGTAGCGCCTACCTTGTGGATTCTGCGACTGCGCTTTGCTCCGCGCAGAATGACGAAGAGCAACTGACAGCGGTTTAAAGCTTCGCCTTCGCCTCTTCGAGGTGCGCGGCGATCTCCTTGACGTCGGGTGCCAGCATCGCCGCTTTTTCCAGAATCTCGACCGCACCTTTCGCGTCACCGTTTTTCAGCAGCAACCAGCCATAGGTGTCGAGTACCGCCGCACTCTCCGGTGCGAGACTGGCTGCCTTCTGCGCCAGTGGCAGGGCGCGTTTGTCTGCAGGGCCGTAGAGCAGCGCGATGTTGTTCATCGCCACGACATTGTCGGGACTGCGCCGCAGCAGTTGTTCGTAGCGGGCGATCGCTTCGCGGTTGTTGCCCTGCTCCTGCAGCTGCATCGCTTCGAGCATCAGCGGCTGCAGGCTGTCGGGCAGGCGCTGTTGCCACTCGGTCAGGAAGGCGGCTGCTGCCTTCGGGTCGGTGCGCTGCAGCTGGCCGTGAAGCTTGGCGGCCAGTTGATCGTTTGGCTGGCGTTGCCACAACGTGCGGTAGAGCTCGGCCGCCCTGGTCGGCTGGTTGCTGGCCGCCTGCAGGTCGCCCTTCAGCTCCGTGACGACCGGAATGGCTCCGCGACTGCCTTCGAGCTGGGCGATGATCTTCTCCGCCTCCTTGAGCTGGCCGGCGCGGATTTCGGTGGCGGCGAGCAGCGCGGTCAGCTGGCGGTCGTCGGGATTGGTGGCCAGTCCGGTCAGCAGCGCCGAGCGTGCGGCGTCGTAGTCGCGGGTGTTGAGCGCGGCGCTGGCGCGGACGGTGGCGTAGAGCTGCTGCACGCTGTGCAGGTAGTTGGGAGCGGTGCCTTCGGTATCGGGCAGCAGTCGCTCGGCGTCGGCCAAGCGCTGGTTGCGCAGGTAGTACTCGACCAGCACGGCGCGCGCGGTCGGGGTGTCGCTGACGGCGAAAACCTTCACTTCCATGGCGCGGCTGCCGGCCGCCGGTTTGCCGCTGCGCAGCTCCTCGGCGGAGATCAGCCCCTTGAGCGCGGCGATGCTGTCGCGGTTGTCGCTGACCAGCGCCCGGTAGCTGACGGCAGCGCGGTCGCCGTCGCGTTCGATCAGGTCGATCTGCGCCAGGTTGAGTCTTGCGGCGGTCAGCGCCGGGTCGAGTTCGAGGGCGCGTTGCAGTGCGCGGCGGGCGAGGTCGATACGCTTCGCCGCCAGCGCCGTGCGTCCGAGGGCGAGCTGATGCTGCGCGCTGGTTGGCTCCTGGTCCGCCAGTTGTCGCGCCGTGGCGATGGCCGCATCGCCGTGGTCACTGGCGAGCTGCGCGCTGATCAGCAGCTGGCGCAGGGTGGGGTCGCCACTCTGTTGCACGCTGGGGCTCAGCACGTCGACTGCACGCTGCGGCTGCCCGCGCGACAGGTAGTGGCGGGCGAGCAGCGCGGTGATCGGTCGGCTGGCCGGCGCTTCGCTGCGCGCGTCATTGATCAGCTGTTCACCGCGGGTGGTATCGCCGGTCTCCAGCAGTGCGATGCCTATCAATGCCTTCAGCTCGGGGTTTTTCAGGCGTGAACTCTGCGCCGGATCGATCAGTTCCAGCAGCCTGGTGGGCTGGTCGAGCCGCAGTTGCGTCGAGGCCAGCGCGAGCAGCACCTCGTCGGAGGCCACCTCCGGGTCGACGCTGCGCCCGAGATAATCAGCCGCGCCCGCCAGGTCCTGCCGCGCGTACTTGATCAACCCCAGCAGCGTGCCGGCCAGCTCGCTGCGCGAGTTGTCGTAGACCTCCTGCAGCAATGCTTCGGCCTCTTCATGCTCACCCTGCTGGAACAGTTCGAAGCCGCGATTGAATTTTTCCTGCAGCGCGGCCCCTTCCGGGTTGGCGTTGGCGAGGCTCTTCGAATAGATCATCGCTTCCGAGGTGCGGCCCAGGCGCGTGAGGATATCGGCAAGGCCACGCAGGACCATGGTTTTGTCCGGCGTCATCAGGTCGGCGTCCGGCAGCTGCATCATCGCGTGGGTGAGCAGCTCCTCGGCGCGCTCCAGCTGGTTGTTGCGCTCGGCAATCGAGGCGGCGAGTGTCAGCACGGGAACTGCGTCCGGGTTCTCCTGCAGAAGCTTCTGCAGGTTTTGCTGTCCGCGTTCCGGCTGTCCGCGCTGGAAGTCGAGTCGCACCAGCGCCAGTCGCGCCTTCAGTGCCTCTTCGCCGGGCTGAGTCACCTGTTGCAATGTGCGCTCGGCCTGGTCGAGTTGACCCAGTCCGAGCAGCGCCTCACCGCGCATCCGTTGCGCCCGCGATTGCAGCTCGGCGGGAATGGAGGCACCCGATTGCTCGACCTGACGCAGTGCCGATTCGTATTTGTGCTGCAGCAGATAGGCTTCGGTCAAAGCCAGCCTGACCTCCGGCTGTTCGCTGCCGGCGGCCAGTGGTTCGAGCAGTTCCACTGCGCGTCGGCCCTGACCGAGCTCGATCAGGATGGTCGCTGCCTGCAACAGCGCGGCACTGTCCTGCGGTGCCTGTTGCAGGGCGTTCTGTACTTCGATGGTGGCCGCGCGATATTGACGCTGCTGGCGGTAGGTTTCGGAGCGTGCGAGGTGATCGCTGGCGGTCGAGCCGCTATTCTCCACCCCCCTTTCGCCGCAGCCGGCGAGTGCCATCGCGACGATGCAGAGGGCCAGCAGGGTGCGCCGATGGCGTCGTGACGTGGGCGTCGGGATGGGGCGGATGTGCATGTGTTCTCCTCGAAGAGCGGCGCCGGTGCGGCGCGCTGGCGTGACCGCACGAATCATTCGTCGTCGCCCGGAATGTTGATCTCGTATTTCTTGACCAGATCGTAAAGCGTCGGGCGGGTGATACCGAGTTGCTTGGCGGCGGCGGAGTAGTTGCCGTCGGTCAACGTCAGTGCCCGCTTGATGGCGGTGATCTCGGCCTGCTGGCGCACCTGCCGCAGGTTGATCGAGAGCGAGTCCGGTGCCTCCAGTGCCAGGTCCAGTGGCGAGATGAACTTGTCCTCGCACATGATGACCGAGCGCTTGATCTTGTTCTCCATCTCGCGAATGTTGCCTGGCCAGTGGTAGGCCTCGATCGCTTCGGCCGCTTCGGCGCTGAAGCCGTTGATGCGGCGGTTCTGGCTTTCGCTGTAGCGTTCAAGGAAATGGCGTGCCAGCAGGATCTTGTCGCCGGCGCGCTCGCGCAGCGGCGGGATGTCGATCACCACTTCGCAGATGCGGTAGAACAGATCCTCGCGGAAGCTGCCCTCGGCAACCATCGCCTCCAGATTCTTGTTGGTGGCGCAGATGACGCGCACATCGACCGGAATCTCCTCGCGGCCGCCGACGCGCTCGATGACGCGCTCCTGCAGGAAACGCAGCAGCTTTGCCTGCAGCGCCAGCGGCATGTCGCCGATCTCGTCGAGGAACAGGCTGCCCTCGTGCGCGGTTTCGATCTTGCCCGGGGTCTTTTTCGCCGCGCCGGTGAACGCCCCCTTCTCGTAGCCGAACAGCTCGCTCTCCATCAGGTTTTCCGGCACGGCGGCGCAGTTGATGGCGACGAAGCGTTTGTCGGCGCGCGGACTGAGGTTGTGCAGCGCGCGCGCCAACACCTCCTTGCCGGTACCACTCTCGCCGAGCAGCGTGCAGGTGATGTTGCTCGGCGCCACCTTCTCGACCATGCGACAGACGCGCAGCATCAGCGGGTCGGAGGCAATCACGCCGGAGAGCGGCGAGTTGCGCTGTTCCTGCAGGCGTCGGTTCTGCAGCTCCAGTCGATGGATGTTGTAGGCGCGCTCGACGATCAGGTTCAGCGTCTCGGCGTGAATTGGCTTCTGGTAGAAGTCGTAGGCGCCGAGGGCGACGGCGCGCACGGCATTCTCGTAATCGTGGTTGCCGGTGATGACGATGATCTTGGTGGAGGGTGCCAGTCGCAGGGTCTCCTGGATGGTCTTGAAACCCTCGCTGACCCCTTCCGCATCCGGCGGCAGCCCGAGATCCTGCAGTACCACGGCGGGCTCGTACTGGCGCACGGCGGCGATGGCGCTGGCGCGGTCGTCGGCGACCACCACGTTGTACTTGTCGAAGTTCCAGCGCAGCTGGCTGCGCAGGCCGATATCGTCCTCGACGATGAGCAGGCTGTCTTCCGGGGCGAGTCTGGTCATCTCAAATGCCGTTGCGGATCAACCCTTCACCACTGGCAGGGTGATCGTGAATGTGGAGCCTTCGCCCGGTGAGCTTTCCACCTCGATGGTGCCGCCGAGCGAGGCGATGAATTCCCGGGTCTGGTAGGCACCGATGCCCATCCCTTTCCCCGACTTGGTCGACACGAACGGCTTGAAGAGCTGGTTGCGAACGAACTCCTGGCTCATGCCGATGCCGTTGTCCTCGATGATGATAACGGCGTTGCCGCCATTTTTGCGCAGCATGATGTCGACGAAACCGTTGTCGTCGGTCGCCTCCTGCGCATTGCGGATGATATGGGCGAGCGTCATCACCAGCCGGTCCTGGTCGGCATTGACCCGGGCGTCGCTCTGTTCGAGGCGCAGCGTGGGGGTCGGGCGCTGCTCCTTGCACTTCTTGACGGCGTCCATCAGCACGCGGTGCAGCTCCAGGCTGCGCAGTTCGCTCGGCTCGTTCTGCTGCAGTTTGCGCAGCAGGTTGTTCATGCGCGCCACCGAGTTTTCGATGGTCAGGATCGCATCCTCGAAGAAGGCGGGGTTGTCGCGATGGCGCGAGGCGTTCTGCACCACCAGCGCCTGCTGGGCGATCAGGTTTTTGAGGTCGTGCATGATGAAGGCGGTAAGGCGATTGAACGCATCGAACTGGCGCGACTCCGCCAGCTGCTCGGCCGCTTCGTGCCGGTCGAGATAGGAGGCGACCTGGCGGCTGACCGTCTTCGCCAGATCGAGATCCTCCCAGGTCAGCGCGGAGTCGCCGTCCGGCTGCAGCAGGATCAGGAAGCCGAGCAGCTCGGTTTCCGTCAGCAGCGGCAGGATCACCCACAGCCGGTCGATGCTCTGCACCCAGGCTGGCAGCAGTTCGTTGAAGGAGCTGAGGCGATTGCTGTCCGCGGCCAGCGGCGAGAAGACCCACTCGTGCTGCTTGAGTGCACCGCAGAAGGGGCTGTCGACCGGCTCTTCGGCCAGTTCCGGGATGGCGATGCCGAGACTTTGCGCCGGCACGAAGCGTTCGCCAGCGCGCAACCAGAGGGCGCCGCCGGGACTCTTGAAGATATTGGCCACGGCGCGAATCGCCCGCTCGTGCAGGTCGTCGTTGTTGGCGGAGGGGCGCGACAGCGAGTTGATCAGTTTCAGCCACTCGACTCGATAGTCATATTTGTGTCGGAAGAAGTGTTTGTTGATCCAGACGCTGAGCCGGGCGCGCACCGTTTCGGAGACGGCGACCGTGGCGACGGCCAGCAGCGCGGTGAACAGCAGCAGTATCTGGATCGCCCTGCCCCACTCGCCGCCGTAGAGCTGCACGTAGTAGCCGGCAATCGCCATCAGCGCGAGGAAGCTGCCGGCCAGCGTCAGGCTGGTGGTGTAGAAAACCACTGGCCGCGAAATGGTCAGCCGCGCGGAGTGGCCGTTCTGGTTGGCGATGGTCAGCGCGCCCAGTGTCATCAGCAGCGCGGCGAAGGCGTTGACGACACCGCGCGCCTGCCACAGCGCGGGGTCGAGGCGGCTGAAGATCAGGCCGTGCGAGAAGAGGTAGATGTCGTAGATGAAGATCGCCGCCATGGTGACGCTGATCAATTTGATCAGGCGCAGCTGCTCGGCGTTGCGGAACAGCTGCTCCACCGAGACCAGTGCAACGATGGCGATGAGCAGGCCGGCCCAGGTGATGCTGATGCCCGACCCCGCCAGCGGTTGATCAGTGAGCTTCAGTGTGGCGGCAATGGCGAGGACGGCCAGCCACAGTCCCTGCAGGCCAAAACGGAAGCGTCGCGCCAGTCCGCGCTCGGTCACGAAGGTCAGGCAGGCGAGCAGGCCGGCGATCCAGGTACCGCCACGCAGGATCTCGAGAATCAGCAGCCAGGAGGGGGCGAGCACCTGCCACTGGTGGACGGCGACGATCCCCAGCTGCCAGAGCGCCGACATCAGTGCGGCGAGGATCAGGCTGGCGGGAAGTCTTTCCTGCAGCCGCAGGTAAGTGAAGACGGCTGCCAGCGCAATGAACAGGCCGCCGCCGGCGAGATTGCTGAATAGAGCGATTTGATCCTGGGGCATGGGAAAGGCGAGGTGTCCCGACGTTGCCTGGGCGGCAGTTGTTCGTTCTGGATGTTATTGGGAGCCGGTGACGAGAGCGCCGGCCAGGTCAGCCCTGTGGAGGCTTGCCCAGCTGGCGCAGGTTGGTGACGATGTTTTCCATCGCCCGGTCGAACAGCAGCCCGGCTTCGAGAGGAATCGCGCGGCGCTGCTGCATGTCATAGGCAAAATCCTTGCGCGAACGCTCCAGTACCTTGAATCCGAAGCGGTTGACGAAGACATAGGTATCCGATACGTCGATTTTTGCCGACAGCTTGCAGCGCAGGATCTTGCCGCGACGGCTGTCCTCATAGGAAACCCAGGTGCCGATCGGCAGCGCATCGGCCTTCTTGATGAACTCGTAGGTCAGCGCCTTGTAGCGGGCCTGCTGGCGCTCCAGTGCCGTCATCTCCTGCCAGCTTTTGCTGCCGCTGCCGGGCGTGTGGCCGAGGGCGACCGCCTGTTCCGCGCTGATGGCGCGCATCTCGAGCTTGGCGTCGGTCTGCAGTTGGTCGAGCACCTCGCCAACCTTGCGGATCGCCTGCTGCGAAGCCTCGGCGGTGGAGGAGATGCGGGTGAGCCCGTGCGCGATGCGTTGCAGCAGCTCCGGTTTCATCTTGCCGAGGCGCTGCAGCGAGCGGCTGTCGTTCTGGCGATGCGAGGCCCAGATCAGGTCGTCGACCAGCTGCACGGCTTCGAGCCACTCGGGGCTCTCTTCGCCATGCTTCAGGTGGATCAGCACCAGCAGCTGTTGCCAGTGTTCGGTGAGGAATTCGCTGATGGTGGGCGGCAGCTGCTCCCGCTCCAGCTTGCTGAACAGCAGCTTCTGCACGGCGCCTTTCGCCAGCTGGGTCTTGGCCTGCCCTTCGATGGCCTGGCTGGTGCGACGCTCGACCAGCGATGTGCGGTGCTGCTCCTGCTCGATGAACTGCTGCAGGTCGATCAGCTTTTCGGCAAAGATCTGTTCGTTGTCGGCATATTTTTCGTTGATGGTCTGCACGATCTCGAAGATCTTCGTGTAGAGCTTGTCTTTCTTCAGCTGTTCCGATTCGTCCCAGCCGATGCTGGCGTCGGCGATGGCGTTGATCAGCTTGCGCGCCGGATGGCCGGCCTGGTTGAAGAAGGATTTGTCCTTCAGCGCAACCTTGAGGATCGGGATCTGCAGGCGGCTGATCAGTGCCTGGATGGCGACGGGCAGGCTGCGGTCATCGAGCACGAAGTCGAAGAACATCGAGACCAGGTTGATGACATCTTCATCGGGCTGCTGCAGCGCGCGCGGCGCCTCGGCGCTGCTGTTGGCGAGCAGTCCGCCGATCAGCTGGCGCAGGTTGACCATCGGCATCAGGGCGTCGGGTTCTTCGGCGATCGGCGCCTGTTGCAGTGACAGTAACCCGAGCAGCTCGCCGCTGGTCATCAGCGGACCGGGATTGCTGCTGTAGCTGGCGTAGTTCGGCAGGCGGGTCAGACCCAGTCGGCGCATGCTGGCGAGCAGATTGGTCAGTTCGCTGAAATCGAACTGCAGCGCAGCGTCGCCCATCTGCGCATTGGCCTCGGCGGCAGCGGTCGCGGCGGCGATGGCATCCATGGGGTTGCCGCTGCTGCTGGCGGGCTGTTTGTTGATCGACCGGCTGATCTTGGGCAGCACGCCGGCATTGATCAGTAACTCGTTGGCCGAGCTGTAGACCTTGATCAGCTTGCTGACGACGAGCCGGTCGAACTGCTTGAAGATGATGATCTTCGCCTTGATGTTGATATCGAACAGCTCGCAGGCGGCGGCGAAGCTGCGACAGATGCGCTCGGGATCGAGAGGGTTGTTGTCCTGGTCGATGGTGACGCGTGGGATCAGGTAGTCGAGCCGTGTCGTCAGGTGGTAGAGCGGCTCCTGGCAGTTGACGCGCGCCTTGGAGATCATGCCGCTGATCGCGACCTCCTGTTCCAGCGTGTCGTTCTGGACCAGTGTCAGGTTCTCGGCGTTGGTGTCGTCCAGCGACGAACCGATGCCGCCAAATGCTCCCAGGGTGTTGGCGAGCGCGACGAAGCCCTGTTCATAGTGTTGGCGAAAACCGTTGATGACACCGGCTTTCTTGACGCGCAGCTCGCGCATCGATTCGAAATAGAGGTTTTGTTCGGCGTTGCTGGCGGCGCGGCTGGAGAGGTCGAAGAAGAGGTCGTCGCAGCTGCTGAACAACTCATCGAGGCTGTTGAGCAGGGTCGAGAGTGCATCGTCCTTGATCTGTCGAAGCAGGGGAGGCAGGCGTCCCCATGCATTGGCCGAACCTTCGACCATTTTCAGATAATCCTTCTCCTTCGACATGGTGCTACTCCTGGCGCCGCCGGCTGTGGGTCTGGGAGCGGGGCTGCAGAACAGCCGCTGCCTGCTGCAACGGTGAGTCCGAGGGGTGGTATGCCGTTGCAAAGCCAGGGAATCATAGTTCAACGGCTGTGCGAAAGACAGCCGCCATGTTGCGCAGGAGTTTGATCTGTCAATAATTTTTACAGCGCACACACGGTGGCGTGCGCTGTTGAGGATGGCGCGAAATCAGTTCACGTTGACGGAGACGTCGTTCGAGAGGCTGCTGACCCTGTTGCTGGTGTCGACGGCGGCGATGGCGAAGTGGTAGGTGCCGACGGTGGTCAGCGTGATCTGCCTGGAGAGCATCGAGGATCCGTTGACGGAAAGCACGGTGTCGCCGTTTGTCGTACCGGCGCGGTAGTAATAGATCTCGTAGCCACGCAGTTCGCTGAGGGGCAGCGGCGTACCGTCCTGGCGCGTGCTGGGAGGGGTCCATGCCAGCGTGATGGTGCGCGATACCACCTGCGGAGGCGGCGGCGTTGAGGGCGTGGAGCCGCCTGTCGAGCCGCCCGTGGATCCCGTGGAGCCGGAGCCGGTCGATCCGCTGCCGCCGGAGGAGCTGCCGGACGAGCTGGAGCCGCTACTGGCAGAGGGGGCGTTGTCTCCGCCACCGCCACCGCCACCGCCGCACGCGGTGATCAGTGCGGCCAGGGTGAGCATCGCCAGCGATTTGAAAAGAGGGGGCATATTGGAGGGGCTCCTGATCCCGTAGGCTTTGACGCGCCCGGGTATCGGTTTTCTTTACAGTTAGCCGGCATTCTAGGTGCCCCTTCGTGACAGCGACAAGCGAGAAGGCGGGCTTTGTTCAGGAGTGTGAGAGGGGTCACCTGTGCGCTGCGGGTTTGTCCCGCGTCGTTTGACCCGCGTTGCTGGGTCAGCGATCGCGCTGGACGGCCAGAGAACAGAGGTCGATCAGTGCCTGTGTGTGTGGCGAAGGCGGGAGGCCGGCCAGCGCGTCGGCGGCGAGGCGGGCGTGGTGCCGCGCTTTGTCGAAGGTGTAATCGAGGGCGCCGCAGCGTGCCACGGCCGTGTTGATGCGGTTGAGGTTGATGGCCGAACGGTTGGCGATGGCATCGGTGACGAGCGCCTGCTCCTCCTGCGTGCCCAGCCGGAGCGTGGCGATCAGCGGCAGTGTCGGCTTGCCCTCGGCGAGGTCGTCGCCGATGTTCTTGCCCATCTTCTCGGGGTCACCCAGATAGTCGAGAACGTCGTCGGCGAGCTGGAAGGCGATTCCCAGATGCAGGCCGTAGCGATGCAGGGCCTCACATCGAGGGGTGTCGGCGCCCGCCAGCAGGGCTGCCCCCTGTGTGGCGGCCGCGAACAGGATGGCGGTCTTGCACTCGATGACCGAGAAGTAGGCCTCCTCGGTCGTGGAGGGATCGCCGGCCTTGGTCAGCTGCAACACCTCGCCCTCGGCGATGGTGTTGGTGGTATCGGCCATCAGGCGCATCAGCTGCATGTCGCCGAGCGCCACCAGCAGCTGGAAGGCGCGCGAATAGAGGAAGTCACCGACCAGCACGCTCGGTGCGTTGCCCCACTTGGCATTGGCGGTGGCGCGGCCACGGCGCAGGCTGGAGATGTCCACCACGTCGTCGTGCAGCAGGGTGGCGGTGTGGATGAATTCGATGATCGCGGAGAAGTTCACATGGCGCGCGTCGATGGGGCCGAGGCTGCCGGCCGCCAGCAGGGCGAGCAGGGGGCGAAGCCGTTTCCCGCCGGCATCGACGATGTAGTGGCCGATGTTTTCAACCAGAGGGACACGAGAGTGGAGCTGCTCGATGATGAGCTGGTTGACCTGGGCGAACTCGTCGTCCACCACGGCGCGAATCTGCTGCATGGGAAGGGGTACCTTGAAGAACCGCGGCATCCTAGGAACGGGGGGCTGCCAAGTCAAGGCGGGCGCGTTGACGGGCTTGAACGGGGCATGGCCTTTGCGTAGAATCCGCAGCCCTTTACCGAGCAAAGCCGGGGTCGTGTCCCTTCATGGCGCACCCTGGCTGCCTGTATTCGCAACGGCGCAAGCCGCACAAGTCGATTCCGGCGAACAGGCTTTTTGAGGAGAAGCAGCAATGACTTATGCAGTGATCGAGGCCGGTGGCAAGCAGCATCGCGTGCAGCCGGGTGAAACCCTGAAGATCGAGAAGGTCGAGGTCGAAACTGGCGCCTCCATCGACTTCGACAAGGTATTGATGGTCAGTAACGGCGAGCAGGTCACCATTGGTGCCCCCTACGTCGCCGGTGGCAAGGTGACTGCCGAGGTGGTCAGCCACGGTCGTCACGACAAGATCCGCATCATCAAGTTTCGCCGTCGCAAGCATCATATGAAGCGGATGGGCCACCGTCAGTGGTTCACCGAGATCAAGATCACGGCAATCAGCGGTTAACCGGAGAGATCAACCATGGCACACAAAAAAGCTGGCGGTAGTACCCGCAACGGGCGCGACTCTCAGGCGAAGCGCCTCGGCGTGAAGCGGTTCGGTGGTCAGGTCGTGTCGGCCGGTAGCATCATCATTCGGCAGCGTGGCACCAAGGTGCGTCCGGGCGTGAATGTTGGCGTTGGCCGCGACCATACCCTGTTCGCGACGGCGGACGGCGTGGTCCAGTTCATCACCAAGGGCCGCGAAAAACGCAAGTACGTGAGCATCGTCCCGGCCTGAGCCAAGGCCGCGGCAGATGCCCGAAAGCCCCGCTCGACGGGGCTTTTTCGTTTCTGATCGGTGTGGCTCCATTGCACTGATGTTCAACACAGCCGGAGTCCCCTGCCATGAAGTTCGTCGATGAGGTCACCATCCGTGTGCAGGCGGGGCGCGGTGGCAATGGCTGCATGAGTTTTCGTCGCGAGAAGTTCATTCCGTTCGGCGGGCCCGATGGCGGCGATGGTGGCGATGGCGGCTCCGTCTATCTGGAGGCCTGCTCGTCGGTCAACACGATGGTCGACTATCGCTACGTGCGCGGCTATCAGGCCGAAAGTGGTAAATCGGGCAAGGGGGCGAACTGCACGGGCGCGAGCGGCGTCGATCTGTTCCTGAAGGTGCCGGTCGGCACCACCGTGATCGACGAGGAGAGTGGTGACGTGCTCGGAGATCTGACCACGGAGGGGCAGCGCCTGCTGGTGGCACAGGGTGGGTTCCACGGACTTGGCAACACCCGCTACAAGTCGTCGACCAACCGCGCGCCACGCCAGACCAGCAAGGGCAGTGAAGGCGAGGTGCGCCATCTGCGCCTGGAGCTGAAGGTGTTGGCGGATGTCGGGCTGCTGGGATTGCCCAATGCCGGCAAGTCGACGCTGATTCGCGCCGTTTCGTCGGCGCGTCCCAAGGTGGCGGACTATCCGTTTACCACGCTGGTACCCAATCTTGGTGTGGTGCGGGTGCAGGCGCATCGCAGCTTCGTCATGGCCGATATTCCGGGGCTGATCGCCGGCGCCTCCGAAGGAGCCGGGCTCGGTATCCGTTTCCTCAAGCACCTGACGCGCACGCGACTGCTGCTGCATCTGGTCGATGTGGCACCGCTTGATGAGTCCGATCCGGTGCAGGCGGTGCAGGAGATCGCCGCCGAGCTGGAGCGCTTCAGCCCGACGCTGGCCGGGCGCGAGCGCTGGCTGGTGCTGAACAAGATCGACCTGTTGCCGGAAGCTGATCGCGAAGCGCGTATTGCCGACATTCTTCAGCGGCTGCAGTGGCACGGTCCGGTCTACCGTGTGGCCGCGATCAGCGGGGATGGCACCCCGCGGCTCTGCGGCGACATCATGACCCACCTCGAAGCCTGTTGGGCGCGCGAGGCCGCGGACCCGGCGCTGATCGAGCAGGAGCGCCAGCTGCAGGATGCGATGCAGGCCGAGGCGCGCGAGCGTATCCAGGCGCTGGCGGATGAGCGCCGCGCCGCGCGCCGAGCGGCCCGTGATGACGCGGGCGGAGATGACGACGACGATGATGTGGAGATCGAATACGCGCCGTGATCGAC
The DNA here is from genome assembly GCA_964386045.1 of uncultured Verrucomicrobiaceae bacterium. Taxonomy (GTDB): domain Bacteria; phylum Pseudomonadota; class Gammaproteobacteria; order Pseudomonadales; family CAMLJR01; genus CAMLJR01. The sequence continues at coordinate 72,826 of CAYLRA010000001.1, read as the reverse complement.
AGATGCTCGCTGGCGCGAAGGCAACAGAGGCCCGCTGATGCGGGCGCAGGCAATCGAGTGTCGAGACCGAAACAGATGGCATCGAGACAGGAAGTACAGAAGGCCCGCCGCTGGGTAGTGAAGATTGGCAGTGCACTGCTGACCGATGACGGTCGCGGGCTCAACACCGAGGGCATCGGGCATTGGGTCGGCCAGCTGGTCGAGCTGCGCCGGCGCGGGGTCGAGCTGGTATTGGTCTCCTCCGGTGCAGTGGCCGAAGGAATGACGCGGCTGGGCTGGAAAAGCCGGCCGACCGCGATCCATGAGCTTCAGGCCGCCGCCGCCGTTGGCCAGATGGGGCTGGTGCAGGCCTACGAGTCGCAGTTCCAGCGCTACGGCATGCACACGGCGCAGGTGCTGCTGGGACACGATGACATCTCCGCCCGCGACCGCTACCTCAACGCGCGCGGAACGCTGCAGACACTGGTGCGTCTCGGCGTGATTCCGGTCATCAATGAGAACGACACGGTGGTGACCGACGAGATCCGCTTCGGTGACAACGACACGCTGGCGGCACTGGTCGCCAATCTGATCGATGCCGATCTGCTGGTGATCCTCACTGACCAAAGCGGTCTGTTCGAGCGCGATCCGCGCCTCGACCCGTCGGCTTCACTGGTGTCGCGCGCACAGGCCGGCGATGCCGGGCTTGATCACATGGCTGGCGGCAGCGCCGGCGCGCTCGGGCGCGGCGGCATGGCGACCAAGCTGCGCGCGGCGCGGCTGGCGGCCCGTTCGGGGGCCGACACGGTCATCGCCGGCGGCCGCATCGAACAGGTGCTGACGCGCCTGCTCGATGGCGAGGAGCTTGGCACCTTGCTGGTCGCCGACCAGCAGCCGTGGGCGGCACGCAAGCAGTGGCTGGCGGGTCTGATGCAGGTGGCCGGGCAGCTCCATCTCGACGAGGGGGCGGCGCGTGTCATTCGCGAGCAGGGGCGGAGCCTGCTGCCGGTAGGGGTGACTGCGGTCTCCGGACGTTTCCTGCGCGGTGACCTGGTCGCCTGCCTCGACCCGGTCGGGCGCGAAGTGGCGCGTGGCCTGGTCAATTACGATCTCGATGATGCCGCCCGGATCGTCGGGCTCCCTTCCGATCGGCTCGCCTCGGCACTGGGTTACCAGGGCGAAAAGGAGCTGATTCATCGCGACAATCTGGTCGTGTTGTAGTCTTCGCTGTGGACTTCTTCCTGAAAAAACTGATCGGTGGCTGGCTGATGCCGCTGCCGTTGTCGCTGACACTGCTGGCGCTGGGGTTGTTGTTGTGGCGTCGGCGTACCGGCCAGTTGTTCGCGGGTGCGGCACTCCTGCTTCTCTTTGCCTGTTCGTGGGCGCCGGTGTCGCGCTGGTTGATCGAGCCGCTCGAATCGCGTTATCCGACCTGGCAGGCCGCTGCTGCATTGCCGGTTCAGTTCGTGGTGGTCATGGGCGGCAGCCATGTCGACAGCCTGGACCTGCCGATTACCAACCGCCTCAATGGCGCGTCCACTTCGCGGTTGCTGGAGGGGATCGCGATTCATCGCCTGTCGCCTGGCAGTCGGTTGCTGCTCTCGGGGGGAGGTTATGACGGTGGTCGGAGCAATGCCGAGCTGATGGCAGAGAGCGCGGAAGCGCTGGGTGTTCGGCGCGAAGACATGGTGCTTCAGGTGACCTCGCGGGATACCGAACAGGAGGCGGAGCTGGTCGCCGAGATCGTTGGTGATGCCCCCTTTGTTGTCGTGACCAGTGCCACGCACATGCCCAGAACCCTGGTCGCCTTCGAGCGCGTGGGATTGGCACCGGTGCCGGCCCCGACCTACTTCCTCGATCGTCGCGGAGAGCGCAGCTGGAGAGTCGGATTGGACCATCTGGCGGCGAGCAGTGCCGCACTGCACGAGTACCTCGGCTTGGCTTGGGAGTGGTTGCGCCGCGTCAGTGCGTAGGACGGGTCAGCGGGCACAAAAAAGCCGGCATTGCTGCCGGCTTTCTTCGAACGGGGGCGGGGATCAGGCGGCGCGCTGGCCGAGCGCCTTGATCTGCTCGTTCAGGCGGCTCTTGTGGCGGGCGGCCTTGTTCTTGTGAATGATGCCTTTGTCCGCGATGCGGTCGATGACCGGAACGGCGCTCTGATAGGCGCTCTTGGCGGTGTCGACATCACCTTTCTGGATCGCGTTCACGACCTTCTTGATGTAGGTGCGGACCATGGAGCGCAAGCTGGCATTGTGCTTCCGGGCCTTTTCTGCCTGACGTGCACGTTTCCTTGCTTGTTGGGTATTCGCCACCTTGGTACTCCTCGATTTGCATAGCTGGAAAAATAAGAGGCGGAATTATTCATAGCTGCCTGCCACCTGTCAACTGGATCAGCATGAAGGCGGACCCCTAGGTCAGGTATTGATAGAGCGATGCGCCCCAGGCGATGGCGAACAGTGCCAGCGAGCAGAAAACCGCGGCAGAGCCGATGTCCTTGGCCTGGCCCGACAGCGGATGAATCTCGCCGCCGAAACGATCGATGGCCGCCTCGACGGCGGAGTTGAGCAGCTCGGTGATGATGACGAGTCCACTGACGATCAGCAGCATCAATTGATGCGCAAGCCCGTCGCCGATCCAGAACGCCAGTGGCACGGCGACCAGGGCCAGCGATGCCTCGATCCGGAATGCCTCCTCGTGATGCCACGCCGCTCGCAGCCCCTGCATCGAATAGCGAGTGGCGTCGATCAGGCGCGGCAGGCCTCGCTTGCCGGGCTTCAACATCGTCTTCATGGTGCGTCTGACTCCACAAAATTGCGGGCCGATGATAGCGGTTGCGTCAAGGGCGTCAAACGGGGATGGGTCAAACGAAGGAGGGTTGGTTCAGCGGCGCTGGCGACGTCCACCCTGTCGCGGATTGCTGCGCTCCAGACGGCTGGCCGGGGTTTGCGTGCTGTTGTCGCTGCCGGATCGCTCCGGGGCGGCGACGGGGTGGGGGGCGAAAGGGGTGCTTGATGCGGCGAGTTGGGATTCGAGCAGGGTGCCGAAATGGTGGGCTGCCGAGCGTCGGGAGGGTCTGCCGCAACCGGCCCCGTCGTGGTGGATCACATCGGTAACGGGGCTGGTCATGGGGACACCTGGCCGGTTGCACCGGCGCGGCTATGGGGTTGGGGCTTACTTGCAGGCCTGCTTGGCAGCGCGGATCTGTTTCGTGAAGCAATCTTCCTGGGAGTCTTTGCCGACGCACCAGTTCTTGCGGTTGTCCCACGCGGTCAGCGGCTGTTGGCGGCTGTCGGAACACTTCACAGTGTAGATCGAATAGGTTTTGCCGTCGGGCGTCGTGGCCTCCGATTCGAAGGTGATCGCGGTCGGTTTGGCGGCAAGAGCGCTGGTGGAAAGGACGATCACGGCGGCTGCTGTGGCTGCTTTGAGCATGCTCTTCATGTCGGGTTCCTTGTGGGCTGTATCCGGTGGGTTTTATGAGTGGGTGGATTCTAAACAGACATGTTACTGAATTCCACAAAACTGGGGCGGGATTGGAGCGATTGTCATTTTTTTGCGAACTTGGCCGAATTGCGACAGCGATCGAGGGAGCTCACCGGCGGCTACTCCTCCAGATAGGAGTAGCCGCCGAGCCCGCGGGTCAGCTCGTCGAGAAACTGCTTCTGCAATGACTTGTCGATGCCGCTTTCCGTCAGCTTGTTGCGGTAGCTGGTGAGAATCTCCTTCGGGTCGAAATCGACGTAACGCAGCAGCTCGGCGACGGTGGCGCCGTCGCGCGGGTTGGTGATTTCGTAGCCGCCTCCGTCGGCACGGAGCTGCACATGCACCGAGTGGGTGTCGCCGAACAGGTTGTGCATGTCGCCGAGAATCTCCTGGTAGGCGCCGACCAGAAAGATGCCGAACAACATGCGCCCTTCGCCGTAAGGCGGCAGCGGCAGCGTCGGCTCGATACCCTCGCCATCCACGTAGTGCTCGATTTTCCCATCCGAATCGCAGGTGATGTCCTGCAGCACGCCGCGTCGCTCCGGTGGCAGGCTGAGGCCGGCCAATGGCAGCACGGGGAAAACCTGATCGATGGCCCAGGCATCGGGCAGCGACTGGAACAGGGAGAAGTTGCAGAACAGCTTGTCGGCCAGTTTCTCGTTCAGCTCGTCGAGGATTTCGCTGTGGACACCGGGGTTGTTTTGCAGTGCCTGGCGTACACGCACACAGATGGCGAAGTAGAGCTCCTCGATGCTTGCCCACTGCGCCAGTGATATCTGCCCGAGCACATACATACTTTTCGCTTCGCTGAGGTGGTGAACGGCATCGTGGTAAGCCTCGCGTGCGCTGCGGCGGGAGACACCGCCGAAGCTGCGCCAGAGGTCGTGCAGGATGGTTGGCGCGTCGTCGTCCGGTTGCGTCGGCGGCAACGCGCCCGGGGCCTCCTCGATATCGATCACGTTGGTCAGCAGCACGGCGTGGTGCGCGGTGAGGGCGCGTCCCGACTCGGAGATGATGTTGGGGTGTGCCAGTCCGCGTTCGTTGCAGATGTCGGCCAGGGCGGCGACCACCTTGTTCGCGTACTCCTGCATCGAGTAATTGGTCGAGCAGTGGGAGCGCGAGCCGGTGCCTTCGTAGTCGACCCCGAGACCGCCGCCGACGTCGACCCAGTCGACCGGCGCGCCGAGGTCGCGCAGCTCGGCGAAGTAGCGCCCACATTCGCGCAGGGCGCGCTGGATATCGCGGATATTGGCCAGCTGCGAGCCGAGGTGGTAGTGGATCAGCTGCAGCGTGTCGAGTCGGCCACTGGCGCGGAGCTGCTCGATGGCGCTCAGTACCTGTGTGGCGGAGAGGCCGAATTTCGATTTTTCGCCGCCGGAGTTCTGCCACATGCCATGGCCGACCGAGGCCAGCCGCACGCGTATGCCGAGGCGTGGCGTGATCTCCATGAGCGCCGCCTCGTCGAGTACGCGCTGCAGCTCGGAAAGCTTCTCGATGACGATGAAAACGCTGTGCCCGAGTCGTTCGGCGATCAGCGCGGTACGAAGGTATTCGCGATCCTTGTAGCCGTTGCAGACGATCACCGAGCGCGGTCGCGCCAGTGCCAGCACGGCCATCAGCTCCGGCTTGGAGCCGGCTTCGAGGCCGAAGCGATCGCTGCTGCCATGGCGCAGCAACTCCTCGACCACGAGCCGCTGCTGGTTGACCTTGATCGGGTAGACGGCGCGGTACTGGCCGCTGAAGTGGTGGCGCTCGCGGGCATTGTCGAACGCGTTGCAGAGGCGGTTCAGGCGATCGTGGAGGATGTTGTTGAAACGCACCAGCAGCGGCAGCGGCATGCCGAGCGTCTCCATCTCCGCGATCAGCGCGGGCAGTTTCACCGTGGCGTGCGGCCGGTCGGGATCGGGGCGCGCCACCAGTTCGCCAGCCTCGTCGATGTCGAAATAGCCATCGCTCCATTGCGCGATGTTGTACAGCTCGCGTGCATCAGCGATGGTCCAGCTCATGGTGATCTCCGTTCCCGCGCTTCCCGGTGTTGGCGCATTGTAGGGAATTCGTCGCGAATTCCACGTCATTTTCCGCGACGGGGGTGATTGCGACGATCGTCGGGGCATAAAAAAACCGGGCATGGCCCGGTCTGGTTTTTCCTCGCGCTCTACAGGCGTTTTCGGCCTGCGATGCGCCTTCTTATTTTATCGACGTCTTATTGGATTATTGTCCGGTGGTGCCAGCGGATGCCGGCGAATCATTTGCAGGCGTTCTTGGCCGCCCTGATCTGTTTTTTCTCGCAATCCTCCTTGGAGACCTTGCCCACACACCAGTTTTTGCGTGAGTCCCAGGCGGTCAGCGGCTTGTCCGTGCCGTCGGAGCATTTGACGACGTAGCCGGCGTACTCCTCGCCATCGGGTGTCTTGCCCTCGCTTTCGAAGACGATTGACGTGGGTTTGGCAGCATGGGCTCCGGCTGCGAAGCAGACCAATGCGGCGGCGAGCAGGATTTTGGTGTCCGTTTTCATATCGGCTCCAGTCGGGTGTACTCAGGGAGTGGGGCGATTCTAGGTGCGCCCCGTGTTGGTGCCTATGCCTGTTGCTCGCTCTGGCGGGGGGGGCTGCGGCGGCGTCAATTGCAGGAGGATTTATATCGGTATGATTTTTAATAATAAATTGGATGGCTTTGGTGGCGCGGAGCGAAGTTACGTAAAAGTAATGACGCATTTGTAACCGGGTTTGGGCGTGGGTAATGCTCTGATCGTCTGAATTTTGTGCAGTCGTGTTGGGCGCTTGAGACCCGCCGCGCGGAGGGGGTGATCCGGGTACAAAATAGACAACAGTGTCGAACAATATCGGCAAAGTGTGTATGCTTTTGCCCGCAAACTGGTGGGCTCGGCACACCCTGTGTGGAGAGCCCCGCAACGGCGTGGCCGCCTCCGCTTCAGGAGGCAAATCGCTTGAATGGATTGGAGAAAGTCTTGAGCGACGTTACTGCTGCCGGTGGCAAGGCGACGCGATCGAAGCGCGATCCGGAGCGCACGCGCGAGGCGATTCTGGGCGTGGCCTGCAAGGTGCTGGCAAAGGATGGGCCGGAGGGGCTCAGCGTATCGGAGGTGGCACAGCTGGCCGGTGTCAACCGCGGCACCGCCTACCACCACTTCCCGACTCGCGAGGAGCTGCTGAGCGCGACCCGTGTCTGGGTCAGTGAGCGGTTGTGTCGCGAGGTGTTCGGCGAGTCCGATCGGGTGCGTGATCCGCAGAGAGCGCCGCAAACGGTGATCGCGAATCTCACCAGCTTTGCGATGGAGCATCCCGAGTTCGGGCGCGTCTGGCTCTATTCGGTGCTCAGCTCCAATCAGCCAGCCAGCGATCCGTTCTGGAACCTTTTTCGCACGCATGTCGAGGAGTTTGCGCGATCGGAGCTGGCGCAGCCGGGTATCGATTGCGAGGTTCATGCGGCGCAGATGCTGGTGGGTCTTTTTTTGTGGCCGATCTGGGCGCGTGTCGACTCACTGGGTGCGGCTGGTCGTCGCAAGATGGCCGAGCGTTACTCGCGCGAAGTCCTGCGCTCCAGCCTGTTCGGTACCATGTGCCCCGACCGGTTTCCGGAGCTTGCGGCGGGGCTCGCCAGGGTGCCGGGTGGTGAGGGCGAGACCCAATCCGTTTGAGATTCAAGAATCGAGTACTGCAGGCGAGTGCCGGTGGTCGGCAATTCGCTGCGGACTGTTCAGTGGCAGGAGAAATCAGATGAGCGACAAACCCACAACGACGATGCCCTGGCCGGAGGAGGATTTTTCCCAGTACGGCGCGGTCGAGGCGCGTCCCGTCGGCAAGATCCAGAGTTTCGTTGGCCGCGTCATGCATCGCAACTGGTCGATGATTCCGCATGTGACGCACAACGATGAGGTCGATGTCACCCATTTCGAGTTGCGCCGCAAGGCGTGGAACAGCGCCAATCCGGACAGGAAGCGCACGCTGTTGCCGGCGCTGATCAAGGCCTCGGTGGCGGTGCTGCAGAAGTACCCGCAGTTCAACAGTTCGTTGAGTGCCGATGGCAACACGCTGTTCATGAAGAACTACTACCACATCGGCATTGCGGTCGACGTGCCGAGCGGACTGCTGGTACCGGTGCTGCGCGATTGCGACAAGAAGAGTGTCGATGAGCTCAGCGGCGAGATCGTGCGCATCTCGGAGAAGGCGCGCACCAAAGGACTGGCCATGTCGGAGATGTCCGGTGGCTGCTTCACGCTGTCGTCGCTCGGGCACATTGGTGGCACCAGCTTCTCGCCGATCATCAATGCGCCGGAAGTCGCCATTCTGGGGATCACGCGCACGCAGAGCCGTTTCGTGCCGGACGCCGAGGGCAAGCCGGTGGTGCGTCAACTGCTGCCGCTGTCGCTGAGCTACGACCACCGCGTCATCAACGGTGCCGACGCGGCTCGTTTCCTGCGTGCCGTGGCCGACTGGCTTGAGGCTTACGAGTTCTCGTGAGGTAGAGATGTTGCCGCGTTGGCGGCAACGTCGAAGCAAAGCTCTGTCAAAACAAAAAGGCCGCGATGAAAATCGCGGCCTTTTTGTTTGCCGATGCGCCGGCTGATCGTCAGCTGTTGAACAGCTCGCGCACCTTGCGTCGCAGCAGCTTGCCCATCTCGTTGTAGGGCAGGGCATCCAGCACCAGGATTCGTTCCGGTACGCGCGACGAGCGCAGGCGATCCTTGACCAGCTTTTTCAGCTCGTCGTCGCTGGGGCGCTCATGGCTTGGGCGGATCGCAATGGCAACACCGACCGCTTCGCCCCACTCGACCGACGGCACGCCGACCGCTGCCACATCGGCGATGGCCGGGTGGGTGGTCAGTACATCCTCGATCTCACCGGGCGAGATGTTCTCGCCACCGCGCACGATGACATCGTCGGCGCGACCGGCGAGGAACAGGTAGCCCTCGGCATCCAGATAACCGGCATCGCGCGTCGGGAACCAGCCTTCGGCGTCGAGCGCGGAGCGTCCGCGGTATTCGCCGGAGACCTGCTCGCCGCGTACATAGATCTCGCCGCGTTCGCCGGCCGCAAGTTTCCTGCCTTCGTCGTCGCGGATTTCGATCTCGACGGTCGGCAACGGCTTGCCGACCGAGCCGAGACGCGCCCGTACTGCCGGATCGCTGGAGGCGAAGGCGATGCGGTGATCGTCGGGGCCGAGCAGCGCGATGGTCGAGCTGGTCTCGGTGAGGCCGTAGGCGTTGGTGAAGTTGGCGGTCGGGAACAGCGCCAGCGCGCGTTCGACCAGCTCCAGCGGCATGCGGCCGCCGCCATAGGCGATGGCCTGCAGCGACGACAGGTCCGGTTTCACGCCGGCGTCCATGCGCGCAATGATGCGCGACAGCATGGTCGGCACGACGAAGGCATTGGTGACGCGCTCCCTGCTCGCCAGCTCCAGCCAGGTGTCCGGATCGAAGGCCGGCAGCATGACGATGCGGCGCATCGCGTAGATCGAGCTCAGCAGCGCGGCAATACCGGCGATGTGGTACGGCGGTACGCAGACCAGCGCAGCTTCCTCTTCGGAGGCCGAGCAGAACTCGACGGTGCCGAGGATGTAGCCGAGCAGGTTGGTGTGGCGCAGCAGCGCGGCCTTCGGCGCGGCGGTGGTGCCGCTGGTGAAGATCTGCGCGGCGATGCCTTCGCCTTCGCGCTCCTCTTCGGAGGCGTCGTCAGCGGCGGCTTCAGCTGCCTTGACGAAATCCTCGCGGGTGAAACATTGGTGATTGCCGTTGGGGCTCAGTCGCTGGATGCGCTCGACGTCGCCGATGATGCAGGCCGGTGCGATGCGGTCGAGCAGTGCGCCGAGATCGGCGTCGGCCAGACGATAGTTCAGCGGTACATAGGGGACGCCGGCGAGCGCGGCGCCAAACAGTGCGATCGGTGCCGCTTCGCTGCTCTCGTCGAGCAGGGCCGCGTACTGGCAGCCGGTTTTTTCGATGAGGGCGGCAGCGCCCTGGGCGGCGCGGCGCAGCGCGCTGTAGGACCAGCGCTGACCATCGCAGACCAGACCGATGCGCTCAGGGTCGGCATCGGCGGCCATTTGCAGAATGAGCGAGATGTTCATCGGCGATCCTTCAGTCGGACGACGGCAGCGGCTTGGCGTCCTTGGTCTGCAGCGCGACGCCGCCGATCGCCAGAGAGCCTTTGCCGGCCTTGACGCAGAGCAGCTCGACGGTGCCGGCGGCATCGACGTAACGCTTGCCGATCTTGGTGCCTTCGGCGAAGGCGGGGTCGAGTTCGCCGAGCGTGGCCGGCTTGTCGTCGGCCATCGGCTTGCCGCCGCACTCGACGACGAGGCCGCTGCCGCGGATGACCATCACTTCGGTGTCACAGACTGCGCTTTTCAGTTTCGATCCGGGTTTCATGATTCACTCGTCTACAGGTTCTTTTGGTACTTTCGCCAAATAAAAACAAAGAGGGGCCGATCAGGCGATGGCGCCCTTGGCTTTTAATTCTTCAATGCGCTCCCATTCGAGACCAATCTCCATCAGCACGATCTCGGTGTGCTCGGAGGCCAGCGGCGCACGGCTGGTCTGTACGGCTTCGTGGTTGAACTGGACCGGGCCGCGCACCAGCTTGATCGGCTCGCCGCCGTCGGCCGCTTCCACTTCGAACAGCATGTCGTTGGCCAGTGCCTGGTCGTCAGTGGCGATGTCCAGCAGGCTCTGTACCGGTGCCCACTGACCCGAGTAGGTCTTCAGGTGCTCGCGCCAGTACTTGAAATCCTTGGCGGCAAAGGCGGCAACGATGATTTCGCTGGCGGCCTGCCAGTTCTCCATCAGCACTTTCGGTTCCGAGAAACGCGGATCATCGGCCAGCTCGGGGCGGCCGATGTGCTTGAAGAAACTCTTGATGTGCGGACCCGGGGTCAGGGTGCACATGTTGATGACGCCGCCGTCGGCCGCGTAGTAGTTGCCCATGAACGGATTGCCCGGGTTGGAGCCGGACTGCGGCATGCGGTTGCTCATGATCTTGCCGGCTTCGATACCCATGTCGATCGAGGTGCCGGCTGCCCACCAGGCGGTGCTCAGCAGCGATACGTCCAGCTCAATGGCTTCGCCAGTGCGTTCGCGGTGGAACAGGGCCGCGGAGATGCCGCCGGCGATGTTCATGCCGCCGATCGAGTCGCCGAAGGCGGGAATGCCTTGCGAGAGCGGACCGCCCAGCTCCTTGGGGCTCATCGCGTCGGCAATGCCGCCGCGGTTCCAGAACGCGGTACCGTCGAAGCCACCGAAGTCGCGCTCCGGGCCTTTATCGCCGTAAGCGCTGCCGCGAGCGTAAATGATGTTGGGGTTGACCGCGCGAATGTGTTCGATGTCGAACTTCATTTTCTGGCGCTGGTTGGGCAGGTAGTTGGTCAGGAAGACATCGGCGGTCTTGGCCAGCTCATAGATGACTTCCATGCCTTCCGGCGTGGAGATATCGACACCCACGCTGCGTTTGCCGCGGTTGGGGTGTTCGACGAAGGGGCTGCGGTTCGGGTTGGTATCGATGCCGCCCAGTTTGACGAAGCCGCGCTGGGTGTCGCCGCGCGTGGGGTGTTCGATCTTGATGACGTCTGCGCCCCAGTCGGCGAGGATGGCGCCGGCGGCGGGCACGAAGGTGAACTGCGCGACCTCGAGAACTCTCACGCCTTTCATTACTTGCGTCGTCATAAAGTCTCCCCCCTGAAAAGAGGCCGGTATCATACTGTTCAACATCTCTGTTGCATAGTTCCGCTCGACTGCGCTAGAAAGGGTCCCCCGCAAGGCCTTCTGAACAGCCTTCCTCAAATCATGTAACTGCTGGAGAAATCAATGAAAATCGACTCGTCAATTGCCGCCGTGGTGACCGGTGGCGCGTCCGGTCTGGGCCTTGGCACGGTGAAGGCTTTACGCGCGGCTGGCGTCAAGGTGGCGATCTTCGATCTGAACGAAGAGGTGGGTGCCGCCGCGGCGGCGGAGACCGGTGCGATCTTCTGTCAGTGCGACGTGCTTTCCGACGACAGCGTCGATGCGGCCTTCGCCAGGGCGCGTGCGGCCAACGGTCAGGAGCGCATCCTGGTCAGCTGCGCTGGTGGCGGCAACGCGATCCCGACCGCGCGTCGCGACAAGGAGACGGGCGAGATCAAGATATTCCCGTCCGACAAATTCGAGTGGGTATTGAAGCTCAATACGGTGGGGACATTCCGCTGCATCACCCGCGCGGCGGCCGGCATGATGACGCTGGAGCCGATCGACGGTGAGCGCGGTATCTGCATCAATACGGCGTCGGCAGCCGCGACCGAGGGGCAGATGGGGCAGGCAGCTTATTCGGCAGCCAAGGCGGCGATTGTCGGCATGACGCTGACGATTGCCCGCGATCTGTCGCGTGAGGGGATTCGCGTCAACACGCTGCAGCCCGGCATCTTCGATACGCCGGCGATGGCGCGTGCGCCGCAGTCGATGAAGGACGCGCTGGGTGCGATGGTGCCGTTCCCGCCGCGCCTCGGTTACGCCGAGGAGTACGCCAGCATGGCGCTGGAGCTGGTACGCAACGGTTACGTCAACGGCGAAACCATTCGTCTCGACGGCGCCATTCGGATGCAGCCGCGTTGATTTCGCGCTAACCAATAAAAAGGGTGGCAATTGCCACCCTTTTTATTTGCCTGCGGTTGACTCAGCCGAGTGCGGCTTCGGTTGCGGCGATCTCCGACTTGAGCCACATCATCTCGCTGAGGTTGCTGCCGGCGGTGTCGGCCAGCAGCTTCTCCAGTGCGCTCTTCTTGACCGTCAACGCCGCCTTGTTGGCGGGTTCGGCACCGAGTGCGATGTCGAGCAGGTGAATCGCTTCGAGTGCCTTGCCCTGTGCCATCTTGTCGCCGGCACGTTTCGCCAGCACCGAGGCGCCGCCCGCCAGTTCGGCGAGATCGGCGTCGACGCTTGAACGCGGCACACCGTACAGCGATGTCGTCGAGTCGTAGTGGAACCAGCCCGAGTGCTCCTCCCAGATCGCCCGTACCGTCCACGACACCTTGCCGTGGAACTGGCCGATCTGCAGATGCTCGGGCAGGGCGATCTCGCGCATCAGTTCGTGCACGGTCTTGCCGGCGTTCATGCCCTTGATCGTTTCGTCGCGAACGTAGGAGACCGCGGCGTGCATCCTGTCGAGGCTGGTGCGGATCTTCTCCTTGCCGACGATCGGCTCGCCGTGGCCGGTGATCAGCAGCTCGGCACCGAGGGCGCGCACCCGCTCCAGTGATTCGAGGTAGTTGTTCACCAGGCGCGGTTTGTCGCCGCGGATCGTCGTCAGGTTTGGCATCGCCAGAAAGACCGGGCCGAACAGGTTGCCGGTGAAGACGATCTTTTCGTTCGGCAGCCACACGGTCAGCGAGCAGAGCGATTCGCCGCCCGGTGTCGAGATCAGCTCGAATTTGCGGCCGCCCAGTTCGAAGGAGTGGGTGCGGTCGACGGTGATGTCGGGTACCACATGCGGTGGCGGTTTCGGATTGCTGCCGCGCTTCATCGTCGATGCCCACAACTTGCCCGAGCGGCGCTGCAGGTGAGGGCCGAGTTCGTTGAAGTAGTCCCAGGTTTCGCTGAAACGCTGCTGCGCGATGACCGTGGTGCCATCTTCCTTGAACACCGGTACGCCGCCGTAATGGTCGGGGTGTGCTTGGGTCAGAATGATGTGGCGCAGCGGACCGGAGCGCACCGGTGTGAACAATGCCTTGTTGCGCTGTTGGTTGGCATCATCCATGAAACCGGTATTGACCATCACATCGCCGTCGGCGGTGTTGATCAGGTAGGCGTTGGAGATGTCGTTCGCCATGAAGATGAAGTCGGTGATCTTCACCGCTTCGGTCTGTGCGTCGCCAGCGCGCACCAGCGACGCCAGCATCGGGTTGTCGGCTTTCTGCTGTTCGCTCATGACTGTTCCTTACGCATGGCTGCGTCGCTCATGGCTGTTCCTCACGCATGTCTGCGTTGTTCATGGCTGTCCCTCGTCGATGTTGATCATCACCTTCGCCGACTGCGGCGTCGCGGCGATCTTCAGCCCTTCCATCACCTGGTCGAAGGGCAGGCGATGGCTGATCATCGAGGCGATCTTGTCCTTCAAACGAGGCATCGCAGCAATTACGTCAGGCATCTCGGTCGGATAACCCATCGCCGTGGTGATGGTCATCTCGCTGGTCAGCATGCGGCCAAATGGCACTTCGATCGGGCGCATGTAGGCGGCAGTGATAACCAGACGCGAGTGGAACTTGGCCATCTGGATCACGTCGCCAATGATGTTCGGCGCACCCGCGGCGTCGATGAAGGCATCGGTGCCGACACCGATGCGTCCGTAAGAGCGCACTTCGCCGTGCAGTTTCGCCAGCTCGGCGCGCAGGTCGACCTGGGTGGGATCGAGCGCGACGCGGGCACCGAGTGCCATGGCGCGTTCGCGGCGCTCTGGTGCCAGATCAAGCGCGACCAGATCGGTGACGCCGCGATCGACCAGCCACAGGATCATGCCGAGGCCGATCGGGCCGCAGCCGAACACTACTACCTTGTCGCCGGCCTTCACTTCCATCCGGTTGACGCCATGCATGGCGACCGCCAGCGGTTCACACATGGCGGCGATGTCGTACGGAATACCTTCGGGAATCGGCAGGATCGAGTCGCCCAGCTTCGCTTCGCGTACCAGCAGCTCCTCGGTGAAGGCCCCCTCCGGACCGCCGCTGCCGATGTTGCTCGGTGTCATCATCGGGTTGACGATGACACGCTGGCCGACCGCGATGTCCTTCACTTCGGCGCCGACCTCCATCACTTCACCGGCGCCTTCATGGCCGAGCGCGGTGATGGTGCCGGGGGTCGGAATACCGCCGATCTTGATGTAGGAGAGGTCGCTGCCGCAGATGCCGCATGCTTTCATCTTGATGACCACATCGTTCGGGCCTGCCGCCGGACGCTGGTAGTCGTCGAGGCGGGCGTCGCCGGAGCCGTGAATCTTGAGCAGTCGCATCTCGGGTTCTCCTCCCTTAAATTTGGGGGCCGTTGATCTTTTGAGGGGTGCCGTTCAGGGGCGAACCATGTAACCGCCATCGATAGTGATGGTGGTCCCCGTCACGAAGGAGGAGGCGTCGCTGCACAGGTAGGCGCCGATGCCCTCGAAATCCTCGGGGTAGCCGACACGCTGGATCGGCACGCGCGGGCCGAACATCTGTGCCATCGCCTTGACGTTGTCGTCGCCACCCATCATCGGCGTCATGATCAGGCCCGGGGCCACCACGTTGGCGCGGATGTTGTACTTGCCGAACTCTACCGCCATGCAGCGGATCACTGCAGCCACGCCGGCCTTGGAGGCGGCGTAGTTCTGTTTGCCCGGCAGCCCCTGGAACAGCGACAGGCTGCCGCAGGCAACCAGCGAACCGCCCGGTTCACCCGCTTCGGCGCGAGCGACCATGTGGCGGGCGCCCTCGCGCAGCGTAATGAAGGCGCCGTGCAGCGCGACATCAAGGAACTTGTGCCACTCGGCCGTCGGCATGTCGAACACCGAGTTGAAACCCGGTGCGCCACCCGAGTTGGCGAAGACGCAGTCGATGCGGCCAAAGTCCTTCAGCAGCTGTTCGTAGCCCTTGATGATCAGCTCTTCGGAGCCGACGTCGATCTGATAGGTCTCGACACGGCGAGCACCCGCTTCCAGCAGTGCCTTCTTGGCTGCTGCGTTCTTGTCGGCATTACGTGCCCAGATGGCGACGTCGCCGCCCATTTTTGCGGCGCCCATGGCGAAACCGAGGCCGATACCACCGTTGCCGCCGGTAACCAGCGTGACCTTGCCGCTGCAGTCGAACAGACCTTTGGACATAACTTCCTCCTGTCATCCCGACAAGGGTGCCGGGTCATCTGATTTTGGTAGCCGGGTAGTGTCATCCAGCCTCCGGTATCACTCAACCTTGAAAAATGTCTCGAACAGGTAGCAATGGCGCATGCCGGCCACAGCCGGGAGCTACTCTGCGCTGCTGGCGCGGCTGATGCTATGTCCACCGTCGACGCTGAGGCAGGCGCCGGTGGTGAACGACGACAGGTCGCCGGCCAGGAACAGCACGGCGCCGACGATCTCCGGCGGATTGCCGGCACGCCCCAGTGGCATCGTCTTCTGCGCGTGGCGCTCGAAGGCCTCCGAATGCGACCAGCTGCTGGTGGCGTCGGTATGGAATGGTCCCGGCATCACCGTGTTGACGCGCACGCGCGGGCCGAACTCCTGCGCGAAAGTTTGCGTCAGCAGATGCAGGCCGGCTTTGGCGGCGGCATAGGGGGCGAAACTCGGGTCTGGTCGCAGTGAGCCACTCGACGAGATGTTGATGATGGCGCCGCCGCCCTGCGCATACATCTGCGCGCCGAACAGCGCCGACAATCTGAACGCCGAACGCAGGTTGACGGCGATGATCAGGTCGAACAGCGCTTGAGTCGTTTCGACGGAGGAGGGGGCCACCGGCGATTTGCCGGCGTTGTTGATCAGGATCTGCGCGCCGCCCCAGCGTTCGGTTACTTCTGCGTAGAGTTTGTCGCAATCCTCCCAGCGGCCGGCGTCGAACGCATGTGCTGAGGCGCGACCGCCGGCAGCGATGATGTCGTCGACCGCGCGTTGGCAGCCGTCGAGTTTGCGGCTGGCGATGGCGACAGTGGCGCCGGCTTCGGCGAGTCCGCGTGCCATTGCCAAACCCAGTCCGCGGCTGCCACCGGTGACGACCGCGATTTTTCCGTTCAAGTTGATGAGGGCCATGGCAGATTTCCGTTTCGAGCAAGCTCTGAATAGTTCATTGATCAAGTCCCCGTCATTCTGCGCGAAGTCGCAGAATCCATTTGGTTAAGTGCTGCGACCGTGGATTCTGCGACTTCGCTTTGCTCCGCGCAGAATGACGAAGTGCTCCTTAAGGGGCGGTAGCTTCCTAATCGTCGAGCAGGTGTGCGTATTTCTTCTTCGCCGCTTCGAGCCGGTCCGGCAGGTATTCGCTCGGAAACAGTCCCGGCGCCGGTTTGGCATTTTTCAGCAGCGCCTTGGCGACCTGTACCTGATGCACTTCGGTCGGGCCATCGGCAACCGCCAGCATCGGTGCGCCCATCCACATCTTCGCCAGCGGTGTGTCGCGCGACGTGCCGAGTGCGCCGTGCAGGTGTACCGCGCGCGAAGCGATGTCCTGATAGAAGCGGCCAAGCGCCATCTTGCTCATGCCGATATGCGTGCGCGCGCTGCCGGGCGGCAGGTTGTCGATCATCCACGCGGTTTTCAGCACCAGCAGGCGAAACATCTCCAGCTCCATCGCGCTGTCGGCGATCTGACCCTGCACGAACTGATGTTCGGCCAGCAGCTTGCCTTGCGTGCGGCGCGACACGGCGCGCTCCAGCATCATCTCCATGGCACGGTTGAGCAGGCCGACGGTACGCATCGCGTGGTGAATACGTCCGCCACCGAGACGCGCCTGTGCCACCTTGAACGCTTCGCCCGGTTTGCCGAGCATCGCGTCGTGCGGCACACGCACGCCTTCGTAGCGAATGTAGGCGTGGTGGCCGGTCTCTTCGGTGTCGTTCATGCCACCGGTGTTGCGCAGAATGTTGATGCCCGGTGTCTCGCTCGGAACGATGAACATCGACATGCGCTCGTGCGGCTTGTTCTCCGGATTGGTCACTGCCATCACGATCAGGAATGCAGCGTAACGCGCGTTCGACGAATACCACTTCTCGCCGTCTATGACCCACTCGTCACCGTCGCGCGTCGCCTTGCAGGTGAACTCCTTCGGATCGGCGCCGGCCTGCGGTTCGGTCATCGAGAAGGTCGAACAGATCTCGCCGTCGAGCAGCGGTTGCAAATAGCGCTTTTTCTGTGCGTCGCTGCCATACATGGCGAGAATGTCGGCGTTACCGGAGTCGGGTGCCGCACAGCCGAACACATTTGGCGCAAACGAGCAGCGACCGATGATCTCGTTCATCAGCGCCAGCTTGAGTTGGCCATAGCCGGGGCCGCCGAGCGACGGGTCGAGGTGGCAGGCCCACAGCCCTTTCGCTTTCACCTGCTCCTGCAGCGGCTTGACCAGTTTGACGATCTTTGGATTCTTCTTTTCGTACGGTGCCCCCGACCATGGGAACAGCACGTCGAGTGGCTCGACCCACTCGCGTACGAAGCTGTTCATCCAATCCAGTTTTTCCTGAAATTCGGGTTCGACGCTGAAGTCCACGATGGTTTCCTCTATATCGATTTTTGAAATTTGAAAGATCAGCCGGCGATGGTCTGACGCGCCTTGTTCATCAGCCAGGTGGCATAGCCGTGTACCGATTTGCCGATGTCGGCGGGAATCTGGCCGGCGCAGGCGCGGGCGTAGGTGCCTTCCAGCAGGCAGGCGAGCTTGAAGCAGGCCAGCGTGAAGAACCACGGCATCGCACTCATGTCGCGACCGCTGAGTTCGCCGTAGAGCCGTACCAGTTCTGCGCGCGTCATGAATCCGTCCCATGGCTGTACCAGTGGCTTCTTGCCTTCCGGATCACCGGTTTCCAACCAGCTGGTCAGGATCCAGCCGAGGTCGAGCAGCGGGTCTCCCTGCGAGGCCAGCTCCCAGTCGACGACACCAGAAATACGTGGTGCTCGGTACGAAAACATCACGTTGGCGAACTGCAGGTCGCCGTGAATCAGGCCGATGCGACGGTCGCTGGGAATGTTGTCGCTGAGCCAGCGACTGACTGTGTCGATATGCGGCAGCGAGCTGTCGTAGTTCGGCGTCTCGCGGTAGCCGTCGAATTGCGACAGCCAGCGCGACACCTGCCGTTCGTGCCAGTTATCCGGCTTGCCGAGATCAGCGAGTCCGACCGCAGTCGTGTCCACAGCGGCCAGTGCGGCGGCTGCGCGTACCAGCTCTTCACCCATCGCCCGACGCCAGCTCGGATCGCTTGCATATTGGTCAGGCAACGGGCCGCTCGGGGCAAAACCTTCGAGTGGCTGCATCAGATAGAAACAGGCGCCGATGATTGCTTCGTCATCGCAGACGGCATAGAGATCGGGATGCGGCACGCCGGTGCCGGCCAGTGCCTGCAGAATCCGCGCCTCGCGCAGCATGGTTTCATTGGCACCGGGACGGACATGCTTGCCGGGCCGGCGCAGCACGATCGATTCCGCACCGCGTTCGAGCCGGAAGACACTGTTCTGCACGCCGCCCTTGAGCCGCGTCACGGCGGTCACCGGCCCCGAGCCGGGCAGCGATTGAGATGCAATCCAGTCGTTCAATTGCGGCCAGTCGAGCTGGCCGCCGAAGGTGTCGAGTGCGAGGTCTGGCATTGGCTCCTCCTGTGGGCGTGACGCTGCCTGTATCGGGCGCAGTTCGGTATGACGGTAAGTCTTCGCTCCTGGGCATGGCGTAACAATGCGCAAAAGTGTCGAATCGGGGTCACAATGGCGTGATCGGGACGCCAGTGGCCGTCACAGGCTTGGGCTGTCCGGGCAGGGCGCCACTCAGCTGTCGGCGCAGGTTCGAAAGCAACACGGTACGGGAGGGGCCATGGCAGAGCTCACCACACCCCTGATGCAGGTTGATGCCGAAGTGCGCGCGCAGGGGATGACGGCACAGCTGGTGCGCTTCCTGATGAAGGGGGCGGTGGACAACATCCTGCGTGAGCAGCAGAGCTACTGGCTTGATCTGTCGCTGACCCCGCGCCCGCAAAATGCGCGGGCCTGTTATCGGAACCACTGGAGCCCGCACCGTTTCGAGCGCCTCGGCAAGATGTTCCTGGTGCCACCCGGAGAGAAGTTGCAGGCGCGAATGGACGCTAGCGAGGCAACGCAGATCTCGATCGTTTGTCATCTACGTCCGGAGGTGTTGAACGGCTGGCTCGGCGACGATTTCGAATGGACTGACCGGGGACTGGAGGCGAGTCTCGATATTCAGAACGATAACGTGCGCGGTCTGCTGTTGCGTCTCGTGCAAGAGACGCGTTACCCCGGCATGGCCAGCGAGGTCATGGTCGAGCTGATCATGTCGCAACTGGTCATCGAGCTGGGGCGCTATTTCACGCACATTCGAGAGATACCGATCAGCGGTGGTCTGGCGCCCTGGCGGCTGCGTCTTATTGATGACTACCTGCGGGATACCCAGTGCTCACCGACACTCGCCGAGTTGGCCGCCGTCTGCAAACTCTCCGTGCGACAGCTGACACGCGGCTTTCGCGCCAGTCGCGGCTGCTCGATCGGCGATTACCTCGCCAATCACCGAATCAGTCAGGCGAAGAATCTGCTGGCCACCGAGCAGAGCGTGAAGGAGGTCGCTTACGCTCTCGGTTTTTCCTCGCCCTCCAGCTTTTGTTTCGCGTTTCGTCGTGCGACGGGGGTGACACCGCGCGAATTTCGTCGCCGCGCGGCGAATCGTTAACGTTGAATTGATGAGTTGCGTTCCATGAAAGAACGCATCGCAAATAAAAACGCAAAGAATCGTTGAGCGATATTGTCGGCGAGAGCTGAAGCGTTACTATTGAAAAGCTGAAAACGGAAAATAAAAAGAAAAGCCTCGATCTCTGCGAGATCGGGAATTTTTTTGTATCTGAAAAAATATTGAGTCAGTAGAGCGGTCGAGACTGGCTGAAAGCCCGTTTGAAGCAGCTTTGTTTAATCATAAATAAAATAATTTGAGAGGACAATATGGAAACGAGCTCAAACAGGAAGTTTTACGTTCCATTCAGTAAAGCGCGGCGGGCTGTCCTGGTGCCGGCATCGCTGCTGAGTCTGGGGTTGGCGGCACCGGTAATGGCGCAAACGGCGCCGCAAGTGGCCATGGAAGAGGTCTTCGTTTCCGCGCGGCGTCAGGAAGAGAATTCGCAGGACATTCCCATCTCGATCACAATCGTCGACCAGGAGGCCTTGGCCAATGCCAACGTCTTCAGCGCAGTCGATCTGAAACAGTTCGCACCGTCGCTCGCGGTCAACACCCGTTTCGGACCGGATCAAGCGTCATTCGCGATTCGCGGCTTCACGCAAGAACTGCGCACGACACCTTCTGTCGGTTTCTATTTTGCCGAAGTGGTTGCGCCACGCGGTGGCGGGTCCGTCACCTCGGGTGATGGCGCGGGTCCTGGCACCTTCTTCGATCTGCAGAACGTGCTGGTACTGAAAGGGCCGCAAGGCACGCTGTTTGGTCGCAACACCACTGGTGGCGCCATCCTGGTGACGCCGCAGGAGCCGACCAGTGCGTTGGAAGGTTACATTGAAGGTTCGGTTGGTAACTACGACATGCGCCGTGTGCAGGGCGTGCTCAACGTACCGTTGGGCGATAGTGTCCGAACTCGTTTCGGGATCGATACACTGCAGCGTGATGGTTACCTGAAAAATATCTCCGGGATAGGCCCGGAGGAGTTGAACGATGCCGATTACATCGCCGCGCGCGCCAGTGTGATCTGGGAGATCACTGACTCCATCGAGAACTACACGATCGCCACCTATACCGATTCGAAGAACAATGGCAATGTCAATCGCTTGATTGGTTGCGACCCGCAGACGCAGTGGTACAGCTATCCCCAGTGCACGGCGCAACTGGCGCGTCAGGGCGATGATTTCTATGCGGTTGAAAGTATCCTCGAAGACCCGGCCAGTGAGCTCAAGCAGTGGCAGGTCATCAACAGGACCAGCTGGTCGATCACCGATGAGGTGACCCTGAAGAACATCATCTCCTACGCCGATCTCTATCAACTCAACCGTACGGCTGTCTATGGCGTCAACTTCCAGTATCCGGCACCGGGCCCGGGTAACGGCCGTTACGGCTTTACCGAATCCAACCAACCGCCGGGTGACATGCCGACCAACAGCCAGGTCAGCTTCGTCGAGGAGTTGCAGCTGCAGGGTTATGCATTCGACCAGGCGCTGAACTGGACAGTTGGTCTCTATTTTGAGAACAGTCGCCCCGATGGCGACTCTGGTTCGCAATCGATCAACGCGCTCTACTGCGCCACCTATGACCAGAGCGATCCCGCCAGTTCGCTCTGCGCCAACCTCAGCTCCAACACCGGTAGGGCGGGTGGCATCTCGCGAACGATCGGCACGATTGAGTACACGACGAAGGCGGCCTACAGCGAGGCCACCTACGACATCACCGATCAGTGGAAGGTAACCGCAGGTCTTCGCTACACGCGAGACGAGGTCGAGGCCGACATCAAGGATGCCCGGATCTGGCATCTTCACAACGATTTTCCGAATCCTCCGAGCAACGCATTCGTGAGCCGGTGCATATACAACAGCTCATTCGCCGTGTTGTCCGAACTGGGCCCCGATGCGTGTCGCGATGCTTTGGAGCAGAACAGCGAAGCATTCACCGGGCAGATTGGTGTTGACTACTTCCCGATCGATCAGGTGATGATCTATGCGAAGTATGCGCGCGGCTACCGCATGGGTTCTCTCAATATGTTCGGCGGGGACCCTTACCGAAATTACGAGCCCGAGACAGTCGACGCGTCCGAGATTGGCGTCAAGGCCGAATTCGGTGGGCCGGTGCCCGGTACCATAAACGTGGCGGCGTTCTACAATGAGTTGAAGGATCAGCAGTTGCAGCTCGGCTATGTCTTTTTCAATGGTGCGCCGCCTTCTACCGGCATCTACAACGCGGGCAATTCGACCATACGCGGCGCCGAGGTCGAGAGCACGTTCATGTTGATGGAGGACCTGCAGCTGAAGGTTTCTTATACCTACCTTGAGGCGTTGCTGAGGGAGACCACTCCACCGATTGATCAGCCCCCGACCACGCTTGGCTCCAGCACGGTCTATATCATCCCAGGAACTGCCATTCTGTCGCCGTCGTCGGTGGAAGGAGAGCATCTGACCTTCTCGCCGCGACACAGCGTCGTGGTGGGGCTCGACTACCGGTTGCCGTTGCCGGTGGAGATGGGAGATCTCTCGGTTGGCGCCCTCTATTCCTATACGGACTCGCAGCTGAGCACCGCGCCAGGCTCGCCGTTCGCCGAACTGCCGTCCTACGAGATCGTCAACTTCAATGCAAACTGGCGCAGCATTTTCGGCAGTGGTTTTGATGCCGGCTTGTTCGTGACCAATGCGTTCGACGAGGAGTACTTCAACTATGTCCCGGGCAACTACTCGGGTGTCGGCATCGAGGTGGCCTCGGTCGGTGTGCCGCGCATGGTGGGTGGTAAGCTCCGTTACAACTTCTGACAGGCCTGAAAAGCCGCTGCGGCTATTCAGGGCGCGGAGTTGATCTCCGCGCCCTTTTTCGTTGTCTGCCGCGCTCTCCGCTGAGCGACTGATGCGACCGCCGGCGAGGGATGGGTTGTTACGCTATGCTTGGTCGAGCACTGCCAATGGGGTCAGGGTGGTCGCTGGTAGTGGCGAATATTTCGTAAACGATATTGTGCAACTACTATAAATGAGTACTATGTGGCGGCGGTGCTGAAGGTGCGAAGTCGTACCAGTGCCATATCCTGCAACGGTGCAAGCCGGGTGGATATCTCCCAAGTGCCTGATTTATCGGGCTGTTGTCCACGGGATGTGGCAGGTCGTTAGCTCCTGATGCCCCTGTAATAATAATCAGAGGGGAGCACAATGAAAGATAAGAAAAGTCATCGTTCATACAGCAAAGTACAGCAGGCCATCCTGGTACCGACCACGTTGCTCAGCCTCGGGCTGGCGGCGCCGGTCATGGCACAGAGTGGTCAGAATGTCGTTCTCGAAGAGATCATCGTCTCGGCGCGTCGTCAGGAGGAGAGCGCTCAGCAAATTCCGATCGCCATCACCGTGGTCGATCAGGCCACTATGTCCAACAACAACGTCTTTAGTTCGGTTGATCTGAAGCAGTTCACGCCGTCTCTGGCCACCAACAATCGTTTCGGGCCGGACCAGGCCACCTTCGCGATTCGCGGTTTCACCCAAGAGCTACGCACCACGGCTTCGGTCGGCTTCTATTTCGCCGAAGTCGTTGCACCGCGCGGCGGTGGCTCGGTAACGGCCGGCGACGGTGCCGGCCCTGGTGCCTTCTTTGACCTGCAGAACGTGCTGGTACTGAAGGGACCGCAAGGCACGCTGTTCGGTCGTAACACGACTGGCGGCGCCATCCTGCTGACACCGCAGGAGCCGACGAACCAGCTTGAAGGTTATCTGGAAGGTTCCGCTGGCGATTACGACATGCGTCGCCTGCAGGGTGTTCTCAACGTGCCGTTCAGCGATACCGTCCGCGCGCGCTTCGGTGTCGACACGATGCAGCGCGATGGCTACTTGGACAACATCTCCGGTGTCGGTCCGAGCGACTTGGGCGACACCGACTACATTTCGGCGCGCGCAAGCGTGATCTGGGAGATCACGGATGACGTGGAAAATTACACGATCCTCAGTTACACCGACTCTGAGAACAATGGCACGGTTTCCTCTCTATTTGCTTGCGGTACTGCAATGAGCGGGCTCATGCCCAGTGAGTGCAACGCACAGTTGGCGCGCCAGGGCGGAGACTTTTACGCGGTCGAGAGCCTGATGCCAAATCCGTCCAGCAAGCTGGAGCAGTGGCAGCTCATCAACAAGACCAGCTGGGCGATCAATGATGATCTGACCTTCCGCAACATCTTCTCCTACGCCGAGCTTGAGCAGACCAACCGGACGTCGGTATTCGGCATCGCTTTCAACTACCCCAACCCGGGGGCTGGCACGGGCCGTTACGGGTTTTCCGAATCCAATCAGATCCCCGGTGGTATTCCGACCAACAGCCAGACCAGCCTCGTCGAGGAGATGCAGCTGCAGGGCTACGCGATGGACGGTGACCTGACCTGGCAGGCTGGCCTCTATTTCGAGAACAGCCGGCCGGATGGCGTGTCGGGTTCCCAGTCTGTCAACGGGCTCTATTGCTCGGAATATGATCCGACTGATCCTGTCAGCGCCATATGCGGCACCATCTATCTCAATCCGCTCCTGGCGGGCGGTATCTCCCGTCAGGCTGGCAAGATCGAGTACACCACCAAGGCGGTCTACACGGAGATGACCTATGACATCACCGACGAGCTGAAGGTGACGGCGGGCCTGCGCTACACCGATGACAAGGTGGAGGGAACGGTAACGGATGCACGTGTCTATGGCGGATTCCCGGCGTATGGCGGTCTCGGTGGTGCAGGGTCTACCCCTGGCCCCTTTGGTCCCATACCGGCCGAGCGCTGTATTTACAATAACGTGTCCAACCCTGGCCCGAACGACTGTACAGATGAGCTGGAGCAGGCCAGCGAAGCCGTTACCGGCCTGATCGGTGTTGATTACTTTGTGACCCAAGACGCCATGCTCTATGCGAAGTACTCGCGCGGCTACCGCATGGGCAGCCTCAACATGTTCGGTGGCGAACCCTATCGTCGGTTCGAGCCGGAGACGGTGGATGCCTTTGAGATTGGTGCCAAGACCACCTTTGGTGGCCCGATGCCGGGTACATTCAACATCTCCGCCTTCTACAACGAGCTGACCGATCAGCAACTGCAGATCGGCTTCCTTCCTCTCGATGGCCAGACTCCGACCACAGGCATCCAGAATGCTGGTAAATCGGTCATTCAGGGGGTCGAGGTCGAGACCATGGTGATGCTGCTGGAAGACTTGGCGCTGACGCTGTCGTATACATACTTGGATACGCAGCTGAAGGAGGCCACTCCGCCCGGGGTTCCGGCTTTCGGTCCTCTTGCCGGCATCTTCCCCCCGGGTTCTCGTATGACTGCAAGCGGAGATGCGCTTCTGACATCGTCCTCTGCAGTGGGTGAGCACCTGTCGTTCTCGCCGCGCCACAGTGTGGTGGCTGGCCTGAACTATCGCCTGCCGCTGCCGGTGGAAATTGGCGACGTCTCGATCGGGGCGACCTACTCCTACACGGACAAGCAGTTGACCACGGCGCCGAGCTCTTCTCCATATGCGTGGCTGCCCTCGTACGAGATTGTCAACCTGAATGCCAACTGGAGGAGCATTTTCGGCAGCAACTTTGATGCCGGCGTGTTCGTGACCAACGCGTTCGATGAGGAGTATG
This sequence comes from uncultured Verrucomicrobiaceae bacterium, assembly GCA_964386045.1. Taxonomy (GTDB): domain Bacteria; phylum Pseudomonadota; class Gammaproteobacteria; order Pseudomonadales; family CAMLJR01; genus CAMLJR01. The sequence continues at coordinate 47,383 of CAYLRA010000001.1, read as the reverse complement.
TCAACTACGTGGCGGGTCTTTACAATCAAGGCTTTGAGAACCGTGTCGTTGGTGTGCCGAAAATGTGGGGGGCTAAGGTCCGTTACAACTTCGGTGGCTGATAGGGATCCACTCTCATGTTATCGAGTTGGTGTAGATAGCATCGAGATGGCATAGGTTGTAACAGTGACTAAGCGGTGAGCAGGGTTTCCCTGCTCACCGCTTTTTTGTGGGCGGCCATTCTTGGCCGCCACCCTTCGGGCCGTCGCTGGCGCGACGCCAAAAATCGCTCCTGTTGCGGTTGATGTCGACATGGATATACTGATGGCAGTGATATCTTTTTTGGAGGTGTGGCATCATGGCCAATGTTACCGTCAGAAATCTGCCCGACGATGTGCATCGTGCGCTTCGTGTGCGAGCAGCCCATCACGGCCGCAGCACCGAAGCTGAAATCCGTGACATCCTGGAGAAAGCTGCGAAGCCCGAGGGACGCCTGAAACTCGGTTCATTACTGGCGTCCATCGCCCGCGAAGCGGGAGGGCTCACCGACGCTGAGGCGGAGTATTTCGACCAGCTCCGTGACAAGGCTCCGGCCGAACCGATGAGGTTTGAATGATCCTCATCGACACCCATGTAATTTCCGAGCTGTGGAGGGTTGCGCCCGATCCCAGCGTGCTGGCGTGGATCGATGCGCAGGCAGTCGAAACCCTCTATCTGTCCGCCGTTACGGTGGCCGAACTGCGTTTCGGCCTGGCGGCGATGCCGGGAGGCAAGCGGCGCACGATCTATCAGGATCGTTTGGAGGGGGAGGTGTTGCCGGCTTTCACGGATCGTGTTCTGCCCTTCGACCTGGACGCCTCGCAAGCCTACGCTGACCTGATGGCGCGAGCGAGGGTGGCAGGCAAAGCCATCGGTAAAGCGGACGGTTACATCGCCGCCACGGCCGCCGCACGCGGCCTCATGGTCGCTACCCGCGACATCAGCCCATTCGAGGCTGCCGGGCTGAGCATCATCAACCCTTGGGAGGCGTAGTTTGCCGGTGCTCTGACCAGCATTGTCACTTCCCATGATGTGGTTCCATGACATGTTCCATGACAAAGGCGGCCACAGGCCGCCTTTGTTCGTTCGGAGCGACCTGGTGGTTTTATGCCCCTTTCAGGGTAAGTAAATAGCGGATCGACGATTTTTTGACGATATTTTTGGCAGTTGTCGTCAAAATTCTTCTCTCGTTGATTTCGCAATGATTTCGCTTCGATCGATCTGCGCCGCTCCTTCTTTGACGTATATAACCATTGCAACAAACTAAATTATAAGTATTATTCTGCAGCCTTTTTGCGCAAGGGATTGGGCTGCTTGGCGGAAAGCTGGCTGGCGGTGCGGCGACTGGTCATGGCCTCAGGGCTGCGATGGGGAGGTCCGTTCTGCCAACTAATACTCCGCTTGATTTATTAATGGCTACGCCAGAAATCAGCTAATTCAGAGGGGAGCACAATGCAGAAGAAGAGAAGCCGTGCAGGTCGCAAGCTTCATGCAGCGTCGGCGCTGCCGTTGACCGTCCTGAGCCTGGGGCTTGGCGCACCGGTCATCGCGCAGGCGCAGACCCAGAATGTCGTGCTGGAAGAGATCATCGTCTCCGCACGTCGTCAGGAAGAGAGCTCGCAGGACATTCCGATCTCGATCACCGTGGTCGATCAGAACACGATGTCCAACAACAACGTCTTCAGCGCGATCGACCTGAAGCAGTTCACGCCGTCGCTCTCCACCAACACCCGTTTCGGACCGGACCAGGCCTCCTTCGCCATCCGCGGCTTCACCCAGGAGCTGCGTACCACGGCGTCGGTCGGCTTCTACTTCGCCGAAGTGGTCGCCCCGCGTGGCGGTGGTTCGGTGACTGCCGGTGACGGTGCCGGCCCGGGCGCCTTCTTCGACCTGCAGAACGTGCTGGTGCTGAAAGGCCCGCAGGGCACGCTGTTCGGTCGCAACACCACCGGTGGCGCCATCCTGCTGACCCCGCAGGAGCCGACCAACGAGCTGGAAGGTTACTTGGAAGGCTCCGCTGGCGATTACGACATGCGCCGCCTGCAGGGCGTGATCAACGTGCCGTTCAGCGATACCGTGCGTGCGCGTTTTGGTGTCGACACCATGCAGCGCGACGGTTACCTCGACAACAACTCCGGCTTCGGGCCGAAGGATCTGGGCGATACCGACTACGTCTCGTTCCGCGCCAGCGTGATGTGGGATGTGACCGATACCATCGAGAACTACACCATCGTCAGCTACACCGATTCCGAGAACAACGGCATCGTTTCGAGCCTGTTTGCCTGTAACCCAAACCCGACGAGTCCGGCGGGGTCGCCGCTGCTGTTCAAGGGAGGCTGTGACGACCAGCTTCTGCGCCAGGGGGATGACTTCTATGGTGTGCAGAGCCGCTTCGAGAAGCCGAAAAGCGAGCTGAAACAGTGGCAGATCATCAACAAGACTTCTTGGGCGATAAACGATGACCTGACGCTCCGGAACATCCTGTCCTACTCCGAGATGGAGCAGCGCAACAACACGTCGGTTTATGGCATCAACTACGAGGCGGCATTTGACGGCGGTTTCTATGCCTTCACCGAGTCGAATGACGTTCCCGGTTATCCGACCAACAGCCAGACCAGCGTCGTCGAGGAGCTGCAGCTGCAGGGCTACGCGATGGACGGCGACCTGACCTGGCAGGTCGGCCTCTACTTCGAGAACAGCAGGCCGGATGGCAAGTCGGGCTCACAGGCGCTTAACTACCTGCATTGCACGAGTTATGACCCTAGCAACCCTGCTGCCGCTGAGTGTTTGGCCATGGACGTTGCCGGGGCTGCGGGCTGGGCTGGCATTTCGCGGCAGGTCAGTGAAGTGGAGTTCACCAGCAAGGCTGTTTATACGGAAGCGACCTACGACCTCCACGAGCAGTGGAAAATCACTGGCGGTCTCCGCTACACCAACGACGAGACCGAAGGCACAGCTGAGTCGACGGTGTGGAGCGGCTTCCCGCTGGGTCTCAATCCGGTGGCGGTGCCAGGCAATCCAACGGTGGTTGCGGACTGCGTCTATTCGACGGCTGATCCGTCGAACTGCCGGGACAGCCTCGAACAGTCCAGCGAAGCAGTTACCGGCCTGATCGGCGTTGATTACTTCCCGACGCAGGACGTCATGCTGTACGCGAAGTACGCGCGTGGCTACCGTCAGGGCAGTATCAGCCTGTTTTCTGGTGATGGCCTCAGAACCTTTGACCCCGAGCAGGTTGATGCCTACGAGATCGGTGCCAAGACCAAGTTCGGCGGTCCGGTTCCAGGTACCCTCAACGTTGCGCTGTTCTACAACGACCTGCAGGACCAGCAGCTCCAGTACGGCTACCTGGCCCCCGGAGCAGCGCCGACCCAGGCTATCGTGAACGCGGGTAAGTCGGTCATTCAGGGGGTGGAGGTCGAGGCGTCGTTCCGCCTTCTGGAAGATCTGGCACTGAATCTGTCGTACACCTACCTCGACACGGAGTTGAAGGATGCCATCGATATTCCGTCTGTTCCGGGGCAGTACGATATTATCAACACGGCAACCCCGGGTTCGGATCTGACCTTCGCGCCGAAACACAGCGTGGTGGTTGGCCTGAACTACCTGCTGCCGCTGCCGGTGGAAGTGGGCGATGTCTCGCTGGGTGCCACCTACAGCTACACCGGCGAGCAGTTCAGCACCGGGGCCGATGCGTCGCCCTACGCGCTGCTGGATTCGTACGAGGTGGTCAACCTGAACGCGAACTGGAAAGCGATCTTCGGCAGCAACTTCGATGCCGGCCTGTTCGTGACCAACGCGTTCGACGAGGAGTACACCACCTATGTTTCCGGTCTGTACAACTCGATGGGCTTCGAGACTCGCATGACCGGTGTTCCGCGTATGTGGGGTGCGAAGGTGCGTTACAACTTCGGTCTGTAATGGGCTGAAAGCCGCAGTCGGGTGACCTTCGGGTCACCCTCTTTTCAGCGGCGCACAGCGTGGGTTTCGGCCCGCACTGTGCGCCGTTTTTTTGATGGCCGCCACCCTTCGGGTTGTCACTGGCGTGACGTTAAAAATTTCTCGGGGCTTCCGCCCGACGCTCCACGAACCGTTCGTACATGCCGTCTCCAAGACCCTGATAATTAGAGCTATGTGGTATGACAGTCGGGAGTAAAAGGCATGTGGATTGGGGGTTAACGATCTGTGATCTGGAAACGGGTTGTAGAGGAAAGCCTTTTCTGACCCATCCCCAACCATATGCGAAAACATTGCTTTTTGGTCGTCTTACGCATATAGGCGGGGAATGGGCATACTCGACCGATACTTGGATGAACAACTTTCCCGTGGCCGGGCGTATTTCAGCCGGGCGGTCGGCGTGCTGGAGTCCTTCGCTCGTCGGGTCAAGTTCATGAAACCGCTCGACCCCTCGGTCAAGCCACTGCTGGCCGCACTGGTGGTGCTCCACGAGAAAGATGCCCGGTAGAAACTGGTCATCAATGAAACCGTGGAGGCTGACTTTTGATTCCCGTTGCCTGCATACATCCAAGGCTGGGTGCCACGTATCAGGGGGCGATGCCTGGAAGCTGAATTGACGTTGATCTGGCGACTTTTCTTTGGTGTGAACTTTGCGGTTAAATTATATTGAGTATTTCCACTACCTATTCCGTGATCTACAGCAACACCAGCCGCAATGGCATGACTGATCTGCCCGCAGGTCATGTGGGCGTTCGACAAGAGCATCGTTGAAGCCGCAGCATCAGCAAGGCCCTGGTACACGCCGGGGCCTTCTTCATGGGAGAAGCGCCATGCAAGTAGCCATCGCACCGCCAGCCATTCCGGTCGGCAAGATCAAGAGCTTTGGGCCGCTCGGCCCGAAATACGAGATAGGTCAAGCCATTCGCCAGTTGGACGATGGGGACTGGATGATCGAGGTCACGATGATCGAAACGGGCGAAAAGGTGGAATACCGCTGGACGCATCTGAGTGCCGACCCGGAGGCGCACTGATGTACGCAGTGGCTTTTGACCTGGTGGTGGCTGACACCGAGAAGCACCATCCAAAGGGGGTGGCGCAGGCATACACCGAGATTGGTGCTGTGCTCGGCGAACATGGCTTCCGCCGTGTGCAGGGCAGTCTGTACGTGACGGACGACGAGAACATGGCGAACCTGTTCCTTGCCATCCAGGCGTTGCGAACCCGGATATGGTTTCCAAGGTCCGTGCGTGACATTCGAGCCTTCCGCATCGAGCAATGGTCGGACTTCACTGCCGTGGTCAAGTCGTAATATCCAGGAATCATCGCAATTGCTTCCCGGCGTACCCCGAGCGTTGATTTTTTATGGCCTGCCATCCATGGCGGCCACCCTCCGGGTCGTCGCTGGCGCGACGCCAAAAATCGCTCCCGGCGATTTTTTATCGGTCGGATTTCAGCCGCGCGGACCGCGCGCGAACAGCCGGCTCTTCAGCAGCGTGAAGCTGGCATCTTCGGGACAGGCCGGGGCTGGCGTGTTCGGCTCGACTGGCCGGCGCGGTGCCTTGTAGTCGTAGCTGACGATGCGCTGCGCGAATTTCCAGCGTCCCTCCTCCTTGCGGTAGCGGTCGATGTAGCGCACTGCCATCAGATCTTCCAGCCAGCCGCCCTTGCCGTCGGGAATGACGTGGTAGGCGAGTGCATAGACTTCGCCTTCGCCAGTGTCGCCGTCGACCGAGACCAGGTGGTTGCAGACGTGGTGGCCGCTGTAGCGCATGTAGGGGAAGGATTTTTCGAGGAAGTCGACGTAGGCATCGGCCGGGCCGTCGAAGGTGTCGCCGTGGGTGTCGGTGGCATCGGCGGTGTAGAGCGTGCGCAGCAGCGGTCCGTCCTTGCGGTCGACGCCGCGCGAGTAGAGCAGGCCGAGTTCGCGAATCGCCTCCTTCGCGATCAGGGTTTCGAGGGCTTTCTGGTCGAGGCTCATGAGGTTCTCCGGAAGTTTTTGTCGTTGTGTCAGCCGGCGGTGATGCCGTTGTCGATGTTGATGACGGCGCCGTGGTAGCCGCGCGCGGCATCGGAGGCGAGGAAGGCGATCATCTCGGCGACGTCGTCGATCTCGTTCATGCCGCGCAGTGGCGAGTAGCGTTTGATCAGTGTCGGATCGGCCTCCTGCAGGTTGCGAAAGCCAGCCGCGAGAGCCGTCATCATGCCGCCCGGTGCGACGGCGTTGAAACGGATCTGCTTGTGCATGTACTCCATCGCCAGCGCCTTGGTCATGTGCGAGAGGCCGGCCTTGGTGGCGCAGTAGGCGGCGGTGTAGGCCTGTCCGACATGGGCGGCGCAGGAGGTGACGTTGACCACCGCGCCCTGTGTCGACAGCAGGTGGGGGATGGCCGCCTGCGTCAGAAGGAACGGCGCGCTCAGGTTGACCGCGAGGGTTTTGTTCCACTGCTCGATGCTCATCTGCTCGGCGTGGCAGGGGATGAAGATGGCGGCGACGTTGCAGAGCGCGTCGAGTCGATTGAACCGCTGCACGGTGGCTTCGACAGCGTGTCGGCAGTTGTCGGTGATGCCGATATCGAGCGTCAGTGCGAGGCATTGCACGCCGAGTGCTTCGGCTTCTTCCGCCGTTGCTTTCAATCCGTCGCCGTTGATGTCAACGAGGCAGAGGTCGGCACCGGCGCGGGCGAGGCGCAGTGCCGTCGCCTTGCCGAGACCGGCGGCGGCGCCGGTGACCAGGGCGGCTTTTCCTTTCATGTCGCTGGGCGAGGGCACGATGAATTCTCCATCGGAGGGGGCGGTCACTGCGCGAATGAATAACCGCCGTTGACCGGATAGGTCTGGCCAGTGATCCACGATGCGGCGTCGGAGCAGAGGAAGAGCGCCATGTGGGCAACATCGTCGGGCTTGCCGAAGCGGCGAATCACGTAGCGCGACACATGTGCCTTGGCGCGTTCGCTGGTGAGGTATTCGGCCATCTGCTCCGGTGGCAGCGGCGGCTCCAGGGTCGACAGCGAGATGGCGTTGGAGGTGATGCCGAAGCGGCCGGCCTCCTTGGCGATGGAGCGGATGAAGCCGTTGGCGCCGGCCTTGGCGGCGGAGTAGGCGGCGAGTCGCGCCTCGCCGACGCGACCGGAGTCGGAGACGACGGTGACGATGCGCCCCGTGCCCTGCTCGACCATGCCGGGCAGCGCGGCGTGGCAGCAGTTCATCACGCCGTGAAGGTTGGTGTGGAAGTAGCGGTCCCACTCCTGCGGGTCGGTCTCCCAGAACAGCGGTGATGCGCGCATGTCGGCGTTGGGTCCGGCGTTGCCGGCGTTGTTGACCAGCAGCGTGATCGGGCCGAGTTCGGTTGCCGCCTTCTCCATCGCGCGCTTCACCGAGTCGTAGTCGCCGACATCGGCCTGTACCGCCACCGCGGCGACGCCCATCGCCCGGATCTCCGCGGCGACTGCCTCGGCGCGCTCCAGCACATAGTCGTTGACGGCGACGCCGCCGGCATTGTGTTTCGCCAGCGCCAGCGCAATGGCGCGGCCCGCGCCCTGGCCGCCGCCGGTGACAAAGGCGAACTGGCCGCCGAGGTCGAGGGGGTCATCTCCGATCATGCTGTTTTACCTCTTGAGAGTTGAGTGGGTGCAAGGACCGATCGCGACCAATGGCAGTGCGGCGAGGGGCAGGTGGTGTCACCGGGCCTCCGCCGAGGCTGAATACGGGTGCGGAACGCAGGTTCGTAATATTCAGTCTTTTTCGAATATTGTAAAGTTCCCTTCTAAGGAACCTCTGAAAAAGTCATCCTGTACGTTTGATTCATGGAGAGCGCGGACGATGAAAACCTTCCTGACCCGTACCTGTGCCGGCATCGATTCGCTGCGGATCGAGGATACGCCGTTGCCGGGATCGCTGGGGGCTGGCGACGTGCGCGTGGTGCTGCGGGCGACGTCGCTCAATTACCGCGATCTGCTGGCGGTGACCGGTGTCATTGGCAAGCCGGGGCCGCACGGGCTGATCCCCTGTTCGGATGGCGTCGGTGAGGTGGTCGAGGTCGGGCCGGAGGTCAGCCGGGTCAGGGTGGGGGAGCGGGTGGCGCTCACCTTCAATCCCGACTGGGTGGGTGGGCCGTGGCGTTCGACGACCGGCACGCTCTGCCGTGGCAGCGGTCTGCCCGGCGTCATGCGCGAGCAGGTGGTGGCACACCAGAGCGAGTTGGTGCGGTTGCCCGCTCATCTCGATTTCGACGAGGGGGCGACGCTGGCCTGTGCCGGTGTCACGGCGTGGCACGCGTTGTGTGGCGCCGCGCCACTGCTGCCCGGCATGTCGGTGCTGCTGCAGGGCGGCGGTGGTGTCTCGGTGTTTGCGCTGCAGTTTGCGAAGCTGTTCGGTGCGCGCGTGATCATGCTCAGTTCCAGTGCCGAGCGCTGCGAGCAATTGCAACAGCTCGGCGCTGACGACGTGATCAACTATCGCGAGGTGCCGGCGTGGGACAAGGCCGTGCGTGAACTGACCGGCGAAGGCGTCGATCTCGCGATTGATATCGGGGGCGCCGAAACGATCGACCGCTCGGTGGCGGCCACGCGTCGCGGTGGTCGCGTGGCGCTGGTCGGCTTGTTGACCGGCTGGCCGAATGCGGTCTCGTCGATCTTCACGTCCGGGGTGACGCTGTCGCCAGTGGCGGTCGGTTCGCGCGACGATTTCGAGATGATGAATCGCGCGATTACCCTGCATCGATTGCGTCCGGTGATCGACAGCCGCTATGCCTTCGAGCAACTGCCGGAGGCGCTGCACTATCTGCAGAGTGGCCGCCAGTTCGGCAAGATCGTCGTCTCCTTGTCCTGATTCACGACGACACAGGAAGCGCTTGCATGGCCAGGAAAAGACTTTCCGCCGAAGACCGTCGTTTCATCGACGACATCACCGCACTGCTCGGACCCTGGGGCATGTCGAATGTGACGGCGCGCATTTATGGTTATCTGTTGCTGAGTGCCCGGGCGGTCACGCTGGACCAGATCGTCGCGGATCTCGACGTCAGCAAAAGCAGCGCAAGTGTCGCCGCGCGCACGCTCGAGCGTTTTTCGCTGGCGCGCCGCTCGGGTGAGCGCGGCAGCAAACGTATTTTCTACGAAGCTTCAGACTCCTGCGGCAGCATCATCGGTGAGCGCATCGTCATGCTTGAGTCGATGGCGAAGCTGTTGCAGGGGCGCGCTTCGACCATTGCGTCGGAGACGGCAAGGCAGCGGCTGGAGAAGGTGGCGGAGGTCTACCAGCTGATGCGCGACGCCGTGGCCGAGGCGGTGCAGCGTGTCATCGAGCGCGCGGGGCGGCGCTGATTCTGAAAGGTTGATGCGGGTGCCGATTCAGTTCGAGCGATCGATGATGGCCTGAGCCGATTCGGCGAACCAGCTTGCCAGTTTCCTGTCTGTTCCCCTCGCCGCAAACAACTCCGGCAGCTGGCGTGTATAGAGCACGAAGCCGGTTGCCAGCAGCATGATCTCCAGCGCGCGTGCGCGCCCATCCGGCGGCCCCAGCCACCTGGCGAACGGCGCAATGACATGTGTCTCGCAGATGCGGGCGGTGATCAGTCGCGCCTCCTCGTCGCTGGTTGATAACGCGATCATCGACGGTGGCGTGATCTCCAGGTCACTGTTCAGGAATAGCGCGGCGAGATGCTGGCCGAAGTCCCGTTTGTCACGCTGCAGCAGTTCGTCGATGCGCATGGCATCGATCAGCGCTGCCTCGAACAGCCTCGCCTTCGACCCGAAGTAACGAATCAGCAGTGTCGAACTGACCTCGGCCCGCGCGGCGATGTCGCGGATGCCGGTCTGTGCGTAACCCTTTTCGGAAAAGGCTTTCTGCGCGGCGGCGAGAATCCTGGCCCGCGCTTTCTGCGCGTCGCGTCGCTTCTTTTCCGGGGGTATGGTCATGGCCGTCTGGGAATCTCGTGACAAGGGTGGAATCTGCGTCCGTCATTCTGCGACTGCGCTTTGCTACGCGCAGAATGACGTGGGCTTCAATCGGCGGAGTCAGAGGCTTCCCAGCGTGATGCGATCGATCTCGGCCAGTTCGTCGCTGCTCAGCTGCCAGCCGACGGCATTGACGTTCTGGTCGATCTGCTCGGGTTGTGTGGCGCCGCAGATCAGCGAGCAGACGGTGGGGCGCGAGGCGAGCCAGCTCATCGCCAGTTCGAGCAGAGAGCGATCGCGCGCCTGGCAGAACTGCTGCAGTGCTTCCACCATCGTCAGGTTGCGCTCGGTCAGAAAGAGGTTGCCGGTATTGAGGAAGTTCTCGGCGAGCCGTCCCTGGCCCTTGCCGTTGGCGTACTTGCCGGTCAGCAGGCCGCTGGCCAGCGGGAAGTAGGGGATGAAGCCGAGGCCGTAGTGTTGCAGCGCCGGGATCAGTTCGCGCTCGGCATCGCGGTTGAGCAGGTTGTATTCGTTCTGCGAGCCGATGAATTTCTCCAGGCCGCCCTCGCGGGAGAGCCACATCGCGTCGGCAATGCGCCACGGCTCCAGGTTGGAGATGGCGATGTAGCGCACCTTGCCGCTGTGCACGAGGTCGTCGAGTGCGCGCAGTGTCTCTTCCATCGGCGTGGCGTAGTCGGGCCAGTGGATCATGTAGATGTCGATCCAGTCGGTGTTGAGCCGTTGCAGGCTTCCTTCGATGGCGTTCATCACGTAGCGACGCGAGCCGTGGCGCACGCGGTAGTCCTGCAGGTCGAGCCCGAACTTGGTCAGCAGCACGATCTCCTGGCGGCGCGCGCCGAGTGCCTTGCCGAGCACGATCTCCGATTCACCGCCGACGGTGCCGTAGCGATCGGCGGTGTCGAACAGCGTGATGCCGAGATCGAGCGCGCGGCCGACCACCCGGTCCGATGCCTGCTGGTCGATCTTCCAGCCGAAGTTGTTGCAACCCAGACCGACAGTGGAGACGCGCAGCCCCGATTGGCCGACGTGGCGCTGTTCCATTTGTTGACTCCTCGACGTGTGATGTTGGCGAGTGTTGTTACCGGTGTGCGATGGGCGCCAGCATAACGGATCGACGCCATCGATCCCCGGCCATAGACTGGCGGCGATGCGTTTTGCGGGGAGTGCGGGATGCCAGTCGAGCGTGAATTGACCATCGATGCCGGCGGCGTGCGCTTCCATGCCCGTCAGCGCGGTGAATATCCGCAAGCCCTGTTCCTGCACGGTTTCGGCGGCGACCTGCAGAGCTGGGATCTACTCTGGCCGGCGCTGGATGAAGGATTGTCCGCGCTGCGTTATGACCTGCGCGGTTTCGGTCGCTCGACCGGCGGTGGCGACCCGCCGTTCAGCCATGCCGACGATCTCGGCGCGCTGCTCGATACGCTGCAGTTGCCGCGGGTCGATCTGGTCGGCGTGTCGATGGGTGGCAGCATCGCCCTCAACTTCGCGCTCGATCACCCGCAGCGTGTGCGCCGGCTGGTGCTGATCAGCCCCGGGCTGGTGGCGTGGGAGTGGTCGGCGCCGTGGCGTGCGCTCTGGCGTCCGATCGTCGCGGCGGCGCGCGGTGGTGAGATGGAACGCGCACGCCAGCTCTGGTGGCAGCATCCGCTGTTCGAAACCACGCGCAACAGCAGCGCGAGCGAACAGCTGTTCGCCTCGATCCAGCGCTTCTCCGGCGCGCAGTGGTTGCGCGACAACGAGCGGCCGAGCCTGCCCGATGTCGAGCGCCTGCATCTGTTGCACACGCCGACGCTGTTGCTGACCGGCGACCGCGATGTCGAGGATTTCCGGGTGATCGCCGAACTGCTGGCGACCAGCGATTGCGTCACGCGTATCGACCATCCCGGTTGCGGGCATCTGCTGCAGCTGGAGCGGGCGGTGGAGTGTGCGCGCCAGATCGCGCGGTTTCTTGCCGGTTGATCCGCGAAATTCTCTTGTGGATCAGGGTATTGAGTGCTTCTGAGGCGGCCTTTACTTTGGTCGAGGCGCTCGGGGATAATGCACAGCATTGTTGAATAACAAATCATTGGAAGACAACCCATCGAGGGGCAAACCCTCAGCGCGGAGGCCGTATGAATCAGGCGAGCAGCATCATCCAGACCGATTGGCCCGAAAGCTGGCGCACGCTCTCTCACGGCATTCGCTCGGGGCGTTACACCGACCCCGCGTTTGCGCGACTGGAGCACGAGCGCCTGTGGAGCAAGGTCTGGCAGGCCGCGGCCCGGCTCGACGAGATCCCGGAGCAGGGTGACTTCACCGTCTACGACATCGGCGATCAATCCGTTCTGATCGTGCGAGTCGACGCCGACACCATCAAGGCCTACCACAACGCCTGCCCGCACCGTGGCACCGCGCTGGCCGAGTGTTCAGGCAACTTCGCCCACAACCGCATCATCTGTCCGTTCCACGGTTGGCGCTGGGATCTGGAAGGTCACAACAAGTTCGTGCTGGAGCGGCAGGAGTTTCGCGATGGCCAGCTGCGCGACAGCGACGTCGCGTTGCGCGAGGTGAAGCTCGAACTGTTCGCCGGCTTCATCTTCATCAACCTCGATCCGAACCCGGTGTCGTTCGAGGAGTTCATCGCGCCGGTGCGCGAGCTGGTGGAGGGGCTCGCCATCGGCGACATGCACCACTACTGGTGGAAATCGATACCGGTGCCGTCCAACTGGAAGGTCGCGCAGGAGGCCTTTTTCGAGACCTACCACGTGCCCACCACGCATCCGCAGCTGGAGATCGAATCGGCGAATGTGGTGTTTGGCGACGACCCCAATGTCGGCGCCGACTATGCGCACCGCAACGTCGCCTATCAGGTCTATCCGTTTGGCCACGGCCGCTTCTTCGCCGGCCCCAAGACGCCGATGGCCGGTCATGTGACGCAGGCGGGCGATCCGGTCGATGCAATGGCCGATCGTCTCAACCTGCTGGTCGAAGGCATGGACGCGATGGTGCTGAAGGAGGATGTCGAGCTGGTCCGTTCACTGAAGGGCAAGCCGATTCCCGAGGGCTCCAGCCTCGGCGCCGAATATGTCAGGACGCTCTACGCCACGGCCGCGGCGCAGCAGCGACCGATGCCGAAGCCGGTGCCGGAGATCCTCGGCATGTGGGGCGGCGAGGTGTTCATCTTCCCGAACCTGCTGATCCTGCCGCAGGCCGGCAATGCGATGATCTATCGTGTGCGCCCGGACGGGGCCAATCCCGATCGCTGCATCTTCGAAATTCTGTCGACCAGGACCTACCCGGCTGCGGTCAAGCCGCCGCGTGCCCGGGTGCAGCAGGCGACCGATCTCACCGATCCGGAGCAGCTGTTGCTGATTCCGCGGCAGGATCTCGGCAATATCCCGCGCATGCAGAAAGGCCTGCACTCGCGCGGTTGCAAGCAGATCTGGCTGGCTGCCGAACATGAAAAGATGATCCTGAACATGCATCAGGAACTCGATCGTTTTCTGGGAGCGCCGTCGGCCTCCTGATCTTCACTCAAGTGGTATCTCTCATGGATCTCAAGGATAAGGTAGTGGTGGTGACGGGCGGTCTCGGTTCGCTGGGGCGGGCCGTATCGGCCGGCGCGGCGGCGGCGGGCGCCACGGTGATCGCGGTCGATTGTGTTGCCGGTGAGCCGGCCAGCGGTGTCGAGTCGTCGCCGCCGCTCGATCTCGGTGATGCGAAGGCGACGGTGGCAGCCCTGCAGGCGATCGCCGGCAAGTACGGTCGCATCGATGCGCTGGTCAACGTCGCCGGCGGCTTCCGCTGGGAGACCGTGGCCGACGGTTCGATCGATACCTGGGACCTGCTCTACCAGATGAACGTGCGCACTGCCGCCAACGCCTCGCGCGCCGCGTTGCCGCACTTTCCCGCCAGCGGCGGCCGCATCGTCAGCATCGGCGCCGCCGGTGCCGTCAAGGCCGGTCTCGGCATGGGTGCCTATGCCGCCTCCAAGGCCGGTGTCGCTCGCCTGACCGAGGCGCTGGCCGAGGAGCTGAAGCCGCGCAACATCACCGTCAACGCGGTGCTGCCGAGCATCATCGACACGGCGCCCAATCGCGCCGACATGCCCGATGCCGATTTCTCGACCTGGGTGACGCCGCAGGCGCTGGCCGAGGTGATCCTGTTCCTGCTCAGTGATCGCGCCGAGGCGGTGACCGGCGCGCTGATCCCGGTCACCGGTCGCGTCTGATTCGACGAGTCGTCGATTTTCTCGCATCCCGGCGCTCGTCCGGGGTGCCGAGGTAGATAAGCCGCCGCGTGGCGGACGTGGAAACATCGAGGCCGCGGTGAGCGGTGGAGACGAATATAAATGGCACAAGTCATCTACATAGATAAGGACGACCGGCAGTTCGTGGTCGAGGTCGAGAGCGGCGTCAACCTGATGCAGGCCGCGATCGACAACATGGTCCCCTGCATCCTGGGCGATTGCGGTGGCGCCGCTGCCTGTGCGACCTGCCACGTATACATTCATCCCGACTGGGCCGCGCGCACCGGCGCACCGTCGGAGATCGAAGTCGAGATGCTCGACGGCCTGCTGGAGACGCGCCCGACCAGCCGGCTGGCCTGCCAGATCATCATGGATGAGAGCCTCGACGGCCTCGTCATCCAGCTGCCCGAGAGTCAAATATGAGCACAGCCACCACCGTTATCGTTGGCGCCGGCCAGGCCGGCAGCGATCTGACCACCGCACTGCGCCAGCAGGGTTACACCGGGCGCATCATCCTGATCGGTGACGAAACCGCGCCTCCCTACCGCCGTCCGCCGCTGTCGAAGGCCTATCTGTCGGGCGATATGGGCGAGGACGCGCTCTACCTGAAGCCGCTGGCCACCTATGTCAAACAGGATGTCGAGCTGCGCACCGGCGTGCGCGTGACGGCGATCGATCGCCAGGCGCACACCGTGACGCTCGACAGCGGCGAGACCATCCATTACGACAAGCTGGCGCTGACCACCGGCGGTCGTGCGCGCCGGTTGCCGCTGCCGGGTGCCGAGAAGCCGAACGTCCACTACGTGCGCACCATCGAGGATATCAACCGGCTCAAGGCGCAGTTCCAGCCGGGTCGTCGTCTGGTCATCATCGGCGGTGGTTACATCGGTCTGGAGGCCGCTGCGGTCGGCATCAAGAAAGAGTTGAAAGTGACGCTGGTCGAGGCGCTGCCGCGCCTGCTGGCGCGTGTCACTGGTCCCGAGCTGTCGCAGTACTACGACGGCGTACACCGCCGCCACGGTGTCGACATCCGGCTCGGTGCCGGCGTGCAGGCGCTCGAAGGCGATGACACCGTCGATACCGTGATCCTGCAGGATGGCACGCGCCTGCCGGCCGACCTGCTGATCGTCGGCATTGGCCTGATCCCGAACACCGAGCTGGCCGAGCAGGCCGGGCTCGACGTCGACAACGGCGTGCTCGTCGATCTCTACGCGCAGACCAGCGACCCCGACATCGTCGCCGCCGGCGACTGCACCAACCATGAGAACGGCTTCCTCGGTCGTCGCCTGCGTCTGGAGTCGGTTCCCAACGCCAGCGAGCAGGCGCGCGTGGCGGCGGCATCGATCTGCGGGCAGAAGGTTCCGCACGCCGGGGTGCCGTGGTTCTGGTCGGACCAGTACGACCTGAAACTGCAGATGGTCGGCATCAATCAAGGCTATGAAGAGGTGGTCATTCGCGGCTCGATGGAAGTGGATAACTTCTCCGCGTTCTATCTGAAGGAGGGTGTCGTCATCGCCGTCGATACCGTCAACCGCCCGCAGGATTTCATGATCGGCAAGAAGATCGTGGCGGCGCGAATGAAGATCGACCCCGCCGTGCTGGCCGACGAGTCGGTGGTGCTGAAGACGCTGATCGTCTGACGGCGACGCTCTGCCGCGATCGCGCCGGTGCCGGGAGGTGCCGGCGCGTTTTTGTTTTCGCTTCCCTGTTTGTGTTTCTGGGTTGTCGTGGATATGTCGATTCGGTGCGATACCACACCCGCTGACCATGCGCGCCGCCTGCTCGATGGGTTGGGGTTGCCTGCACTGACGCCGGCGCCCGATACGCGCAGCGCGGCGCAGTTGTGGGCGCAGTCGGGCGCGATGTGGCTCAGTGGTCACGGCGATGGTCCTGCGCGCATGTCGCCCGCGCCACTCGCGGCCTGCGCGCAGGGTGCGTGGCTGGCGCTGGTCGCGCTCCATCCCCACCTCGCTCCCGATTTCGCGGCGTTCCAATTGCTCGGCGAACGCGCGGCGATTGCCGGATTGTCGCGGCAGGGGCGGCGCTCCGCCGGTGGCGCCTGCCAGCTGCTTGACACTGCCGATGGCACGATCGCGCTCAATCTGGCGCGTGCCGATGACGCTGAACTGCTGCCGGCGTGGCTGCAGTGCGAATCCGCGGCGCCCGCAGTGTTGCCCGAATTGCTGCGTTGCGAAAATACCGCCGGGCTGATCGAACGCGCCCGCCTGCTCGGGCTGGCAGTGGCGCCGCTGGTAGCGCCGGCAGCGACTGCGAGCTGGTTCCACGCCACTCGTCATGCGGCTGCGCAGATCCCGCTGCACCAACGGCCCCTGGTGGTCGATCTGAGCACGCTGTGGGCCGGGCCACTCTGCGGGCAGCTATTGCTGCAGTGCGGCGCTCGCGTCATCAAGGTGGAGAGCAGTTCGCGCCCCGATGGTGCGCGCGGCGGGCCGCGACCCTTCTACGATCTGCTGAATGGCGGCAAGCAGAGCGTCGCCTTCGACCTGCGCACTCCCGATGGCCGGGCACAGCTGTCGGCGCTGCTCGCGGTGGCTGATATCGTCATCGAGTCGGCACGCCCGCGTGCGCTGGCGCAGATGGGCATCGATGCCGCGGCGTTGGTTGCGCGTCGTCCCGGCATGGTCTGGCTCGGCATTACCGGTTATGGGCGGCGCGCGCCGATGGGCGACTGGATCGCCTATGGCGACGATGCCGGTGTGGCGGCCGGGCTGTCGTGGCTGCTGGGCGGCGATCGCGGCGACCCGGTATTTTGCGGCGATGCCATCGCCGATCCGCTGACGGGGCTGCATGCGGCGCTGCTGGCGTCGGCGGCCTGGCGCGCTGGCGGTGGCGTATTGCTCGATGTGGCGCTGCGCGATGTCGCGGCCTGTTGCGCGACATTCGCGATGGAGGTCGTGGACGCCGAGCGTGATACGTGGGCAGCGGAGCCACCGGTGGCGCGGGCCGCGACCGTTGCAGCAGCGGAACTCGGTGCCGATACCGGGCGTGTCATGCGTGAAATTGGCGGCGAGGTTGAATGCCGATGAGACGCGCGGGGGATGTCGATCAACAACCGCTGGTCATCCGTCGCGCGCAACTGCTCGGGCGCGGGCTGCATGACCTGCGCATAACTAACGGAATTATCGAGGCGCTGTCGCCGTGCATCGATCCGGTGGCTGGCGATCTCTGTGTGGAGGCCAGTGGCAATCTGCTGCTGCCCGGCCTGCACGATCATCACCTGCATCTGTTCGCGACGGCGACGGCGCGGCAGTCGATTCCCTGCGGGCCGCCGGCTGTGTGTGATGAAAGGGCGCTGGCCGATCAGTTGCGAAAACACGCCCTGCTCGGTGATGGCTGGATGCGTGGTGTCGGCTTTCATGACAGTGTCTGCGCGCATCTCGATCGGCATTGGCTCGATGCCATCTGCCCCGATCGTCCGCTGCGTATCCAGCATCGCAGCGGCATGTTGTGGATACTCAACTCTTCAGCACTGCACGCGCTGCATCTCGACAGTGGTGAGGTGTTGCCGGTCGGTGCCGAGCGTGATGCCAGCGGTGCGTTGACCGGCCGCTTCTACGATCTCGACCGCTGGCTCGGCGAACGTCTGCCGCGCCGCTGGCCATCGCTGCGCGCGTTGTCGGCGGAGCTGGCCGGTTTCGGCATCACCGGCATCACCGATACCGGTGTCAACAACGGACCCGAGGCGTGGTCGGCGCTGTGTGCCGCCATTGAGCGCGGCGAGCTGATGCAGCGGCTGCTGGTCATGGGCAATGAATGCTTGCAGCAGGTTGCCGGTGAGACTTCGGCAGCCATGGCCATCGGACCGTTGAAACTCTATCTGCGCGAAACCCAACTGCCCGATTACGACGATTTCGTACAGCGTATGCGCGCGGCGCATACCGCCCGGCGCGCGGTGGCCGTGCACTGTGTGACGCGGGTCGAGCTGCATTTCGCGCTGGCGGCGCTGGCCGAGGCGGGTGCGCTGCCGGGTGATCGCATCGAACATGCTTCCGTAGCCGATGACGCGGCCATCGAGCGTTTGGCATCGCTCGGTGTCACCGTTGTCACGCAACCCCATTTCATCGCCGAGCGCGGCGATCAATATCTGCGGGATGTCGACGCCGACGATCTGCCGCTGCTCTATCGCGGCGCCGAATTTCTCCGGCAGGGAGTGGCGGTCGCTGCCGGCAGCGATGCCCCCTATGGTCACACCGATCCGTGGGCGTCGATGCGTGCCGCCGTTTCGCGTCGCAGTCCGGCAGGGGTCGAGATGGGCGTCGACGAGCGGCTGACAGCGATGCAGGCATTGGCGCTGTTCGGCGGCGATGCGCGGCGTCCCGGTGGCGCGCTGCGCCAGCTCGCGGTGGGACAAGTGGCCGACCTCTGCCTGCTCGACCTGCCGTGGGAGCAGCTGCGCGACGATCTCGACGCGCGCCATGTCGCGCTGACACTGTGCGGTGGTGTCGTGACCTATCAACGCGGGATCGATAGGCCAGTGACGCGATGACAGAAATGACGCGATGACGGAAGCGGCGCCATGACAGATGAGGTGACAGCGATGCAGCAGGCGATCATCGTCCCGACTGGCGAACTGCCGGACGACCCCGACTGGCTCGGTGCGCAAGCCTGCCCGGTGATCGCCTGGGGCGACGGCACCACGACCAACGCCGATGTGGTGGTGGAGGATCTGCCGGCGGCACAGGCATTGGAGCAGCGCATAGCGTCATCCCCGCTGGTGGCGATGACGCTGGTGCAGGTGTTGCGCAGCACCGAACGACTGCCGGCCCAGTTGGGGCTCGATGTCGAATCACTCGCCTATTCGACGCTGCAATCGGGAGAGGCATTCACGGCGTGGTTGCGCACGCGCGGCGATTTGACGCTGCAGCAGGAGGCGGGCGAGCCACTGCTGCTGAGTCGCAGCGGCGCGCGGGTCGAGGCGGTGCTGAACCGACCGCTGGCGCGCAACTCGATCACCGTCGAGATGCGCGATGCCTGGGTCGAGGCACTGCAGCTGCTGGCGACGGATGCGTCGATCGAGGCGCTGCACTTTCGCGGCCTCGGCGCCTGTTTCAGTGTCGGCGGCGAATTGCGCGAGTTCGGTTCGCTGCCCGACCCGGCCACCGCGCACTGGGTGCGCAGCGTGCACAGCCCGGCGCGGCTGCTGGCGCAGCTCGGCGAGCGCATCACCTTTTTCGTGCACGGCGCCTGTCTCGGGTCCGGCATCGAACTGCCGGCTTTCGGCGGGCATGTCGTCGCCCACAGCAAGACTTTTTTCCAGCTGCCGGAGCTGCAGGTCGGGCTGATTCCTGGCGCCGGTGGCACGGTCAGCATGACGCGGCGCATCGGTCGTCAACGCGTTGCCTGGCTGGTGCTGAGTGGGCGCCGCATCAATGCGCAGACTGCGCTGGCGTGGGGGCTGGTCGATGAAGTGGTCGACTGGTTTTGAAGGTGGGCGTCAGCGCATCAGCGCGACGCTCTTGACCTGCGCGTAGACGATCAGGTCGGGTTTGAGTGCGAGCAGCGCCACCGAGCGTCGCGTGAGGCGCGACAGGATCAGCGCGCCACCGAGATCGAGCCGCAGCAGTGCCTGCGGGCCGTTGCCGAGCGGCGTGATGTCGACGATGCGTACCGGCAGCACGTTGCTGATGCTGGAATCGACCGGTCGCTGCAGCGCGATGCTGACATCGCGCGCCAGGATGCGCACACGCACGCGATGGCCGACCGGAACTTCACGCAGTGCCACCGACATCTGCCCACCCGGCACGGCGATACGCATCAACTGATAGTCGCGGTCGTGGTCGACGATCTGCCCTTCCAGTACCGCGCTGGCCTCCTCCTGCTGTGATACCGGCAGATCGCCGCGGGTCAGTATCTCGTTGATTGGGCCGCTGGCGAGGATACGTCCATTTGCCATCAATGCCAGATGGTCGGCGAGTTGCGCCACCTCGGCCGGCGCGTGGCTGATGAACAGCACGGGAATATCGAGTTCATCGTGCAGCCGTTCGAGGTAGGGAAGAATGTCGGCGCGACTGTCGAGGTCGAGGCTGGCCAGCGGTTCATCCATCAACAGCAGCTTCGGGCTGCTCAGCAGCGCGCGGCCGACGGCGACGCGCTGGCGCTGGCCGCCGGACAGGGTGTCGGTACGCTGGGCCAGCAGTTTTTCGATGCCGAGCAGCTGCACCACTTCGTCGAAGTTGACCTGACGTTGGTCTCTCGGCGTCCGTCTCCAGCCATATTCGAGATTGCCGCGCACGTCGAGATGCGGGAACAGGCTCGCTTCCTGGAAGACATAACCGAGTGCGCGCCGGTGTGTCGGCACGAACTGCTTCCCCTGTTGCCACACTTCGCCATTGATCTGCAGATAACCGTCGGCGATACGTTCGAGCCCGGCAATGCAGCGCAGCAGCGTGGTCTTGCCGCTGCCGGAGGGGCCGAAGATGGCGGTGACGCCGCGCCCCGGTATCGTCAGGTCGACATCGAGGGTGAAGTCGCCGAGGCGGGTGTGGAAGCGCGCTTCGATAACGCGCGGTGTGCTCATCGAATCACCCGCGTGTTGCGATCGCTGATCAGATAGAGCGTCAGCAGGGTGGCGAACGAGAACAGCAGCATGCCGCCCGCCAGCCAGTGTGCCTGCGCGTACTCCATCGATTCGACGTGGTCATAGATCGCCACCGACAACACCTTGGTGGCGCCGGGAATATTGCCACCGATCATCAATACGACGCCGAACTCGCCGATGGTATGGGCGAACGATAGAACAACCGCACTGAGCAGCCCGTTGCGCGCCAGCGGCAGCGCCACACTGAGCGCGCGATCCCACGGCGTTGCGCGCAGTGTCGCCGCCACCTCGAACGGGCGTCGGCCGAGCGCCTCGAACGCGGTCTGGATGGGCTGCAGCGCAAACGGCAGCGAGTAGAGCATGGAGCCGATGACCAGCCCGGTGAAAGTGAACGGCAGCGTGCCGAGTCCGAGCGATATGGTCAGCGCGCCGATCGGACCGTGCGGGCCCATCAACAGCAGCAGGTAAAAACCGAGCACGGTTGGCGGCAGCACCAGTGGCAGCGCGAACAGCGCCGACAACGGCTGCTTCCAGCGCGAGGTCGTGCGCGCCAGCCACCAGCCGAGTGGCACGGCGATCAGCATCAGCAACAGCGTGGTGACGGTGGCGAGGCGCAGTGTCAGCCAGACAGGCTGCCAGTCGAAGGGTGTGTCAATCAAAGGTGGGACTCTGTCGCCTGATCAGGGCACTTCATACCCGAGCCCCTCGATCACCGCAACCGCCGCCGGCGATTTCAGGAACGCGAAAAAGGCTTCCGCCGCTGCAGGGCTCTTCGCCGAGTCGAGGATCACCGCGCCCTGGTCGATCGGTCGATGCGCCTCGGTGGGTACCACCCAGTAGCTGCCGCGCGCATCTTCCGGCAGTGCCATCACCTGTGCCAGCGCAATGAAACCGAGTGGCACGTTGCCGCTGGCGATGAACTGGTGTGTCTGCGCGATGTTCTCGCCGGTGATGAATTTCGGTTGCAGCTGCGCCAACAGTCCGCGATGCGTTATCACTTGCAGTGCCGCCTGACCGTATGGCGCGGTCTTCGGGTTGGCAATCGCGATGCGCTTGAAACCATCGCCTTCGAGTACCGCGCCGGCATCGTCGACGTAACCCGGCATCGGGCTCCACAGCGCCAGCCGGCCGCGTGCATAGACGAAATAGCTGGAAGGGATGGCTCGCCCATCCTCGATCAGCCGGCGCGGAGCCGCTTCATCCGCGGAAAGCAGCAGGTCGAACGGTGCGCCATTGCTGATCTGGGCATAGAGCTGGCCGGTCGCGCCGAAGCTGGCGATCAGTCGGTGGCCGGTCTGCTGTTCAAACAGGGGCGCCAGTGTCTTGATCGCGCCGGTGAAGTTGGCGGCGACCGCGGCGTGCACGTCGTCGGCGCGGGTTGCGGTCGAAATGACCAGCAGCAGAAGGACCAGCAGGCTGCCTGGCAGACGGCTCATGATGCGACTCCGGATCAGGTTGAATGAGAGGCAGTGCGGTTGTTCGGATGCGATGTATACCGATAAATATATCGAATGACAACCGATCCGCAATGACTGAACTCCCGGGCCAGGTTTGACGCTCCGCGGGCACCTTGCGGTATGATCCGCGCCGGCCTCGATATATACCAAAGAATATAACGACAAGGGGCAGGGCTCGCCGAGTCTCTGCCCGTATTGCCATTCGTGATCCGGCAGCCGTGCGCTCTGGTTTCGATGGCCCGACACATTCACTGATGGGAGACCGACGATGAGAGGCAAGGTGATTTATGGCGTGCTGGCACTGGCCGGCGCGGGTGTATTGACGCACGGTGCCAATGGGAAGGAGCAGGAGACAGGAGCATTCACGCTCGGTGCAGTGGTGGTCAGCGCCACGCCGCTGGATGAAAAACCTGTCGGAGGTAGCTCGATCGACCGCGGGAAAATTCGCACCCACGACCGCGAAACGGTTGGCGGAGCGTTGAATCTCGCCAGCGGCGTCGCCCTGAGCAAGGTCGGCGCCCGCAACGAGGAGATGGTGTACGTGCGCGGCTTCGACCTGCGTCAGGTACCGGTTTTCGTCGACGGCATTCCGGTCTACGTACCCTATGACGGCTACGTCGATCTCGGCCGTTTCACCACCTATGATCTCGCTCGCATCGATGTGGCGAAGGGATTCAGCTCGCTGATCTATGGCCCCAATACGCTCGGCGGTGCCATCAATCTCATCAGTCGACGTCCGAGTGAAACCCTGGAGGGCGAAGTGGGTATCGGCTCGGCCTGGACACGCGACGGCGACAACAGCAGCAATCGCGTCTACGCCAATGTCGGCAGCAACCAGGGCAGCTGGTACCTGCAGGCGAGCGCATCCTATCTCGACAGTAACTACTTCCAGCTCCCGGGCGACTTCGAGGCGACCCGCTTCGAGGATGGCGGCCATCGCAACAACAGCTACAACACCGACCGGAAGTACAACCTCAAGCTGGGGCTGACACCGAACGAGACCGACGAGTACAGCCTCAATTACATCTCGCAGCACGGCGAGAAGGGCAACCCGCCCTACGCCGGCACGGTTTCGACCATCAACGCGCGTTACTGGCAGTGGCCCTACTGGGACAAGGACAGCCTCTATTACATCTCCAGCACGCAGTTCGGCAAAGCCACGCTGAAGCTGCGCGCCTATCACGACACCTATGAAAATGCCCTGTATACCTACGACGACGCCACCTACTCCACGCAGGATCGTCCCTCGTCATTCCGCAGCTATTACGACGACTACACCAACGGTGCCAGCGTGCAACTCGATCTGCAGCTGGGAGAGCGCAACCTGCTGAAAGGCGCCTATCACTGGAAGGAGGACGTTCATCGCGAACACAACGCCGGTGAGCCGGAGCGTGGCGTGGAAGACCGCACGCAATCGCTGGCGCTCGAGAACTCGTACCAGATCACCGATGCACTCTCCGTCGTCGCCGGCGTGTCGCACGACTGGAGGGAGACGCTCAAGGCCGAGGACTACAACAGCACGACGGGCACGATCTCCAGCCACGACCGCGATGACAACAGTGTCAACAACGCCGCGCTGGGTCTCTACTGGCAGCTCAGGGAGGGCGGGACGGTATATTCCACGGTCGCGCGCAAGAGCCGCTTCGCAACGATCAAGGATCGCTACTCCTATCGCTTCGGCACGGCATTGCCGAACCCGGGCCTCGACACCGAACACGCCACCCACTACGAAATAGGCTTCGAGAGCGACACCGACGGTGTCTGGCAGTGGAACGTCGCGCTGTTCCACTCCGATGTGACCGACATGATCCAGTCGGTGCGCATTCCGGCCAGCGCCTGCAGCTCGCCGCCCTGTTCGCAGATGCAAAACATCGGCGAAGTACGGATCAATGGCATCGACACCGGCGTGCATGCGTCGTTCGAGCGCTGGCAGCTTGGACTGACCTACAGCTACCTGGATCGCGAAAATCTCTCCGATCCCACCGTCGAGCTGATCGACACGCCGAAACACAAAGTGGTGGGCGATCTGACTTGGAAGATTTCGGATCCCTGGAGCGTAACCGCCTCCGCCGAGGCCTCCTCGTCGCGTTACAGCAGCTCCGATGGCCTTCAGCAGACCAGCGGTTTCGGCATCGCCAACCTGAAGAGCGGTTACCGGCTGTTCGACCAGACGCTATTGATCGAGGCCGGCGTCCGCAATCTGCTGGATCGGCTCTACGAATACTCCGAGGGTTTCCCGGAGCCGGGTCGCACCTGGTTCGTGCAGATCAACCAGCAGTTCTGACGAGGCTGCCATGAACGATTCCGACATGGCGTACTGGTCGCGCCGGAAACTGTTGCGTGCGGTGGCGCTGGCCGGGCTCGGCGCCAGCGCGGCGCCGCTGCTTGCGGCACCGCGAAAACTGGTGGTGCTGACCAGTTACCCCGAAGAGGTGATGGCCCGGTTCGAGGCGGCGTTCGCGCGCCGCTTCCCGCAGTTTCCGCTGCAGTTCATCTGGCGCATGCCGCGAGACGCATTGCCCTATCTGCTGGAGGAGGGCGGCGTCGATGTCTACTGGGGCGCATCGCCTCGCACCTTTCACCGGCTCAAGGCAGCCGGTGCCCTGCGCAAGCTGAGGGAGCTCGATGCGTTGCCGTCGACGATTGGCAGGACGCGGCTGCGCGACGTCGACGGCTATTACCAGGCCACCGAAATGGCCGCCTACGGTTTCGCCGTCAACCGCACCGCGCTCGCGCAGCTCGGTGTCGCGCCGCCGCGCGACTGGACCGACCTCACCGATCCCCGCCTCGCCGGTCGCATCGCGCTGCCCGATCCGACTCGCGTCGGCTTTGCGCCGGTGCTGGTGGATATCGTGTTGCAGGCATTCGGTTGGGCGGCGGGCTGGGCACTGTGGAACGAGATCGCGGGGTTGTCGGCGCCGCAGCAGCGCGGCGCCGGCTTCATTGGCGACGAGGTTGGCAGCGGTCGCTGCGCCATCGGGTTGTCGATCGACTTCTTCGTCGCGTCGGCCATCGCCAACGGCGCGCCACTCGAATTCGTCTACCCGACCCGCAGCGGCATCAACCCCGGCCATGTCGCGCTGATGCGCGGCGCGCAGAACATCGAGGGTGCAAACGCCTTCATCGATTTCGTGCTCGGCGTCGATGGACAGTTGCTGCTGACCCATCCCGATATCCGCAAACTGCCAGTACTGCCGTCCACCTATGCAGCGCTCGACGCCGGCTACTACCGACCGTTCGACGCTGCCGCGCGCGGCGAACTCGATTACGACAACGACGCCGGTCGCGACCGGCTCGGGCTGGTGGCAGCGCTGTTCGGCGAGCATCTGCTGCACCGCCACGACGAGCAGGCCGCGCTGTGGCGGCGACTGCATGCAATGGAGGCAAACGGCCGCGATGTGACGGCGCTGCGGCGGCAGTTCTGTGCTGTGCCAGTCAGCGCGGACGAAGCGGGGCGCGCCGACCTGCACGCGCTGTTTCGCGAACGCGTCGAGGGCAGCAGCAGTGTTGCCGGCGAACTGGAACGACGCTGGCGCGAAGACACCGATCAGCGCATGGCGGCGCTGCAGCAGCAGCTCAATGCATCGACATGAGAGTCGCGGCACTGGCCACTGCGCTGCTGTCGTGCGCGATGGCGTTCGCCGCCGCGCCGGCCCGCGACGGCACCGTCAGCGGCGGCGGTCGCGAAGCCTTCGCGCAGCCGTTGCCCGGGTTGAACGACGACGAACGCGAGCAATTCTTCCGTGGTCGCGGCCTGTTCCGTCAGAGCTGGGTGATCGCACCGGCAGCCGACAGCGCCGCCGGCCTCGGCCCGCTCTACAACCAGCTCTCCTGCATCGCCTGCCATCCGAAAAATGGTCGGGGCCGCGCACCGGACGACGGCGAGCGGATGCGTTCGATGCTGGTGCGGCTGTCGCTGCCTGGCAGCGGGGAACACGGTGGCCCGAAACCACACCCGGCCTACGGCGATCAGCTCTCCGAACAGGCCATTCCCGGCGTGCCGGCCGAAGGCATCGCGATGCTGGTGTGGGCGTCGTTCGAGGTGACGCTGGATGACGGCAGCAGCGTGTCGATGCGCCGACCGAGTGTCGAGCTGCGCGATCTGAACTACGGCCCGGCACCCGATCTGCTGCTGTCGGCGCGGGTGGGGCCGCCGGTGTTCGGGCTGGGCCTGCTCGAAGCGATCGCCGATGCCGATCTGCTGGCGCGCGCGGCACAACAGAAGCGAGACGGCGTGCGCGGTCGCGTCAATCGTGTCTGGGAGCCACAGACCAGAGCGATGGCGGTCGGCCGCTTCGGGCTGAAGGCGAATGTCGCATCGCTGCGCACGCAGATCGCCGACGCCATGCTCGGCGATCTCGGCATCACCTCGTCGCTGCATCCACGGGAGAACTGCAGCGCGGTGCAACACGCCTGTCGGCGCGCGCCGGATGGCGGTCGCCCGGAGCTGATCGACGACGAGCTGGCGGCGCTGACCTTCTATCTGTCGCATCTGGCAGCGCCGGCGCGGCGCCATCGCGATGATCCGGCAGTGCGTCGAGGCGAGCAGCTGTTCGAGCGCATCGGCTGTACGCTTTGCCATCAACCGCAGCAGCGCACCCGCGGCGACGCCGCCTCACCGCATCTGTCGGGTATCACCTTTTTTCCCTACACCGATCTGCTGCTGCACGACATGGGCGACGGACTGGCGGATGGCCGTCCCGATTTCGCCGCATCGGGGCGCGAATGGCGCACGTCGCCACTGTGGGGACTCGGTCTGGTCGAGCTGATCAACGAGCAGCCCTCCTACCTGCACGACGGTCGCGCACGGACGCTGACCGAAGCGATTCTGTGGCACGGCGGCGAGGCGCGCGCGGCGCGGCAGCGATTCAGGGCGCTGGTGCGTGATGATCGCGCCGCACTCGAACAATTCCTCCGGTCGTTGTGACCCCGGTCGTCGAGATGCGGGCGGGGCCGTTCAGCCGGCCAGCGGCCTGCGACGCAGAGCCGGGGCGAGGTCCGAGAGCGCGCTGTCGGTCAGCCGCGATACTTCCCGTTCGAGTGCGCGATAGCGTTCGAGCAGATCGCGGCCATGCACGCTGAGTTTGGCGCCGCCGCCGGACGTGCCCCCGGTGGCGGTGTTGACCAGCGGCTCGCGGAAGCAGCGGTTCATCGTATCGACCAGCAGCCAGGCGCGGCGATAACTCATGCCGAGCTGTTTGCCGGCCGCGGAGATCGAGCCGGTGGCGTCGATGGCTTCGAGCAGGTCAGCCTTGCCGGGACCGATCGCGATTTCGTCGTCGAGCATCAGCCGGATCTGGGTCTTGATGCGGGCGCCGCGTTTGGGGGGCTTGCCAGTTGGCCGGGTTGTCGAGGCTGGTCGGGAGACGGTCATCGGCTTCTTCGCAAATCGACGAGGGGGAGGGTTCCAGATGTTTTCGGGAAGTGGCGCCGGATCACGCCGTTGGCATTGTTACGCCGCGATCGCCCGCTGGCAGAACTCCCAGATATCGGCGGCGAGCGCGTCGCGGCGGGCGGGGTCGCTGGCGATGCCCTGCTGGGTCAGCAGCTCGGTGTGCACCGTGGTGGAGACGAGGTTGTAGATCAGTGCCGCCATGCGGTCGGGATCGGCTTTGCGTACCACCCCGTCCGCCATGCCTTCGGAGAGCTGCTGCGCGATCAGCGCGATCAGAGGTCGCACCGCGGCTTGAAGATCGTCCGGGTGGGATTCGGCCAAACGCAGGTGCTCGCGGCTGAGGGCGGTGCCGCGCCGGTTGCTCGGCTCGCCGCTGCTGCGGCCCTGCTTGCCGCGACCGAGCACGATGAAGGTGACGATCAGGTGCAGACGCTCCAGCGGGTCGCTCAGGGTCTGTACCTGTTCATTGAAGGTGCGGGTGGCGGCGCGAATGGTCTGCTCGAAGACGGCCAGCACCAGGTCATCCTTGCCCTCGAAGCGCTCGTAGAAGGCGCGGCGCGACAGGCCGGTGCGGTTCAGCACGGCGCGGATGGTCAGCCCCTCCAGCCCCTCTTCTTCGAGCAGTTCGTAGGCGGCCTCGACGATCTTGCGGCTGCGTTCGAGAATCTGGTCGCGACCGGCCTCCAGTACTCGGCTGGCCGATCTCTCCTCCCAGCGGGCAGGTGCAGCGTCGGGCTCGGTGATGGCAAGCGAAGCGGTTTTGGAAGCGGGCTTGGAGACGGGGGGCATCGCGGTCGTCGTTGAGTGTTGATCGTGGAGAACAGGGTTCTTCCTATTAAGCGGCTCGCCATGGGGCATGTCAAATGGGCGGGTTGCCGGCGTGACCCGGTGCAATTGACAATCGCGGGGTGGGACGATTAAATGCGAGAACATCGTTCTCTGTTTCGCCTTCCGCTCAGGAGTATTTCATGGCCCAGGTGACCTATATCGAGTTCAACGGCACCGAGCACACCATCGATGTGCCGGCTGGCGACACCGTCATGCAGGGCGCCGTCAACAACGCCATCGACGGCATCCTGGCGGAGTGCGGCGGCGGCCTCGCCTGTGCCACCTGCCTCTGTTTCGTCGACCCGGCCTGGGTCGATCGCGTCGGCCCGCCGTCGGAGGTCGAGAGCGAGATGCTGGAGTTCTCCCCCAACGGCAGCGAGCCGGGCAGCCGTTTCAGCTGCCAGATCACTCTCAACGATGAACTCGACGGGCTGGTGGTACGGCTGCCGAAGTCGCAGTTCTAGCCTGCTCAAACCACCGCCGGCATGATCTCTTCGGCGACCCACTGCGTGTAGTCGAAATATTCGTCGATGTGTTGCACGGTCGGGATCGGCACCGAGCTGATCGTCACACCGAGCGTCTTGAACCAGCCGAGGCGATCGATGATCTCCTGTTTGGTCATGCCGGGGCGGGCTTTCGGATCATCCTGCACCGTGTGTCCCTCGCCGACGCGGCTGGTGGCGAAGCCGTAGAAGATGTCGGTGAGCTGGCCGTTGTAGTCGGGCTGCGATCGGATGAAGTCGATCTTCGCCGGGATATCCTCCGGCCTGGTCAGGAACGGCCACCAGCCCGAACCGTGGCGTGCAATGCGCTGCAGCACCGGGTCGGCATCGCCGCCGAACCAGATCGGGATATGTGGCTTCTGCACCGGTTTCGGTTCGAACACGACATCCCTGAACGACACATATTTGCCCTCGAAGGCAGGCTTCTCTTTCGTCCACAGCTCGATGATCGCCTGGATGTACTCTTCGGCCATCGCGCCGCGCTGGTTGAACGGCACGCCGAGCAGGTCGAACTCCTCTTTCATCCAGCCGACGGCGAAGGTGATGGTGACGCGTCCGCTCGACAGCCAGTCGATCGTCGACAGCGCCTTGGCGGTGACGATCGGGTGCTGCAGCGGCAGGATCGCGATGCAGGAGTTGACGCGGATGGTCTCGGTGGCGCCGGCCAGATATCCCATCGCCGGGTAGGCGCCAAAGTAGTGGGGGCCGGAGAGTTCGACGTGCGACGTCGGCACGATGTGGTGCTCCGGCACGCTGATCATCGCGTAGCCCAGCTTCTCCGCCCACTTCGCCAGTCGCGTCTGGTCGGCGCCGGTGACGGCGGCTTCCCACGGCTGACAGGTCGCTTTCAGTCGCAGCATGTGCGGCATCGAAAATCCCAGTTTCATTATTTTCTCCTCGGGTCTGTGGTTGTGGGAGGTAACAGATGGCGGCCGAACGAGAGTTCGCGTGCAGCCTGTGCCACGCTGTTGCCGATCGCTTCGTGCATTGACGACTGCAGGCGCTCCCGTGGTCCGCAGACGACGATGGCGCCGGTCGGCTCGCCGTCCAGGCCGAATACCGGCGCGGCGATGTTGGTGGCGGCCTTGTTGATCTCGCCGGCGCTGACGGCGTAGCCGCGGCGTGCGGTCGAGGCGAGTCGGGTGCGCAGCGCGGGGTCGGGTTGCTCACCGAGCAGTTCAGCCTGCCTCGCGGCATCCATGAAGGCGAGCATGGCGCGCCCGGTGGCGGTGTTGCGGGCAATGATCGTGGTGCCGACAGCCGGCACCATGCGCA
Source organism: uncultured Verrucomicrobiaceae bacterium (assembly GCA_964386045.1). Classification (GTDB taxonomy): domain Bacteria; phylum Pseudomonadota; class Gammaproteobacteria; order Pseudomonadales; family CAMLJR01; genus CAMLJR01. The sequence continues at coordinate 17,251 of CAYLRA010000001.1, read as the reverse complement.
GCACCTGTGCGCTCTCCACCACATCGGTGATGGCGAGGTGATTGCTTTCGAGTACGGCCAGGAAGGCGGTCTCGCCGGTGCTGTTGCGCAGCTGTTCCAGTATCGGTCGCGCGCGCCGGCGCAGATCCTGGCCGCCGTGTGCCGCCTGCGCCACGGCGAGGATGCGGGCGGTCAGCTCCCAGCGGGCGTGGCGCTCGCCAGTGCCGCGGATCCAGCCGTCGTGGGCCAGTGTCACCAGCGCGCGCTGGGTGGCGCTCTTGTCCTCACCGAGCAGCCTGGCCAGCGCGCTGACGCCGATCGGCTGGTGGTGGGCAATGGTCTCCAGGACCGTCAGAATCCGTGAGCCGCTCTGGCTGCGCTTGACCGACAAGTCGGTGTCTCCTGCGGGGTATCGGGTTGCGTTGACCGACCGTTGTCGATCCGGGTACTCTGTGTCACTAATAAATAATTCGTGTCACTTAGTGAGACAATAACCAGATCCGATTTGCCGCGCAAGCCGTCGCCACGGTTTGTCCGCTCCCCATCGATCCCGGAGGCACACATGACCGACAAGACCCTGGACTGTTCCGATCTCGACAAACACATGGGGGTGCCGATTCAGCCGGCGCGGATGCAGGAGCCCTTCGCCAATATGGATATCCGGCGCTGGGCGCAGGCGATGCACTACCCGAATCGTCTCCACTACGACGTCAACTACGCCGCCGAGAGCCGCTTCGGCCGTCTCGTCGCACCGCAGTCGTTCCCGGTGGCGATGGACGACGCGCATGGCACCGGTCCCTCCTGCATCGGCTGCATTCCCGAATCGCACCTGATCTTCGGCGGCGACGAGTGGTGGTTCCACGGCCCGCGCGTCTTCGCCGGCGACATGCTGCACAACCACCGCGTGCCGGTGGACTACACCGTCAAGGAGACCAAGTTCGCCGGCCCGACCTGCTTCCAGCGCGGCGACAACTACTACTACAACCAGCAGGGCGATCTGATCGCCACCCAGCGCTCCACCGCCATTCGTTACCGCCCCGACCTGGCGCGGGAAAATACCAATCTGGACGGCAGCGACGATCCGGAGTGGAGCGACGCCGATCTGCTCAAGCTGGAAGATCAGAAATATGAGTGGATCAGGATGTTGCACGACCTGGGCCACGGCAAACGCCATTGGGACGACGTCAACGTCGGCGACAAGTTGCCGACCCGCATCATCGGCCCGCACAGCATCGCCAGCTTCACCACCGAGTGGCGCGCCTACCTGTTCACCACCTGGTGTGGCGTCAAGCGTCGCACCGACCTCGATATCGAGGCGCTCGGTTTCACCGGCGACATGGCGGGTAAAGAGCAGGACCCGGTACTCGAACTCGACAACCCGGAGATGACCGACGGCGCCTACATCGGCCCATCGCGCGGCCACCTGTTCCCGCGTTATGCACGCCAGATCGGCTTCCCGCGCGGCTACGGCTACGGTGCCTCGATGGGTGCGTGGATTCTCGATTATTTCGGCGGCTGGGCCGGCGAGTGGGGTCAGATCGTGCACTCGAACTGCGCCTATCGCGGCCCGTCGTTCACCGGCGACATCACCGTGATGAACGCCAGTGTGGTCGACAAGATGGTCGATGCAGAAGGCCGCCATCTGGTACAGGTCGATTTCAAGATGACCAACCAGCTTGGTGTGACCGGCGCCACCGCCAAAGCGGAAATCGAGTTGCCGAAGAAATAACGAATCGATCGAGGTGCGCATGGGTTCGCTCTCTGGAACGGTTGCGGTCGTCACCGGTGCCAGCCGTGGCATCGGCAAGGGCATCGCGCTGGCGCTGGCCGAGCAGGGCGCGACGGTCTACGTCACCGGGCGTACCGTTACGCCCGGCTCGTTTCCGTTGCCCGGCACGGTTGGTGAAACGGCTGCCGAATGCGATGCGCGCGGCGGCAAGGGTATTGCCGTGCAGGTCGACCACGCCGACGACCAACAGGTCGCGGCGCTGTTCGAACAGGTACAGCGCGAGCAGGGACGGCTCGACATTCTGGTCAACAACGCCATTGCCATTCCGAAAGAGATGGTCGACCCCGGCACCTTCTGGGAAAAACCGATCGCCAATTGGGAGATGATCGACGTCGGCCTGCGCTCGAACTTCGTCGCGGCGTGGCACGCGGCGAAGATCATGGTGCCGCAGAAATCCGGGTTGATCGTCGCGCTGTCCGGCTATGTCGGCGTCACCTACACCTACAACGTCATCTTTGGCACCTGCAAGAGCGGCACTGACCGCATGGCGCGCGACATGGCGATCGAACTGAAGCCGCACAACGTCGCGTCGCTGTCGCTGTGGCAGGGTTTCACCTACACCGAGCGCGCGCAGGAAAACCTGAAAAACGTCGCCGGCATGGCCAGCCAGCTCAACAGCGCGGTGGGCAGTTCGGTGGAGTTTCCGGGGCGCGTCATCGCCGCACTCGCCAGCGATCCATCCGTCATGCAGCACACCGGCGGCACGTTCATCAGCGCTGAACTGGCGCAGCAGTACGGTATCACCGATATCGATGGGCGCGTCATTCCGTCGCTGCGCGCAGAACGTGGCGCGCCCATCTGGGTGCCGGTTTGATTCCACATACGTCATTCCGCGCGTAGTCGCGGAATCCATAATTTCTGCGCTCTATCGAATGGATTCTGCGACTGCGCCTTGCTCCGCGCAGAATGACGAAGCGATTTTTCCCTGGGAGAGAGAAATGACCGAGCGTAGATTCGACGGCCGCGTCGCCGTCATCACCGGCGCCGGCCGGGGGCTGGGGCGCGCCTACGCGCTGCTGCTGGCGTCGAAGGGGGCGAAGATCGTCGTCAATGATCTGGGCGGCAGCATGACGGGGGATGGCGTCGACGCCGGCCCCGCGCAGCAGGTGGTCGACGAAATTCGCGCTGCCGGCGGCGATGCGGTCGCCAACACCGATTCGGTGGCGACGCCACAGGGCGGCAACGCGATCATCCAGTCGGCGCTCGATCACTACGGTCGCATCGACATCCTGATCCACAACGCCGGCAACGTCCGTTACGGCGCGCTCGACGAAATCACGCAGGAAGATTTCGAAGCGGTGGTCGACGTCCACCTGATGGGCGCGTTCCACGTCGTGCGACCGGCATTCCCGCTGATGTGCAATGCCGGTTACGGTCGCATCGTGTTGACCTCGTCGATCGGTGGCATCTACGGCACCAGCAATGTCGTCAACTACGGTGTGTCGAAGGCCGGCACCATCGGCCTGAACAACGTCATCGCCATCGAAGGGGCGGCGCGCGGCGTCAAGAGCAACATCATCCTGCCCGGCGCCGTGACGCGCATGGCCGACGGACTCGACACCTCGCAGTACCCGCCGATGGGGCCGGAGCTGGTGGCACCGGTGGTCGGCTGGCTCGCGCACGACTCCTGCTCGGTCAGCGGCGAGATGTTCGTCTCGATGGCGGGCCGGGTGGCGCGCGCGCTGGTCGCCGAGACCGAAGGGGTCTATCGCCCCGACTGGTCGGTCGACGATGTGGCGAACAACATCGACGCGATTCGCGATACCGACCGGCTGTGGATGCTGTCGCCGGTTGCGGGTGGCTATTTCGAACATCTCGAACGCAGCTTCGAGATGGCGAGGAAGGGCGCGGCAGGAAAGGGGTGACCGGCAACGGCTGACGCCGCGCCGGTTCGACAGCGTTTTCATTTCGCAGCGGAGACAATGATGAACACGATCGACGAACAACTGCTGGCACTGCTGCAGCGCGAGCGCATCCGCGACTGCATCGCCCGCCTGGCGCGCGGCGAGGATCGCCGCGATGCCGACCTGATCACGGCCAGCTACTGGCCCGACTCGATCACCGACTACGGCGTGTTCGCCGGTACGTTCGCCGAATACCTCGCCTGGGTGGTGCCAGGCTCGCCGGCGATTCCGGTGACGCAGCACGTGCTCGGCCAGAGCGTGATCGAACTCGATGGCGATGTCGCGCGGGTCGAGACGCAGGTCACGTCGTACCACCGCGTCGACATGGGAAGCGAGCAGCGCGACACCATCATCGGCGGTCGCTACCTGGACCGGCTCGAAAAGCGCGACGGCGAATGGCGCATCGCCACGCGCACGATGCTGTACGACTGGTTCCAGGATTTCGGCGCCGCGGTCGACTGGTCGCAGGGGGTGATGGGGCTGCCGTTCAGCGGCGATCACTACACCGGCAGAACGGTGGGCGATCACAGCGAAGTATTTTTCGGCAAGGGTGTCTAATGCAGATCGTCGCTCCAATATGTCCGGAACTGTGGATATCCGGACAGGTTGGCGACCATAAAATTTGGGTGGAACGAGTATGAAGTGCGAACCGACAAAAACACCTGTTCACGTCGATATCCCGGCGATGCGGGAGAAGTACCGGCACGAGCGCGACAAGCGTCTGAATGCCGGTGGGCAGGAGCAGTACGTGCACGTCGCCGGTGATCTGAACGAGATCTATGCCATCGATCCGCACATGCCGATCGAGTCGCGCGCGCCGATGACCGAAGAGCTCGACGTCGCCATTCTCGGCGGCGGTTTCGGCGGCATCCTGGCCGCCTACCACCTGACCAACGCCGGCGTCACCAACTTCCGCAACATCGATCTCGCCGGCGATTTCGGCGGCGTCTGGTACTGGAACCGCTATCCCGGCGTGCAGTGCGACAACGATGCCTACTGCTACCTGCCGCTGCTGGAGGAGACCGGTTACATCCCCAGCAAGAAATTTACCGATGGCGCCGAGATCCAGCGCTACTGCCGTCTGATGGCGGAGAAGTTCGGCTTCGCCGACAAGGCGCTGTTCCACACGCTGATCACCGGCCTGCGCTGGGACGAGGCGAGCAAGCGCTGGCTCGTCAGCACCAGCCGTGGCGACACCCTTCGCGCGCGCTTCGTGGTGATGGCCTGCGGCGTGCTGAACATGCCGAAGCTGCCCGGCATCAAGGGCATCGATGACTTCAAGGGCAAGATGTTCCACACCTCGCGCTGGGACTACGACTACACCGGCGGCACCTCGAACAATCCGGTGCTGGACAGGCTGGCCGACAAGCGCGTGGCGATCATCGGCACCGGTGCAACGGCGATTCAGGCGGTGCCGCATCTGGCCAAATACGCGAAGCAGCTCTACGTGCTGCAGCGCACGCCGTCGAGTGTCGACGAGCGCCCGAACCCGCCGACCGATCCGGACTGGATCAAATCGCTGCAGCCGGGTTGGCAGCAGGCGCGCAAGGAGAATTTCCAGCGCGCGGCGATGGAGTTTCCGAAGCCGGACGAGCCGGATCTGATCTGCGACATCTGGACCGAAATCAGCCGCAATCTCTCCGCCGAAATGGCTGCCGAGGGCTGGCCGCAACTGACCCCCGAACAGTTCATGGCGCGGCGCGAGAAGGTCGATTACCAGGTGATGGAGCGTCTGCGCCAGCGCGTCGAGTCCATCGTCAGGGATCCGGAGACCGCAGAAGCGTTGAAGCCCTACTACCGCGCGCTATGCAAACGCCCGCTGTCGAACAACGACTACTACGCCGTCTTCAACCAGCCCAACGTCAAGCTGATCGATGTCTCTTCCACCAAGGGCGTCGAGTGCATCACCGACAAGGGTTTCACGGCCAACGGTCAGGAGTACGAGATCGACTGTCTGGTATTCGCCAGCGGTTTCGAGGTGACCAGCGATCTCGAACGGCGCTGGGGCATCGGCGAGGTGGCCGGTCGCGATGGTCTGTCGATCTACGACCACTGGCGCAACGGTCCGAAGACGCTGCACGGCACGATGACGCACGGCTTCCCGAACCAGTTCTACATCGGTTACATCCAGGGCGGTCTCAACGCCTCGGTCACCGAGCAGTTCGGCCAGCAGGGGCATCACATCGCCTACGTGATCAGCGAAGCGATCAAACGCGACATCGGTGCCGTGGAGGTGACGCAGCAGGCGCAGGATGCCTACGTGCGGCACTTCGAGGAGATCGAGATCGACATGTCGGCGTTCCAGCGCGAATGCACGCCGAGCTATTTTACCAACGAGGGGCAGGTGAAAGCGCCGTGGGCGCTGTTCCGCGCCTATGGCCACGGCTGGACCGCCTTCATGACGCTGCTGCAGGCGTGGCGCGACAAGGGTGATCTGGCCGGGATGGAACTGCGCAAGTGAGTTCCCGCTGACGAAGGTTCCGCGGCGGTGGCGTCGCGGAGTGGCAGAAGATGAGGTGGTAATCATGGGTTCGTTGTCAGGAAAAGTCGCTGTCGTCACCGGCGCCAGTCGCGGTATCGGCAAGGGCATCGCCCTTGCGCTGGCCGAGCAGGGCGCCACCGTTTATGTCACCGGGCGCACGGTGACGCCGGGCTCCTATCCGTTGCCAGGTACCGTCGGCGAGACGGCGGCCGAGTGCGATGAACGCGGCGGCAACGGCATCGCCGTGCAGGTCGACCACGCCGACGACGAACAGGTCGCGGCGCTGTTCGAACAGGTGAAACGCGAGCAGGGCCGGCTCGACATCCTGGTCAACAACGCCTTCGCGCTGCCGGAGGATCTGACCGATCCGAATCCGTTCTGGGAGAAGCCGCTGTCGAACTGGCAGATGGTCGACGTCGGCGTGCGTTCCAACTTCGTCGCGGCGTGGCACGCGGCGCAGATCATGGCGCCGCAGAAGTCGGGCCTGATCGTTGCCATCTCCGGCTACGTCGGCGTCAGCTACACCTACGGCGTCGTCTTCGGCACCTGCAAGTCGGCGGTCGACCGCATGGCGCGCGACATGGCGATCGAGCTGAAGCCGCACGACATCACGTCGATCTCGATGTGGCAGGGGCTGACCCTCACCGAGCGGGCGCAGCGCAACCTCGCCAATATTCCCGGCCTGAAGGGGCGCGCCGCGACGCGGCCGGAGGATGGCTGTTCGCCGGAGTTTCCGGGGCGTGTCATCGTCGCGCTGGCCAACGATCCGGCGGTGATGAAACGCAGCGGCGGCACCTTCATCACCGCCGAGCTGGCGCAGGAGTACGGTGTCACCGACATCGACGGCCGGGTGATTCCGTCACTGCGGGCGACGCGCGGTTCGCCGATCTGGTCGCCGATCGGCTGAGGTGGAGATGAGCACGATGACATCCAACGACAGGCTGGCCGCATTGGAGCAACTGCTCGATCGCCAGCAGATTCTCGACTGCCTGGTGCGCTTCAGCCGCGGCATGGACCGCTTCGACCGCGAGCTGTTTCTGTCGGCATTCCACCCGGATGCGACGATTGCCGCCGGCGCGTTCGTCGGCGGCCCCGCCGACCTCTACGACTGGGCGTCGGCACTGCACGAGCAGGGACAGGTGGCGACGCACCACAACCTGCTCAACCACAGCTGCGACATCGACGGCGATGTCGCGCACACCGAGACCTACTACCTGTTCGTCGGCCGCAATCGCGACGACAGCAACTGGATCGCCGGCGGGCGCTACATCGACCGGATGGAGAGGCGCGACGGGCAGTGGAAGATCGCGCTGCGCACCAATGCCATCGAGTGGTCGGGCATCGTGCCGACGATGCCGATTCCGTTCCTGGACGTGCCGGGCATCCATCTCAACGGCGCGCCGTCGCGCGATCGCAACGATCCTTCCTACCAGCGACCGTTGATCAACAAACGCAAGCCGCATCTGCCCGGCGGTGATTGAGTTTGCTTCCTTGGGAGGCTCTAGAAACTCATGAACCTGGTGTTCGTCATTCCGCGCGCAGTCGCGGAATCCACGGTCGCTGCACCCCGCCGCATGGATTCTGCGACTGCGCTTTGCTCCGCGCAGAATGACGAAGAACTTCAATTGGCGGAGGTAGGGCGAGTGAGGAGGCTGCGTCAGATATCGATGCAGATCTTGCCGAACGCCTGGCCGCTCTGCAGATAACGCAGTGCATCGGAGAGCTGTTCGAGCGGGAAAGTGCGGTCGATCACCGGCTTGATGCCGAGGCTCTGGATTGCGCGCACCATGTCGATCTGATCGCGCCGGCTGCCGACCGTGACCGCCTGCAGGCGCAGGCGCTTGGCCTGAACGATGGCAAACGGCATGGTGTCGATATCGAAGCCACCGACGGCCCCGATGATCGCGATATGGCCACCGGTGCGAGCGGCAACGAAGGATTGGCCAATCGTGTGAGGGCCGCCGACCTCAATCACGTGCTCGACGCCAAGGCCGCCGGTCAAGGCCAATACCGCTTCGCCCCACTTCTCCGTCTCCCGGTAGTTGATGACGTGATCAGCCCCCAGGGCCTTCAGCTTCGACAGCTTCTCGGCACTGGATGAGGTGGCGATGACGGTCGCGCCCGCGGTCTTGGCGAATTGCAGTGCGAACAGGGAGACACCGCCGGTCCCCTGAATGAGTACGCGATCGCCCGGCTTTACCTGGCCGTCGGTAACGACTGCACGCCACGCGGTGACACCGGCACAGGTGAGCGCTGCGCTTTCGCTATGCGTCAATCCTTCCGGCGCGCGCGTGAAATGGGTGGCGGGCCGCGTCGCGAATTCGCAGGCGAAGCCATCGACCGGACCGCCAGGCGAATTGTTGAGTTCGACGCGATCCATGTGGCCATCCAGCCATTTCGGATGGAAGGTGGAGACAACGGCATCACCGACGTTGAATTCGCTGACACCCTCGCCGACTTCCACGACCTCACCCGCCGCATCCGACAGCGGAATCAATCCGTCGGCCACCGGGAAAAAGCCTTTGGCGACAAGTCCATCGCGGAAATTGAGCGATGCGGCATGAATCCTCACCCTGATTTCACCGCGACCGGGTGCCGCCGCCTCGGCGCTATCGAGATGGATGGCTTCCAGCGTGGAGGGTTTGCGCAGGCGCATTGCTTTCATTCACTTTTCTCCTCGTGGCTCGTCCACTGCCGCGAACGAAAGGCGGCAATGGTAAGGCGCCGAGCCTGGAGAATACAGTGCGTCAGAGACGCTGCCCGTTCAGTTTCGCCGAGCCGAAGATGCCCATCTTGACCTTGCCGGCGAGTTTGTCGCCGTCGATCACGAGGTCATATTTCAGCGTGATCTTCATCGGCTTCTCGACCTTCAGGTCGAACTTCACGCGGTTGCCCTCGACCGTGCCGGTGAATGACTGCTGGCCTTCGGCGGCACTGAGATGGCCGCTGAGCGCGGCGCCATCCGTTTCGAAGTGGCCGACCATCTCCTGCGGCCCCATCGGCGTCGACAGCACCATCTTCCAGTCGCCGTCGATGACCAGTGCCACCGCAGTTTCGGCGGCTGGCTCGGGGGTTGGCGCTACTTCCGGGAGCGCTGCGGTTGGGGCGGCGGCGACGGTCTCGCGCTGCACCGGTTCGATCGGTGCGCTCAGGTCGCGCCTTTCAATTTCAATCGGTGCGCTCAGATCGCGCCCTTCGATGATGCCGAGCAGCCTGGTCGGCGTCAGTGGCAGCTCCACCGGCACTTCGCCGAATGGCGACAGCGCATCGGCGATGGCGTTGACCAGCGTCGGCGGGCCGATGATGGCGCCGCCTTCGCCGACACCGCGCATGCCGCCGACCGATTTCGACGGCGTGTTGGCGTGGACGAATTCGAATACCGGCACATCGCTGATCAGTGGCAGGTGGTAATCCTTGTAGGTGGCGGCGGTCGGGTTGCCGCGCGCGTCGAACGACACCTCTTCGTGCAGCACCATGCCGATCGCCTGCGCGAGGCCGCCGGCGACCTGCCCTTCGACCACCGCCGGGTTGATCGGCGTGCCGCAATCCTCGGACGAGATCCAGCGCAGGATCTTCACGAAGCCGGTGTCGGCGCTGACTTCGACGACGCAGGCGTTGGCCGCGCTGGCGAAGGTCATCGGCGGCGGCTGGTAGCGGTATTGCGCTTCGAGCCCGGCTTCGAAGTCGGCTGGCAGTCGATCCGGTTCGCCGTAGGCGATGTCGGCGATCTGGCGCAGCGGGCGCGATTTCTCCGGCTGGCCGTCGACATGCACCATGCCTTCCTCGACGCGAATGGCATCGGGCGTGGTGTCGAACAGATGCGCGGCGAGTTGCTTCACCTTCGCCATCAACATATCGGCGGCCATGATCGCGGCGCCGCCGGCGATGACCCCCTGGCGAGAGCCGGCGGCGCCGGGCGAGAAGCCGCCGCGCGAACTGTCGCCCTCGTACACGGTGACGTCGTCATAGGGAACGCCGAGCCGGTCGGCGAAGATCTGCGCCATCGTCGTTGCGGTGCCGTGGCCCTGCGAGTGCGTGCTCATCGTCGCCGTCACCTTGCCGGTCGGCTCGATGCGCACCTGCGCCAGTTCGCCGGTCATCGTCGCGATGGCGCCGGCGGCGCCGGTCGGTTCGACATAGGCGGCGATGCCGAGGCCGAGATAACGACCCTGCTTGCGCGCGTCCGCCTGTTCGCTGCGGAACGCCGCCACATCGAAGTAGCCGAGCAGTTTTTCCAGGCACTCGGCCGGCGTGATGTCTTCGAGCGGAATCTGCATGCACGAAGTGGTCGGCTGGTCCTGCAGCGTCACCAGGTTGCGGCGGCGAATCTCGATCGGGTCGATGCCGAGCTGGCGCGCGGCCTTGTCGAGCGCCGTTTCGCGAATCAGCGACTCCATCGCCCACGGGCCGCGATAGGCGGCATAGCCGACCGTGTTGCTGTACCAGCCGCGTGTCAGAAAGGCATAGGTCGGCATCTTGTAGGCGGCCCAGACGAACATGTGCACGGCGATGTTGCACTCGGAGAGCTGCGGATAGGCGCCGACATTGACGCTGTAGTCGCCGTGCGAGGCGATCAGTCGGCCGTCGTTGTCGAACGCGACCTGCAGCGTCATCTCCTGCTCGCGCGCCTGGCAGGCACCGATCAGGTTTTCGTAGCGATCCTCGATCCATTTCACCGGGCGGCCGATTTTCAGCGCGCCGAGAATGACGGCGACCTCCTCTTTCCACGGATGATTTTTCAGGCCGAAACCGCCGCCGACATCCTTGGCGATGACACGAATCGCCGTCGGCGGCAGTCCGAGTGCCAGCGACACCCAGCGCGCCACCATGTGCGGGCTCTGGCAGGTGATGTAGAGCGTCAGCTCCGAGGCACCCTCCGGTTTGGCGACGACGCCGCGCGTCTCCATCGGCGACTGCGAGATGCGCTGGTGCACGACCTTGTGCGTGATCAGGTGCGGCGCACCCTTCAGCAGTGCGTCGAGCTCTTCATCGATCTCGTCGTCGCCCATCTGCGCATTGATGTTGTCGCTCATGCCGGGGTGCACCGGCGCGCCGTTGCGTGCGTCGGCGAGGGTGACGACCGGATCCTCCTCGGCGTATTCGATCTCGATCAGCGAGGCGGCATCCTCGGCGGCGTGGCGGCTGCTGGCGATCACCATCGCCACCGGGTCGCCGACGTAGGCGACGCGACCGTTGGCGAGCGGCGTGGTTTCGACGTCGGGCGGTGTCAGGAAGAAGCTGATCATCTGCACGTTGAAGCTGGCCAGATCGGCCTGTGTGTAGATCGCCTGCACGCCGTCGACATCACGCGCGATATCGCTGTTGATCGACACAATGCGACCGCGCGCGATCGGGCTGCGGGCGAAGGCGGCGAACAGCATGCCGGGCAGTGCTATGTCGTCGACGAACTGGCCGTGGCCGGTCAGCAGACGAGGGTCCTCCTTGCGATGTACGCGCTGGCCGATGTAGCGGCCGGTGCCGATCGGCGAGTCGGTGTGGCGATGCGGTGCGTTCATCCGGCCTCTCCCGTCGTGCTGCTCGTTTTCGTACCAGCGAGTTTGCAGGCGGCGCGGCGAATGCCCTGATAACCGGTGCAGCGGCAGACGTGTCCCGACATCGCTGCGATGAGCTGCTGCTCGGTCGGTTTCTGCTCGCCCTGTGTCAACGCGGCGAGTGTCATCACCACGCCGGGTGTGCAGAAGCCGCACTGCAGCGCGTGCTCTTCGAGCATCGCCTGCTGCACCGGGTGCAGTGTACCGTCCGCTGCGGCCAATCCTTCGGCGGTGGTGATCTCGGCGCCGTCCGCCTGTACCGCCAGCATCAGGCAGCTGCGCACCGCCACGCCGTCGACGATGACGGTGCAGGCGCCGCAGACACCGTGTTCGCAGCCGACATGGACGCCGGTGTAGCCGGCATCGCCGCGCAGGAAGTCGGAAAGCGAAACACGCGCCTCGACATCGCCGTCATGGCGGCGGCCGTTGATGGTCATCGCTACCTGATGTTTGCTCATGCGATCTCTCCCCGATTTTTTTCGGTCGCCTCGGGCGCGAGTGCCTCGCGCAGCGTGCGCGCGAACATACGTTTGCCGACCGTGCGGCGATACTCGGCGCTGGTCTGTTTGTCGTCGAACGGTGCGCACTCCGCCACGGCGCGTTCGGCCACGGCCTGTGCATCGATGGTGTCGGGTGATTGCCCGATCAGCAGCTGCTCCGCTGCACGGGCGCGAATCGGCGTCGGTCCCATGCCGAACCAGGCGATACCGGCGCGGCTGATTTTTCCAGCGTCGATGGCGAGTGCGCCGACCAGGCCGACCAGCGCGAAATCGCCGGGGCGCTGCGCCAGTTCGCTGAACAGCGTGAGGTGGCCGGCGGGCCAGCCGGGGAAGGTGATGCCGGTGACGATCTCATCCGGCTCCAGCACGGTCATGTAGGGGCCGAGGTAGAAATCGCTGGCGGCAATCTGGCGCATGCCGCGCACCGAGCGCACCTCGATGGTTGCGTCGAGCGCGACGGCGGTGGCGGGCAGCTCCGCCGCCGGTTCGCCAAGGGCAATCGAGCCGCCGACGGTGCCGCGATTGCGCGTCTGGTGGTGGCCGACATGGCGCACCGCCTGTACCAGTACCGGCAACTCGCGCGCCAGCAGTTCGCTGTCGATCACCTCGCACTGTCGCGTCATCGGCCCGATGCGTATGCCGTTGCCTTCGCTGGTGATCCCTTTCAGCGCGGCGATCTTGTTGATGTCGATAACGATGAAGGGCTGGCTCATGCGCAGGTTCAGCAGCGGCATCAACGTCTGGCCGCCGGCCAGCAGTGTCGCGCCGCCGCCCGCTTCAGCAAGCTGTGCAAGCGCCTCGTCGATGGATGCCGGCGCGACGTAGTCGAACGGCGCGGGTTTCATTGCTCGCCCTCCGTCTCTTTTTGTACCTCGATGACCAGCTGTTTGAGGAGTGTCCTGTCGAGCACGACAACGGGTTGCGCCGACTGGCGGCCGAACTGGAACGACGCGGCGGCCACCAGGATCAGCAGCAGGCCGATGGCGATGCCGGCCCAGCGCGAATCGCCGCCCGCGGTGCGCGCTGCCAGCGCCGGTGCACCGGTTGCTGTCGATGTGGCTGCGGTTGCATCCGGTTGTGCCGCTTTCGCACCGCCGAGAATGTCGCCGAATTTTCCGAAGAACTTGCCGGCGAGTTGTTTCGCCGTGGCATCGATGATCGGGCCGCCGAGCTGCGCCATGCGTCCGCCGACCTGGGCATCGACGTCGTAGCTGAGCAGGGTGCCGCCGCCATCCTCCGTCAGCTTTACCCTGGCGACTCCTTTCATCGAACCGGCGATACCGCCGTTGCCTTCGAGCACCAGCGTGTAGCCATTCGGCGGGTTCAGATCCTCCAGCGTGACGCCGCCCTTGAAGCGCGCGCCGATCGGGCCGACCTTCACTTCGACGGTGGCGGTGAGGCGGGTATCCGACTCCTTGGTCAGGCTCTGGCAGCCGGGAATGCTGGCGCGAAGAATCTCCGGGTCGTTCAGTGCTTCCCAGACGCGCTGTCGAGGGGCGGCGATACGCTGCTCACCAGTCATATTCATGTCGAAGGATCCTCCGGAACCGGATGCGGTTGGCTGTTCATTTATAGGTGGGTTCGCGACGGTCGGAAACTGCGGCCGGCGATCCGGCATCGGGACTGGCCGGGAGGCTGCGGGGCGGGCGAACAAATTGGTGGCAGCATGTTGACGTTAAATTGCCGGGTGGTCAATTACGGGCCGGTGGCGCGACCGCGCCGTCCCGATGGCATCGCGTGCCAGCGGAAACGGCGCTGTTGTCATCCTCTGCCGCAGGCGATTAGGCCGGCGTCAGGTCGAGGTGCAGGTTGTCGAGACCGCGCAGGATGAACGACGGCTCGAACTGATAGTGGCGTTGCCCCGGCTTGCCATGCCGCGCCTCCGAGATGGCGATGTCGGCGCTGCGATCGAAGAACTTGTTCATGATCGTGATCACTTCGGCGCGCGCCAGCGGGGCGCCGGCACAGGTGTGCGAACCGCGGCCGAAAGCGATGTGTTCGCGGATGCCCTGGCGTTTGAGCTTGAACTCGCCGGCGTCGTCACCCCAGCGCCGTGGATCGCGGTTGGCGGCGGCCAGTGCCACGATGACGGCCTTGCCCGCGGGTACCTTGATGCCGCCGATGGTGGTATCGCGGCGAGCCAGCCGGTGCGTCGCCTTCGACGAACCTTCGAGGCGCAGCACCTCTTCGAACATCCACGGGATCAGGCTGCGATCGGCGCGCAGCTGTTGCTGCAGGCCAGGTATATCGACGATGTAACGCATGGCATTGCCGAGCAGCTTGGCGCTGGTGTCCTGGCCGGCGGCGAACAGGAAGGTCGCGAGGCTGACCAGCTCCATCAGTTCCGGCTTGGTGTCGTCCGGGTAGGTTGTCGTGACCAGTTCGGAGAGCAGGTCGCTGCCGGGGTTGGCCGCGCGCTCCATCAGGTAGCGGTAGAAGAACCCGCCCATGAACTCCAGCACCGAGGTGTCGCTCGGCGCGTCGGGATTTTCGATACTGCCGACGGTCTGACCCTCGGCAATCTTCTGCTCGAACAGCTGGCGATCGTCGGCCGGCACGCCGAGCAGATCGGCGATCACCATCGTCACGTAGGGGGCGGCAATCTGTTTCACCAGCTCGCACTGCCCGTCGGCGACCACCCTGGCGACGATGCTGTCGGCGTATTCGTTCATGAACGCCTCGTTCGCTTTCAGGCGCGACGGCGTGAACATGCGGCTGAGCAGCGAGCGCACGTTGTTGTGGTGCGCGCCGTCGTAGGTGACGACCAGGGTGTCGCCGATATATTTGCTGCGATTCGCTTCGATCTGTTCGCTGATGTCGCTGCCCTCGGGGGTGAACGGCAGCGGGAATGCGGAGCTGGCCAGCGCATTGATCGACGAGAAATCGGTCGGGTTGCGCAGCACTTCGATGCACTCGGCGAAGCCGGTCACCAGCAGGCAGTCGTGTGTCTCCAGCTGGCAGACCGGGCCGCGCGGTCGCATCTCCTCGAAATACTGATAGGGGTCGAGCAGCACCGAGGGGTCGGTGAAGTAGTCGCGCTCCTTGAAAGCTGGCGTTGTCATTATTTTCTCCTCGCGATGTGTCATTCGGCTTTCGGCTGACGTTGCCGATGGTGGGTTGCGTCCCTGGGGCGTGTTCAGTCCTCGGCGGCGATGGTCACGCGCAGCCCGTCGAACTCGGGCGACATGCGAATCTGGCAGGAGAGGCGGGAGTGCTGCTGCCGGTGGCTGCTGCCATCGAGCAGGCAATCCTCGTCTTCGCTGATCGGCGTCAGTTTCAGCGCAAGGCTGTCGTCGACATGGACATGGCAGGTCGCGCACGAGCAGACGCCGCCGCACAGCGCGAGCAGGTCGCTGATACCGGCATCGGTGATGGTCTGCATCAGCGTGATGTTGGGGCGGATCTCGATCTCGGTGGTCGTGCCACTGCGGTCGGTCACGAAGACGGTTGCCATTTGTTCTCCTCACGGTGGGTTGTTATCGGTTATGGGGGTTGGTCACTTCGTGGTCAGTTGCTAAGATACTGCACAGCATTTGGAGATGGAAGCCCTGAGGATTGAGATAAATAAGCATATATTCCTTGGAGAATGGTCCGATTTCTCTCAATAAGCTGGCATTTGATGCTGTGCTATTGCACAGTATTCTTGTCGCGGTGGAATAAGCCTGCAATCAATTGGGAGCGTTGTGGCAGCAATGAAAGGTGGTCAGCCAGCTTCGGAGCGCAGACTGGGCGCGGAAAACTCGAAGACTCGGGAGGCGCTGCTGGAGGCCGCCGAGCAGGTGATGCGCGAGGAGGGGTATGCCGCTGTCACGTCGCGACGAGTTGCCGAATACGCGGGCCTCAAGCCGCAGCTTGTCCATTACTACTTCCGCAACATGGACGAGCTTTTTCTGGCGTTGTTGCAGCGGCTATCCGATGCATTCCTGATCCATTTCGCGCGCGCGCTCGCGTCGGAAAAGCCGTTGCGCGCGTTGTGGGAGATAAACAGCGATCCAGATACAGCAGCGCTGACCATCGAATTCCTCGCCCTCGCCAATCACCGCAAGGCGATCGGTACCGAGTTCGTCAAGCTCAACCGGCGCATGCGCGGCATGCAGGTCGAGGTGTTCAAACAGGTTCTGCAGAAGGCGGGGCTCGATCCCGAGGAGTACCCGCCGGAGACATTGGCCGTGGCACTGGAGTCGATCGCCCGTGGCATCGCCATCGAAAGTTCGGTGGGCATCACGCTCAGCCATGCCGACACACATGCGCTGGTCGAACGTTATCTGGCGAAATTCGAATCCTGAAATCAACTGTGAGACGTCCTGATGAGCATCAAGCTGCTGGTGAAATTCGCGGTAAAAGACGGCATGGCCGACACCTTTGTCGGCATCATGCGCGGGGCTGTGGCGGAGATTCTGGCGGCGCCCGGCTGTGAGGGGGTCGAGGTGCTGCAGGGCGAGGAGCAGCCAGGTCTCGTGGTGCTCTCCGAGACCTGGGTGTCGCGGGAGATTCACGACCGCTATGCCGCACAGATGGCTGAGGCGGGTTCGATGGAGAAACTGGCGGTGTTCCTCGACGGCGAGCCGGAGATGGAGTTTTTTCTGGTCAGGTGAAGCCGCGATTCCGAAAATCTGAAGATTCCGGCGGAAGAAACTCCGATAATGGCGTCCAGCGCATTTTGCCCGCCCTTTTTGGTAATCCCGCCCATGGAAATCAAGGTCAACTTTCTCGATAACTTTCGTCTCGAAGCCAAGTTCGATGACTTCACCGTGGTGGCCGACCAGCCCATTCGCTACAAGGGCGATGGATCGGCACCCGGTCCGTTCGACTACTTCCTGGCCTCATCGGCCCTGTGTGCGGCCTACTTCGTCAAGCTGTACTGCAATACCCGCAATATCCCCACCGATAACATTCGTCTGTCGCAGAACAACATTGTCGATCCGGAAAATCGCTACAACCAGATTTTCAGGATTCAGGTCGAGTTGCCGGCGGATATCTCCGCCAGGGACCGCCAGGGAATCCTGCGCTCCATCGACCGCTGTACCGTGAAGAAGGTGGTGCAG